>JBBSQW010000024.1:0-54437 GCA_038243635.1 Sphingobacteriales bacterium
AAGTTTTTAAATTTTTATTCAGTAAAGACTGACCAGGAATTATGGGCGGTGGCATTCCATTAGCTTTTGGCAAAATTGGAGGTAAAGGTTTGTCCTCAACTTTTGGTAAGGCAGCAACTTTTAATTTGGTAGCGGAAACCAGATTTTCAACCGCATTTGCAGTACTTTTTTGATAAGGTACTTGCTCGTCTTCTACTAAAGTTTTAGGTTTTTTTTTTAGTTGCTCAGCTAAAAGCTGAACACTCTCGGTTTGGCTTAATTGTAAAGCCTGTGCCAAATGACTAATTTTTATGAGCGTGAGCTCAACCTGTAAACGCTGGTTTTTGCTAATCCTATAATTCAAATCGCACTGGTTGGCGATATTTAAAGCACTAATTAAAAATGAAGCGGGAGCCTGTTTTGCCTGCTCCAAATATTTCTGTTTAATGTTATCACTAACCTCCAATAATTTAACCGTACTGGCATCTCTACAAATAAGCACATTACGTAAATGGGAAGCTAAACCTGTAATAAAATGATTTCCATCAAAACCATTATTCAAAATCTCATCAAACAATAAAAGTGCTCCTGGAGTGTTTTGCGCTAGCAGTAAATCCGTTAGCTTAAAGTAATAATCGTAATCTAAAATATTTAAATTATCAATTACCGCCTGATAGTTTAATACTTTGTTAGAGAAACTTACGATCTGATCAAACATGGACAAGGCATCTCGTAAACCACCATCTGCTTTTTGCGCAATTAGGTGTAAACCATCCATATCGTAGGTTACATTCTCCTTTGCAGCAATGCTGGCTAAATGATTTGCCATGTCTTCAACCCTAATCCTATTAAAGTCAAAAATCTGACAACGAGACAAAATAGTCGGTAAAATCTTATGTTTTTCAGTAGTTGCTAAAATAAAAATAGCGTAGGAAGGTGGTTCTTCTAAAGTTTTCAAAAAAGCGTTAAATGCACTTTGCGAAAGCATGTGCACCTCATCAATAATATAAACCTTGTATTTGCCGGCTTGTGGCGGTATACGCACTTGGTCTATTAGGTTACGGATATCGTCTACCGAGTTATTCGAGGCCGCGTCTAGCTCATGAAAATTGAAAGAATTTCCGTTCAAAAAAGATACGCAAGAATCACAAACTCCACAAGCTTCAAATTGTGGCGTGAGATTGGTGCAGTTGATGGTTTTTGCTAAAATACGGGCACAAGTGGTTTTACCTACCCCACGCGGACCACAAAACAAAAAAGCTTGTGCAAGCTGATTATTTTTTATCGCGTTTTTTAAAGTATTGGTAATGTGTAATTGCCCAACAACGCTTTCAAATAAAACAGGTCTGTATTTTCTTGCAGAAACTATAAAATTTTCCATCGTCGCTAAAGTAACAAGATGTTGCCAATTGTGCAATTTTTTGAATTGAATGTTCAAAAATAAAGCCTACCCACTTCTAGGTATTTTTCAGAAATACGTATAACTAAGTATATAGCCTTGAGATAAATTGCCGATTTTTGGAATGATGACTAAACTAAAAAACCGCTTTAAAATTGCTAAAGGTTTTATAAAATACCTCATTAAGGATGTGTTAAGAGTTTTCTAATTTGCTCTCCCATAAAGGCGTAAAGTCTTTATATAATTCAAATATGTGTGTTAAAAAGCGGTGGTTTCCCAAACTATACCGCTTTTTTATCGTCGTAAACTTTATTTAATGTCAATTTGGGCATTTTAAAACGTCACAAAATGACCCCTTTGCGGCTATTCACTATATCTTTTTGCTCAATTGCGTTCGTAATAAGAGCAAAAAGGATGTCGTTACTATCGTTAATGCGAATGTAAAATTCCTGAGCATTTAACTTTCACTCCACCGCCACGACCTCAGAATCCTCCGCAGTTAAAAAAACACCGTTTAACTCTGTGATTCTCTGTGGAAAACCTCCGTAACCTCTGTGGTTAAAAACAACAACTATCTCTCGAAACTCAATCGCTCCCCTAAAACTCCCTCATCAAATACCCCGTCTTCGAAAGCCAAATGACCACTTACAAACGTATGCGTGATCTGCGAGTTAAACTTTTGCCCTTCAAACGGCGACCATCCACATTTTGCCAAAATATTTTCTTTACTCACCTTATAAGATGCATTCAAATCAACTAAAGCCAAATCAGCAAAATAACCTTCTCTAATAAAACCACGATCTTTCATCTGAAAACAAATGGCCAAATTATGCGCTGTTTTCTCGGCAATCTTCTCCAGACTAATTTTTCCTTCGTGATACATTTCAAACAAAGCGTTGAAAGCATGCTGAACAAGTGGCCCCCCAGATGGTGCTTTGGAATAGGATTGAGATTTTTCTTCTATAGTATGCGGGGCATGATCCGTTGCAATTACATCAATATGGTCATCTAGTACCGCTCTCAAAATTTGGTCACGATCTTCTTTAGTTTTTACCGCAGGATTCCACTTAATCCAGTTTCCTTTCGTCTTGTAATCCTCCGCAGAAAACCAAAGGTGATGAATACAAGCCTCAGCCGTAATGCGTTTATCTTTTAAGGGTGTTTTATTATCGAATAAAAAGGTTTCTTTACCGGTAGATATATGTAGAATATGCAAACGCGTGTTATATTTTTTTGCTAAGCTTACCGCCAAAGAAGATGACAAATAACAAGCTTCCTCACTCCTAATCAAAGGATGCATTTCAGGCGTCAAATGATCACCATATTTTTCCTTAAAAATTGCCATATTTTTTCTTATGGTTGCTTCATCCTCACAATGGGTAGCCACCAATATGGGTGCATTTCTAAAAATGCCATCTAAAGTTTTTTCATTATCTACCAACATATTCCCGGTAGATGAACCCATAAAAACCTTTATTCCACAGACATTATTTACATCGGTTTTTAAAACTTCTTCTAAATTATCATTAGAAGCGCCCATAAAAAAAGAGTAGTTGGCCAAGGATCTTTTAGCACCAATGGCGTACTTATCCGCCAATAACTCCTGCGTTAACGCATTCGGAACTGTATTTGGCATTTCCATAAACGAGGTAATCCCTCCAGCAACTGCCGCCTTAGCCTCCGTATAAATTTCTGCTTTATGCGTCAACCCAGGCTCTCGAAAATGCACTTGATCATCAATAAATCCCGGAAACAGATACTTTCCTTCAGCGTTTATCTCTTTAGCTCCATTGCCAGACAAATTTTGTCCTATTTTCTGAATCCTCTGATTATTAATATATACGTCAGCAACTTGCTGCTTACCTTCGTTAACAATTGTCGCATTTTTAATGATGTATTTTGCCATATAGCAAAGTAAAGATATTGTAAGGGAAAGTCAATAGTAAAAAGTCGAAAGTGTAAAGTTTGAGTAGTAAGTGGTAAGTAGTAAGTAGTAAGTAGTAAAATTATCTTTCCACAATAAATCCTTCTCTCGTATTAAATTCGATTTATCACATATTGCAAAAGCTAAATAACGTCATTTTGCTCTAGAGCGCAAACGCCACAGAGCCGAACGGCTTTTCTGGTTATTCAATCATTCTATCCTTCTATAATTCAAAATTCTGCAATCCTTCTATCATTGAAAACTATTTCAATCATTCTATTTATTCAATTTATTTTCATTCATTCCTTCAATCTTTCATCTTTTAATCATTAACGCACCCTCTCATTAATTAATTTTACAATCGTATCTTTGCGCCATGTCAAAAACATTCGAGGATTTTGGTTTTAACAAACAGGTGTTAACTGCCATTGCAGACGCGGGTTACACACAACCAACGCCTATACAGGAGAAAGCCATTCCGCCCATTTTAAACGGGCAAGATGTTTTAGGTATTGCACAAACCGGCACTGGAAAAACCGCTGCGTATGTTTTACCCATGATTATGAAGCTGAAATATGCTCAAGGTAACGATATACGCGGCTTAATTGTGGCACCCACGCGAGAGTTGGCCATGCAAATTGAGGAAAACGTTAAAATATATTCGCAAAACACAGATTTACGTTCTTTTGTAATTTACGGTGGTTTAGGGCCAAAAACGCAGATTGAAAACTTAAAAAAAGGTTTAGATATCTTAATAACTACTCCCGGAAGATTCATGGATTTGTATTTAGAGGGGCATATTGTAACCAAAAAATTAGAAGTTTTAGTTTTAGACGAGGCTGATAAAATGATGGATATGGGCTTTATGCCTCAAATCAACAAAATTTTGGAAGTAGTACCACGAAAGCGTCAGAACATGCTTTTTTCTGCCACGATGAGCGAACGGATAGAGAAACTGGCAGAAAACTTCTTGCTATGGCCAACCAAAATTGAGGTTACGCCACAAGCTACACCGGCAACTACTGTTGAACAAACTTTATATCATGTACCTAACTTCAAAACAAAAATTAACTTGCTAAAGGTTTTTGTGGAGGATGACCCGGAAGTAAAAAAACTAATTATTTTCTGTCGAAGTAGAGCGAATGCAGAAAACGTTTACAAGTTTTTACTCCGCCGATTTAATGAAAGTCATGTAAAAGTTTTACATGCCAACAAAGGGCAAAACACGCGTATCAATTCCATCAACGCATTCAAAAATGATGAAGTAAGAATATTGGTTGCTACAGATGTTGCCGCTCGTGGAATTGATGTTTCAGACGTTACACACGTTATCAATTTTGATGTGCCGGTAATTTACGAGGATTATGTACACCGTATCGGCCGTACCGGTAGAGCCTATAATTTAGGTAAAGCAATTACTTTTTGCAACCCCGCTGAACAACATTTCATCAATAAAATTGAAAAATTAATTCGCCAGCAAATCACGGTAGCAAACATCCCCGAAAAGGTTTTTATTGAAGAAACAGCTTATGAAGAACGTCAAGCGATTGATAAGCAAATAGATGATCAAAAGCGTAAGGAAGATCCTGATTTTAAAGGTGCTTTCCACGAAAAGAAAACCTTATCGCAAAAGAAAAAATTTAATACCGGCAGAGCTAAAGCTAACGGCATGAAAATGAGCGACGCCAAAAAGAAAAAGTATAAATAATGAACTGGCGTAACTTAAAAATAACGCCTATAAGTTTGGTAACTGCGCTTTGCTTTACCTACGTTTTATATATATTGTTAGGCTTAGAAGGTGAAACAATAGGTATTGGGAAAGGCGTTAAAATAGCTTATACTTTAGCGTTAACCTTAATTTTATTTTTAACAGACCTTTTATTTAGAAGGTTTATAGAAAGCAAAAAATGGATCTGGTTAATCCAAGGTTCATTTATTTTAATAATAGTAGTATTGATGATTATTTTTCAAAAAGCATGAAAAAAGCAGAGATTAAATTAACAATAGAGTTAGATGATAATAATGTCCCAGAGAATATAACTTGGGAATCCACAGATTCTGAAAATAAAGAAGCATTGGCTGTAAAATCAATGATGTTAGCTTTATGGGATCATAATTTCAAAAACAGTTTACGTATTGATTTATGGACTAAAGATATGCCGGCCGACGAAATGAAACGGTTTTTTTACGAAACTTTACAAACCATGGGCGATAGCTTTTTAAGAGCAACAGGTGAGAAAAACATAGTAGAGGATTTAAGAGATTACTGTGCTCATTTCGCCGAGAAGATGGGAATCATGGAGAAGTAGGTTGAACCCACTTCAATTGATAAATCCTAAAATTAGCTTTTAGGATTTTTTTTGTTTTAAATATTCCTATCTTCTCCTAATAAACTTTCATTGAATGAAAAAAAGAATAAGTTTTAAAGCTTGGATTGTAATCGGTATCAGCGTTTCCATGGCACTGGTTTTTTTGGTTGGTTACAGTTCTTATAAAAGTCTACAAAACATTAGTAAAGAGCAAGTTTGGGTAAATCACACAGAAAAAGTGATTAGTAGCTGTGAAGATATGCTCAAATTTGTAATCGATGCTGAAGCTTGTCAAAGAGGGTTTTTACTAACTAAAAAAGAAGGGTTTCTTGGACCTTATCGGGATGCAGTAAATCAAGTAGAAAAAAATTTAACGGAGTTAACTAAATTAGTTACTGACAATCCTATTCAGGTTAAGAACACCAAAAAACTAAAAGTGTTAACCCAACATAGACTTAAGCATTTAGCTGAGGTACTTAACATTAAAAAGAGCGAGGATACAGCCAACTCCAAATTAACTGCTGAACTAATTTTGGGCAAAAAGCAGATGGATGCGGTTCGAGCCCAAATCAAAAAAATGATTGCTGTTGAAAGTGTTTTGTTAATTAAGAGAACAGACTCTTCTAAAAAATCAATTCAACAAGCTATTCTAATCATTTTTGGAGGGTCGGCTTTAATATTTATAATTATTTTAACACTTTTTAAATTCATCGAAGATGCTTTTTCTACCCAGAGAAAGGCCAAAGACAAGCTGAGTGTAATCAATATTGACCTAGCGAAGCTATTTAAACAAAACAAAGAAAAAACATGGTTAATTTCTGGCTCTACAACTATTGACGACGCAATGCGAGGTGCGCAAGATGTTCATGTACGAACGAGTAGTTTGCTAACCCAAATAGCCAAATATGTTGGTGCAGAAATGGGAGTGATTTACTTAGTAGATGAAGAAAATTCAGAAACACTTACTAAATCAGCAGTTTACGCATATTCAGGAACTGATAATAATCAAATTAATATTAATGAAGGACTTGTTGGGCAAGTTGCAAAGGAAAAGAAAAGAAAAATTTGGGATAACATACCTGAAGATTATATTAAAATAAAATCAGGTTTAGGCAACACAAAGCCTAAACACTTGCTTATTGAACCTGTACTTTATCAATCTAATGTAAAGGCAGTATTAGAGCTTGCGTTTGTACAGCCAATATCCCCAAAAGTATTATCCTTACTTGATAACATTAATTCAATTATTGGTATTGGTATAAATGCCTCACAAGCTAGAGTGAAGATGACTAACTTGATTAGAGAAACCCAACATCAAGCGGAGGAGTTAGAAACTCAACAAGAGGAACTTAAGGTAACCAATGAGGAGTTAATCCACCAAACAGAAATGCTGCAAGCTTCTGAAGAAGAATTGAGGGTTCAACAAGAAGAGTTACGAGAAAGCAACGCCGAGCTTGAAGAAAAGGCTAGATTATTATCGGAGAAAAATAAAGTAATAGAAGAAGCTCGCGAAGCAATTGTTCTTAAAATGGAAGAGTTAGTGATTAGCGGCCGTTACAAATCTGAGTTTTTAGCTAACATGAGTCATGAGCTTAGAACTCCATTAAACAGTATTTTAATTTTAGCTCGAATTTTAAAAGACAATAAAACAAAAAACTTATCAGCCGATGAGGAGAAGTATGCTAACGTCATATTTAAGGCTGGAAATGACTTATTGCAGTTAATCAACGATATTTTGGATTTAGCCAAAATAGAATCGGGTAAAATAGATTTAGTTTATGAAAACATAGATATTAAGGAAGTAGCAGATGATTTAAAAATGCTATTTACAGAACTAGCAAAATCAAAAGAAATAAACTACCAGTTCTCATTTGATAAAAACCTACCGCAAGAAGTAGAAATCGACAGATTCCGTACCGAACAAATTCTAAAAAACTTGTTATCTAATGCCTTTAAATTCACCCCAAAAAATGGCGAAATTAAAGTTTCGTTCTCTTTACAGAACGATAAAAATTTAAAAATCGAGATTAGCGACACGGGAATTGGTATTCCAGAAGAAAAACAACGACTCATTTTCGAAGCATTTCAACAGGCAGATGGTTCCACCAGCAGACAATTTGGCGGCACAGGCTTAGGCTTATCTATCTCCAAAGAATTAGCCAAATACATGGGTGGCGAAATTACCCTGTCAAGTGTGGTTAAAGAAGGAAGCAAATTCTCGTTGATAATTCCGCTTAAACAAGACAATGTTATTAAAGCTGAAAAACAGGCGATGAATCCATTGCGTGATGTGAGCCTACCGAAACAACTTGAAAGAAGATTTGACAGTTTGCTTGAGCCAAAGCCGAAATTAAACGGAGGAACACTTAGTTTACTAGTAGTAGAAGATGACAAAGTTTTCTGTGACTTTTTAAAAGAGTATGGAGAAAAAAAGGGTTTCGAAGTAACACAGATTGATAACGGCGACCTAGCTTTTGAAACGGCAGCAAACACACAACCGGACGCTATTTTATTAGACGTAATGCTTCCAGGTATTGACGGATGGAAAGTGCTTAAACTATTAAAGTCGGATAGTAAAACCGCACATATACCTGTACATATAATGTCTGCAGGAGACCAAAGAAGCACAAAAGCAATTCAATCCGGCGCATTATCATTCATCAAAAAACCAATCGAACTAAGCGCCTTAGACAATATTTTTAGTCAAATTACCAATACCGGCAGTGTAACCAATTATAAAAATATTTTACTGGTAGAAGATCATCAAATTCAAAGTGACGCACTTGCTGAAATGTTTAGAAGTAAAAACATAAACGTTCAGCAAGCTTTTACAGGCGCAGAAACTTTGGAGCTGTTAAAACAGCAATCTTTTGATTGTTTGATTTTGGATTTAAACCTTCCGGATATATCAGGAATAGATCTCTTAGAGCAAATTAAAGAAAACGAAGACTACAAACATTTACCGGTTGTCATCAACACAGCGATGGAACTCGATCAAGAAAAACTAAATCGTTTGCTCAAATACTCGGATGCTACGGTAATGAAATCTACAAAATCTAGCGATAGAATTTTAGATGAAGTAAGCCTTTTCTTGCATCAAGTTAAGCTGCAAGAAAACAAACAGAAAACTAAAACAAGGGCTATAAGCACCGAAAACTTAAAAGACAAATGCATTTTATTGGTGGATGATGATATGCGAAATATATTTGCTTTAAGCGCCGTTTTAGATGGTTTTGGTTTTAAAGTACAGATTGCAAACGACGGAGAAGAAGCACTTGTGAAAATTGAAGAGATGGAAAAAGTGGATCTGGTTTTAATGGATATTATGATGCCAAAAATGGATGGTTATGAAACCATGATTGAGATCAGAAAAAACCCGAAATGGAAGAAATTACCAATTATCGCATTAACGGCTAAAGCGATGAAAGAGGATCGCGACAACTGTATCAACGCAGGAGCTAATGATTACATTACAAAACCGGTTGATGTAGACAAATTGTTGAGTTTAATTAAAGTTTGGTTGGCGGGGTAAAATAATGATTGAAGGACTGAATTGTTGAATGATAGAATAAGAAAATGAATAAAACAATTGAATTTGGCAGATAACACTTGCATCTTGATATTTGCATCTTGATACTTGATACTTAAATAATGACTGAACAGGACTTAGATGAAGTTATAGCGCTTATCAAAAATATCCACGATTTCGACTTTTCTAATTACAGCAAAGCGTCATTAAAAAGACGTTTTGAGGCGCTCCTATCAAAACTTTCCCTATCAGTTTTTGAGTTAAAGGCCAAAATAATTAATGAAGGTGATTTCTTACATCTTTTAGTCAATAATATCACGGTTAACGTGACAGAGATGTTTAGAGATGCAGAGTTTTTCAAAAGTGTACAACACAACGTAATTCCTTACCTTAAATCATACCAGCGTGTTAAAGTTTGGAATGCGGGCGTGGCCACCGGCGAAGAACTTTATTCTTTTTCCATTCTTTTTGAAGAGTCAGAAATTTATCATAAATCTTTTTTTTATGGTACAGATATTAACACCAAAGTACTTGAGGAGGCTCGATCCGGGATATACGACTTAAAAAAGATGAAAATATTTGAACAAAATTACGCATCAATAAAATTAGTAAAGCCATTTTCAGATTATTTTACCGTACAGTACAACAACACAATTATAAGCTCGGAACTACGTAAAAACTGCTTATTTTCTGTACATAACTTAATTTCTGACGGTGTTTTTAACGAATTCCAGTTAGTAAGCTGTAGAAATGTTTTGATCTATTTTAACTTACACCTTCAAAATAGAGTACTTGAACTATTAATAGATAGTTTGAGTATTTTCGGGTTTCTTTGCTTAGGCTCTAAAGAAGTAATTAGAAGTGAAGAATTAAAAAAGAGATTAAAATTAATTGATACAAAACAAAATATTTATCAACGTATTTTGTAACTGTCAGTCTAAAAAACAAAAGACAACAAAAAAGCGATTTCTACGTAAAACCCTAATTATAATTGGCTAAGGCGAATAAAGATTTCGTTCGGACAATTTCCTTCGCAATATTCTAAATCATGCAAAAAATCAATATTTTAATTATAGACGACCGAGAAGAGAACATCATTGCTTTAAAAGCATTAATTCAGAGAGACGACATTAATATTATATCAACTACTTCTCCAAACGAAGCTCTGAAATTAGCATGGGAAAATAATATATCTATTGCTTTAGTTGATGTACAAATGCCAGATATCGATGGCTTTGAGTTAGTTGATATGTTAAAAGCGAACCCTAGAACTAAAGACATATTAGTTATTTTTGTTACCGCCATATCTAAAGAATCAAAATACGCCATCAAGGGTTACAATGCCGGCGGTATTGATTATTTGCATAAACCTTTAGATCCATACATAACGGCAGCTAAAGTAGATTCATTTATACAGCTTGCAACTGCCCAAAATCTTATTAAACAAAAAAACGAAGAGCTTGAAAATTTCGCCATCGTTATCAATAATTGCGCTGATATAATATGTGCTATAGACGCCAAAAATCTCAGAATAAAAACAGCAAGTCAAGCCGTAGAAAAAGTTATCGGCTATAAACAAGCAGAGTTTGTTGATAAAAAAATAACCGATTTTGTTGACGAGGATTCTAAAATTGATTTCATAGCTAATTTAAATAAAATTCCAAAATCAAAAGTCACAACTTCTTTTGAAACTCAACTCGTTAATTTTACAGGTGAAAAAATTTGGTTTGAGTGTAGGGTTACGTTTAAAGAAGATACATTTTTTTTAAATGCGAGCGATATCTCTCATCAAAAAGAATATGCAACTGAACTGATCCAAGCAAAAGATGAGGCTTTAAAAGCTAAAAAGTTAAAGAGGTTTTTTTGGCAAACATGAGTCATGAATTGCGTACGCCTATCAACGGAATAATTGGCATCTCTAGCTTGCTGCAAAATACGGAGTTAACAGCTACTCAATTAGAGATGATCAAATTATTAGAAATTTCGTCTCAATCTTTATTGGGTTTAGTTAACGATATTTTAGATATCTCAAAAATAGAGTCTGGCAAGTTTTCTATTGTTACTAAGGATATCAATTTAAACGAATTGCTAAAATCTGTTACAGATATTTTAAGATTCAAAGCCGACGAGAAGCTAATTGAATTAACATTAGAGGTATCGCCAGATGTACCACACTATGTTATGGCTGATGCTTTAAGACTCAACCAAATTTTAATGAACTTGCTTAGCAATGCCATTAAATTCACGAATAGAGGCGAGGTAAAACTACGTGTTACTACAGAATCGATGCGTGAAAATGCCGTACGCTTAAAATTTGAGGTAATTGACACGGGTATTGGAATTCCAAAAAGTCGCATAGCAAACGTGTTTGAATCGTACGAACAAGCCGACGAAGAAACAGCTATTAAATATGGCGGCACAGGCTTAGGTTTAACTATTGTTAAAAAACTGGTTGACTTGATGGACGGCAAACTAGCCGTAGAAAGCGTGGTTGACCACGGAAGTGTATTTACCTTTACAGCTAGCTTTAAATTACACCAAGACAATGCTGGTTTGATGATTAAATTTAATCCAGATCTAAAACAGTTGAAGGGTATTAAAATTTTAATTGCTGAAGACAACTTGGTGAACCAGTTTATGGTAAACAAGATTTTAAAATCTTGGGAAGTAGAAACTTATATGGTAGATACCGGTTTTAAAGCCGTAGAGGCGCTACAGAAACAAGATTTTGATTTAATATTAATGGATACCCACATGCCAGAAATGGGTGGATTTGAAGCCGCAAGAAAAATTAGATCTGAGTTTCAATCGCCAAAAAAAGATATTAGAATTATATCGCTTTCTGCTGCTGTGTTAAACGAAGAAAAAGAGGCAGCACTTGCTGCAGGCATGAACGAAATATTAACAAAACCTTTCGTTTTAGAAGATTTACACAGAATTATCAGTAAAGTTTTAGGGCTTTAATTAGATTTGCTCAATCTGCAAAAACCCATTAATGAAACTGATAACAGAAATAAAATACCTGCTCAAAAAAGAAATGGTTTTAGAGTGGCGCTCAAAATATGCATTAAACGGCATATTACTTTATGTAGTTGCCACTGTTTTTGTTTGTTACCTTTCATTTAAAACTACTCCTCCTTTAGTTTGGAATGCATTATTTTGGATTATTATGCTTTTTGCCGCTATCAATGCTATATCCAAAAGTTTTATCCAAGAAAGTAAAGGGCGATTGCTATACTATTACCAAATCGCAAGTCCGCAAGCCATAATAATCGCCAAAATAATTTACAACATGTTGTTGATGATTTTAATGTCGACAATTGCGCTATTCTTTTACAGTATTGTTTTTCAGAATGAGGTAGGCGATAAGCTTCTTTACTTTGCTGCCGTTATGCTTGGCGCAATAAGCTTCTCGAGCGTTTTCACGATGATTTCTGCCATCGCTTCAAAAGCAAATAATAATGGCACCTTAATGGCGATATTAAGTTTCCCAGTAATTATACCCGTTATCATCCTCATTATTAAGCTTTCAAAAAATGCTATGGACGGATTAGACAGGTCGGTATCTTTAGATGAAATTGGCGTTTTAGCTGCCATTAATTTGATCGTTATCACCGTTTCTTTACTACTATTTCCTTACCTTTGGCGAGATTAAAAACACAAAAAATATGTCTAAGAACTGGTGGAAAATCACAGCATCGGTATTTGTTCTCTATACTGTAGTTGCAGGCTTACTTTTAAAGGTGCCCACACTCCCGATTTTACACGAAAGCATTCGAAATTTATATTTCCACGTACCCATGTGGTTTGCAATGATTGTGATTTATACTGTCGCCGTTGTTAACAGCATTAGGTATTTAAAAACAAACAACGAAAAATACGACTTGATTGCAGTTGAGAGCGTAAATACTGGGTTACTATTTGGCTTTGTTGGTTTAGTATCGGGGATGATTTGGGCTAATTTCACATGGGGCTCTCCTTGGCCAAATGACCCTAAACTAAATAGCGCAGCCATAGCCACCTTAATGTATTTAGCTTATACGGTGTTACGTAGTTCTTTAGATGAGGAACAAAAACGAGCGAAGATATCTGCCATTTACAACATTTTTGCATTTCCGGTAATGGTGGTTTTACTTTTTGTTTTACCACGTTTAACAGACTCTTTACATCCGGGTAACGGTGGAAATCCAGGTTTTGGCGCATACGACTTAGATAGTAATATGCGTTTAGTTTTTTATCCAGCTGTTTTAGGATGGATAGGAATAGCAGTTTGGATTATGAATATCCGTTTCCGAATCAGAAAACTAGAGAACATCAAAAATCAAATCTAAAAGCCATCAACGAAAGCTTAAACAATTAGCATATTTTATCATGAAAAAGATAGTTTTATTTATCATAACCCTTATCAGTTCTATTACTGTATTTGCTCAAGATAACGGCGTTGACATGGCCGATAAGCTTAGATCATCAGGTAAAATATATGTAGTTGTAGCTGTAATGTTACTTCTTTTTACCGCTTTCATTCTGTACCTTTTCAGTATTGACAGAAGACTAAAGAAAATTGAAAAGGAAAATTAGGCAAAGCTTCCGCACCGTTTAATTATAGATTTTTAGCAAAAAATTAAGTCGCAAAATATGCCTCTTTATTTTTGCTTTTAAAGTTTAAACTCAAATCTTCTTTTCACAGCAGTTCATTTATAACCAAATTTAATGTTATGACGAAAACAAACAGTGGTATTTTTAACGAAGAACCACACTTTTACAACGACGTATGTCAATACGTAGATCAAGCCGCAAAATATAGCAGTCATGATCCCGGCTTACTCAATCAGATTAAAGCATGTAACAGTGTTTATAGGTTTCAGTTTCCGATACGTAGAGGAAATAGCTTTGAAATTATTCACGCTTGGCGAGTAGAACACTCACACCACATGTCGCCTACTAAAGGTGGAATCCGTTACAGTGACATGGTTAACGAAGACGAGGTAATGGCTTTAGCCGCACTGATGACTTACAAATGCGCCATCGTGAATGTGCCATTTGGTGGCGCTAAAGGTGGAATAAAGATAAACCCTAAAGATTACACCGTTGCGGAATTAGAAACCATTACGCGTCGTTATACAGTAGAACTAATCAAAAAGAACTTCATTGGCCCCGGTATCGATGTTCCAGCACCTGATTATGGATCCGGAGAACGTGAAATGTCTTGGATTGCTGATACTTATTTAACAATGAACCCAGGTTCTTTAGATGCATTAGCTTGCGTTACTGGAAAACCAATTGCTTTACATGGTATTGCCGGAAGAAAAGAAGCTACCGGCAGAGGGGTTGCTTTTGCAATTAGAGAATGTGTTTCTTTTGCCGACGACATGAAAGCTTTGGGATTATCTGCAGGTGTAGCTAATAAAAAGATAATTGTACAAGGGTTAGGAAACGTAGGTTATAACGCTGCTAAATATTTAATTGAGTTTGGAGCGATACTGGTTGGTCTTTGCGAGTATGAAGGAGCAATTTATAATGAGAACGGACTGGATTTGGACGATGTAGTTAAGCATCGTAAAGAAACTGGTTCTATTTTAGGATATGGTAAGGCAACAAAAGAATTTAAAAATTCTGGTGAAGGGCTAGAGCAGGCTTGTGATATACTAGTGCCTGCTGCTTTAGAAAACCAAATTACCGATGCTAACGTTAGAAGACTTCAGGCTAAAATAATTGGAGAAGGTGCTAACGGACCAACTACGCCGAGTGCAGCGGCAACATTCTTAGAAAATGGAGGAATTATTATTCCTGATATGTATGCCAACGCTGGTGGTGTTACGGTTTCTTATTTCGAATGGTTGAAAAACCTCTCTCACGTAGCTTTTGGTCGTATGGATAGAAGATATGACGAAACAACAAGCGCTAATATTGTGAAGATTATTGAGTCAACCACAGGAACCTCGTTATCTCCAGAACAACGATTGTTAGTGTCAAAAGGCGCTACAGAATTAGAACTGGTAAATTCTGGCTTAGAAGACACCATGATACGCTCATACCATGAAATTAGAGAACTTAAGATGACTAAAAACATTGAGAGCTTGCGTACGGCAGCTTTTGTATTAGCGGTTGACAAGATTGCCCTTTCTTATATGAACATGGGAATTTGGCCATAACCGAAATAGCTTCTATAAAAAAAGCCGTTTTAACAAATGTTAAAACGGCTTTTGTGTTTGTTAGTAATAATAAATCAATACTTAATATTCATTTTTTTAAGTATCGAACTCAACAACCATATTGGCCCGATTAATAAAAATTTTAAATCATCTAAAAAAGACGGCTTTTTACCTTCAATCTTGTGTCCAATAAGCTGCCCTATCCAAGCAAAAACAAAGATCCACAAACTTACTTTCCATAAAGCTAGGCCGCCATCGCGTTCCAAGTATTCTAATTGTATCACAAAAAAATAACAAATTCCAAAAAAGAAAAGCATCAAATAAGACAAAATTGGAGATAGCGTTGAGTAGTAATAAATTGATATCGCTAACACAAAAGAAAACCAATTGATGTACATATTGTATTTCCCTAAAAAGCCAATATGCGGAAAAGGAATTGCGGTTAATAAACCTATGATGCTAAACACGATAAGCGGCACACAAAACCAGTGAATTAATTTATTGGTAGGATTTTGATGACTTTCTGAATATTTATCAAACAATACATCGATAGTTCTTTTTTCTTCTTTCTTCATGACAGATACATAACCACAGAGGGCACAGAGATTTTATGCAAAGGTAATATTTATTTCAACCACAGAGGTTTCGGAGATCACAGAGTTAGGTTGAAATTTGTTGACAAAAAAAAGCGATGGAGATAATCCATCGCTTTGAACATTATAAATTTGATATCTGTGTTACTTGAGTATAAAGCTAAAAATCACTAGGACTGAGCCCACGATAGCCAAGAACTGCACTAAACCTACAATATAAATTGTCTTAGTCAGAGACTTCTCCACATTCAAAACCCGATCAATCAACTTCACTTTATCCTTTTGAGTTAAAAACAAGTCTTTCTTTAATTCAAACTTTGAAGTTGCCTTTCGTCAATCTCATCTAAAACCTCTGAAATAAAACCCGCATCTTCTTTAGAAAAGTTGTATCGGGTAAATATCTCTGAAACGTTTAGTTTTAATGTAGCATCCATAATACAAATCTTCTATTAAAGATAGCGCTCTCTTTTTTAAATCTCAAAAAAACTACTTAGCATAAGCTACACTCCTAGTTTCTCTTATAACCGTAACTTTAATCTGTCCTGGATAAGTCATTTCAGTTTGTATACGGTTAGAAATATCAGCAGCTAAAATTTCAGACTGTGCATCAGAAATCTTTTCGCTTTCAACCACAACTCTTAATTCTCTACCTGCTTGTATCGCAAAAGTTTTTTCGACTCCAGGGTATGATAAAGCTAAGCTCTCCAGCTCTTTTAACCTACGGATATAACTTTCTACCACTTCTCGTCTTGCGCCTGGTCTTGCGCCAGAAATAGCATCACAAGCTTGGATAATTGGCGAGATCATCGACGTCATTTCAATTTCGTCGTGGTGAGCGCCAATAGCGTTGCAAATTTCAGGATGTTCCTTGTATTTTTCTGCCAACTGCATACCCAAAATTGCATGAGGTAATTCCGGGTTATCATCTGGCACTTTACCAATATCATGTAGCAATCCAGCTCTTTTAGCCATTTTAGCGTTTAAGCCTAGTTCAGACGCCATTGTTGCACAAAAGTTTGCTACCTCACGAGAGTGTTGCAATAAGTTTTGTCCGTAAGAAGAACGGTAACGCATCCGCCCAACCATTCTAATTAACTCGGGGTGCAATCCGTGGATTCCCAAATCAATTACTGTACGTTCACCAATTTCTACAATCTCCTCTTCAATTTGCTTTTTGGTTTTTTCCACAACCTCCTCAATACGAGCAGGGTGAATACGTCCGTCTGTTACTAAACGGTGCAACGCTAAACGAGCAATTTCTCTACGAACCGGATCAAAGCCTGATAAAATAATTGCTTCTGGTGTATCATCAACAATAATTTCGATACCTGTAGCTGCTTCTAAAGCTCTAATATTACGACCTTCACGACCAATAATTCTGCCTTTAATCTCATCGTTCTCGATATTGAAAATAGAAACCGTGTTTTCAATTGCAGATTCTGTAGCCGTACGCTGAATAGTTTGGATAACTACTTTTTTAGCTTCTTTAGCAGCAGTTAAACGGGCATCGTCCACAATATCTTTGATAGAAGCCATTGCGTTGGTGCGAGCTTCTTCTTTCAAATTGCTTTCCAACTGGGCTTTTGCTTCTGTCGCAGATAAACCAGCAATAGCTTCTAATTGCGAGACGTGTTGCAACTTAACAGCCTCAACTTCTTCTTGTTTGGTCTTTAAAATTTCCGTTTGCTTCTCGTAAGAATTACGCTGATTTTCTAAATCTTGCTCCTTCTTATTCTGGTTCTCCAGCTTCTGGTTTAAAGATTGTTCTTTTTGCTTCAGCGTATTTTCTCTTTGAGAGATCGTGTTATTCTTTTGATTAACCTCTTGCTCATGCTCAGCCTTCAATTGCAGAAACTTCTCCTTGGCTTCTAACAACTTGTTCTTTTTTAAGATGTCGGCATTGCTTTCCGCCTCTCTTAAAATCTTTTTAACTTTATTCTGCGCAGCAACCTCCTGTTGTTTAAGTAGCTGACGAAGTAAGAATCTTCCGGTAACTATACCCAGTCCAAATGCTACTATAGCTATAACTAGGTAAAAAACTATTTCCATAAATTGTAATTAAATTAAAATAAAAAAAACCGCCTTAAATCTTAGATCCCAGTATTGTAAACTTGTCGATCATGTTTTAGGGTTTAAGCTTTAAACAGATGGCAAAGCCAAATGAGTTATGCTTTTGTAACCCTTCTTAATATCGAAGTGTTAAGTTTAATAAATAGTGAAACCTAAAACCTAAAGCGGCTATATTTTCAAAAATAGTTTATTCTGATGAAATAATTATGCTTTGTTAAAAAAATCGTTCAACATACTGTCCAACTCATTAACTTTTTCCGCTACATCCGTATCCACATGGCTCGCTTTTTTCTCTGCATTCAAAGACAGCGTAGCATAATGCAACACACACATAGAAAGCAAGTCTTGTTTATCTTTAACGGCGTATTTATCTTGTAATTCTTTAATACGGTCGTTGATTAACTTGGCAGCTCTCCTCACAACTTCTTCCTCTTCCATGTTTATCTTTAAAGGGTAAACACGGTCGGCAATATTTATTTTTATCGAGATTTCTCCCATCTGATTACTAGGTTCACAGTATTACTTACTTCAGCAATACAATACACTTATCTATTTCCCGCACAAATTCGTTAATTTTTTGTTTGATATCAAGTGTTTTTTCACTTGCTCCCTCTAAACTCTTCGCTAATTTAACTAAACGCATTTTTTCTTCCAGCTCTTTTCGGTTTTTTTCACTGGTTTCCAGTGCAACTTTAAGCGACTGGTTTTCTAAATTAACAAGGTCATTTCGCTCCCGTAATGCCTTTGACAATTCAACCAGCTTTTGGGTGCGGTCCAACACCTGATCTAATTTCTTAGCAATTACAGACATGTGCGATATTTGTTTTTTATTGGATTTGGATTGATTTGGGTTTGTTGTTGTTTTTTTTTGGTTGATAATGTTTTTTTTGCGTTTTAACACGCTGTACACTGTATCTTTTTATTTGCTTTCCTTCGACTCCGCTCAAGGTGACAAATAAAAAGGATGCCGTTTCCATCGTTAACGCCTTATCAAACAGAGCTGCAAAAGTAACTATTTTCCTCTTATCCTGATTGATATGTTAAACTTTCAATTTGCAGTTTGTTTCCAAAATGTTTTACTCAAATTCGAATTTACAAAAATTATTATTCAATTCAACGGGAACGATTTCGTTAGGGCATTCCGTCTTCGTCATCTCGACCAAAGGAGAGATCTCCAAGTTCTTTTGCAGTAACTTGGTTCTCCGAAGAACGCTCTTTGCACAATGTTCTTAAGAATTTAAAACTCTTTCCCATTAGCCAATCCTCAGCTCCTTACGCTCAACGCTTTCCTGACAGACTACGGAACGATGAGCTACACCCTGCAAGCATTGCGCTAAAAACTCCCAAACAAAGTATTTTCAAAACTTAAAGTGGTTCTCCATTTGGTAAACCTTTTACGTACAGCTCAAATGGCGCCCAACAACCTGCGGACAGGTGGAGTTTATTACTTGATCGCTAAACTACACATCGTGGAATAAATTCTTATTTAAATTTACGATTTAGAAAACTAGTATTAAATTTATAGTATAAATTGCTCTTTTGATTCTGTACCACCAGCAACATACTGTTTAAGTTGATAAATCGGGACTTTTAATTTTTAACAATAGGCTTGTGATTCGAAAAATATCGACTTCCATAACTTTAATTTCAATTTCCATAATCGTGGTCACAATTCTATGCTTTGGCTTAGGTTGCAAAATTCCCCAGTTTGATATCCATAAAAAATGGACCACGTTAGAAGCAAATAATGATAGTGAGTTCAGCATTGAAAAAGTTAGCAGTGCTTACGTTATGGTAAATCTTGGCATTCCAGAACAGTTCATTTGTTATGGCGATTCGGTAAAGGTTATCAGCGAAAGCGGCGCAATTAAATACATTTTTAAAACTAAAAATGAGGATATTTTAATTGATAAAAATAATAATCGTCTTATTGAACAGGCTACTACGTTTGCAAAATGGAAAGTTGTAGTAGATAGCGCTTTTGTGATAGACCTGCAAAATTTTAATAAAAAACGAGTTGAGGTAGTAGAGAGAATAGTTAGTGAAACTTATAAGGCTTACAAAAAAAGACTAAATATCGAAATAGAATACTCTGTAACCAATGCAAAAGAGTTTATTTTGGCAGATAGTATTTGTACAGTAAATTACTTAGCATCTCAGACAAAGTATGTAGAATTTTTAAAAACGCTACAACCTGTTATACAATTGGATAATAAATATGGAGGTAGAAACACTTCGACAGTTCTTTACAGCAATAACAAAGGCACTCTTTTTACAATACTATCTAGTGATTTTATAACTTCAAATAACTTGGAAGACTATATGCGTAGTCTCGATAAACTTTGGCCAAAATGGAATTATAGAGATTATGAATATCTGGCTAAATTTAAAAATGGAAATTTTAGCATATCCGATAAAAGTAGAGTGACGGGTAACGAACTTGATGTTGATTGGTGGCATAGCCGTATAGGGTTTGATCAAAATTATGTAAATTATTATGCTATAAAACTGAAGGATAGCGTACTAAACTTCAAAGTTTTTGATAACACGCACATTACTTATCTTGAAAAAAATTTAAGCAGTTTCCAACAATTAAATGTACCGAAAAGTGATAAAGACACTTTAGCATTTGTATATGGTAAGAATTTATACAGAGCATATTTGAAGGATAACGTGATTAAGGCTAAATAGTAGCCGAACCGTTATCAAATTGATAAACCAGCTTATGCAAATGAACCCAACTGGCGCAAGTCTTAGTGCCTTAGCATTGTGAGTAAGCCTGACTTGTGATTACGCAACCTCTTATATTAAAAGCACAGGTCAATCACCGCTCTTAACAACCACCCACGAGACTTGCGCTAGACAAAATTTTCTAGAAGACGAACCCCCACATAACAAGAAGCCTTAAGCTTTCTGCTTTAAGCCTTAAGCTTAAAAACAAACCTATCTAATCTCCGCCCCAGCCTCTTTACCGAAGTTAGCAATCAACTTCTGCATAATCGCATCAATCTGTTTATCATCTAAGGTCTTTTGTTCATCCTGTAAAGTAAAACTTAAAGCATAAGATTTTTTACCATCAGGCAATTTATCGCCTTGGTAAACGTCAAAAACGTTGACTTCTTTTAGCAATGCTTTCTCTGTTTTAATGGCGATACGTTTTAAATCTTCAAAGCGTACGTCTTGATTAATCAACATTGACAAATCTCGTCTAACAGCCGGGAATTTGGAAACCTCTTTAAAACTGATTTTGTTGTTTTTCACCAACATCATCAACATATCCCAATTGATGTCTGCATAAAAAACAGGTTTATTTACATCGGCTAGTTTTAAAGCCTTTTTAGCAACTGCACCAAAAGAAACCAAAACCTTCGCTCCTCTTCTATATTGGATTCCGTATTCAAAATCTTTAATTTCTACTTCGTCTGATTGTAAGTTAACAATTCCCAATCTTTTCAAAATAGCGTCAACCGTTGCTTTTAAATGGAAGAAACTAATGGCGTTTACTTTTTGGTTCCATTGCTCGGCTTCTATTTTACCACTTAAAAATATTGCCAAGTGATTATCTTCTTGATATTTACCACTATTTGTACAATAAGTTTTACCGAACTCGTAAAACTTGACATCAGCAGTTCTGCGGTTTTGATTATAAGCAACCGCTTCCAAACCAGAGTAAAGCATCGTTTGACGCATCACATCCAAATCAGAACTTAAGGGATTTAAAATTTTAACAGCTTCATCCAAATTATAAGAATACGAAGACTTGGTTAAAGAATTAGCCAAAATCTCAAAAAATCCGTTTGCAGAAAGCATATCTGCAACCGTGTTTTGAATAACTTCCTTATCTGGTTTTGGCGAAACATTCAAAGAAGCATTTACCTTTTGTGGAATCTCTATATTATCATAACCATAAATACGCAAGACTTCCTCAATTACATCAACAGAGCGAGTGACATCAACTTTATAGGTGGGCACTTTTAAAGACAAATACGTCTCAGTTTCATTTACCACTTCAATGCCTAAAGCTTTGATAATCCCGGTGATTTTCTCATTTCCCAAAGCCTTACCAATAAGTTGATCAACTTTTTCAAAACTAAGTTCTACCTCAAAAGGCGACACCGGGTTTGGGTAATTATCAAATATAGCTGAAGTAATTTCCCCGCCGGCAACCTCTTGAATCAGTAAAGCTGCTTTCTTCAAAGCAACTACCGTAATTTCAGGATCGGTACCCCGCTCAAATCTAAAAGAAGAATCGGTTTTTAAAGCAAATCTCTTAGCGGTTTTTCGCACAGAAACTGCGTTGAAGTAAGCACTTTCTAAAAATATGTTTTTCGTACTTTCTGTAACTCCAGAATTTAATCCGCCAAAAACACCTGCAATACACAACGGTTTTTCCGTATCACAAATCATTAAGTTATCTGCACTAAGCGTACGCTCAACTTCATCCAAAGTTTTAAACTTTGTTTCGGCCTCGCATTTTTTAACAACTATCTTTCCGCCAGCAATCTTATCTGCATCAAAAGCATGTAGAGGCTGACCTAAATCATGTAAAATATAATTTGTTGCATCAACAATATTGTTTATCGAGCGCAAACCAATAACCGCTAACTTTTCTTTTAACCAACTCGGTGAGTCTTTAACGGTAACTCCAGATATAGTTAAACCTGAATATCTAGGCGCTGCATCAGTATCTAAAACCTCAACTGCAATGGCGAAGCTTCTATTTGTAATTGTAAATGCCTCTAAATTGGTTGCCTTAAGCGGCAACTCTAAATAAGCTGCAATATCTCTGGCAACTCCTAAATGCGAAGCTGCATCTGCCCTATTGGGCGTTAAACCAATCTCAAAAACAAAATCATCATTTAAATTAAAGTAGTTTTTTGCTAAGGTGCCAACAACTGCTTCCTCCGGTAAAACCATAATCCCTGCATGGCCTTCCCCCAACCCAATCTCGTCTTCCGCACAAATCATCCCTTCAGATGCTTCGCCTCTAATTTTTGATTTATTTATTTTAAATGGTTCACCTGTATTTGGGTAAACAGTACAACCAACAGTCGCCACCACTACCTTTTGTCCTTTTGCTACATTAGGTGCGCCGCAAACAACTTGTATATTTTCTCCTACGCCAATATTAACCTTGGTTATTCTTAGTCTATCTGCGTTTGGATGTTGCTCACATTCATTCACATAACCAATCACCAAGCCGTCTAACCCGCCTGGGATTGCCTGCACTTTATCCAAGGATTCAACTTCTAACCCTATTGCTGTTAAAATCGTCGAAATTTCTTCCGGAGTTTTATCGGTATCTATAAATTGCTTTAGCCAGTTAAATGAAATCTTCATCAGAATATTGTTATTTTTGGTTACGAAGCCATTCAGGCATCATCAACGCATTAAGTCGCAAAAGTAAGAAATTAGACCTTAATTAAAGCGTTTGTATACATTTAGAAAAATGCTGTGTTGAGGAAGTTTTTCAACAGAATCCTTTTTATACTACCTAGGAGAAAAAATAAGTTTCAAATCCTCAGAGTTAATTGGTTTAAAGAGGTACTTTTCTACCATTGGAAACTCATCTGCTTTGCGTAAATCTCTCGGATCAATTGAAGAGCTTACCATATAAACACCTACTTTATGCTTACCTATAAAGTCAAGTTTAGAGAATTGTTCTAAAAACCCCCATCCGTCCATAACGGGCATCCTAACATCAAGCAGAATAATATCTGGCATAATAATCTCTTCGAAAGGCGTTTCGATAAAATAATCAATTGCCTGCTTTCCGTTTTTAAAAACAACAACTTTTTCTGATAGATTTCTAATGTCAATTAACCGTTTTATAGCGTAAACATAGATCTCATCATCGTCAATAATAAAAGTTGTTTTAACCATTTGTGTATCGAATTAACAATAGTATAACTTTGTTTAGGTTTAAAGTTACCCATAATAAAGAAGAAATGAAACCCTAATTATTAGTTTGGCAATAGGCTTCATTTACCTGTAGGCTTTCTATCTTTTTAATAAACTTGCAAACCCTAGTCTCCCATTTGTTTAGGAACTAGATTTTCGGTTGTGAACCGTATATTTCCATTTTTGATAAGTAAACGATAACTTAGGCCACTCAAAAAATAAAAATTATGAAAACTTCTTTCGATTTTGAAAAGCCGATTTCTGATCTTCAAGGTCAGGTTGAAAAGGTGAAACAAGTTGCAGAAAAAACTAAGGTTGATATGTCAGCAACTTTGAAAGAGCTTGATGAAAAAATAGAAAAAACAAAGGCAGAGATTTTCTCTAACCTAACTGGCTGGCAGCAAGTACAAATTTCAAGACATCCTGAAAGACCCTATACCTTACAATATATTGAGACCATTTGCGATGATTTTATTGAGATGCATGGCGACAGAACGGTTAAAGATGACAAGGCTATTGTTGGAGGATTTGGATCTTTAAACGGTGAAACGGTGATGTTTATCGGCCACCAAAAAGGCACAAACACTAAATTAAGACAGTACAGAAATTTTGGAATGGCAAATCCCGAAGGCTACAGAAAAGCATTACGCTTGATGAAACTGGCCGAAAAGTTTAATAAACCGGTTGTATCTTTTATTGATACTCCTGGAGCATACCCGGGTTTGGAAGCAGAAGAAAGAGGTCAGGGCGAAGCTATTGCTCGTAACCTTTTAGAAATGTCGGTACTAAAAGTGCCAATTATATGTATTATTGTTGGTGAAGGTGCCAGCGGTGGCGCATTAGGCATTGGTATTGGTGATAGAGTTTACATGTTAGAACATACTTGGTATTCGGTAATTTCACCAGAATCTTGCTCTTCTATTTTATGGAGAAGTTGGGATTTTAAAGAGAAAGCCGCAGAGTGTTTGAAACTAACTTCTGACAATATGTTGGCAAACCGTTTAATAGATGGAATTATTAAAGAACCAATGGGCGGAGCTCACCAAGATCCAGTTCAAATGTGCCAAACAATTAAAGAGAAACTAATTGTGGACTTGAAAATGCTTAAAGCAAAGGATGTAGAAACACTAATTGCCGAAAGAATTGATAAATTTTGCGCTATGGGCGTTGTGGTAGAAAATTAACAAACGTTTACTTAAATCACAGAAAAGCCGATTTTAAAATTAAAATCGGCTTTTTTATTTTAGGCAGTTTCGCTTTCTGGAGGTATTCCATAATCGTCAATGCCATATCGCTTTTCTTTATGTGTTTTTGCCTTTACAAAATTAGTTACATTATCAATCCATCCAGAAAGTACATCTTTATTGAACAATGAATAATTGATTGCTTTTTGCGATACAAAAGAAACCAAAGTTTTCATAATAACCCCACTATTTTTGAGTAAAGTTTTATTTAATAGCAAAGGAAAAAATATCCGACCAATACTTGTAGCCCAATCGGACTTACCAACGCCCGTCATTTTACCGCCAAAAGCGGCTGATGATATCATATCCTTAACAAAATTAAACGGATGCTTTATCTTGTTTTTAATTAACTCAAACTTTTGATCGAAATAAATTTCGTCATCTATCTTTTTTATCTCTAAAAAAGCTATTCTTGCTTTAAGCTGAGCTAGATTTGTTATTTCCGTCTCCATTATTCGCTCTTTTTTAAAATTTTACTAATCAACTTATCAACTATCGGGTTTTGAATGTAGTTTTTACTCATCAGCATCAAAATAACACCTAGAACTAAATAAAATGCCGTTACCACAAAAAAACCTGTATACACACTTGAAAGCAACTCACCAATATAAAATCCTGCAGCAATACTTAGGAAAAACAGAAAAAAAATAGCTATAACCGCCAATATCACTCCACTTACCGCACTGCCAGCCGCTTTTGCTACAGCTTGAATTACGGTAAGCTTTTTAAGCTCTATATTGGTATCTAAGTAATCTTTAGCTCTGTCGAACAAGCTATCGTTGTTAAAATCATTATCTTTTTCCATAGGTATTGCTCGATTAAATATTGTGAACATCTTCAACGTAATCGTCTTCCGCTGTTTGAATTTTACTTTTTATTTTACTAACAACTTTTTCCTTAAATTCAGTAAGATTGTCGATCTCTTCTGCTGCTTTATTTTTAATACTGTCCCCTAAATTCTTTAACGAATCGGATAATTTATCGCGGGTTTCTAAACCTTTTTCTGGAGCAAAAAGCAATCCTAAGGCAGCACCTGCTGCAACGCCTGCCAATAAAGCAATGAGGGTTTTTGAGTTATCTTTCATGATTTTTATTTTTTAGATTTAAATTATATAGTATAGTAAGAAAATACCTTGCCAATTCATTATCATTATTAATTTTTTGTTCTTATTCTTGTTCCACTGCGGCTTTATTAGTTTCGTAAATTCTAATCAAATGCATAAACCACAAAAGTAATAAAGGGCCAAAAACTAGACCTACAAATCCAAAAAGTGGCAAACCAATGATTACTCCAATCACGGTAATAATAGGATGAGTGTCTGCTAGTTTTTTATTGATCATGAATCGAATTACATTATCAATATTAATGATAACAATAAGCGTAAATAATGTCACGAACAATCCTTGCCAAGTTTGACCGTTTATAAACAGAATTAATGCTGCCGGGCCAGTGATCATAGGCGCTCCTATAACTGGCATAAATGACAGAAAAAAACCAATTATTCCCCAGAAAACCGCATCGTTAACGCCAGCTACAAAAAAGCACAAAACCACCAACAGGCCTTGTACTAAAGCAATTACGCCTTGCCCTAAAATGTTTGAATAAGTTGTGTTACGTAGCTCTACTCCAAACTTAAGCGCATTTTCTTTTTTTAGGGGAGCATACTTTATCATTCTATTCTCAAAGTCTTCTGACTGTACCAACATAAAGAACAAAATGAAATACATTACGGTTACCGTTAAAAAAACGCCGAGAGCACCCGTAAGTAATGAAGGAAAAAGATCTTGTACAAACGCTGTAAATTTATTAATGTATTTTTCGATAAGATTAGGCTGGTTTAACTTAGTGCCTACAAAATCATCAATTTTAGAGATTAGTGCCTTTAACTGGAAATCATCATTCTGCAATTTAGTAAGCCTATTTACCACCATATAACTTAATGTAAAAAAAGGCAGGATAATGATGACAAAAGAGCTAAGAATTACCGCGATAGCAGAAAATATTTTACCCGTTTTTACTTTTAAATAATTAAACATAGGCTTAAAAAGAGTGTATAGAATAATAGACCCTAAAAAGGCATTAAATAATTCTTTCAAGCTGTAGATAATAACGCAAGCCAAAAAAACTATAACTCCTAATACAATATTATTTCTTTGCTTATCAGTAAAAACGGACATAGTATAACTTTAGTGAATATAACTCAGTGTAAACAAGAAAAGCTCCGAAAATCTCGGAGCTTTGTACTTTTGTTTGTGTTTTTATTTTGTGATCACGTTTAACGGACAACCAGCGCCGTCAACCTTTACTGTTGTTGGTGTATCATGGCATTTATCTAAATGATCTGCTACGCTATCACCATCGCTGTCTGTCTTTAAATCAGTAACCGTGTCTTCAACTTTCTTAGTTCTAGACTTTAAGTTTAATACATCATCTTTTAAAGAGTTGTCTTTTAATTCGTCATAAGCAGTAGCAACTGGGTTTGCCCAAATCAAGTTCGCTTTTGATTTAGAACCTAAAGCGAACTCTATACCTACTGAGCCGTATGAAAATTTATCATTTGAATTTGCATATCTAGCATCTAAATTGTCTGAATCAACAAAATTCATTGTGTAATCTAAATTGAAACTTACGCAATCAGAAACCTTAAATTTAGCGCCCACTCCAACTGGAACAAAAGCTTCTTTAATGTAATCTTTCCCATCAGACGCCATTCCTTTCCAATCAATAGTTGTTCCGTTTGCTGCAACATAACTTGGCGCATAAGCTAACAACCCGTAACCTAAAGTAGCTGTAAAGTTAACCGCATTTGTTCGGTTCAAAAAATTGATTGAAGCTAAATTAAATACGCCTCTAAGGTCAACTCCGTAAGCAATTTTAGTTTTAAATGACTTGTAATTACCAATTACGCCTCCTGGCGCTTCAGTATTATCACCTGAAAGATCTCCAAACAACAAGTTACCTTGTAACCCGAATACATGGCCTAGTTGCTTTCTTAGGTAAACGCCGTACCCGAAATCAGCACCCCAATTTCTGTAATCATTAGAACCACCTGTTAAAACTACTGGAGTTAACGCACCAGCATTTACGCCGATAGAAAAAGTTTTGTATTGGTTTCTACCGCCGAACGTTTTACCTGTAGCTGGAGTAGTATCTTGTGCAAATGTTGTAGCAGAAGCTAGCAATGCAACAATTAAAAATGTTAATTTTCTATTCATGTTATTTAAATTAATGCACAAAGATATTGTTATTTAACGAAAACATAAATTCTTTAAAATTAAATTTAAGTAATTTATTAAACTTCCCAAGAGACAGACTGGTTACTTAAAGGCAGATAAACTTTAAATACTGAGCCCTCCCCTTCATTGCTATAAAATTCTAGCTTTCCGTTATGACTTAAAATTGATTTTTGAGCATTGGGCAATCCCAAACCTAGTCTTTTTAATTTGGTGGAGTAAAACGGTTCCAAAATGTATTTTTTATCTTCTTCCGTAATTCCCTTACCATCGTCTTTAATTTCTATAATTGCAAAATCGCCTTTTTTTAATACTGTTATTGTAATATTATATGCCCCTGCGTCAATTGCGTTTTTGAAAAAATTTAAAAACACTTTCACCATACATTCATAATCAGCATCAACAAAGACATCTGTTTCTTTGTACGCTCTCTGCAATTCCACATTATGCTGACTTAGTTCTGATGACAGAGCTTCCAAACTCTCATCTAAGATTACACCTAAAGCTCTTGGTTGAATATTAAGGTCAACGATTTGGGTAGAGTTTACAAAATCTGTTATTAATAGATTGATGCGATCAAAATTATTTTTTAGCGTATTTAGGGATAACTTAACTGCATCGTTACTGTTGGCGTGTAGCTCGATATTTAAATGATCAAGTGAAAGATTAATATTTGACAACGGGTTCGTAATCTCATTTGCCAAACTTTTTGCAATTCTTTCTGTCATTGTAATTTTCTCTGCATTAACAGATATTTTTTCTGATTCTATCAGTGCAGAAATATCGTGAACGATGCAGTAGTAAAGCTCTTCGGTTGCATGTTGATCTATTTGCAAAAATGCTGAAACAGACACTTTTCTAACTTTACGGTCTTTACTAATAAAGTCTGTTTGAAAATCGTTAATTGCACCGTTTCTATCAATTAAATCCGAAAACTCAATACTTTCTTTCACATTATGAAATAGTTGCGTTCCGTTTAGGCTTAACATTTCTCGCTTTGAATAACCTAAAAAATTTAATCCTGCGGGATTCATATCCCTTATCCCACCTAAAGAATCCATAATCAAAAATGGTTCTTTAGAACGTTCAAAAATAATTCTAAATTTCGCCTCGCTTTCTCTTAACGACTTTAAAGTAAGCTTATGTTTTAGAGCGTACCTAAGAGAGCGTTCAATAGCATACGGGTTAATCTGATCTTTGACTAAATAATCTGCGGCCCCTATCTCCAAGGCTTCTTCATCTACTTTTGAATCTCCTTTACCCGTTAAAATGATAATTGGTTCATATACATTAGATTTAATAGCTTCATGCAGTAAATCTATCCCAGTATGTTTTCCTAAGCGATAGTCAACCAAATATATATCATATTGGCTTTTAAGCATTGCGTTAATAGCCCCTTCATAGTTGTTGATCCAGCTTAATTTATAATTTTCGCGTTGTGGAATTTCATTGAAAATATCCTTTGTTAGGATATAATCATCTTCATCATCGTCCACTAACAAAACTCTAACTGGTTTTATATCAGCCATATTTCTCTATTAAATTACGAGTAATTTGTATCATACTATCAAAATTAAAAGGTTTGGTTATAAAATCATCTGCACCTAATTTCAAAACCTTTTCCCTATCCTGATTGCTTTTTGATGTGGATAAAATAACGACCGGGATTTTTTTAGTTTTTCTGTTTTGTTTTAAATGGATTAAAAGCTCTAGTCCATTTACTTTAGGCATGTTTAAATCGAAAATCAAAAGAGAGGGATATTTGAAACCTACTTCTCCCAATTCTTTTTCAATTGATTAATCACCTTTTCTCCATCTTCAAAAAAATATAACGAGTCGACGAATTGATTCTCTTCAAAAGCTTCTTTAATAACCATCCGATCATCAGGATCGTCATGTGCTATCCAAAAAAAATGCTTCATAATTATTTAAAAATGCTGAAGTGGTAAAATTATTACAAACTTAGTTCCGTAACCTTGCTTACTTGAAACGTTAATATGACCATTATGCTTATCAACAATTTTTTTACAAACAGCTAAGCCAATTCCCGTTCCCTGATATTCGTTACGTGTGTGCAATCTTTGAAACAGTTCGAAAATTTTATCTGCATATTGCTGGTCAAAACCTATCCCATTATCTTGAATACTTATAAGGCAATAATCTTTGTTTTGGTCTAATTCTGGCTGATCTAACAAACTACCTTTAAAAATCTCGCTCTTTATCTCCACAACCGGGTTAACACCATCTCTAGCGAATTTAATCGCATTACTAACCAAATTTTGAAACAGCTGCCTAATTTGCCCAGGGACGGCCAAAATATGATGATTGACCATCAGATCAATCGTGGCGTTTTTCTTTTCTATGGTGTATTCTAAATCCTCAATAATCTTTTGAAGTTCATCATGTAAATCAACGTCAACAAACCCCTCATCGGTACGCGTAACTCTTGAATAAGTTAGCAAATCATCAATTAAGGCTTGCATACGTTCAGACGCATTTTGCATCCTTTTAATATAGTCCAAACCTTCCTCGGTGATGTCTTTACTAAATTTACTTTGCAAACGATCTCCAAAGGCTCTAATTTTACGAAGCGGTTCTTGTAAATCATGCGAAGCAACATAAGCAAATTGCTCTAAGTCTTGATTTGAATTATTTAGCTCTTCAACCTTTAATTCTAAACTGCGCTGAACGTTTTTAATTTCTGTAATATCATGCATTACAACCATTACGTTAAACACCTCACCAGCTGCATTCTTCACTGGCTTATAGTCCATCATGAAAACTTTAGCTCCAAACTCCCGCTCTGCCCTGATTTCCTCTCCCGTGAAAGCTCTTTGTAAAATTTGGCCGCTATAATCAGCTTCTTCTTCAGTAAAAATCTGTTTTAAATGTACACCTGATTTTAATTTGCTTTCGAACTTGAAATTTTGAATAATTGGACCATCAAAAAGGATAAGATTTAGTCGCTTATCAAACATCAGAACTATGGAATCTGGTACGTTGCTAGCAATCGTTTTATAAATGCTTTCTGTTTTCTCTAACAATATTGCCGCATTTTTAAGCTCGGTGATATCTTGTAGGTTTCCAATAATTTTGATGATGACACCTTCTTTATCTAACACCAGTTTTGCAATTAGGTAAACATACCTTATTGTATTATCGGGTCTTATAATACGGTACTCAAAAGCGAAGTTTGTTTTATTAGCAAACATGCTCTGTACGTATTTTTTACATTTATCTAAATCGTCTTTATGGATTAGAGTGGTATAAAAATTTAATGTAATTTCAATAGAATTTGGCTTGTAACCGTGAATCCTAAACAATTCTTCGGACCAAAAAAAGTGATCAATCCCATAAAACCACTCAAAACTGCCGTTGTGTGCAATAGACTCTGCTTCTTTGAGTAAAGCTTCATTTTGAGATAGTTTTTGACTGGTTTCTTTTAGCTCTGTAATATCCAAACAGGTACCAATTATTTTATTATCAGCGTGTATATACCTGCACTGCGCCAAAATATAACGGCGCTGTCCGTTTACCCAAAGCACCTCATATTCCGTATTAAAAGATGATTGTGTTTTAATTGCACCTTCTAACATATTTTTATAGTTGCTTCTATAAACGGGTATAATCATGTTATACATCAATTCTATATCTGGCGAAATTGAATTAGGCATGTACCCAAATATCTTATACAAAGCATCAGAAAAGTTAATTTCTCGGGTAGCTACATCTAGTTCCCAACTACCCATATTGGCCAATTTCTCTGCGTTTTGTAACAAATTTTGTCTGCGCTCTAAGTCTTGCTGAATTTTCACTTTGGACTTGATCTCCTCGTCCAAAATTAAATTCATTTGGTGTTGTTTGGAGATATTTCTAGAGTAGGTTAAACTAATTCCTAATAATGGAACCACATAGGTAAGAAACCCTAAAAACTGGGCGAAGTTATAATCAATATCGAAATTTTTAAGAAATATAGCCATGTGCACATTTGCAAAAATGGCTGGTATCATGCTTAAAACAAGCATCTGAAAAAATATACCACTATTTTTTTTTAACACCTTGGGCATTAAATATGCCCCCCAAAATAAGTAAAGAACTATACTCATTAACTCTAACGGGTGAGTAAAAAAAGAGTTTCTGTTTATAAAAACTGTGCTAAGAGAATTTAATGTAAAAAGGAATACAATAGCAATCAGAGTTAGCAAACTAAAAGCTGCAGCGATTAAACGGATTAGAAAAACTTTTCTTTCGCTTGCTACATCTTGTTTATATCTAATCTTTAAGATGATTATGGTACCGACAATGAGCAAGACTACTTGTACAATTCGTCCTACAAACCAGCTCATGTAAATGGCTTCGTCTAAACTGAGGTTTGTTTTTAAAACGCCAAAAACCACCAACAAATGAACTAAATCAAATATGGCTATTACGAGCATTACAATCCCAATAATAGGCGCAGCAATATCATTTTTAACCCTAAAATCTATTGCAGTAAGTATACAGGTAAAAATGCCAACGGCGATGCCAAAGACGATCCAAATGGTTGAAAAGGTTTTGCCTAGCACCAGCTCTGTAGCTATACCTTCAACAACTTTTGAAAAATTGACAAGCTTATAACCATTATAGTCAATTTCTATCCCTAAAATAGAAAGGATGGTGGGCGCAATACATATTAAAAAGATAGCCCAAAAATATCCCATTGGAATATTAATACCATTATCTTCTTTTTTTAACGAGATTTTATTGATTGCCACGTTTTGCATTAAAGATTAATCCATGTTAATCGCTTTCATCTTATTGTACAAAGTTTTTCTATCAATGTTTAATATTTGCGCTGCTTTTGTCTTATTAAAATTAACTTCCCGCAACACTTTTAGAATGGTATCATACTCTGCCTGTAGCGCCGCGTTTTTTAGATCAAGCTTTTTATCATTTTGGTTACTGCTGTTTACGCTTTCTATGGCGTTTTCAAAAGCAGAAACTTTTGAAAACGTTGAAATTTCAAGTGGTAAAGCTTTACTTTGAATAAAATCTCCTTCTGTTAATAAAACGGCTCGCCTTAAAACATTTTTTAATTCTCTTACGTTGCCAGGCCAAGGATAAGTTAAAAAGCTTTCTTCAACTTCTGCTGAGAAACCTTTAACACCTTTGTTCAATTCTCTGTTTGCCGATAATAAAAAGTACTCGGCAAAAATCATAATATCTTTTCCCCGTTCTCTTAGCGGTGGCATATAAATCCCAAATTCGTTAAAACGATGGTATAAATCTTCTCTAAACTTTCCTTTTGATATAGCGTCGATTAGATTTTCATTAGTTGCCACAATAATGCGTACATCTAAATCAATTTCTTTGGTTGAACCAATTCTTTTAACCTTACGCTCTTGAACCGTTCTTAATAACGCAGCTTGAATTTCGTAAGATAAATTACCTACTTCATCTAAAAATAAAGTACCGCCGTTTGCCATTTCAAAATGACCAATCTTGGTGTATAATGCGCCTGTAAAAGATCCTTTTTCGTGACCAAAAAACTCTGAACCGGCCAACTCTTTTGTTAACGAACCACAATCCATCGCAACAAAAGGTTTATCTTTTCTTGGACTTTTTAAATGAATGCTTTTTGCTACCGATTCTTTTCCTGTTCCGCTTTCGCCGATTAATATTACGCTATAAGTTGTTGGGGCAACTAAATCTATTTGGCGGATCAATTCTTTTGCAGGAGCACTTTGCCCTATTACATAATCTTCCTGACGGAATTCTCGGTTGTTAATTTCCCTATTCTTACCCGGCTCTGTTGAGGATTTTGGCTTGTCCATTTCCTCATTCAAAGCTTGCTGCGTGTCAATCGATTTTTTTATGGTATTTAAAATCTCGTCTGGATAAAGCGGCTTAGTGATATAATCATAAGCTCCCATTTTAATTAACTCTACCGCTAATTTAATGTCAGAATAACCGGTGATGATAATTACGCCTGTACGAGGATAATTAATTTTAATTTTCTTTAAAATTTCCCTTCCGTCTGTATCCTCTAATCGAAAATCGCAAAGCACTAAGTTAAACGTCTCTTTTTCTAATATTTCAAAAGCAGAAACACCAGAAGTTGCCGTTTTAACTTCAAAACCATTTCGCCCTAAAAATTTAGCAAGCAACAAACCAATATTCACTTCGTCATCAACGATGAGTATTTTTTTCATGGATTAATAGATTTCCAATTAAAATTGTCTTTAGCGAATATAAAAATTTATTTTTAATGGGAAAACCTTTCTACATAATTAACCTTTAGGAAATTTAATTAGATTTAGAACCATTAATCTATTTGAAATTTACTTTTCTTTTACCTAAAAATGCGCTAACCCCTTCTTTAAAATCTTTGTTACCAAAACATTTTCCAAATTGTTCTATTTCTGTTTGGAAACCAGCAGAACTTACAGAGGCGTTAACCGCTACAATTGCAGCGGCAACGGCTTTTGGCGAACGAGATAGGATGATTTTTAATAAATTTGTAGCTTCTGCTAACAATTGATTTGCAGGGGAAACTTGATTCACCAAACCAATTCTAAATGCTTCAACCGCATCTATCATGTTAGCACTTAGAATTAACTCTAACGCTTTACCCTTCCCTACAAGTTGCGTTAAGCGTTGTGTACCGCCGTAACCCGGAATTAACCCCAATGAAACTTCTGGCAAACCGAGTTTGGCGTTTTCACTTGCAAACCTAATATGACAAGCTAAAGCAAGCTCTAGGCCTCCACCAAGTGCAAAGCCATTAACTGCTGCAATAATTGGTTTTTGCGAATTTGCTATCAAATCAAAAACTTTGTATTGCCCCTCTCTAGCCAAGTTTTCTCCCTCTTGTTGGTTATAGTTAGAAAATTCAGAAATATCCGCACCAGCAACAAACGATTTTTCGCCAGAACCGGTAATTATAATTCCACCAATGGCAGTGTCTTCTAAAGCAGCTGAAAAAACATGACTCAACTCTGCCAATGTCTGCTTGTTTAAAGCATTTAATTTTTCAGGTCGATTAATGATGATTTTTAAAATATCTTCCTCAGTTTCTACTAAAATATTTTTATAGTTCATTTTAAATGTCTTTAAGTATTATTTACGATTTCTAAATTCGTTTCAAGCGAGACTCATCGCTTATTCTAAAAGAAAATTTATATAATTATTTTCTGATATTGCTTCACTAATTAGCTATCTCTAAATATAAAGAAATTATGATCAAACATGTCGCTTATAAACACTAATGCGTAATATCACTAGACTATCAACTAGAGGAAATGATTGTAACCTCAAGCTTATCAGAAAGCCAATTCTATTGTGCTTATTGCTCATTCAATTAGGCACAAATGTTTTTGGAGACCCTAACACATCATACCAAAAAATCAATTTCGACAAAAATCCAGTTTTAAGCAGTGACAGCTTGAAAAAAGTGGAACCAAAGTTTTTTGTTCAAAGTTCTTTAGATCAACTTACTGAAAATATTTATTTTAGCTCACTAAACAATTATTTTTTCTTGACTAGTTTTTTAAATGCGAAAAACGACAGGCAAGGGGGTATGAAACTTGAAGAAGTTTTAGGGTTAAAAGAATTTTATAGTGGCGACAGCGACCGAGCTATGCAGCTATTAGCGGCAGTTCTCAACAACACCACTGATAGTATACAAAAGGCAAAAATATGCTTAAATCTTATTAAAATAAGCTACTCAAACAACCAGTTCAACAGCGCTTTGCAGTTTGTAAAACTAGCTAAAGATAGTCTAAACAAATTCTATAACAATAATCAAAAATACGAGTTGCTGTTTACAGAAGCGAGAATTGCCCTAACACTGGGCCTCACTTCAAAAGCCGAAAACTTAATTATAACAAAAGCTTTGCCCATGAGTAACAGGGTAAAAGGCAGACACAACGAGTATAATTGTTACCTTTTTTTAGGAAAAATTTACTTAAAATCCAGACAGCTAACCCAAGCGAAATGGTTTTTTATTCAAGCGAATACCATCGCTATAAATCAACACTATATTGATGGCGAAATAGAAACATCCTTGTTGTTGGCTAAAACTAAAATAAAAGTAGGTGATAACGGTGTGGCACTTCAAGATTTGGCTAGAGCTAAACGGTTAATTGATGAAAATCATAGCATTTATTTTGCAGACCTGAAAAATCTAACAAGGCTGGCAACCAAGTAAACGCTGTTGCGTGAAAAAACACAAATCTCTCCAATTATCATTTCACTTATTCCACATAAAATATAATCTCCAAAATTAAAAACCAGATTTTTTTGAACGTTTTTGAGAGATAGGTGTATGATATTTAAAAAACATAAACTTATATGAGAACAACCCTAAAATTAATACTTATAGCTACGGTAGTTTGCGGGCTATATGCTTTTAAATCTGGCAATTTTGAAGGAATAAAAGGCTGGTCTCTTGCTGGCTCTAACCCTCAGAATTATAATATGGGAACGGAGAAAAACCCAGAAAGGAATAGCACTGTAGCTTTCTTAAAATCGAAAAAAGATGCGTCTGGCTTTGGAACAATTATGCAAAGCTTTTCGGCAAATAATTATCTTGGCAAACGTATAAAACTAACAGGAACTATTAAATCTAGTGGCGTTAATAGTTGGGCAGGAATGTGGCTTAGAGTTGACGGAGACAACAACAGAATGTTAGGGTTTGACAATATGCAGAAAAGAGCCATAAAAGGAAGCACCGAATGGAAACAGTATTCAATTGTTTTAGATGTCCCTACCGAAAGCAAGTCTCTTAATTACGGCGTTCTGATGGACGGGCAAGGCAGTGTTTGGATTGATGACTTTAGATTTGAAGTTGTTACAAACGATATTGAGACAACCGGAATGATTTTAAAAAAATAATTATAAGACACTAATATTTAAGACGATGAGGAAGATACCTTTAAAAATAAAAATTGCACTACTAATGCTTTTAGTATGTAGCTTATATTCTTTTAAAACTTTGAAATTAGACGAGGTTAAAAGCTGGTTTTTAGCTGGATCAAGTCCGAAAAACTATGAGATTGGCACAGAAAACAATACAGAAAGAACTGGAAAAGTAGCTTACTTAAAATCGGTTAAAACAGGATCTGGTTTTGGAACTATTATGCAAACATTTATACCAACCAGTTATTTAGGAAAGCGAGTAAGGTTAACTGGTTATATAAAATCTAATAAAGTTAATGACTGGGCAGGTATGTGGTTTAGGATTGATGGAGAAAACAATGCGATGCTTGGATTTGACAATATGCAAGACAGAGCTATAAAAGGCGAAACTCCTTGGACACGGTATGCGATAGTGCTAGATATACCAATAGAAAGCAAGGCTATCGCATATGGCGTATTGTTATCTGGGCAGGGAAATGTTTGGCTTGATGATTTAAAGTTTGAGGTGGTAGATAAAAGCATGCCTTTGACCGGGACTTCTCAAGGAATGCTGAAAGAGCCAACAAACACAAATTTTGAAGACAACTAAGTTTTCTAACCCTTATGTTCTTATTCACTAATACTAACTACTCAAAAAAATCCGATGAGGAATTAGTGGCTTTAGTTGTTGAGGGAAAACATAAGGCTTTTGACGAAATATATAAAAGATACTCAAAAATCATGATCAATTTTTTTTACAAAAGATTGGCTTATGATGAGCACAAAGCGCAAGACTTTTGCCAGGACTTATTTTTAAAAGTGATTGAGAATGCGAAAAATTTTAAGATTGATAAAAGTTTTAAAGTTTGGCTTTATACGATAGCGTACAATAAATGTAAAAATGAATATCGCTCTAATGAATTAAAAACTAACAAAATTGCAAACTTAAAAACTTTAGAAATAACAGAAAATGATATTTTTAAGTTGGAGAATTATGACAGCAATCTATTCAAATCTTTACTGCATAAGCAACTCCAAATCACGGATCACAAACACAGGACTATATTTGAATTAAGATATTTTGATCAGCTGTCAATAAAAGAAATTAGCGTCATAATGGATTGCCCAGAAGGCACAGTTAAATCCAGACTATTCAATATCACAAAAAAGTTGGCAGAGCAGCTAAATGTCTTTGACCCAAAAACAAAAAGCCATGCAAAACACTGAGGAAAGTTTATATAACTTATTAGCTGCAAAAGCTTTTAATGAATTGACGATAGAAGAGCGTGATTTTGTTCTTTGCTATTTAACCGAAACTGAATATAGAAACCATAAAACGGTATTAGAAACGCTTGACTACAAGATTACTTCAAACCTTATAGAACCAGATTTAAACATTAAAGAAGTGTTAGATAAAAAGATGAGCACTTTAAAAAACAGCACTAAAAAAGCTTTCACCTTCTACCAAATCGCTGCATCTTTAGCCATTTTTGTGCTTTTCACTTTTGTTTATATTAAAAATAAGCAACCTTTAAACCAGCAGGTGAATAACAAACCAATTAGCCAACAAGAACCGATAATTGAAAGAAAAATAGTTCAAAAATTGACCAAACAAAAAATCTTGACAACGGCTAAAATTGCTGAACCAACAATTAAAGATGGTAGGAAAGAATCGCAAATTACAACTTCAAAAAAATTTATAATTCAAAGCGAACTGTCTAAAGAAATGGCTGAAGATGAGATTATGCCAGAAAGCAACCAAAATTTAAAATTAGGTTTAGATATAAATTTACAACAACTCTTACCACTCTGCCTAAGTCCAGAAGATACTGAAGCTAACGACATCACAGCTCAAATGCTTAGATTATAAAAAAACAGATTTTACGAATAGCTTATAATCATATTTAAATGCGAACGGCACTGCTTTCAATTCTATCTTAGTAGTATCTCTCGAAGATGAAGCTACCTATTTGAATTTTCGCTTATAAAGACGCAGCGTCCCCAAAAGAAGACTCTGCTTGGACGGAATCCATTAAATATTAAAAATACTTTTAATTAAATATAATCAAAAAGACTATTTTAAACTCAATAATGCTTGTTTCAATTGCGGAAGTTTACTTTCGATTTCTACTGTAGAACATGCGCCAACTGAAGCTCTATACCAACACATTTCTTCTGTTGCAAATGCAGAAAATGGCACTAAAGCAATATTTGCTTTCTTAATTAAATAAAAATTTAGCTTGGTTGGTGTATCTAAAAGCTCGCCTTCTGGAGTGGTCTTTCCAACATAATCTATTTTAATGGTTAGGTAAATTGCGCCCATGGGTTCAATAGCGTCAATTGCTAAACCTTCTTTTTTCAAATTCATTAATCCGACGTAAAGACTATCTAAACTTGTTTTTACCTGAGCTTTAAAACTATTTAAAAATCCATCAATAGCTTGTTCATCATCAATGAAATGGCCCATTGCAACTTGTTCTGCTTTTGGTGCCCAAGCCCCCATGTGCCCAACAATTGCCTTCATTTTACTAATGACAGCAGCTGGCCCAAAACCCCAGCCAACACGTACTCCGGTTGCAGCAAAGCATTTAGAGCTTCCGTCAATGAAAATGGTGTAATCACGTAAAGCGGGAACCAAACTCACCGGATCAACATGCTGATGATTTCCAAAAGTTAATTGCGAATATATTTGATCGTAAAGGATATACAAAGGTTTTTCATCTGCTGCCCTTCGTTGATTTTCTGCCAACACCAATTCGCAGATTTCTTTTAATCCTTCGGCAGAAAACATAGTGCCCGTTGGATTTAAAGGAGAACATAAAGCCAATAAAGTAGCCCCTTTCAAATATGGTTTTAAATCGGCACCAGTTGGCATAAAGTTATTTTCTGGCAAAGTTGGTACAGAAACCCCGTTTGCCCCTAAAAGATGGACGTAGTGATTGTTATTCCAAGATGGTGCAGGATAAATTACGGTATCGCCAGCATCAAGCAAAGCCAAATAAGTGGCATAAATTAAAGGTCTGGAACCCCCAGAAATTAAAATTTCGCTTTTAGCATCGTAAGCTAAACCTAATCTTTTACCTAAAAACTTTGAAACACTTTCTCGCAAAGACAAAACGCCATCAGCTGGTGGATAATTGGTTTGGTGTGCAGCATAAGCTTTTACAATTTCATCTTCCAAAACTTTTGGTATTGGAAATAAATTAGGATCAAAATCACCGATGGTAAGGTTGGCAATTGCAATTCCTTTTGCTTTCATCTCGTTAACCTCGCCAGCAATTTTAATAATCTCGGACCCAACTAATGATTGTGCTAATGCAGATACTTTCATAAATCTTATATAAGATGCCAAAGTTAAAAAAATTGAGACGGCAGTTTTAGCTATTTTTAATCTTTACGTTGAATAAGGCCAAACGCATAATTTTTAAAGCTAAAACATAAATAACTAGACGAAAAGATGCTACGAGAAATTGATTATTAGCTGCTATTTAAACCAAAACAGCTACTTTAGCAACGCATTAAACAAAAAAGGCTATAAAAAAAATAATATTGTTTGCGATAATTATTTCCATGATGAGCGTAAACTTGAAAGCACAAGACAAGAAAGCTGAAGTAGAAAATGCCGTGACTTATTTAATTGATGCTTTGATTAGTGGTCACCAGGCGGATTTAGAGCACATAGCTAATGACAGTCTGAGTTACGGACACTCTAGCGGAAAAATCCAGAATAAAAAGGAGGTTGTGCAGAGTTTGGTAACTAACCAGTCGGACTTTGTAACTATTGACATCACCAAACAACGTGTTCAAATTGATGGAAACACCGCAATTGTAAGGCACAATTTATATGCAAAAACAAACGATGGCGGTAATCCTGGCGAAGTTTACTTAGGTATTATGTTAGTTTTTACCCGACAAGAAAATGGAGAATGGAAGCTGCTAGCTAGACAGGCTTATAAGGTTTAAGCAAAGAGAGCAAAGAGCAAAGAGCAAAACGGGATTTATCTTTCGATAAATCCCGTTTTATGTTTTATGCATCCTGTGTTTCAGCTTTCTGCCTTCGGCTTTAAGCTTAAACGGAATTATTGTTTCAAGATCCAAGCGAAGATTAAAGGCACTACAATGGTAGCATCAGACTCCACAATAAACTTAGGGGTGTTGATATCTAGTTTTCCCCATGTGATCTTTTCGTTTGGTACTGCACCAGAATACGACCCGTAAGAAGTTGTAGAGTCAGATATCTGGCAGAAATAACTCCAAAAAGGAATGTTCTCCATCTCTAAATCTTGATAAAGCATTGGCACTACGCAAATTGGGAAATCACCTGCAATTCCACCACCAATCTGGAAAAAACCAACACCTTTACCGCCTGCATTTTTTGGATACCAATCTGCCAACCAAGCCATATACTCGATACCGCTTTTCATGGTTGATGCCTTTAATTTACCTTTGATCACATTTGATGTGAAAATATTACCCATGGTAGAGTCTTCCCATCCTGGAACTACAATTGGTAAGTTTTTTTCGGCTGCAGCCAACATCCAAGAATTTTTTGGATCGATCTCGTAATACTGCTCCAAATCACCACTTAACAACATTTTATACATATACTCATGTGGAAAGTAACGCTCACCGGCTACTTCAGCGTCTGTCCATATTTTTTCGATGTGCTTTTGTAATCTTCTGAAAGCTTCCTCTTCCGGGATACAAGTATCTGTAACACGGTTATAGTGGTTTTCTAATAAATCCCACTCATCCTGCGGACTTAAATCTCTATAATTTGGAACTCTTTTATAATGGGAGTGCGCAACCAAGTTCATGATATCTTCTTCTAAGTTTGCACCCGTACAAGAGATAATAGAAACTTTATCTTGTCTAATCATCTCCGCCAAAGAGATACCCAACTCTGCTGTACTCATTGCGCCAGCAAGGGTAATCATCATTTTTCCGCCCTCATCTAAATGGGTTTCGTATCCTTTAGCCGCATCCATTAATGCTGCTGCGTTAAAGTGCAAATAGTTTTTCTCAATAAACTGAGAAATTGGACCTCTCTGATTGCTCATAGTAATTTCTTTTTTTTTTCAAAAATAGGCTTTTAACTGCACTCAAAGAAAACGTTTATTTTTTGATGGATTTTAAAACTTTATATTGCATCTTTTTTAAGGTGTAAGGCGCTGGGTAAAAGGTTTAAGGTAAAACCTAATGCAATACATTTTTAATTACTTACAAAATAATCGTCATTGATGAAAAAAATTTATTCCATTTTATTACTTGTTATAATTTCACTGCAATTGAGTGCACAGCGGAAAATTTTTAATAAGGTTTTTTCTAATGACACTACCCGTCATAATAGCTTTTTACCCGTTCCATTATTGGGGTATTCGCAAGAAGCAGGTTTAACTTTGGGCGCTGCTGGTATTTATTCTTTTTATACCGATAAAAATGATCCAAATATTAAAGCTTCACAAGCCTATGGCGTTATTGGTTTTAGCACAAAAAAGAGAGTGCAGATTAGTTTTAAAACTGATGTCTGGACAGCACAAAATAAATATCATTACGTTGCAGAAGCAAAATTTTTAAATCAGCCTTTTAATTTTTATGGCGTAGGTAACCAAACTTTATTGGCAGATGAAGATAAAGTGAACCTACGTAGATTTAAGCTTAACGGAGAGTTGGAACGTGAAGTGTTTACTAATTTTTATTTAGGAGGCGGACTTGAATATGAAAACCAAAAGTTTACGGCTAAAGAAGCAGGTGGCATTTACAGTACTAGTCCGACTTTAAATGATAGGGATGGCGGAGAATTTATGTTTTTTAAAGCGACTTCCTTTTATGACTCAAGAGATAATGTGCCTTACCCTTCAAAAGGGTTTTACGCCAAACTGCAATACGGATATGCGCCCAACTTTTTTGGATCTCCAAATTATAACGGAAGCTTAATAACAGCAGACCTCCGAAACTTTTACACTTTAACAAAATCGTTAAACCTAGCTTTAAATGCTACTTACGAAGGATTGGTTAGCAACAAAGCCGTTCCGTTTTACAATTTAAGGCAATTAGGTAACGACCAATTTATGCGTGGTTATTACAGCGGCAGGTTTAGAGACGAAAACTTAATTACCTCGCAAGCAGAGCTGAGATTTAGGCCGATACCGAGATTAGGCTTGGTTGCTTTTGGCGGGGCGGGGAAAGTATTTGGTAAAAACAGTTTTAGCCAAACCGATTTCAAGCCTACTTATGGTTTAGGCGCTCGGTTCTTTTTTGATTTAGAAAAAGGTTTGGCGCTAAGGCTTGATTATGCGATGGGAGAGAAACCGATGGGAGAAAAGAGAATTTCTGGGTTTTATATTTCGTTGGGGGAAGCTTTTTAAGCTGAATTCTAATTATAAAAGACGAATATCACTATACCAATACTTTCTTTTTATAAACTTGCGCTTAACGATTGTTCCACAGAAATCCTTTTGGGCAATGTCATTATTTAAGAGGCGCCGTCATGTTGAACGATTTGAAACATCTCACAAATAGATAGTCAACCCGATATGTAGACTTTGCTCGGGAGATTTCTCCTTTCATCGAAAGGACGACGAGCAGAGAAAAAAGCTTAAATAATAACATTGCCATTTGGGAAAGTGACACCCCTCTTTTGTTCTTCGTCCGACGGCTATTAAACTGCGGCCCAAGAATACAAAGAAAGATGTAGAGTAGAACCTTGTACCAATAGCTATCGGTAAAACAACCAAACGAAAAAACCTTACCTCAGCAAACTCTATTCTTTTAAAGGATTTTCTTCAGGGATATCTGTTCCGATAAGCACACCCCATTTTTTAAAATTCTCTGTTCTATCAAAAACAATTTTTAATACTGCTATAATAGGCAAGGCTAAAAACATCCCTGCAATACCAGCAAGGCTACCCGCAATCACAATTCCACCTATCGCAACCAAACTATTAATCTGCACTTTTGAACCTACTATTCGCGGCATTAATATGTTATTATCTAAAAACTGAACGACCGCAATTACACCTAACACCGTGAAAATTGGCCACAGCTCTTGTGAAGAACTGATGGTAAGCATAACGCCCAATATGTTTCCAAAAAGTGCTCCGATGTACGGAATCAGATTTAGAACTGCGAACAACACCCCGATAAGTAATGCGTGTTTTATTCCAATTATCCAAAGTATGCCACCCAATAAAACGGTTATGTATGCTATCTGAATCAATAAACCCATCAAGTAGCTTTGAATGATACTTTCAGTTTGTTTTATACTTTCTTTTACCTTTGGTAAATCCTCATCACTAAACCACATGATACAAAATTTCAATAGTAAATTTTTGTAAGCAAGCATTAAGTAAATGTAGATTGGCAACAGTCCGAAAAATATCAATGCGCCAGAAAGTGAATTTACAATGCTTCCTAAAATGGCGCCAGTGCTGTTTAATAATTTATTGCTTTGTTCACTAACTATCTCTATTTGCTGTTTGGTTGAATAGTGTGTTAAACCACTAATCCATTGACTTAAAGAGTTAAGATGGATATTTATATTCTTTTTTATCTGAGGAAAATCATCAACTAAAATTTGAATTTGAGCAGTAAAAAACCAAATTAGTCCTGCAACAACTATTAATAATAATAATATTGGGATAATTATAGCTAATGAATTTGGCACCTTCCTTTTTACTAAAAAACGCTGAACAGGCAATAACAACATACTTAAGAAAAACGCCAAAAGCACTGGCATGATGATATTGCTGGCTACAATTAAAATATAGCCTATTAAAAATAAGCCTACAAGCTCAATTGATCTTTTTACGGTTATTGGAAAATCTCTCATTAAAGTTTATATTTTTTTTTGTGTTGCTATTGTTGTGCCAATTTCAAAGATTTGATTCGAATTAATTCTTGCTAAGTAATTAATCATAACGCATACACCTAAAAACAGTACCGTACACACAGTAATTTGTTAGCTTCCTTTTAAAACTTAATTTTAAAGTCTTGTTTAGCCTGTCCGTCTCTAAAAAAAACTAATCCAATCCAAAATAAATCGACGGTTACGGTCACATCTGGATGCGCTTTGATATGTTCCCAAGCTTCTGCCATTCCTTTGCTCCAATAAATATCATCAAATATAATAACAGAATCTTCATGTACTTTAGGTAAACAAAGATTAAAATAATTCAGTGTCGCGTCTTTTCTATGGTTGCCATCAATAAAAACGAAATCCAATTTCGGTTGTTTCTCAATAACCTCCACTAAGGTATCGTCAAAATTCCCAACCTTAACCATTATATTTTGCTTTGAAAGCTTAACCCAGTTTTCTTGCGCAATTTCTGCCGTTTGCGGGCAGCCTTCCATCGTTATAATTGTTGAATTTGGCAAGGCTTCGCTAAAGTAAGCACTTGTTAGACCTAAGCAAGTTCCTAATTCTAATAAAGTATCTGGCTTAAATTCTTTGGCTAAACGGTAAAGTAATTGCGCAAGCTTTTTTGGCTTTAATGCATTTTTAGCAATTGACTTTACTTTTTTTGTCCGCTGATTATTTACGAGTGAGCCTGCACCTAAATCGGTAACTTTGATTGTGCGCTCATCCTGCAACAAAATCTCCCTCAACTTTTCTACGTTGTGGTATTCGGGTTTATCTTTAAAATCGTAAATTACTTCATCAACCAGCTGGTACACAAATGGTGAATGTGTACCATGGCGGCTTTTGGCACTTAAAATGTGCTTGATGTAATTTTTAGTTAACGTTGTATTAAACATAGCTTGCGAAAATAACAATTTAACAACATTTAGTGAAAGCAAAATTGAAGCCGATAACAATTTATCGCTTTATTTAAAACCTTAACCCTAAATGGTTCCTTTTTGAAAATATGATAAACGAAAATGAGTTAAGTTCCTTGATAAAATTATTAGACGATCCAGATCCGCAGATTTTTGATCATGTAGAAGATAAATTACTATCGTACGGAAACGAAGCTATTGGTTTTTTAGAGAGTGCATGGGAAAATTCTTTTGATGCAATTTTACAAGAACGCATTGAAAACGTAGTGCATAAAATTCAACATCAAAATGTTAGGGAAGATTTAGCACTTTGGTACCAAAGCGGAGGTTTTGATTTATTGCGTGGCTTTTTAATTGTAAACAAATACCAATACCCAGATTTAAACGAGGATAAAATAATTAACCAAATTGAGGCTATCAAAAGAGATGTTTGGTTGCAAATGATGTACGAGGCTACCCCGGCTGAAAAGGTAAAACTACTTAACCACATATTTTATAATGTTTACGGTTTTTCTGGAAATACAAAAGACCACCATAGTGCGCAAAACTCGTATTTAAGTCAAGTTTTAGAAAGTAAAAAAGGCAATCAAATTTCTTTGGCCATTATTTACTCTGTAATTGCGCAAAAATTAGATATTCCAATTTACGGTGTAAACCTGCCTCAACATTTTGTGCTAGCGTATGTGGATGAGTTTGAGCAGTTAGAAAAAGAAGCCGCCATTTTATTCTACATCAATGTTTTTAACAAAGGCTATATTTTTGGAAAACGCGATATTGACCAGTTTCTGCGACAACTACAAATTAAACCAGAAAGTTTTTTTTACGAGCCATGCTCGAATACAGAGATTATTAAACGTGTGATTAGGAACCTCATTAGCGCTTACGAAAAAGCAGGCGCTAATGAAAAGGTTAAAGAGCTGGTAAATTTGTTAGAAGTTTTAAACCCCTAATCCAGCATTTTAATAGACTGCATCCAATCTATCATATTCAAAAACCAGTTTTCTTTGGTAGTTTGGTTTTTTAAACCAAAACCATGTCCACCTGCTTTATAAAAATGAGCTTCCACAGGTACGTTCGCCCTTTTTAATGCGATCATATAATCCGCACTATTTTCTGACGGAACTACGGCATCATCATTAGCCAGAAAAAGAAAGGTAGGTGGTGTATCTCTTGTAACCTGTAGCTCGTTTGAGTATGCCTTCACCTGATCTTCTGTTGGGTTGTTACCTAATAAATTTTCTTTGGAACCATTATGTGTAAAAACGCCCATGGTAATTACTGGGTAACCTAATATCGAAAAATCTGGACGTAGGGAAACGTTTGCTGGATTGTCAATTTCTGATTTTGTGAAATGTGTAGAAAGCGTTGACGCTAAATGGCCTCCGGCAGAGAATCCCATAATCCCAATTTTAGCTGGGTCAAGGTTCCAATTACTTGCGTTTTCTCTAACCATTTTAATAGCCTGCTGTGCGTCTTGCAAAGGACCAATTGTTTTATCAACCATGATTTCATCAAACGGCAATCTGTACTTTAAAACAAAAGCTGTTATTCCTTTTTTATTAAATTCTTCTGCAATTTGGAAACCTTCATGCCCAATTGCTAAAATACTGTAACCACCGCCTGGGCAAATAATTACCGAAGTACCATTTGGCTTATCCGCAAAGTAAGCGATCAATTTAGGTTGAGATACTTTGCCTATTCGCAATTTTCCATCGCCACCCAACTCACTTTCTTCTAAATATGTTTTTGATGTTTTTGAGTTAGGAATTTTTGACGGATATAAATCCATTGTTTCTTGAGCATTTACCATTCCTGTAAATAAAAAGAATATTAAACCAAAAAAAATTGCGCTTTTCATACTAGTTGTTTCCTCCGTATTCCATTAAATAAGATTTTAAAAAATCATCTAACTCGCCATCTAACACCGCTTGTGCATTTGAAGTTTCAAAATCGGTTCTTAAATCTTTCACCAATTTATAAGGGTGCAATACATAGTTCCTAATTTGCGAGCCCCATTCTATTTTCTTTTTGTTGCCTTCAATGGCATTGCTAAGCTCCATTTTCTTACGCATCTCAATCTCATAAAGCTGAGATTTTAATAAACGCATTGCATTTTCTTTGTTTTGAAGCTGAGAGCGGGATTCTTGATTTTTAATGACAATTCCGGACGGTTTGTGGTGTAACCTCACTGCAGTTTCAACTTTATTTACGTTTTGTCCACCAGCACCTCCGGAACGGAAAGTCTCAAACTCCACATCAGATGGGTTAATATCAATCTCTATACTATCATCCACCAAAGGGTAAACGTAAACCGACGCAAAAGAAGTATGTCGTTTTGCATTGGAATCGAACGGAGAAATACGCACCAAGCGGTGGACGCCGTTTTCTCCTTTTAAATATCCGTAAGAAAAATCGCCATCGAACTGAAGGGTTACCGTTTTAATACCAGCAACATCTCCTTCTTGACAGTCCTGTTCGCTTATCTTGTAACCATTTTTTTGTCCCCACATCGTATACATCCGCATAATCATGGCTGCCCAGTCACAACTTTCTGTACCACCGGCTCCTGCTGTAATTTGTAAAACCGCACTCAACTGATCTTCATCTGCCGAAAGCATATTTTTAAATTCCAAATCTTCAATGGTTTTATTGGTGTGCTGAAAACTCGCTTCTACTTCTTCTTCTGTAGCTTCATTTGCCTGATAAAATTCCAACAACACCGCTAAATCCTCTACCTCAGTTTCGGCTTTTGCATAAGCATCAGTCCAAAGTTTTTTTGTTTGTATTGCGTGTAATAGTTTTTCAGCTTCCTTAGGGTTATCCCAAAAGCTTGGCACCAATGTTTTAGCTTCTTCTTCTCGTAATACTTCTAATTTAGCATCAACGTCAAAGATGCCTCCTCAGAGAAGTTACCCTATCTCTCAAATCTTGCAGATTTTCTTTTGTCATGTCGCAAATATATATTTTATAAGCTTAGTTTAACTAAGAGATATTTTAAGAATAAGGACTGGGGTGCTTTAACACGCTGTCCGTTATATCTTTTTTATCTTTCTTTCCTCCGATAGCGATCGGACTCCGCTCAGGATGATAAAAAAGGATGTCACTCCCATCGTTAGCACAAAATTCTAAATTAATTTTAATAGAACTTAATCCTCCAAAAGATTGTACACGGGATAAGGATAAAAAAAATCCCCAATTTTCATTGAGGATCCATATGAGAACGTTATGATGTTGTTTCTATTTATTATAATTCTGCATATTTGCCGTCAACTATTAATTTGCTGGCATATACTTTTTTGTTTGCAAAAACTTTGATGGTGTAGTAACCACTTGGAACGTTTCCGAAAGTAAATTTTAAATCCTGTTTCCCTTGCGTAACTTTGTAATCTTGAGCTTTTAGTTCTTGTCCCCAAGTATCAATAATTGAAACTCTAGCACCCTCATCATTAATTAAGTCAACTGAAATATTTGTATAGTTAACCGCTGGATTTGGGTAGGCCTGTACTTTGTAAAGACTCGCTGCAGCGTATACTGGGGCATCTACAGCAACGTAATTGTAATTGCTTGGTTGTTGAAAACCTTGAGTAAGGTAATTACTTCCGTTTTGAGTAAGCGTATTGGTCATGTAAGCCTGACCAATTGAAAACTGCACTGTTTCTCCAAATACTGAAGTTGCTTCACCCGCACCAGATGTAATTGCTGATCTTTCAATGCTTTGTGCAAATAAGTTAAGACCTAACGTTACTACTAAAACTGCGGTTAAAATTATTGTTTTCATGAATAGGGTTAGGCAACTCTCAAGCCACCCCAACTTCTACGACATAAATTCACTAAAAGATCGGTAACATATTGTTGATTTTTAAGTGCAAAAATTAAAATTGTACTAAAAAACCAGCTTTAATTATATTTGAAAGCATTTCTGAAATATTTAAAAGAAACGATAAAAGGGTTGTATATATTATTTTCACACTGCTTAGTTAATCAGCACATCCCGTACTTAAAGGAACTTAATTCCCCATTATGGGGAATTAACTATAAATACCGAGAAATTATATCAACAAAATACTTTCACGGGAAGTTGAAAATTGTGCCTGAGACACAGACGGGATTTCAGCATAAATACAGGAAACAAAATAAATTAGTCAACCGAATTTAACAAAGTAGCAGGTTTTGGTTTCTTTCTAAAAAAACAGGAGAAGGCATTCATAAAAAAACCTCAGCTGATTTGCTGAGGCTTTAAAAATCACATGAAACTAATGATTGCTTTAGATTACATTATTTGGTAAATAAAAATTTCTAATAGCTGTTTTTAAAGAATCAGCGTAAGTAAAACGTATTCACTCTGAGTTTTTTAATAAGTTACTTTTGTTAATTTGAAGATATTTCCTTAAAATCCTGAATGAATACGCTACCACTCGGTTTCTTCCAAAAAACCCTTAGCGCTTCGCTACCACCGTCTTCTTGTTGTCTCGCTTTGAAAGAATACTTCACTCCTGCTGTTAAATTTATAGTTCCTTGATGAGTACCTACAGCAGATGGGGCGTGGCCACCATAATGTGCAGCAATATTTACATCATTTATAAACAGATCAACTGCATCATCCCCTTCGCAGGTAAAAGTATAAATCCCACTTTCGGAAGGGATAAAATACCCCGAAACATCCAAACCAAAACCATTGTAATTATTAGGTAAAGCAATGCCTATAACAGTTAATTGGTTATATACCGTAAAATTAATAAGGGTAGCAGCAGCTGCAGTACCTTGACCATATACGGAAGCTACTCTAAGGTAGTTATCAAATTCGGTTTGATTTGCTGGGCTGCCCAACGCAGAGGAATAAACTTTATAATTTAGGTTACCATCTGTTGGTAGTACTGGCGAAATCTCGTTGGCATCCTGAATCCAAGCTGCACCTCCCGAAGGTTTTTTCCAATACACTCTTAACGCTTCTCCTACATAATTTTCCTTCATTCTTGCCCTAAAGGTATACCTTACGTTCGCAGTTAAATTAATTGTCCCTGTATGCGTTCCCATCGCTCCCTCACTATTTGCACCATATTGATTTACAACGTTAACTCCATTAACAAACAAATCAACTGCATCGTCTCCTTCGCAAGTAAAAGTATAAATGCCTGTTTGTGATGGTGTAAAATACCCACTTGAAATCACGGCAAAGTTATCTCCGTTATTTGGAAAAGTAATACCTGCATTAGACAATTTTGATTTATCGCTAAAGTCTATAACAACAGAACCGAGTAGGATTTTTGAATCATAAACTGGTGTTGAGTTCACTAAATTATCAAAGTCTGCGGAGTTGTTAAAGGTGATATTGGGTGCGCTATAAGTGGCACAATTTAAATAGCCAGGGCCGGTGACGGTTCTGAATATTTCATTTTGACCATAAACTGTTTTGCCGTTAGAATTGGTAGCATAAGCTCTCACATAATAAACAGTGTTTACTGACAGGCCGGTTAGTGAGCTTGTAAAGCTTCTGGCACCAGCACCATTTAATGTCTTTGAATCTCCAATTATTGGATTGATACTGGTACCCCAACATACACCTCGGGTAGTAACAGAGCTTAGTGCAACTCCTATTACTCCGCCACTACTTGCTGTATTGCCCGTATTCCCCGAAATACTTTTAGTTACTACTTGCCCATTATGGACATATTGTACAGGTTGATAGGGGGGCATATTGAATTGTGCCCTAACCCCTACTGAAACCAGTATTGCTGTAAATAGTGCTATGATAAATCTCATTATAATATGTTATAAATATATTTTACTGCATATCACCCGAGGTGATGAATACATTACTTCCAATATGTAATATGGTAGCTATAGCATATTGACCAGCTGTTTTGGTAAATCCATTTCTGTTTCTTACAGATCCTCCTGAAAAAGTAACCTGACCTGCTCCTGTTTGTACTACCATCACATTAAATCCAAGCGGTAAACCTGCAGGCAGAGTGATAGTTGCTGTTGATGTTACGTTAATTACTTTTCCGTTGTCTGCTGCTAATAGTGTGTAACTTCCGCTTTGAGTAACAAAATTTGCGTTAAAACCAGCTATTGTTGAGTTTGTAGCTCCTGACAAATTACCGCCTACATTCAAGTTACCGCCTGCATTCAAGTTACCGCCTGCATTCAATTCACCTCCTATTCCAACACCTCCTGTCTTTAAGAGCCCCAGTTGTTGAACTAGTTGAATTGGTGGCGTTATTGACAGAGATTACGCCAGTTACATCTAATATGCTACCAAGTGTTGCAGCACCGGAGGTCTTAAACGTTCCATTTACTTCTAATTTGACAGAAGGGGCAGCTGTTGTTCCTATGCCCACGTTACCGTTATTATTAAAAATATTTGTGCTGTTTACCCAAGCGGTTCCGTTCCAATAAGGCGTTGCTCCTGTAGCAGACCCGTTGGCAAAACCTGCACCTGTATCACCAGTTACCCCGATAATTCCTTGGTTTCCTTGATCGCCTTTTGCACCAGGTGCTCCAATCGGACCCTGCGGACCGGCTAAACCTGTATCCCCTTTTGCTCCTTTTAAAGATGCAATATAGTCGGATTGGCTTTTGCCTATATTGACTGTAATAGCTTCCCAGACCTGATAGGCCGATTTTCCATCTACGCCAGCGTCCGCCTTTTCCTCCTACTACGCCCGCTGAACCCGTAGTGCCTCTGGGACCTACACCGCCTGTTGCGCCGGCATCACCTTTTGCTCCTTTTAAGGATGAGCTATAATCGGACTGGCTCTTACCGATATTGGCTGTAATAGATTCCCAAACTTGATACGCTGATTTCCCATCTGCGCCAATGTCGCCTTTTAATCCTGTGTCTCCTTTTGCTCCTTTTAAGGATGCGATATAGTCGTATTGACTCTTGCCAATATTAGCTGTAATAGATTCCCAAACTTGGTAAGCTGATTTGCCGTCTGCTCCAGAATCGCCTTTAGCGCCAGTTAAACCTGTTGCGCCGGTTAATCCTGTGTTTCCAGTTGCTCCTGTTGGACCTGCTGGACCTACTCCTCCGGTCGCCCCCACTTCTCCTTTATCACCTTTTGATCCAGCCAAACCAGCTGAACCTGTCAAACCTGTGTCACCTTTTCCTCCGGTTGTACCGATTGGTCCTACTTCTCCTTTATCACCTTTTGCTCCAGCCAAACCAGCTGAACCTGTGTCGCCTTTTCCTCCGGTTGTACCGATTGGTCCTTGCGGACCTGTTGCTCCATCGTTTCCGTTTGTTCCGGCTGCTCCTGTTTCACCGGTTAATCCTTGAATTCCTTGTGGACCTGTTGCTCCATCGTTTCCGTTTGTTCCGGCTGTTCCGTTAGCTCCTGCTACTCCTGTTTCACCGGTTAATCCTTGAATTCCTTGCGGACCTATTGCTCCGTCGTTTCCGTTTGTTCCGGCTGTTCCGTTAGTTCCTGCTACTCCTGTTTCACCGGTTAATCCTTGAATTCCTTGTGGACCTGTTGCTCCATCGTTTCCGTTTGTTCCGTTTGTTCCGTTTGTTCCGTTAGTTCCTGCTACTCCTGTTTCACCGGTTAAACCTTGAATTCCTTGCGGACCTGTTGCTCCGTCGTTTCCGTTTGTTCCCGCTACTCCTGTTTCACCGGTTAATCCTTGAATTCCTTGTGGACCTGTTGCTCCATCGTTTCCGTTTGTTCCGGCTGTTCCTGTCTCGCCAGTTAATCCTTGAATTCCTTGTGGACCTGTTGCTCCGTCGTTTCCGCTTGTTCCGGTTGTTCCTGTCTCACCAGTTAAACCTTGAATTCCTTGTGGACCCGTTGCTCCATCGTTTCCGTTTGTTCCGGCTGCTCCTGTTTCACCGGTTAAACCTTGAATTCCTTGTGGACCTGTTGCTCCATCGTTTCCGTTTATTCCGGCTGTTCCGTTAGCTCCTGCTACTCCTGTTTCACCGGTTAAACCTTGAATTCCTTGTGGACCTGTTGCTCCATCATTTCCGTTTATTCCGGCTGTTCCGATCTCACCAGTTAAACCTTGGATTCCTTGCGGACCTGTTGCTCCGTCGTTTCCGTTTGTTCCGGTTGTTCCTGTCTCACCGGTTAAGCCTTGAATTCCTTGCAGACCATCGGCACCCCTCTCACCTCTTACTAAACCACTATGCACTGAAAGTGCATAGGTTTGGGGTAAAGAAGAATGGAATTCTTCCCAATAGCGTTAAAAAGCTAATTTTGATTTGTGGAGAACAAGCAAAGACATAATGGACACACTATTTCAAGACTGACTGCCCACATTGTTTGGGTAACAAAATGTCGTTACAAAGTCCTTGACGGGGAGATAAAGATTAGATGCAGATCGCTTATAAAACAGATCTGTGATGCCGAAGATGTTGTGATACTATCTGGTGTTGTAAGTTCCGACCATGTACATCTGCATATCGAATATTTGCCGAGTAAAGCTATAAGCGATATGGTAAAA
>JBBSQW010000025.1:0-53758 GCA_038243635.1 Sphingobacteriales bacterium
CTTGTTTACCTTTTCTTCTACAATATCTACGCAAATGATGTCATTTCCGGTTTCGGCCAAACAAGTGCCGGTTACTAAGCCTACATATCCCGTCCCAATTACTGCTATTTTCATGTTAAATTGCCTATTTTTATCAAATTTTTAAATTGGACGAAGTTAATCATTCGATACATAAATGCCTATTTTTTATAACATTGCAATTAAAGTTTATTATTTACTGGTTCTTTTATTTTCTTGTTTCAATAAAAAAGCAAAGTTTTGGATAGCGGGTAGAAAAAATTGGGCAATAAAATTCAACTGGAATGCTTCTACAAAAAAAGTATGGCTGCATTTTGCTTCTTTAGGCGAGTTTGAACAAGGAAAACCTCTTTTACAGGCAATAAAAGCGGAACATTCTGAAAAAGAAATCATCATCACTTTCTTTTCTCCTTCTGGTTACGAAATTCGTAAAAACTCACCTTTAGGCGATTACATCTTGTATTTGCCTTTAGATACTTCTGAAAATGCGGTAAAGTTTTTGGATTTGTTTAAACCGGAGCTTGCAATTTTTAATAAGTACGAATACTGGTATCACTTTTATAAAGAAACCAATAAGCGAAATATCCCTATTTATGTGACTTCGGCCATTTTTAGGCCTGACCAAGTGTTTTTTAAATGGTACGGCGGCTTTAACCGGAATATTTTAAGCTTTGTTACTCACTTTTTTGTGCAGAATAAAGAATCTGCTGAATTACTGAAAAGTAGTGGATTTAATAACTTTACCGTTTGTGGCGATACCCGTTTTGACAGTGTCTTAGATTTAGCGAAAAACAAAAAGGAATTCCCCTTGATTGCCGAGTTTAAAGGAGATGGCAAACTGCTTATTGCTGGGAGTACTTGGCCCACCGATGAGAAGTTGATTGCAGAATACATCAAAAATTTAGATACAGACTGGAAAGTAATTTTTGCTTCTCACGAAATAGGAGAAGATAAAATCATTGGTTTGGAAAAACTAATTGGCAATCAAGCTATTCGTTATTCATCATTATCAGCGGATTCAAAATTATTGACTCCACATCTTAAATGTTTGATTATTGACAATATTGGAATGCTTTCTTCTTTATATAGTTATGGCGAAATAGCTTACATTGGTGGAGGTTTCGGGGTTGGAATTCACAACACTTTGGAAGCTGCTGCTTGGGGTTTGCCCGTAATATTCGGAAGTAACTACCAGAAATTTCAGGAGGCAAAAGATTTAATTGCAGTCGGTGGTGGATTCACAATTACAAATCAAAAAGAGCTTAATTCAATTTTTGACCATTTAATTAATGAGCCAAAACTTAGAAAAGAAGCGGGAGAAAAAGCAAGAAATTATGTGGCGCAAAATACCGGCGCCACCGCGGTAATTATGAAAGCAATCTTTTAAAACGCTCCCAGTATTCTCAATGCAACATCGCTCAATTCTTTTTCTGATAGTTTCAATTTAGGATTGCTGAAATCCATATCGGTAATATTATCTATCGGGATAAGATGAACGTGAGCATGAGGCACTTCTAAACCAATCACCGCAACACCGACTCGAGTGCAAGGAATTGCCTTTTTAATTGCTTTGGCTACCACTTTAGCAAAAATCATTAAACCAGCATAGGTTCCATCATCCAAATCGAAAATATAATCAACTTGTGTTTTTGGGATTACCAACACATGACCAACCTTTAGCGGACTGATATCCAAAAAAGCCAAATACTCTTCTGTTTCCGCAACTTTATGAGCCGGTATTTCTCCGTTTACTATTTTGGTGAATATGCTTGACATAATATTAGTTTAATTAGTTGAATTAGTTCATTAGGCTGTGCAGATTGCTAATTTAGTTCGTTAGTGTTGTATGTGATTAAAAAAGTTCATTGGATCATTAATACATGCAACAAGTTTTAATAGTTCATTAAATTCTACAAGTCTAATTAAAAGTAAAACACTTATTTAAACCGGTCAATAAGTCCTAATGAACCAATGACTAATGAAATACTTGTCTAAAACGCTCAACCAGCCTAATGACTAATGTACTACTAGCCTAAAACGCTCAACAAGCCTAATGACTAAATGAACCAATGACTAATGAACTAACTTATCTACTTATCTCTAGAATTTCAAATTCCATTTTACCCGCTGGTACATCAATAGCAATAACTTCGCCAACAGATTTACCCAACAAGCCTTTCGCTATTGGCGATTTAACAGAAATCTTTCCTTTTTTCATATCGGCTTCGTTCTCTGACACCAACTGGTAGGTCATTGCTGCACCGTTTTTAACGTTCTTAATCTTCACTATAGATAGTGCCAAAACTTTAGAAGTATCTAATTTTGACTCGTCTATTAATCTTGCTGAAGCTAAAATATTGCTCAACTGCGAAACTTTTGTTTCGTGGTGTCCTTGTGCTTCTTTTGCCGCATCATACTCTGCGTTTTCAGACAAATCTCCTTTGTCCCTTGCTTCTGCAATAGCCGCCGATATTTTTCTTCTTCCCTCGGTTTTTAAATAATGCAATTCTTCCTTCAGGTTATCTAAACCTTCTTTGGTAAAATAAGCTACATCTGCCATCTTCTTCTGTATTATTAATCGGTTATTGTAAAAAAAGCCCGGCTGTTGGCCAAGCTCTAAAAAACAAACAAGACTACATCTGCTTTTCGCATACATAGTCTTGTTTCCTTTTGTACGAAGATATAAATTTTGAATTTATAATTCTAACTTTTTAAGCTTTCTCGCTAAAACCTCAGAAATTTTACGGTAGGAATCAAATGTCCAACCACCAACATGAGGTGTTAAAAGAACGTTCGGATTGATAGACAGCTCTTTATAAAAATCTGCGTCATCTAACCCCGGGAATTTTTCTTTTTCTAAAACATCCAAACCAGCTCCCAAGATTTTCCCGCTAGCAATTGCTTTCAAAACTGCTTTAGTATTCACAATTTCTCCGCGAGCAGCATTTAAAAAGAAAATTGGTCGTCTAAAATGTAACAGATACTCCTCATCCACCAACTGTTTAGTCTCCTTTGTTAATGGAATATGCAAACTCAGCACATCGCTATACTTTACAATTTCCTCCATACTTACTTCGGTAGCATGATCATCAGAAAAGCCAGTTTTATATTTGTCGTAAGCAATAACTTTTACTCCAAACCCTGCTAAGCGTTTTGCAAATGCCTGCCCCATGTGTCCATAACCAATAATCCCTACGGTTTTCCCCATCAGTTCGTAACCACGATTACCTTCTCTATCCCAAATCCCGTTACGTATTTCTATATCTGCTTTACGGAAATTGTTCATTAGGGAAAGCAACATTCCTAAAGTGTGCTCTCCAACAGCATCAGCATTTCCTTCCGGTGCATTAATTAATTGAATGTTTTTTTCATCAGCCAAAGCCACATCAATATTATCCATTCCGGCACCTGCTCTTGCAACAAATTTAAGGTTTGGGGCCGCCGCCATTACTTCAGCATCTACCCTAAACTTGGTTCTAATGGCTATACCGCTGTAATTTTTTAGTATCGCAAGAACTTCTTCTTTCTTAATAAGCGGGCGGTCGTCCACTTCAAAACCCATTGCTTCTGCGGCCAATTTAAATGCCGGATGTAAATCATCAACTATTAATATTTTTTTCATCTTTTTACTGCGGACTAAAAATTTGCGTCCATTTTTTTAAAAGCTTTTAAATCATCCCACGAAAAATCAACAAGCCGATTTATTTCCCACGCCAAAATTACATGAGGTAAAATTGGTTCTGTTTTTACAGTTATTGAACCATCCTTAACAATATAGTTTTCGTTAATTGCTTCAAAGGTAAGCTGGTTAATATTTTCCTTTATCTGATTATAAGCACTATTATATTTTTCTTCGGGGTGGTTCGTTTTGTCTGCGTCTAACCTTTCGAGTAGCGTTTCTTTGTATTTTTTTAATACATAACCCTGCCCAGCTTCATCTAATTGTTGGGTTAGTTTATATATTAAACCGGTATTAATGGTTAAAGTTTGGTAAATGGTAGTTTCACTGGGGTAAGGACCAATAAAAACGGTGTTAAACGAAAATGAAATTATTTTAGAATTAGAAAACGACCTTTTGTAGATCATTGATACATAACCACAACCACAGTTTTTATAATTTTCTTTAATCTGATAAAGCCTTTGGCCTAAAACTGCTTCGGGATTTACACTCTTTGCTAATTTTGGAAACTGCGGATTAATTATTGGAAAAATAATCGTGTCGGTTTGTGTTTTATATTTTAGTACCACTACAGAATCACGAATAATTATATTTTGGAATACAGTGCTGTCGACAACATTACTGCTAGTCGCCCCTACATTATTATTACTGTGTTTATTTCCACCTAGGCATCCCGCCAAGGATATTGCTGCAAATAATACTAATATATTAAACTTCTGTTTCATTACTCACCTCAATCAAATTCGTTAAATCCACAAAATCCTTCACACTTAGTCGTTCTGCTCTTAATGTCCAAACCGTATCTTCATGCTGTTTATCTTTTGGAATTATGCCCGACAAAGCGTTGCTTAACGTTTTTCTACGCTGGTTAAAGCCCGCTTTTACCACCTGCCAAAATAACTTCTCATTACACCCCAGCTCTTTCACTTCGTTTCTACTCAACCTAATTACGGCCGAAAGCACCTTTGGTGGAGGATTAAAAACACCTGCTTTTACAGTAAACAAATACTCGCACTTAAAGTAAGCCTGCAAAAAAACACTCAAAATACCGTATTCTTTAGTTCCTGGCTTCGCGGTGCAACGCTCGGCAACTTCTTTTTGAAACATACCCACTACCTCGGGCACTTGGTTTCTGTTATCTAAAATTTTAAATAAAATTTGTGAGCTAATGTTATACGGGAAATTACCAATAATGGCAAAACTTGACGGGAAAATATCCTTAAAATTAAGATGTAAAAAATCCGCATTCAATAACTTATCGCCTAGGTCCGGATATTTTTTTTGAAGAAAATTAAACGATTCTGTATCAATATCGATCAAATAAGTTTCGTATTCTTTCTTTTGCAATAAAAAATCAGACAAAACGCCCATTCCTGGTCCAACTTCTAAAACTTTATCGTACTTATTGTGATGTATTAAGCTGTTTACAATTTTTTCTGCGATATTTTTATCGGTTAAAAAATGTTGCCCTAGATGCTTTTTGGCTTTTACCTGACTCATTATTTTGTAAAGATGAGCTACAAATTACGGAAAGTTTAATCTTTAAAATTAACATTCGTTCCAAAATCTTTATTTTGCAAGAAATTTATAAAAATTCTTTTTTGTATGAGCGAGTTGTTAAAAGTAGGGATATCTATTGGAGATGTAAACGGAATAGGTTTAGAGGTGATTATTAAAACACTTTCCGAATCCGAAATTTATAAATACTGCACACCAATTGTTTACGGACATACCAAAGTAGCTTCGTTTCACAGAAAAGCGGCGGGCATACAAGAATTTATTTTTCAGGTAATTAACCAGCCAGAAAACGCACATACTGGAAAAGCCAATATGATCAACTGTTGGGAAGAAGATGTGAAAATCGAATTAGGAAAAGCTAATGATATTGGCGGAAAGTACGCGTTTTTATCCTTAGAAAGAGCAACTGCAGATTTAATTGCCGGGAAAATTGATGCTTTAGTTACCGCTCCAATCAACAAACACAACATACAGAGCGACAAATTCAGTTTCCACGGACATACAGAATATATCCAGGCAATGGCTGGTTCGCCAGATTCGTTGATGTTTTTGGTAAGTAATGAATTAAAAGTTGGTGTAGTTACTGGCCATATTCCTGTTAAAGATATTGCTAACGGCATTACTCAAGAAGCAATTCTATCAAAATTGAGGCTTATGAATCATTCTTTACGTTATGATTTTTGGGTTGAGAAGCCTAAAATTGCAGTTTTAGGACTTAACCCACATGCTGGCGATAGTGGTTTAATTGGGATGGAAGAAGAAGAAATTATTCTTCCTGCAATTGAAGCTGCTCAAAAAGAAGGGATTTTCGCTTTTGGTGCTTTTCCTGCAGATGGCTTTTTTGGCAACCAAGCTTTTAGCCAGTTTGATGCTGTGCTGGCAATGTATCATGATCAGGGTTTGATTCCATTTAAATCTCTAGCCTTTCACCACGGTGTAAATTTTACGGCTGGCTTACCAGTTGTACGTACATCACCAGATCACGGTACAGGATATGATATTGCAGGGAAAAACACAGCCTCGGCAAGTTCATTTAGAGATGCATTATTTCAAGCAATACACATTGTGAAACGTAGGCGAGAACAAGAGGAAATGGTAAAGAATACTTTACCTTTTAGTAAACATAGTAGAGATAGGGATTAGAAAGGATTGAGACGTTTTAGGCAGAAATAAGTTGATTTAAAAAACAAAAGACTTCGGAGACTCCAAATTTTTCGGTGTAGCGCTGTTTTTAAACTACTAGCTATATATCGATAAAAGAATGTTTAAATAGTTTAAAGGGTGGTTTTGAAGGATATATGAGTTTAAGTAAATGCATTAATACACACTTTTTCATTTTTTAAAAAAACCCTTTACCCCTTAATAATTTTTCCTAAATTTGCAGGCTTAATTGTCGAACTTTGAAATCGTTAAAACAATATTCAATACCCTTTACGGGATTAAAGATTGGCCAACATCAATTTAATTTTGAGGTTGACAAACGCTTCTTTGATGAGTTCGAATATTCTTTGGTAAAAGATGGTTTACTAAGTGTAAGCTTACTTTTAGAAAAAAGAGAAACCTTAATGGTTCTTAATTTCAAAATCAAAGGTACAGTGCAGTTAAGTTGTGATAAGTGTTTGGGAGGATTTCCACACGATTTAGAAGCAGAGGATAGGCTAATAGCTAAATTTACTGAGTCTGATGATATGTCGGACAGTGAAGAAGTATTAATTATCACAAGAAGTGAAAGTGAAGTTGACATTTCATCATTTATATATGAAATCATCAATTTAGCGGTTCCTTACCTTAATATTTGTGAGGACCCTGGCAACACCCCAGCATGCGATTTAGAAATGCTCAACAAAATAGAGGAGCTTTCTGGACAAAAAGAAGAAAGCGAAAGCGAACAACAAGATGACCCACGCTGGGATATATTAAAGAACATTAGGAAAAATTAAAAATAGGAAAAAATGGCACATCCAAAACGAAAGATCTCCAAATCAAGAAGAGACAAAAGAAGAACTCACTATAAAGCAACAGCACCTTCTTTATGGTTAGATAAAGAAACTGGCGCAGTACACTTGCCACACAGAGCTTACAATGTTGACGGAAACCTTTACCTTAGAGGTAAATTGTTAATAGAGAATACGTCTATAGCATAGTTTTATGCATATAAAAATCCTTGTGCTGGTAAAAATTTATTTCTTACCTTACACAAGGATTTTTTTTAACACTCAAAATAACAAAACAGTTGTTTTCGAGCACAACTTCATTAAAAGCAACTTATCTCAATGAAAATTGGTTTAGATATAATGGGCGGCGATTATGCGCCAAAAGCAACCGTATTAGGAGCAATTGCAGCACATCAAACCCTATCAAAAGACCAACACCTCGTATTATTTGGAGATAAAGACCAAATTATCCCCATCCTTAAAGAGCATAACTTTAACCCCGATTTATTTGAGTATGTACATACTACAGAAGTAATTGGCATGGGAGAACATCCCACAAAAGCAATCGTCCAAAAAGCAAATTCAAGTATCTCTGTAGGTTTTCAACAACTTAAAGAAGGCAAAATAGATTCGTTTGCTTCCGCTGGAAATACAGGAGCAATGTTGGTAGGCTCTATGTTTAGCGTAAAAGCTATTGAAGGTGTTTTAAGGCCTGCAATTTCGACGGTTATGCCTAAAGAAAAAGGCGGGTTTGGGATGTTATTAGATGCAGGCGCTAACGCGGACTGTAAACCAGAACATTTGATGCAGTTTGCCATTATGGGTAGTTTGTATGCGAAACACGTTTATCAGATAGCTGACCCTAAAGTTGGTTTAATGAATTTAGGTGAGGAAGAAGGAAAAGGAAATATGCTTACGCAAGCAACATATCCTTTATTGAAAGCATCTTCTGAAATAAATTTCATTGGTAATATTGAAGGTCGCGATTTATTTAACGCCAAAGCTGATGTAATGGTTTGTGATGGCTTTACCGGCAATGTCGTTTTAAAATTAGCAGAATCCTTTTATGTGTTAACATTAAAAAAAGGAGTAAAAGACGAGTTTTTTGACAGATTTAACTACGAACAATACGGAGGAAGCCCAATTTTGGGTGTAAATGCTCCAGTAGTTATTGGCCACGGGATTTCTAGTCCAGAGGCTATAAAAAATATGATACTATTGTCTAAAGACATGGTTGAAACCCGAATTATTGAAAAGTTTAAAACCGCTTTCAATTCTTAAATACATCAAAAATATGAGTAAAATTCATGCTGCAATTACCGCCGTAAATGGTTATGTACCAGATTATGTTTTAACCAATCAAGAGTTAGAAACAATGGTAGATACCAACGATGAGTGGATCACCAGTCGCACAGGAATAAAAGAAAGACGAATTTTAAAAGGCGAAGGTTTGGCAACTTCAGATATGGCAGTGCCGGCTGTAGAAGGATTGCTTAAAAAAAGAGGTATTGGTGCAGAAGAAATAGATTTAATTATCTTTTGTACTTCAACGCCAGACATGCCTTTTCCGGCAACAGCAAATATATTAGCAGATAAAATTGGTGCTAAAAATGCTTGGGGATACGATTTGCAAGCTGCATGTTCAGGATTTTTATTTGGCTTAAGTACCGGAGCACAATTTATAGAATCTGGCAAACACAAAAAAGTATTGGTAGTAGGTGGAGATAAAATGTCGTCTATTATTAATTACAACGACCGCGTAACTTGTATTATTTTTGGCGATGGCTGCGGCGCTGCATTATTAGAACCTAACACAGAAGGATACGGAATTATCGATTCTATTCTTAAAAGTGATGGTTCTGGAAAAAACTACTTAAACATAAAAGCTGGAGGTTCTTTGCATCCTGCTACTCACGAAACTGTTAATGCCAGTTTGCACACAGTTTTTCAAGAAGGGCAAGCAGTATTTAAATTTGCAGTTACCAATATGGCAAATGTTGCTGCCGAGATTATGGATAAAAATAATCTTACAGCAGACGATATTGCTTGGTTAGTGCCTCACCAAGCTAACAAAAGAATTATTGATGCCACTGCAAACCGTATGGGTGTAGGATCGGACAAAGTGATGATCAACATCGAAAAATACGGAAACACAACAAACGGCACCATTCCACTTTGTTTATGGGAATGGGAAAGCAAATTAAAAAAAGGAGATAATGTGGTATTAGCCGCTTTTGGCGGAGGCTTTACTTGGGGTTCTTTATACCTTAAGTGGGCATACTAAGTTATTTTTGTAGATAATTATTATATTAGATTTCTAAATTAAACACATAATTTAAAACCTCACCAATATGGGAATGGACATTAAGCAAATTCAAGATCTGATTAAATTTGTTGCAAAATCAGGAGTGAATGAAGTTTCTATTGAAGAACAAGACTTTAAAATTACCATAAAAACTACGCAAGAACCAACTTACGTAACTGCAAACGTACCTGTTGGGATTCAGCAAATTCAGGCACCTGCCGCTGTTGCTCCACTAGCTCCTGCAGTTGCTCCGGTTGCAACACCTGCTGTCGCAGCTGATGACCATAGTAATTTCATTACTATAAAGTCTCCAATGATTGGAACTTTTTATCGTTCTTCATCTCCAGACAAAGCAAATTTTGCTAGCGTAGGCGATGAAATATCATCTGGACAAGTGTTGTGTATCATTGAAGCGATGAAACTTTTCAACGAGATTGAATCAGAAGTTTCGGGTAAAATTGTTAAAATATTGGTAGAAAACTCACAACCTGTTGAGTACGACCAACCATTATTCCTGGTAGATCCGTCATAGTTTATTTGTATTAATTATTGGGTAGTTCAAACGCCCTTCCACACAAATTAACAGATTGATAAAACGTTATTATGTTTAAAAAAATATTAATTGCTAATAGAGGAGAAATAGCACTGCGAATTATCCGTACCTGTAAAGAAATGGGTATAAAAACAGTAGCAGTATATTCTACCGCAGACAGAGAAAGTTTACATGTACGTTTTGCTGATGAAGCTGTTTGTATAGGTCCTCCTCCAAGTAAAGATTCATACTTAAATATTCCAAATATTATTTCTGCAGCAGAATTAACTAATGCAGATGCCATACATCCGGGTTATGGTTTTTTGTCTGAGAACGCTAAATTTTCTGCTATCTGTAAAGAATATGGCATTAAATTTATTGGCGCAACAGCAGAACAGATTAACGGAATGGGCGATAAAGCTTCGGCTAAAGACACCATGAAATTAGCTGGCGTACCTACAATTCCAGGTTCAGAAGGTTTATTGACTGATGTAAAACAAGGAATTAAAATTGCAAATGAGATTGGCTATCCTGTAATTTTAAAAGCTACCGCCGGGGGTGGTGGCCGAGGAATGAGACAGGTATGGAAAGATGAAGATTTTGAAGATGCTTGGAATTCTGCCCGTCAGGAATCCGCAGCTGCTTTTGGTAACGATGGCATGTATCTTGAAAAATACATTGAAGATCCTCGCCATATTGAGATACAAGTTATCGGAGATCAGTTTGGTAAAGTTTGTCATTTATCCGAAAGAGATTGCTCGATACAGCGTCGCCACCAAAAATTGGTTGAAGAAGCTCCTTCCCCATTCATGACTCAGGAGTTACGTGAGAAAATGGGTGCTGCCGCAATTAAAGGTGCAACAGCAGTAAGATATGAAGGTGCAGGCACAGTAGAGTTTTTGGTTGATAAGCATCGTAACTTCTATTTTATGGAAATGAATACCCGTATTCAGGTAGAGCACCCGGTTACAGAAGAGGTAATTAATTTCGATTTAATTAAAGAACAAATTAAAGTTGCTTCGGGCATTCCAATCTCAGGAAAATCATATTTCCCAGAAATGTGCGCTATTGAGTGTAGAATAAATGCGGAAGATCCATATAACAATTTCAGACCTTCGCCGGGCAAAATAACGCATTTCCACTCTCCGGGTGGGCATGGTGTAAGAGTTGATACACATGTTTATGCAGGTTATTCAATTCCACCAAATTACGACTCGCTAATTGCGAAGTTAATATGTGTGGCACAAACCCGTGAAGAAGCATTACGGACGATGGAAAGAGCATTGAGTGAATTCGTGATTGAGGGCATAAAAACCACCATTCCATTTCACCTTAAACTTTTAAAAGATCCTAATTTTAGAGCTGGTAACTTTACCACAAAGTTTATGGAATCATTTGATTTGGGTACAGAAGAATAATGAAATAAAATTTAAAACTAAAAATACCATTTTGACGTAATTCAAAATGGTATTTTTGTTTAATATAAATAGCAATGGGTAGTGAAAGAAAAACAGATTTAGTTCAGTCTGTAAAAAATAAGGGTAAGAGTTTTGAAGGCGAAATGTCTTTTTTTGACCATCTGGCCGAATTAAGAATACATTTGGTTCGTTCGTCAATTGCAATTGTAATTACCACTATTTTCTGCTTTGTCTATTACGATTTTATTTTCGACACTATTATAATGGGTCCGCATAAACCAACTTTTTGGACTTACAGGATGATGTGTAAAATCGGGGAGTACTTTAATATGGGTCCCGGTTTTTGTATTACCAATATTCCAGGAAAGATCATTAACACAGAGATGGCCGGGCAGTTTACGCTTCAAATTAATTCGGCGTTGATGACCGGTGTGGTTTTAGGTTTCCCATATTTACTTTGGGAAATATGGCGTTTTGTAAAACCAGCGCTAAAAGATAACGAGCGAAAATCTGCTACCGGTTTTGTTTTTTATGCAAGTTTGTTATTTATAGTCGGAATATTATTTGGATATTTTATTGTGGCGCCATTATCTGTAAACTTCTTATCTAATTATAGCATTAGTCCCGATATTGAAAACACCATCACCATTGATTCTTACTTTTCATCTGTAGCTACTTTGACGTTATGCACAGGTGCAGTTTTTGAACTTCCTATCGTAATTTACATCCTTTCTCAACTAGGCATCATGACGCCTAAGTTTATGAGAGAGCAAAGGAGATACGCGGTAATTATTATTTTGGTAATTGCTGCTATTGTTACCCCAACACCAGATATTCCAACAATGTTGACGGTTAGTTTACCTTTATTCCTTTTGTATGAGTTTAGTATATCCGTATCAGCAAGAGTGGAAAAGAAAAAGCAGAAAGCCGAGAAAGAGTTTTTCAATTCTTAACAAATTAACACGTTTTTTGTAACTAACTAGAAGTTCTAATGGTATTTTGTAGAATTATTTAACGTCGTAACATTTGCTACATGCATTATGCAGAGTTTATAGACCTAAGAATATTTTTAGAACCTGTCTATTTTTCTAGTCTATTTACTTGAGGATAATCCAAATAAAAACAAACAAATATCCAAAAGTTATTTCCATTAAATTAGCGACGATTTTTTGTTTTAAAAAGACTGACAAGCTGACATTTTTTATTTCTATACATTTACACTTGCTGACGTATGTGGTGAAATATTGACGCATTTTTCCTTTGGCATATTGTATGATGAATCACATACAGAAAATAAAAATTATAAATAATCAAAATTATGGCATTGAACATTAAACCTATCGCAGATAGAGTTGTGGTAGAAGCTGCTCCGGCAGAAGAGAAAACCGCTTCAGGTATCTATATTCCTGATACAGCTAAAGAAAAACCTCAAAATGGAACCGTTGTGGCTGTTGGAAACGGTAAAGTAGATGAACCAATGACAGTTAAAGTTGGCGATCAAGTTATTTACGGAAAATATTCAGGTACAGAAATCACTTACGACGGAAAAGAGTATTTGATTATGAAAGAATCTGATATTTACGCAGTACTGTAGATGTGAGAAATGAGACATTAGATTTGAGACACTTAAACGGTGTTTTAAGATTTTGTGTCAAATTAAATCATTTTAAATTATAAAATAATAGAGATTGATTTATGCGTTTTTTAGATTCTCATATCTCACATCTCCAATCTAAATTCTAAGAAAATGTCAAAACAAGTTAAATATAATGTAGAAGCCCGCGATGCTCTGAAACGCGGCGTAGATATTTTAGCTAATGCAGTTAAAGTAACTTTAGGTCCAAAAGGAAGAAACGTAATCATCGACAAAAAATTTGGTGCTCCAGTGATCACTAAAGATGGTGTTACTGTAGCTAAAGAAATTGAGTTGAAGGATACCGTGGAAAACATGGGTGCTCAAATGCTTAAAGAAGTAGCGTCTAAAACTGCAGATATTGCAGGTGACGGAACTACAACTGCTACGGTTTTAGCACAAGCAATTGTTACTGCTGGTATTAAAAACGTTGCTGCTGGTGCAAATCCAATGGATTTGAAACGTGGTATCGATAAAGCAGTTGCCGTGGTTGTTGCTAATTTAAAAGCACAATCACAAACAGTTGGCGAAGACAATAACAAAATCAAACAAGTTGCTTCTATCTCTGCAAATAATGATGACGTTATCGGTTCTTTAATTGCTGAAGCAATGGCTAAAGTTGGTAAAGACGGTGTAATTACTGTTGAAGAAGCAAAAGGAACAGAAACTGAAGTTAAAACTGTAGAAGGTATGCAGTTTGACAGAGGTTACTTATCTCCATACTTTGTTACCAATGCAGATAAAATGGAGGTTGAATTAGAAAATCCTTACATTTTAATCTACGACAAAAAAATCAGCAACATGAAAGAGTTGTTGCCTATTTTGGAAAAACAAGTTCAAACTGGCAAACCACTTTTAATTATTGCTGAAGACTTAGATGGCGAAGCATTAGCTACTTTGGTAGTTAACAAAATTCGTGGTTCTCTGAAAGTTGCTGCTGTTAAAGCTCCAGGTTTTGGTGATAGAAGAAAAGCAATGTTAGAAGACATCGCGATTTTAACTGGCGGAACTGTAATTTCTGAAGAAAGAGGTTTCAAATTAGAAAACGCAGAGTTGACTGATTTAGGTCAGGCCGAGAAAATCACTATTGATAAAGATAACACTACTCTTATCAATGGAATTGGTAACTCTGAAGATATTAAAGCTAGAGTAAACCAAATCAAAACTCAGATTGAAACTACAACTTCTGATTATGATAAGGAAAAGTTACAAGAACGTTTAGCTAAACTTTCTGGTGGTGTTGCTGTACTTTACGTAGGTGCTGCATCAGAAGTTGAAATGAAAGAGAAAAAAGATAGAGTTGACGATGCTTTACACGCAACCAGAGCAGCGGTTGAAGAAGGTATTGTTGCTGGTGGTGGTGTTGCTTTTATTAGAGCAGTTGCTGCTTTAGACGATTTAAAAGGTTTGAACGAAGACGAAACTACTGGTATCAAAATTATCAAAAGAGCAATCGAAGAGCCTTTACGTCAAATTTGTGCAAACGCTGGAATCGAAGGTTCTATCGTTGTTCACAATGTGAAACAAGGTAAAGACGATTACGGATACAATGCCCGTACAGATGTTTATGAAAACTTAATTGGAGCAGGTGTTATTGACCCAACTAAAGTTTCTCGTGTAGCTTTAGAAAACGCAGCTTCAATTGCAGCTATGTTATTAACTACAGAATGTGTGTTAGCAGATGAGCCAGAAGAAGCTGGTGCTGCAGCAATGCCTCCAATGGGCGGCGGTGGCATGGGCGGTATGATGTAATTTTGAAGCTCAAGGCGTAAGCCCGAAAGCAAAAAACTTACAATGCCCTTTATCAAAAAATCCCTGTTCTTTAAATAGAGCAGGGATTTTTTATTTTTAGATTTTAACTAATTCGGGATTCGTGAATAGCCACCACCCACTCTGTTTTACTACATCGGTCACAAATTAACTCGTTCTTTTCAACCGCCACTTCGCAAATATTCGCACAAAACTTACACGCATATTTATCGCCAACTTTAAAATCCGACACAGCATTGTTAAAATGATGTGGTAAAATTGGCAAACCAGCTTTCACTTCATTATCCTTAAAAAAGAACACGCTAACCTGTCCACTAGTTTCTAACAGCGCCAATTTTACTTGGCCAATATGAGTAACGTTTCTTAATCTTAATTCAGCAAAAAATTCATTCTGCGCTAAAGATTCCTTTTTAAACTTATCAATTGCAAATTCTCCATCCTCTATCAAATAAACCGCTTCACCCTCTAACCATTTCTCTACCCTCCTATATTTAGTTATAACATAAGTAGTAATTCGATAAAGCATCATTATAAAAACAAAAACGCAAATCGTAGGTAACAAACCAACGTCTTCATAAAAAAGAGGATCGCCAGCGGCAGAACCCAAGGTTAAAATTATAACCAATTCAAAAACCGAAAGTTGGTGCACTCCCCTTCGGCCGGCCATCTTTAACACAGCCAGCGCAACGATGTACATTACTATACATCTAAATAATACTTCTAGCAGAAAAACATACGGTAAACCATTCATTAACAACCTGTCTGCCTCAAAAATTTCTTTCATCGTAAATTTAAATCATTCCACCATCAGTGCTTGAACCTATATATGGTATTTCCCGCGTACCTTCAGGTTTGTTAGTATAATCAGAAGCTAACCATACTAAAAATATCGCTATCGCTAAGCCTAGGTAATAATTTCGAACAAAATCGCCTTCAATACTTCCTAAATAAAAAGCAACTGGCACTAACAATAATGAAACAATAAGCTCTACTGTTGCGTGGATTTTAAGCTGAATAAATTTAACTAAACCAAGCTCGTAGTGGGTACATAGAGTTAAACTTAAATGTACAACACCAATGCCGTAAGCAAACGCCGAACTTACGCTGGGCAAGCTAAACAGTGTTGGAGATAACCATAAAAAGATTACTACCAAATAGTCTATAGCTCCATGTATTTTTGAATTAAGTTTCATTTTATAGAATTTTATTTGTTCTTGAAATATAATCAATTAACGTACCTAAATAAACATTGCTTTCCTTAAAAAGAAAACCAGCTAATTCGGTAATCACAGCGTACTAGGTAAACTTAACGAAGAACAATAATACTTTTAATTTTTTTATTCTTAGCTTTAGGAAACCAAACGTTAGTGTTTACAAAACACTAATATATTATAGACCAAACGAAAATCATGTCAAATCAACACTACGACGCTATTGTTATCGGCTCCGGTATATCTGGAGGGTGGGCTGCAAAAGAGCTTACAGAAAAAGGTTTAAAAACCATTTTGTTGGAGCGAGGTAAAAACGTTGAACATATAAAAGGCTATCCAAACGCTACAAAGGCTCCTTGGGATTTTAAGCATCGTGGAGGAAGAACTCAGGAAATGATTGAAAACTATCCTGTATTAAAGAGAGATTATCCACTTTCAGAAAAAAATTTAGACTTTTGGGTGAACGAAAAAGAGTCTCCTTATGTGGAAGTTAAGCGCTTCGATTGGTACAGAGGCTATCAAGTTGGTGGAAGATCTTTACTTTGGGGACGCCAATCTTACCGCTGGAGCAATATGGATTTTGAAGCTAATGCTAAAGACGGAGTTGCCATAGACTGGCCAGTTCGCTACGATGAAATTGCTCCTTGGTATAGTCATGTCGAGAAATTTGCGGGTATTAGCGGATCAAAAGAAAATTTATTACACCTGCCTGATAGTGAGTTTTTGCCCGCAATGGAACTTAATTGTGTGGAAAAAGACGTTGCCGCAAGAATCAGGAAAGAATATAACGACCACCGAAGAATGATTATAGGTAGGGTTGCACACGTGACCGGTCCATTACCCGGGAGAACCAATTGCCAATACCGTAATAAATGTTCTTTAGGATGCCCTTTTGGTGGATACTTTAGCACACAATCTTCAACTTTACCTGCCGCTGTTGCAACTGGAAATTTAACGTTAAGGCCTGATGCCATTGTTACCAAGATTTTATACGATAAAGATAAAAAGCGAGCAACTGGTGTACAGATTTTAGATTCAAAAACTAATCAAACCTATGAGTATTACGCAAAAGTTATGTTTTTATGTGCTTCTACCTTAAACTCAGCTTGGGTATTAATGAATTCTGCAACTGATGTTTGGGAAGGTGGCTTAGGAAGTAGCAGTGGTGAATTAGGTCATAACCTAATGGACCATCATTTTAGGGCAGGTGCAAGTGGCAACGTGGAAGGTTACGAAGACAAATATTATTTTGGAAGAAGGCCTAACGGTTTTTATATTCCTCGTTTCAGAAACCTTACCGATAAGAGAGATTACATCCGTGGTTTTGGATACCAAGGTAGTGCAAACAGACAAAGTTGGGCTAGAGAGGTTGCCGAACTTGGAATTGGTGCAGAACTAAAACAAGCGCTATCAGAACCGGGCAAGTGGACCATTGGAATGACTGGCTTTGGCGAGATTTTACCTTATCATGAAAATCGAGCTTTTTTAGATTCAAAAGTAAAAGACAAATGGGGATTACCCGTATTAGCAATTGATGCTGAAATCAAAGAAAACGAAATAAAAATGCGGACTGACATGATGGAAGACGCCAAAGAAATGCTAGAGAAAGCGGGCGTAAAGGACGTTACAACTCATGATTCTGGTTACGGTTTTGGGCAAGGAATACACGAAATGGGCACTGCCAGAATGGGTCACGACCCTAAAACCTCTGTTTTAAATAAGCACAACCAAGTTTGGGATGCACCAAATGTTTACGTGACAGATGGCTCATTTATGACCTCAGCAAATTGTGTTAACCCATCTTTAACTTACATGGCATTTACCGCCAGGGCAGTTGATCATGCAGTTAATGAATTAAAAAAGCAAAACCTATAAAAATGTTACCAGAAAACACAAAAAAAAACAGAAGGTCGTTCATTAAAAACATAGCTATCGGAACGGCAGCTTTTACCATAGTTCCGCGGTTTGTTTTGGGAGGTAAAGGCTTTTTAGCCCCAAGTGACAAATTATATATTGCTGGAATAGGTGCTGGTGGTAAAGGTTATAGTAATTTAAAAAACTTCTCCGACACTGGGAATGCGGCTATCTCATTCTTATGCGACGTAGACACTAGACGAGCAGCTCGGTCTGTAAATGATCATCCAAAAGCAAAATATTACCAAGACTGGCGAGAACTATTAGCTAAAGAAGCTAAAAATTTTGACGCAATCTGTGTTTCCACGCCAGATCATAACCATGCAATTATTACTTTGGCTGCTATGCAACTGGGTAAACATGTGTATGTAGAAAAACCATTGACTCATGATATTTACGAAGCCCGTATTTTAGGCGAAGCTGCGAAAAGGTATAAAGTAGTTACGCAGATGGGAAACCAAGGTTCTTCGAGCGATGGCGTAAGGCAAATGCAAGAATGGTACAATGGCGGTTTAATTGGTGAAGTCCAAAGCGTTTACTGCTGGACCAACCGCCCAGTTTGGCCACAAGGTATTCCATGGCCACAGCAGTCGTCACCGATACCCAAAGAACTAAATTGGGACTTGTGGCTCGGCACAGCTCCAGAAAAAAACTACGTAGACAAATTGGTGCCATTTAATTGGCGAGGTTGGTGGGATTACGGAACTGGCGCCTTAGGCGATATGGGATGTCATTTAATGGAAGCCCCCTTCACCGTTTTAGGCTTAAAAAACCCAGAAAGCGTTCAAGCAAGCGTTGGAAGTGTATACGTAGATGAATTTGAAAGAGGCTATTTTCCAGATAGTTGCCCACCATCAAGTCACGTGATTCTCGATTTTGAACAAAATTCTAAAAAAGCAGCTAAGATTAAATTGCATTGGATGGACGGCGGAATACAACCTGAGCGTCCGGAAGAATTAGGAGCCGATGAAGCTTTTGGCGACAACGGGAATGGTATTTTATTTATTGGAACAAAAGGTAAAATGATGGCGGATACTTATAACTCAAACGCCAGACTGCTTCCGCTGAGTAGAAATGACGAAGTTAATGTAAAACAAACTTTAGAACGTGTACCTAATGGGATGAACGGGCATTACCAACAATGGGTAGATGCTTGTATCGCCGGTTACGGCAAAAAAACATTAAGCTCTCCCTTTGAAAAAGCAGTTCCCTTAACTGAAGCCCTATTGATCGCAAACTTAGCTATTAGAGCTCATGACGTTAAAACTGAAGTAAACGGAAAAACTGATTTCCCAGGTAGAAACAAAAAGTTATTGTGGGATACAAAAAACATGAAAGTAACCAATTTCGACGACGTTAATCAATTTGTAAAACGCGAGTATAGAAACGGATGGACCTTAACCCTTTAATTAAAACTAGATGAACAGAAGAGAAGCCATTTCCTCCGTTGCATTATTGTTAGGCGGAACTATTGTTGGTGGAGAAATTTTCGCACTGGCGGGATGCACATCTACACCTAAACAAATAAACGATCTTTTTACCAATAAGGACGTAAACTTGATGGATGAAATAGCGGAAACTATTATTCCTGAAACCAATACTCCAGGAGCCAAAGCTGCTGAAACTGGAGCTTTTATGGCAATGATGGTTAAAGACTGTTACACTCCAGAAAATCAGCAAGTATTTATCAAAGGATTAAAAGAGATTGAAGCTCAAGCTTCGGCTACTTACAAAAGTAGCTTCACCGCCTTAAAAGCTGATGAAAAGAAAGCATTATTGAACCAACTGGATAACACTCAAAAAGATTGGCAACAAAAAAAGGAAAAAGAACAACCTTCTCACTATTTCAGAATGATGAAAGAGTTAACCACATTGGGCTTTTTTACATCAGAGGTTGGTGGAACAAAAGTGCTTTCTTATGTAGAAGTCCCAGGCAGGTATGATGCCTGTATTGATTACCAAAAAGGTAACCCAGTTTATCTGAATCCATAAATAAACACCTATTTAAAAATGAAAAAATACGCTATAACCTTACTTGGCCTTGCTATGTTTTGTATTTCTTGCGGCTCACAAAAACCTAAAGCGCAGCAATGGGTTGATTTGCTTTCAAATAATTTTGCTCAAGGCTGGCATACCTATGGTAAAGAAAAAGTTGGGACGGCATGGTCCGTGGAAAAAGGCGTCTTACACCTAAATCCAAATAAAGCAAAAGCTGAACGAGGAGATTTAGTGACCAACAACAACTATGAAAACTTTCATTTAAAGTACGACTGGAAAATTTCTAAAAACGGGAATAGCGGCGTGATGTTTAATGTAAACGATGATGCGGTAAAATATCCACAAACGTACCTTACTGGCCCAGAAATGCAAGTATTAGATAATAACGGCCATCCAGATGCTAAAATATTCAAACACCGAGCCGGTGATCTTTACGACTTAATCCCCTGCAGGGTAGAAACTGCTAAAAACTTTGACGAATGGAATCACGCCGAAATCATTTTAAACAAAGGCGAGCTCCAGTTCTTTTTAAATGGCGAACAAGTAGTAAAAACTACGCTTTGGGATGCTAATTGGAATAAAATGCTTGCAGCAAGTAAATTTAAAGATATGCCAGATTTTGGAAAGTACCGATCGGGTAAAATTGCTTTACAAGACCATGGTGACCAAGTTTGGTTCAAAAATATTCTGATAAAAAAACTTTAGATAAAAATGAATAGTGCCAATCGGTTTAAAAGCATAATTAAAATGTCGAGCAGAAGAGAAGTTATAAAAAAAATACTGGCTGGGTCTGCTTTGTTAAGTTCAGTACCTCTGCTTAGCTCGTTTACTTTAATGGAGAAAAAAAATAAAAAAGTTACCCTAAAAGGCAATATCAATCATGCTGTTTGTAGGTGGACTTACTCACATTTAAGTGTAGAGGAACTTTGTAAACTTTGTAATAATATTGGTATTAAGGCTATAGATTTAGTCGGCCCAGCAGATTGGCCTACGCTACAGAAATACAACATTCACTCAACCATGTGTAACGGCGCCGAAATTAATTTAGAGGACGGTTTTGCCGATCTAAAATTTCACGAAACGCTAATTAATAATTATTCAAAGATGATCCCTTTGGTAGCAGCAGCCGGCTATAAAAATTTGATCTGCTTTAGCGGAAGCCGCAGAGGGATGGATGACGAAACGGGTTGGAATAATTGCGCAACAGTTCTAAAAAAACTAACACCGCTGGCAGAAAAACATGGTGTAGTACTGGTGATGGAGCTTTTAAACAGCAAAGTAAATCACAAAGATTATTTTGCAGACAAAACTGCTTGGGGAGTTGAATTATGCAAACGCGTAGGTTCTGAAAACTTTAAATTGTTATACGATATTTACCACATGCAGATTGACGAAGGAGACGTGATTAGAACAATTAATGACTCGTCTTCATATTTAGCTCATTATCATACCGGAGGTGTTCCTGGAAGAAATGAGATTGATGAGTCCCAAGAATTATTCTACCCTGCTATCATGAAAGCAATTCTAAAAACGGGGTTTAAGGGATATGTTGCTCAAGAGTTTATTCCAAAAAATGACGACAAAGTTGCCTCATTAAAAAAAGCTATTCACATTTGTGACGTTTAAATACCATGAAAAAAAGAGAATTTTTAACACAAATGGGCATATTAACCACTGGAGCCTTAATTTTACCTTCCATCAATAGTTTTGCGGGAGAAAAAAATATGCCATTCGGAATTCAACTATACTCTTTACGAGATGAACCACCAAAAGGCGTAGAAACCGTAATTAGTAAAGTAGCAGAAGCTGGTTATAGCTATGTAGAAGCCTACGGTTATTCTTTTGATGACGGCTTTTGGGGCTTAAGTCCAAAAGAATTTAAAGCATTACTTGATAAGCACCACTTAACCTGCCCATCTTCTCATTACGATTTTAACGCGTATGAAAAATCTGGGGATGTAGAGATTATTAAAAAATACATCGCTACAGCAAAAACAATGGGTAGCAATTATATTGTAATTCCACATATCGACCCAAATATTTACAAAGACCTAGCTTTAACAAAAGCGTGGATTGCTAAAATAAATATAGCTGCTAAAATGGTTAAGGATTCGGGCTTAAAACTAGCATACCACAACCACGATTTTGAATTTACTGCTTTAGACAATACAACCGCTTATGAGATACTTCTCAACGGAACCAATCCAGATTTAGTAGATTTTGAAATGGATATTTATTGGGTGGTAAGAGCTAAAAAAGATCCATTACAGTTTTTTAAAAATTATCCTGGAAGGTTTAAACTTTGGCATATCAAAGACATGAAGAAATCCGATGGAACAAAAAATACTGAAGTTGGTACAGGCTCAATCAACTATCCAGCTATCATAAAAGGAGCGAAGAAGGCTGGACTAAAGTATGCCTTTATGGAGCAAGAAAACTTTGATATAGATCCTTATGATAGTATTAATAGCAGTTCAAAATATTTGGAGAAGGTTCTTTAGATTTAATATTTAAAGAAACATCCAATGAGGATTGATTGTTTCTCATCCATTAACAATGCAAATCGCAAATAAAAAAAGCCTCGGAGTTAATTAATAATTCCGAGGCTTTTTTATAAATAATAGCTGTTTAATTACAAACCAAATGCAGCTTTCACCTTATCTACAAAGTCTAATTTCTCCCAAGTAAACAACTCAACTTCTAGTGTCTTTTCCTCGCCGTTAGCGCCTAAGAAAGTTTTCGTTACCAACTCATTCTTGCGTCCCATATGACCGTAGGCAGCCGTTTCAGAATAAATTGGGTTTCTTAATTTTAAGCGTTGCTCAATAAAGTACGGGCGCATGTCAAAAATTTCTTCAACTTTTCTAGCGATCGCACCATCGTTCAAATCAACTTTTGCAGTCCTGTTGGTATCAATGAAAATACCGCAAGGCTCAGCAACACCAATTGCATAAGAAACCTGTACTAAAACTTCGTCAGCAACACCAGCTGCAACCAAATTTTTAGCAATATGGCGAGTAGCATAAGCAGCAGACCTGTCTACTTTCGAAGGATCTTTTCCCGAGAAAGCACCCCCACCATGAGCACCTTTACCACCATAAGTGTCCACAATAATTTTTCTGCCAGTTAAACCAGTATCGCCATGGGGGCCACCAATTACAAATTTTCCGGTTGGGTTAATGTGGTATTTTATCTGCTCGGTAAATAGTTTTTGAAGTTCTGGGGTAAGCGATGCTTTAATCCGAGGAATTAAAACTGAAATAATGTCACTCTTAATTTTCGCCAACATTTTAGCTTCTTCATCAAAGTCGTCATGTTGGGTTGAAATTACAATGCTATCAATTCTTATCGGCTGATGGTTGTCGTCATATTCAATTGTAACCTGAGATTTAGCATCTGGTCTTAAGTACTTAATTGTAGTATCTTCTCTTCTTATCGCCGCGAGTTCAATTAACAACTTATGTGCTAAATCTAAAGCTAAAGGCATATAATTAGTTGTCTCATTTGTTGCATAACCAAACATCATTCCTTGGTCACCTGCACCTTGCTCTTCTGGGTTTGAACGGTCAACGCCCTGATTTATATCTTGAGACTGCTCATGAATGGCAGACAAAATACCGCAAGAATTGGCTTCAAACATATACTCAGATTTCGTATAGCCAATCTTTCTGATCACATCTCTTGCAATTCGTTGAACGTCTAAATAACTTTTTGATCTAACCTCACCAGCTAAAACTACCTGACCGGTAGTAACCAATGTCTCACAAGCTACTTTCGAATCCTTATCAAAAGCCAAAAAATTATCAATTAAAGCATCCGATATTTGATCAGCAACTTTATCTGGGTGACCCTCAGAAACTGACTCTGATGTAAATAAGTAAGGCATATTAAATTTTTTTAAATGGTTAACTTTAAGGGGAAAGAAAGGAGGAGATTGCAGTTAAACCTAAACGGATAATGTTTTAGCATTTTTTTTACGTGGTTGCAATCATATTCAAATCATTCCACTAATGTGATACAAAGGTATAACATTTTTTATTTTTCGGAAAAATTAGGATTACTTTGTACCAGTATATTAATGATGGCTTTTTTGAAACACCGTATTCTTTTTATCGTAAACCCCATTTCTGGAGGTTTTGACAAGGTTTTCATTCCAAATTTAATTGATAAGAATTTAGACCATCAAAAATTTGACGCAGAAATTATATACACTACTCACCAAGCGCATGCCAAACAACTAGCAGAACAAGCCGTGGCTGGCGATGTAGAAATTGTTGTAGCAGTGGGTGGCGATGGTACTATAAACGAGGTTGCGGGTGTTTTAGAATCCTCAAATAAAATTATGGCTATAGTGCCCTGCGGCTCGGGCAACGGTTTGGCTCGAACTTTAGGTATATCCTTAAATAATGCCAAAGCCATAGCAAAAATCAATAGCTTAAAAACAACAGCTATTGATGTTGGTCTTTTAAACAATAAAAAGTTCTTTAACATGGCAGGTATGGGCTTTGACGCTCATATAAGTACCCATTTTGCAAATAGTGTTAAACGAGGTTTTTTGGGATACATTAAATCAACTTTAAAAGAAGTGGCCACTTATAAAGCGCAGACTTACGAAATTATAATGGATGGCAAATCCATCAAAAGAGAAGCTTTTATGTTAAGCTTAGCAAATTCATCACAGTACGGAAACAATGCACATATATCGCCAACAGCCTCCACGCAAGATGGTTTGTTAGATATTTGTGTAATCAAACAGTTTCCGTTACGCATTTTCCCGGTTCTAGGTTACCGAATGTTTACAAAAACCGCAGAACAATCAAAATATGTCGAAATTATAAAAGCAAAAAATTTCGAGATTATCCGAGAAGCCGAAGGTCCTGTACATGTAGATGGCGAACCTTTTTTAATGGGTAAAAAACTAACTGTAGGTTTAAAAGCTTTAGCATTAAAAATTATAGTATAAAAGTTAAAGAATGGGAACAGATAAAAAATCGAAAAAATTTACGGGATTTGACGGATTGGTGTTTTCTACCAACCCAGATCAACAGCTGGATAGCATTGAAGAAAATGATGAAGAAACTTTAAACCCTAAACACCAACAACTTCGGGTGCAATTGGATAAAAAACAACGCGGTGGCAAGGCTGTTACCTTAATTACGGGCTTTGTGGGTAGTGATGACGACTTAAAAGAGTTAGGTAAATTATTGAAGTCAAAATGTGGCGTTGGTGGAACAGTCAAAGATGGAGAAATTTTAATTCAAGGAGATTTTAGAGATAAAATATTGGCGCTGCTTGCTTCAAACGGCTATAAAGCGAAAAGAGTTGGTGGCTAATTTAAATGACCCGTTCATTCTAAAAACCTTATAAAGTAAATTAAAGACTTAACTCACTAATTTTATAAGAATAACCTTTTTCACTATCGCCTCATAATAAATCAAATTAAATTCAAAGATTTCTTCTGCAGGGTAAGATTTTCCTATTTCTTTCCTTAGCATTGCTCTGCGCTGGTCAGTCGGACTTTTACTTTAATGTCGCTGATATCTAAAACATCTGCAGTCTCTTTTACATTTAACCCATTTACTTCCCGCAACGTAAAAACCAGCCGATAATCCTTTGGAATATGAAGTAACGCGTTTTCAATTATCGAATTTAATCCTCCATTCATAACTGTTTTGTCGATATCTAATCTATCAACGTTAAAAAAATCGGAACTGACTTTTCAATAATTTCAGTGCTGATTATATTTTTAAAGCTCCATTTATTTCGCTCTCTAAAACAATTGTCAACCATTATTTTAGTAATCCGAGTTTTAAAAGTCGAATGATTTTCAAACTTGGCTAGGTTCGTAAAAGCTTTAACATAAGTTTCTTGCATCAAATCTTGAGTTTCGTCATGACCATACCGCTGAGCTCTTCCTACTTTGTATAAATAAGGGTTGTATAATCATATTAATAACTCGTACAATTTCGTTTTCCCATTTATTAGCTTCTTGATGATATCAAGATCATAAGTTTGCATAGATCGCTCCATTAGTTTTCTTTGTAAGATTTAATCAAGTCAGAAATCACGCTACTAATATCTCTCCTTTCATTACCACGTGGATACTGCAAAAATAAGATTCGCTTTTTTGTAAGTACTTTTTTCCAACTAGCGTTGATATTTAAAGTAGGAGAAGCCCACACTTTATTTTTCTCTGTTACATTATGAGCTACAATGCCTCTGTTTACCCAAGTCACAATATCTCCTTCATTTACATTTAGCTTCCCGGGTTCAAAAGCCATGTCTTAAATCTCCACAACATGTGTTTTCGGCGCATCATTTTTCTACCTTTTTTGGTCACACGCGAATAATATTAAAGGTAATAAAAAGAAAATGTTGTTTCTGATGAGGAAAAGCGTTCTTATTTTCATTTGATTTGTTTTTGAACCATTTCTGCGTGTTTCAAATTCGTATTCAAAATAGGAAGCACTTTTTGTAACAACGCTTTTAACTCTTTATTCTGGGCCTGAGGAATCAACACCGTTTTAACTGCTCCAATCACCGCTTTGTGGTAGGCAACCTCATTGTCAACGTATACTTTGTCGAAATCTTTAGCAGATTTTGAAAGTATTGTAGCTGAAGTTTTCTTTGCATCGGCAATCATTTGTTGGCTTACTGGATTATCTTTTGGTGTAACCTTTAGCTTTGTAATTAAGGCTATCGCTAAATCAATAACCGAGTTATGATCCGTAATCATTGTATTAGCAAACGTTAACACTTTAGGGTTATGCGATTTTTTAAAGCAATTTTACCAAAACCAATATCTCCTTGGTTAGCCACCACGGCCACCGAAGCTATTTCGGCATCACTAAGTACCGACACTTTTTGACCAAAAACTGGATTTAAAAGTGTATTGGAACATAAAACCGCTCCGCAAACATTGCTATTTCTTTGAGACTTTTCATTGTATCTATATTTTAATTGATATAACACAATAGAGTATAGCTATTGCAAAAAGGTTACAATAACTTACGATTATCTTAACGACCCTTAACTTTTTACCAAATTACCAACTGTAATAATGTAACTTTTTAGTTTTTAATTGCAAAAAACCAAAATAAAACGGTTTTAATTTGGTTTTTAGTGCTAAAATGATTTTCATTGTAAAAGATTGTCCGGGCAGGGCAATCTTTTTTAATTTTCGCGTTTATATATAGCGCAAAAGCAAAAAAGAAGCTTTTAACCCAATTTTAACCAATTTCTAAAAAAGTTTGATTTTACAGGATTAATCATAAATTTGTTATTCGCATTAAACAAAACACAATTATAAACACACACATTAAATTCAAAAACTAAAAAATCAAAAAAATGGCAAACGCACCAACACCTACCACGGCTCAAAAAGAGAACTCAAAAGGCTCCGGGATTTTCGCAGGATTAGCAATCGTAATATGTATCGTAATAGGTTGGGCCCTATTCTTATTTGTGATGGGAGACGGATCTAACTTTGAAGGCGGAGATAACGCTAACCAACCAATTCCAGGTAATTATTTCGGAATGATTTATAAAGGTGGATACATTGTACCTTTCTTAATGTCCATGTTTTTAATGGTAATCGTTTTTTCAATCGAACGCTTTTTTGTTATTAACAAAGCAGCAGGAGTTGGAAATGTAGATTCTTTCGTTAGAAAAGTACAAAGCTCTTTAGCTTCAAACAATGTTGATGCAGCTATTAGCGAGTGTGACAAGCAAAAAGGTTCTGTTGCAGCAGTAATCAAATCTGGTTTACAGAAATACAAAGCAGTAGAAACTGACCCATCAATGGATACTGAGCAAAAATGTTTAGCAATTCAAAAAGATATTGAAGAAGCAACTGCATTAGAAATGCCAATGTTAGAGCAAAACTTAACCATCATCGCAACTTTAGTATCAGTAGGTACCTTGGGTGGTTTATTAGGTACTGTAACAGGTATGATTAAGGCTTTCGCCGGATTAGCAACAGCTGGAGCACCAGATCAAGCACAATTAGCAAACGGTATTTCTGAGGCCTTAATTAACACGGCAACTGGTATCGCAACTTCTTTATTTGCTGTACTTTCTTATAACTTCTTTACTTCTAAAATTGATAGCTTAACCTATTCAATTGACGAAGCTGGTTTCTCAATTGTACAAACTTACGCAGCTACTCACAAGTAGTCTAAAGCAGTTTAGTATGAGCTTTGTTTAAAAGCTCTTAATCAATTGATAAATAAATAAAAAATAAGAAGATGCCAAAAGTAAAAATTAAAAGAAAAAGCACTGTTACGGATATGACCGCGATGTGTGACGTGGCGTTCTTGCTGCTTACTTTCTTTATCTTAACGGCAACTGCTCGTCAGCCAGAAGCATTACCGGTAGACATACCATCGTCTACGGTAACTTTTAAGTTGCCAGATACTGATATATCTACCCTAACTGTAGGGCAGGGTAAAGTGTTTTTTGGAGTTGTTGGCCCAGATGTTAGAGTTAATACTTTAGAGCGCATGGGCGAACAGTACGGCCTTACTTTTACAGATGAGGAGAAAAAACGCTTTTCTGTAATAGAAAACTTTGGAGTACCAGTTACCAGCTTGAAACAATTTATTGCGATGGATAACGCTGATAGGATGAAACTGGCACAACCAGGAATCCCTTCAGACTCCGGAGAAAATAATCAGTTAAAGCAATGGATTTTACAATCTAGATATGCCACTAAAGAGCTGCACAACGTTGATTTAAGATTCTCTATTAAAGGAGATTCAAAAGAAGAGTACCCAGTAATTAGAAGGGTTATCGATGTGCTTCAAGAACAAAAAATTAACAAATTTAGTTTAATCACTTCTTTAGAAGGCGTTGATTAATAATAAAACATAAACCATGGCAGAATTAGATACCTCCGGCGGGGGTAACAAAAAGGGCGCAAAAGTAAGGAGTAAGAAGCAATCAACAAGGGTAGATTTAACTGCCATGGTAGATTTGGCTTTCTTATTGATTACCTTCTTTATGCTAACTACTACCCTAGCCAAACCTCAGGCAATGGACATGTTCATGCCGGATAAAGATGATAAAAACCCTGATGAAGTATTAGATGTGAAAGCATCCAGAACGATGACAGTTTTATTGGGAGAAGACAATAAAATCGTTTGGTACATGGGAGTGATAGGAGATAATGCACCAACAGTAGATAATTTTGGAAAAAAAGGAATACGCGAATCACTTGTTCAAAACAACAAAAATGTGGTTGCGGTAACCGGGAATCCAGAAAAAGGACTGATGGTAATTATAAAACCTACTGATCAATCAAATTATAAGAACTTTGTAGACATTCTTGACGAAATCAAAATTGCTGGTGTACCATCTTACGGTATTAACAACAAGGTAGAGAAAGCAGAGATTGGCTTGATGAAAGAGCAAGGTGCTTACAAATAATAATAATTTGAAAATTAACTCGTTTAATTTTATACCTAAAAAATAAAAATTATGTCTAAACTGGATATCCTTAAAAAAGATTGGATTGATATAGTTTTTGCGGGTAGAAACAAAGAATACGGTGCTTACCAGCTTCGTAAAGAAAATGTTAAACACACCAATAAAGCTATTATCATTGGCTGCTTATTGTTTTCATTAACAATAGCTTCCCCAATTATCATAAAATATCTTCAAGGCTTTGCCCCAGAAGATGTTGTTAAAAAAGAAAAACTAACGGAAGTTGTTTTGGCAACCCCTCCTCCTATTAATGAGAAGGCTCCACCTCCACCTCCGCCAGTTGAACCACCTCCACCAAAAGTGGATCAGGTAAGGTTCCCGCCTCCGGTTGTAAAGCCGGATGATCAGGTTGTGGAAGAAGAACCACCTACGGTTAAGGACTTGGAGAAAGCAGATCCAGGTCAGAAAACAATCAAAGGAGATCCAAACGCGGAAATCGTGATTAATACACCAGTAGGTGAGGGACCGGTGAATCAAATCATTACGGAAGATGAAGGAAAAATCTTTACTAACGTGGAGGTTTTACCTACTTTCCCTGGAGGTATTGAGCAGTTTGGTAAATTTTTACAGAAAAATTTAAGATTTCCACCCGTTGCTCGTGATGCCGGAATTCAAGGAAGAGTTTTCTGCCAGTTTGTGGTAGAAAAAGATGGTTCTTTAACAGATATTAAAGTTGTCAGAGGTATTGGTGGTGGATGTGACGAGGAAGCTGTAAGGGTGTTAAAAAACTCTCCAAAGTGGAATCCAGGTGTTCAAAACGGAAGAAATGTACGTGTATCTTACACTATTCCAATCTTCTTCCAATTGCAACAATAATTATCAAATGACTTATCAAAAGTTTTCAGAAAGACAGAAATCGCCCGCAACGCGATTTCTGTCTATTTTAGGCCTAGTGATGTTTGTCCTATATTTCTTTTTAGGGATATCCATTATTTTCTGGGATGAATTCCCGTTACTATACGGTGTAGAAACGATTTGGAAGGTAGCTTTCGGCGTACTTTTAATTGCATATTCTTTTTTTAGATTTGTTCGACTCATTAATCAACAAAAACACGATTAAAAAATTTTGACAAAGCCTCTTCTTTTATTATTTATCGTAACTACCCTCTTATTTTCCTGCAACCAAGACAGCAGCAAAGTAGAGCACATCACGTATGGGGAAAGTAAGTTATTAGCAGACGAATCTTTATATCCCATTGTTGATGATGAATATCAAATTTTTGCTAACAATTACAAAAGAGCAAATATCGAAATTACCTACTTACCAGAACAGGATGTAATTGCTAATTTATTGAATGACAGTATTTCCGTAGCCATTCTTTCTCGTAAACTTAGCCAAACCGAAGCAAAGCACTTTGAGCGCAAAAAGATCACAGTTAGAAACACAAAATTTGCAACTGATGGCGTAGCATTAGTTACTGGAAAAAGCAACAACGACTCCTTAATTACTATTGAAGAGCTTAAAGAAGTGTTTAAAGGCAACGCTAAAAAAGACCGAACCTTTGTTTTTGATAACCCAAAATCTAGTACAGTGGCATACTTAATGCAAATTACAGGCGTTAAAGAATTTCCAAAGAATGTATATGCCTTAAAAACCAACAAAGAAGTTATTCAGTATGTTACTAATAATCCAAGCAGTGTAGGCATTGTAAGTGTAGCTTGGATGAAGAGACCAACACCAGATATTGCCGCAGCGGTAGGAAACTTAAAGTTTTTAAGCGTGAAATCTGAAAACGGAACTTATGAGAAACCAACACAAAGCAATTTAAAACTAAATAAATATCCACTCGTAAGAGATTTATATTTAATAAATTGCCAAGGTAGAGCTGGATTAGGCACAGGATTTGCATCCTTCCTCGCCAGTGAAATAGGTCAGAGAATAATTTTAAAATCTGGTTTAGCACCCGACTCTTTGCCCAGCAGACAAATAAAATTTAGAAATTAACCTTAAAAATAAATTTGTATATGAACATAGTTAAGAAGATAGCATTAGGAACAATGAGCGTTATGTTTGTTGCGTCCGCCACCCAAGCGCAAAGCCTTGAGGATGCGAAAAAAGCAGTAAATGCAGAGCAGTTTCAAAAAGCGAAATCACTGTTTGCCAATTTGGTGCAAAACCAACCTACTCCTGAAAACTACTTTTATTACGGGGATTTGTACCTACAATTAAATATGCCCGACTCTGCAAAAGCAGTATTTCAAAAAGGTATAGCGGCAGATGATAAAGGAAAGTACAAGCTTAACCAAATTGGCTTAGGAACAGTAAATCTTTTCGAAAAGAATGCTACCTCAGCACAAGAAAACTTTAATAAAGCTACTTCGGATATGCGCAAGAAAGATTTTCAGGAATATATTTACATTGGTAAGGCTTACACTTACGAAGATTCAAGAGATTTAACTAAAGCTTTTGAATGGTTTGATAAAGCCAAAGAAAATGGTGAAAAAGACGCGGAATTACATATTTCTATGGGTAACGCTTATAAAGCGCAAAATAAAAATAGTGAAGCGGTTGCTGAGTATCAAAGGGCTATGAACCTAAAAGACAACCTTTTAGGAGTTGAAGTAAACATTGGGGAAATTTGGACGCAAGCTTTTAACTTCGAATTAGCTGAGTCAACTCTAAAAGGTGTAATCGCAAAAGATGCTAATTACGGTCCTGCTTACAGAGCGTTGGCAGAAAATTATTACCGTTGGACTTCTGCTGCACCTGCTAGAAAGGCAGAGTTCTTAACTAACGCCAAAGAAAACTATTCAAAATATTTAGATTTAACAGACAGATCTGTTGATTCTCGTTACAGATATCTAATTTTCTTATTTAACGCCGGAGATTTTGCTGGTTTAGAAAAAGCAGCTACGGAATTCATAAGCTCTCCTGGCTATAACAAAGAATACATTTTAGCTAAAAGATTTCAAGGCTATGCTACCATTGAGGATAACAATAACCAACAGGGAATTGAAACCTTAAATAGTTTTATTGCTGAAGTTGACCCGGCTAGAGTAATTGCTGATGATTTTCTTTATTTAGGGAAGGCTTATCAAGCAGAAAAGCAGGATTCTTTAGCCATTCTTAACTATGTTAAAGGATATGATTTGGATACTACCAATAATGAAGTATTGGGTAATATTGCAAAAACTTACTTCAGCGCTAAGCAATACGATAAAGCTGCTGATTACTACGGAAAGCTAACTAAGTTACCAAAAGCTTCTTATGTGGATTGGTTTTACCTTGGTTATTCTAACTATTTCCATTACGCAAATTTGATCAATAACAAATCAACGGATACTTTAGAGATCAAAAAAACCTTGTTAGAAGCTGATAGCGCTTTCACTTATGTAGCAGAGAAAGCAGTTAATGCTGATGCTTACTTGTATTTGGCTAGAGTAGAGTACTACTTAAACCCAATTACAGAAAACGATAAAGTAAAAACTGCTTTTGATAAGTTTATTGAAATTACCTTAGCTAAAGAAACTTTGACAGAAGCGAATAAGAAAAATCTTTCTGAGGCTTACTCTTCTCAAGGTGCTTATTATATCAAAAATGATAAGGTAAAGTCTAAAGAATATTTTGACAAGGCCTTAGTGTTAACGCCAGATAATCAACAAATTAAGGATGCTTTAAACGCAATAAAAGCGAATAAGTAAACCCAATTAGTAGTTGAAATGCCCTGATTCATTATGGATCAGGGCATTTTTTTTTGTAGAAACCGTTAACACAACTCGAATAAATAGCTAATCCTTATTTTTAGGTGATGTTAAAACTTTCTGTTATTTTAGCCAGTATCACAATCGTTTAAAAGATGAATTCTAAAAACTTATTCCAAATCGCTTTTTTCGCTTCCATTGTATTATTTATTTCTTGCAATGGAGACAAAACTCAAACTAGCAATTCAATTTACTTCACCAGTCCAGAAACAGGTGCAATAATTAAAAGCGGCGAAGAACTTCATCTTAAACTACACTTCGCAGATGAAACGATAGATTCTGTACAATACTTAATAGATACATTGCAAATTGGAACTAAAAAAGACACCGCACAGCTTAATTTCTCGACGGCGAATATTCCGTTAGGTAGCCGGTTAATTACTGCTAAAATTTACAGAAACGGGGTAGTTGAAGAAGCGACCAGTAATATAATTTTGGTGAGTGCTACCAAACCTGCCAGTTATAGTTATAAAATTATAAATACTTACCCGCATTCTACCACTTCGTATGTAGAAGGGTTGGAGTTTCACGATGGTGTATTTTACGAAAGTGCTGGAGATTACGGAAACTCGAGTTTAAGAAAAGTGAGCTTGGATGGAAAAGTCCTCCAACAAAAAGACATCGATAAACAGTATTTTGCTGAAGGCATGACGGTTATTGGTGATAAAATTATACAGTTAACTTACCGAGAAAAAGTAGGTTTCGAATATGATAAGGCCACTTTCAAGTTATTAAAAACCTTCCCTTATAACCATGCAGCTGAAGGCTGGGGATTAACCTTTGATGGCGAAACTATTTATAATACCGATGGTAGCAACACGATTTATAAATTAGATAAAAACACCTATTTACCAAAAGGCACCATCGAAGTTTATGATGATAAAGGACCAGTTACACAATTAAACGAATTAGAATGGGTTAATGGGAAGCTGTATGCTAATATATACACATCGGAATTAATTGCCATCATTAACCCGCAAACTGGTGCTGTAGAAGCGTATATCAACATGATGGGTTTGCCTCACGGCGAGTTGGAAGACCCTCAACAGGATGTGCTAAACGGAATAGCTTACGATAAAGCAGGAAAGCGTTTGTTTGTTACTGGTAAAAGATGGGATAAGTTATTCCAAATTGAAGTGGTAAGCAACTAAACTTTTTGTATTCTTTTTCCAAATTTAACCAAACTTGTTAATGTAAAGCCCATTTAGGCCGTAGCGTAATGTAACGGTACGATAAATGTTTGTATACAGCATGAGTCTAAAAATTTTAACGTTAGCTATTTTTTCTTTTTTGGTGCTTGCCTGTAACCGCTCAAGCAACAAAGAATCCCAAAAACACGCCCAAACCGCAAGTACTGGAACGCCACAAAAAACCGCCATAAGTATTGATAGTTTGCCTCAGGTTATAACGGCCTATCAAAAAACAGTAACGCTGATTGGCAATAAAATGGCAGATAGTTCTTCGTTCAACTACAATTGTGCGGGCGAAAAATCAGGCAAAGTGACTTTTTACAGTAAAGATAACGAACTTATACTGGTAGAAAAAATATACAATGAGTACAGCCACACCGAAGGAAAAGACCAGTATTTTATAAAAGACGGCAAACCCTTTTTTGTGTTTCAAAAAGTCACGAACTGGGCTTTTGATAATAACCCAACAATTGAGGGCGCTACAATTGACAAAGTACGTGAAAACCGGTATTACATTATTAAAGGTCAGCTCGTAAAATGCTTGGAAAAGCAATACAAAACCAAATCTACAGATAAAGAAAATTCTGGTGTAACTCAAACCAAAAACATAAACACCGACTGCCCTACACTTGAAAGACTGATGACGGAATACGAGCTTTTGCTAAGTCACCAGAATCGGCTTACGGACATGGAGTGCCTTTAAGCTAATTTTACTTCATCAGTTCATATTAAATTTTTATTGTACTTTTGACCTCATTGAAACACTTTTCAACCATATTGCTTTTATTGATTTTGGCCATGAACTTTAAACCATGTGCCGATGAATTCTTTATTAGCAAAAACAGTGTAAATCATATTATAGTTGAAAAAGGCACCGATCATCAACATAATGAAAAGGATGAATGTAGTCCTTTCTGTTATTGCGCTTGCTGTTCTGTAAGATCTTTTTCTGCAACAGAAATAACCATCACCTTCTTTTCTCAACAAACAGTGCTAGATAAACCTAGTTTTATGGCAAAGCCTACACATCAAATAAGTTTACCTATTTGGCAACCGCCACAATTAGTTTAACACCTTTCCTACCCGTATTTCTTAAATAATATTTCTAAGATTAGAAGCTAAGCAAAATTATAAAATGCTATAATTTGAGCTTTCATTGATTTTAAAATCTTGGGAAATAGCTTTTCAAAAAGAAATCCAATCAATCCATTTTCATACAAAACGAGAACACAATGTTGGATAACATTATCAAATATTCTATAAAAAATAAACTGATTATTAGCATTTTCACCTTAGCGCTAATTGCCTGGGGTTCTTATTCTATTAAACAGTTACCTATTGATGCCGTTCCTGACATCACCAATAATCAGGTGCAGATCCTAACTTCATCGCCAAGCAACGGTGCCGAAGATATAGAGCGTTTTATCACTTTCCCTGTAGAGCAAACCATGGCAACCATTCCAGATGTGGAAGAGGTTCGCTCTTTTAGTCGTTTTGGATTATCTGTAGTGACGGTTGTATTTAAAGAAAACGTAGATGTTTACTGGGCAAGGCAACAAGTAAGTAGCCGTTTAACTGATGCAAGTAAGGCAATTCCAGAAGGAATGGGAACACCAGAGCTGGCACCTTTAACAACTGGCTTAGGCGAGATTTACCAATACGTTGTACATACCACAAAAGGTTACGAAAAAAAATACGATGCCACCGAATTGCGAACCATGCAAGATTGGATTATTCGAAGGCAATTGCTGGGTTTACCCGGAGTAGCAGACGTTAGCAGTTTCGGTGGCTTTTTGAAACAATATGAAGTTGCTTTAAATCCAGAAAAAATAAGAAGCATGAACATTAGCATTGCCGATGTTTATACCGCACTTAAAAAAAACAACCAAAATACCGGTGGTTCTTATATCGACAAAAAACCAAATGCGTATTTCATCAAAAGCGAGGGCTTAATTGAAAGCATTGCCGACATCGAGAACATCGTTGTAAAAACCAATAAAAACAGTACGCCCGTTTTAATAAAAAACGTTGCTGACGTTAGAATTGGAGCTGCAACTAGGTACGGCGCTATGACACGTAACACAGACGGCGAAGTTGTAGGCGGTTTAGTTTTAATGCTGAAAGGCGAAAACGCGGCAAAAGTAATTAGCGACGTAAAAGTGAGAATGGAGCAAATTTCAAAATCTCTTCCCGAAGGTGTGGTAGTGGAGCCATTTTTGGATCGAAGCAAACTGGTGGATAACGCCATTAGCACCGTTACAAAGAACTTACTTGAAGGCGCCTTAATCGTAATTTTTGTACTGGTTTTGTTACTTGGGAATTTTAGAGCAGGCTTAATTGTAGCTTCCGTAATTCCTTTAGCAATGCTATTTGCTATTGCCATGATGAACCTCTTCGGCGTAAGCGGCAACCTGATGAGCTTAGGTGCGATTGATTTTGGATTAATTGTAGATGGTGCCGTCATTATTGTAGAAGCAACCTTGCATCATTTAAACCTTAGAAAATCAACTGCGATTTTAACGCAGGCCGAAATGGACGAAGAGGTTTACCAGTCGTCTTCAAAAATTAGAACCAGCGCTGCCTTTGGCGAAATTATCATTCTGATTGTTTACCTCCCTATTTTAGCTTTAATTGGCATAGAAGGGAAAATGTTTAGACCGATGGCGCAAACCGTGAGTTTTGCCATTTTAGGAGCGTTCATTCTTTCAGTAACTTATGTACCCATGGTAAGTGCGCTGTTTTTGAACAAGCAAATCAGTACTAAAAGAACCATTTCTGATAAAATCATTAGTTTTTTCCAACGCGTTTACGCTCCGATGCTCAACTTTGCACTAAAAGCCAAAATGTTGGTTTTAGGTATTGCAGTTGGATTGCTTGTTATTGCGCTTTTAATATTTAACAGTTTAGGGTCTGAGTTTATTCCAACTTTAGATGAAGGCGATTTTGCTGTAGAAACTAGAGTACTTACAGGAAGCAGCTTATCGCAAACGATTGAAGCAGCCACCAGATCTGCCAAAGTATTACAAGATCATTTTCCAGAAGTAATTGAGGTTGTTGGAAAAATTGGGTCGAGTGAAATCCCGACCGATCCAATGCCTGTAGAAGCTTGCGATTTGATGATTATATTAAAACCTAGAAAGGAATGGACAAGCGCAAAAACCCGAGATGAACTTGCAGAAAAAATGCAAGCTAAATTACAGCAGTATGTTCCTGGCGTAAATTACGGCTTCCAACAACCCATCCAAATGCGTTTTAACGAATTGATGTCTGGCGCAAGGCAAGATGTAGTTGTTAAAGTTTATGGTGAAGATTTAGATAAACTGGGTGCTTACGCTAAAAAGATAGGCAATATTATAAATGGTATTGAAGGAGCTGCAGATGTTTACGTAGAGCAAGTTTCGGGATTGCCACAAGTGGTTATCAAATTTGATAGAGCAAAAATTGCGTCTTTCGGCCTTAACGTGGAAGATGTAAACACCGTAATCAACACCGCTTTTGCTGGTCAATCTGCTGGTTTAGTATTCGACGGTGAGAAGCGCTTTGACTTGGTAGTACGGGTAGAAAAAGACAAACGACAGTCGATAGATGATATTAAAAATATTTATGTAACCGCACCAAATGGAAACCAAATCCCGCTAAATCAATTGGCTGCCATTGATTATGAAATGGGTCCAAACCAAATCCAAAGAGACGATGCTAAGCGTAGAATTTTGGTGGGATTTAATACCCGCGGCAGAGATGTGAAAAGTATAGTGGAGGAAACGCAACAAAAAATAGCGGAACAAATTAAATTTGAGCCCGGTTATTACCCAACATACGGAGGTGCTTTTGAAAACTTGGAAGCTGCAAATGCCCGATTATTAATCGCAGTTCCAATTGCTTTATTACTCATCTTCTTTTTACTGTATCTTACTTTCAAATCTGTGAAACACGCTTTACTAATTTTTACAGCCATTCCTTTATCTGCTATAGGTGGAATTTTCGCCTTGGGCTTACGCGGAATGCCTTTCAGTATATCTGCAGGAGTAGGCTTTATTGCGCTATTCGGGGTTGCAGTTTTAAATGGAATTGTACTTATTGCCGAATTTAACCGACTCAAAAAAGAAGGGGTTACCAACTTGGTGGACATCGTGAAAACCGGAACTTCCATTCGTTTAAGGCCTGTCATGTTAACTGCATTGGTAGCATCGCTAGGTTTTCTACCAATGGCACTTTCTAACAGTAGCGGAGCAGAGGTTCAAAAACCATTGGCAACCGTTGTAATTGGTGGCTTACTTACCGCAACACTATTAACCTTGCTGGTTTTGCCAATTCTATACATTCTTATTGAGAAATATAGCATTAAAAAAACACCTAAAATTATAGCACCGCTTGCTCTAATCTTAGTCATGTTTGGTTTTTCTGCAAAGGCGCAAAATCAGCCGATTACTTTAAAACAAGCGCTTGAAATTGCAAAGAAAAACAACCCAAACTTACAAGCGAGCGCTTTACAGGTAACGTTACAACAAACAAAAGGAGCTACGGAAATCCCCAAAACAGAAATAAGTTTGCAGTACGGACAGAATAATAGTTTAGTGAAGAACGACAATCACTTCACTGTTTCCCAAAGCTTTCCTTTTCCTACCCTCTTTAGTGCAAATAAAGGTTTGGCTTCCGCCCGATTAGAAAACGCCAAACTACAATCTGCGGTTACAGCAAATGAGTTGGAATATCAGGTTAACGTATCTTACCAAAATCTTATTTATCTATATGCACAAGAAGCCTTAATCAAGCATATTGATACCATATTTTCTGGATTCAAGAAGTCTGCAGACTTACGTTATCAAACCGGAGAAAGTACGCTTTTAGAAAGCACAACTGCAAATACCCAAAACTTACAGATACAGAACAAAGCTTCACAAAACGAAAGCGAGATCAATATGGAGTTAGCGACACTTAAAATGCTTTTAGGAGTTGATTATCCGGTCAGTATTTCTGAAAAAGATTTAAAAGCCAATTCAACAATCCTTTCTGACAGTGTAAGTTTCCAAAACAATCCTTATTTAGCGCAATTGAAGCAAGAAAGCGAAGTAGCTGATAAAGAAAAATCGGTGGAAATTGCGAAGACACTACCTGATTTTAAAATTGGATATTTTAATCAGTCAATAATCGGCTCTCAAGACGTTGACGGACAAGCCGTGTTTTTTGATGGATATAAACGTTTTCAAGGAATAAATGTGGGTTTATCAATTCCTTTATTCTACGGCAGCTACCGCTCGAAAATCAAATCTGCAACAGTTCAAAAAAGTATCGCAGCAAAAAATACTGAAGCTTACGAAAATCAGCTTAACAGTCAAATGAGACAGGCTTTCACTTTCTATTTGCAACAACAGAAAACCTTAACCTACTTCGAAAAATCTGCCTTACCCAATGCTAAAATAATTGAACGAAATGGTAAAACAGCCTATCAAAGTGGCGAAATTGGCTATTATGAATATTTGCTTAGTTTAAAAAGCGTAATAGAAATTAAAGAAGGCCATCTCTCAGCAATTAAAAATCTCAACTTAAGTATGATACAAATCAATTATCTGTTAGGCTTTCCAAAAAATTAAAACCATGAAGAATATATATAGAATAACTGTTTTAATCTCTCTATTTTTTGTTGCAACAGCTTGCACAAACAATCAAAAACATAGCGAAGAAGCTCACGAGGATGACCATAAAGAAGAAGCTCATAGCGAAAATGAGGTTACATTAACTGCTGAACAATACCAAACCGCTGGAATTGTGTTGGGATTGGTGAGCGAACAATCTTTAAGCGGTGCAATAATCGTTAACGGCTTGTTAGATTTGCCTCCGCAAAGTAAAGTCTCTATCTCTACCCCTTTCCCTGGGATTTTGAAAAGCACCAAGATGCTACCGGGCGTAAAGGTTCGAAAGGGTGACTTAATTGCCGTTTTAGAACATCCAGACTATATTGAGGTTCAACAAAACTATTTAGAGATTAAGAGTCAGCTTAATTATCAAAAAGAGGAATACGAGCGTCAGCAAAAATTAGCGAAAGAAGAAGTAAATGCTAAAAAATCGCTGCAAAAGGCACAAAGTGATTATCAAATTTTACTCGCTAAAAGTCAAGCATTAAAAAGCAAGCTGAAGCTGATGAATATCAACGTTACAAACTTAGAAAAAGGAAATTTGGTGAATACGATTAATATTTACTCGCCTATTAATGGTTATGTAACGGAAGTAAATACCAACATTGGCGCAATGATCAGCCCGACAACTGCGCTGTTTGAAATTGCGGATACCGAACATTTGCATGCTGAACTCACCGTTTATGAAAAGGATATCGCGAAAATAAAAATCGGGCAGAAAGTACGTTTTACTTTAGCCAACGAGCAAAAAGAGCGAATGGCGACGGTTTATTTGATTGGCAGAGAAATTAGTGCGGAGCGAACAGTCAATATACATTGTCATTTAGACCAAGAAGATTCCCAGCTTTTACCTGGGATGTACCTTACCGCATTGGTAGAAAGTGGCGCTAAAAAATTACCCGCTTTACCAGACGACGCCATTGTAGACTTTGAAGGAAACAAATATATTTTTATCGCGGAAGAAGCACAAAAACCTAATGCAAAAGAACATCATTTTGAAATGGTAAAGATTAAACCAGGAATTAGCGAATTGGGTTACACACAGATTGGTGTTGACGGTATAACAGATTGGAAAGAAACGAAAGTAGTTTTAAAAGGTGCTTATGATTTACTAAGTCAGCTAAAAAATACAGAAGAAGAGGGTGGCGGACACGGGCATTAAAATAAGAGTTTGACGCCGAGCGGATTTGAAGGAAAGATAGATTATACTTTGAATCCGCTCAGCATCAAAGGTAGACGCTTCGTTAGTTGGCATTCGACCGCCACTCATGGTAAAATAGTTAGGTGCCGGTCTGAGCTGAGTAAGAGAAAAACACAATTTTTTTTTTCAGTCGTGGGTTATTATTACCGTACCGTTGTATTTTCCTGTGGCCGGTGTTTTCACCGTACCACTAAACAGATTTAAACCCACTTCAAGACTCAAATAGCGGTGTGGTGATAACACCAACCGCAAGGGGAAATAACCAATTGCTGTTAATAAAGGCAGTTCTTTAAATGTAGAAAAAATTTGCGTTAGGGATTGCAGTGAAAATCCTTTTTATCCGCCAGCTGGCGGATAAAAAGATTGCAGCAAAAAGCCCGCCCGAACGCCCGAATGATAACATAATTACTCCAACTCAGGCGTCATATTTAAGGAAAGTGAGCAGTTATAATTTCTTATTAAAGTACGAAATTGCCAACCACGAGTTTTAAAATTCACATTCAATTCAACAACAAACAATATTTTTCATATTTTTGACAAAATTCCGTAGAATGAGATGTATAAGCATTGATATCTTAAACAAAATGAGAAGGAGCCTAAGCATTTTATCCAATCCAAAAAAACTTAGCTGAAAACATGAAGTACAAGAGAATCCTTTTAAAATTAAGCGGCGAATCATTAATGGGCGAACAATCTTACGGGATTGACAATGCTCGCGTTCTGCAGTACGCAAAACAGATTAAAGCCATCCAATTATTAGGAGTAGAGGTGGCAATAGTTGTTGGAGGTGGTAACATTTTCAGAGGTTTGAGTGCCGAAAAATCTGGTATGGATAGAGCACAAGCAGATTACATGGGAATGCTTGCAACTGTAATTAACTCCATGGCTTTACAAAATGCTTTAGAAACTTTAGGCGTTTACACCCGGTTGTTGTCCGCGATTAAAATGGAGCAAATTTGCGAGCCTTACGTTCGTAGAAGAGCTATGCGTCATTTAGAAAAAGGCCGTGTGGTGATTTTTGGTGCTGGAACAGGTAATCCTTATTTTACAACTGATTCTGCAGCAGCTTTAAGAGCAATTGAAATTAAAGCTGATGTAGTTTTAAAAGGAACTAGGGTTGATGGTATTTACACCGCCGATCCAGAAAAAGATTTGAGCGCAACAAAATTTGATACGCTAAGCTTTGATGAGGTTTATGATAGAGACTTGAACGTAATGGATATGACCGCTTTCACTTTATGTGATGAAAACAACCTTCCGATTATTGTATTTGATATGAACAAAGAAGGTAACTTGATGAAATTAATGCTAGGTGAAGCCATTGGTACTTTGGTTAAATAATAAAAAAGCGTAAAGCAAAAGGCATAAAGCCAAAAGCTCAATGAATGGAAGAAAGTACTTTTAATTTTTGATAAAAAATTAACTGCTAAACTCATATAAATTAAAAAAGCATGAACGAATTTATAAAAATGGAGCTTGATGATGCTACCGCATCAATGGAAAAAGCAATTGCCCACACCGATGCCGAGTTTCTAAAAATTAGAGCTGGAAAAGCTAGTCCGGCCATGTTAGATGGAATTACGGTCGACTATTATGGCGCACCCACTCCATTAACTCAAGTTGCTAACGTAAACACACCAGATGCCCGTACCATTGTGGTACAACCTTGGGAAAAGGCAATGATTATCCCGATTGAAAAAGGGATTATGGAGGCAAATATTGGCTTGAATCCACAAAATGATGGAATAGTTATTCGTTTAAACGTTCCGCCGCTAACGGAAGAACGCAGAAGGGATTTAGTAAAACGTGTTAAAGAAGAAGCAGAATCTGGACGGATAACCATCAGAAATATCAGAAAAAACACCAACGAAGGCATTAAAAAGCTAAAAAACGACGGCGCATCTGAAGATGAGATCAAAATTGGCGAAGCAGAAGTGCAAAAATTAACGGACGCTTTTATAATAAAGGTAGATCACCTCGCCGAAATCAAAGAAAAAGACGTAATGACGATTTAAGTGCGTTCAAAAACATTGTTGAGGGAATAGGTTTAACACTTATTCCCTTTCGCATTTAATTTGGTCTCTAAAGAAAACCACTGTTTATTGGTTAACTTCGTAAATACAGAATTAAGGCTAAACAGAAAAACGGCGTAACTTAAACCAAGACTTAAAAAAAAATAATGAGCAAGTTTGTTTTAATGGGATTATTCTTTTTCCCTTTGGTAGTTGCCCTACTAACCGTAAAAGATATTTTTGAAAACAATAAACTACAAAATAGCGAAAAACTGATGTGGATTGCAGTAGTCATATTACTGCCTTTGGTTGGTTCAATCATCTATTTCTTCTTTGGTAAAGCTAAACAACACTGATTTAAACAATCTTTAACAAATAATTTTCCGTAAATCCGGTATCAGGGCAAACAATATTTCAGCAAATTTGTCTTACTATTTAATATATAATTTATTACTTTGTGTATCAAACACGCTAAATAAAACATGAAAGTACAGGCGGGCGAGCTCTTATCAACAATAAATTACCCTTCGGACTTAAGAAAACTGAGTGAAAAACAGTTGGAGGAAGTTTGTAAAGAGCTGAGACAGTATATTATCGATATTGTTTCTGTGAACGGAGGTCATTTTGGTGCAAGTTTAGGTGTGGTAGAACTTACTGTTGCACTTCATTATGTTTTAAATACGCCTTACGATCAGCTAGTTTGGGATGTAGGTCATCAAGCGTATGGACACAAAATATTAACAGGTAGAAGAGATATATTTCATACCAACCGAATTCATGGAGGAATTAGTGGTTTCCCAAAAAGAAGCGAGAGCGAGTATGACACTTTTGGCGTTGGTCACTCTTCCACCTCAATATCTGCAGCATTAGGGATGGCCGTTGCTTCTCAATATAAAGGTGAAACAGACCGTCAGCATGTAGCCGTTATCGGCGATGGATCTATGACCGGCGGTATGGCTTTTGAAGCTTTAAACCATGCCGGAATTGAGAATAGCAACTTGCTAGTGATTTTGAACGATAACTGCATGTCCATCGATCCTAATGTGGGTGCACTCAAAGAATACCTTACCGGCATCAGCACCAGCAAATCTTACAATAGATTTAGAGATGATGTTTCGTCCGTCTTGATGAAAATATCGGAATTGGGACCTAATGCGCATGAAATTGTTAAAAAAATTGAGAAAAGCATTAAAGGCACAATCCTTAAAAAAAGTAACCTTTTTGAGTCTTTAAAATTCAGATATTTTGGTCCTATTGATGGGCATGATGTTGACCAATTGGTGAAAATTTTAGAAGATCTCAAACACATTCCCGGTCCAAAATTATTGCATTGCGTAACGGTAAAGGGCAAAGGATATCCTTTAGCAGAGAAAGATCAAACAACTTGGCATGCACCCGGCCTTTTTGATAAAATTACTGGCGAAATTAAAAAGGTGATTGTAGATAAACCACAACCACCAAAGTATCAGGATGTTTTTGGACATACAATTGTAGAATTGGCGCAGCAAAACGACAAAATTATGGGTGTAACGCCCGCAATGCCGTCTGGCTGTTCGCTTAATATTATGATGAAGGCAATGCCAAACAGAGCTTTTGATGTAGGCATTGCTGAACAGCATGCAGTAACGTTTTCTGCCGGTTTAGCTACACAAGGGTTAATTCCCTTTTGTAACATCTATTCAAGTTTTATGCAGCGTGGATTTGATCAAGTGGTGCATGATGCAGCTATTCAAAAATTACCTGTAATTTTTTGTTTAGATAGAGCAGGGATAGCTGGCGCTGACGGACCAACGCATCATGGCGCTTATGATATCGCTTTCCTAAGGTGTATCCCTAACATGATTGTTTCGGCACCAATGAACGAGGAGGAATTGCGGAACCTCATGTATACCGCTCAGCTAAAAAATCATGGCGGTCCATTTTCTATACGTTATCCAAGAGGAAAAGGCGTAATGGTAGATTGGCAAAGACCTTTTAATGAGATACAAGTAGGCAAGGGAAGAAAGATTAGCGACGGTGAGGATATTGCAATATTGACCATTGGACACATCGGAAATGAAGCAGTTAAAGCCTGCTTAGAAATTAACGCTGAAGGCTATCATCCAGCTCATTATGATATGCGCTTTGCAAAGCCTATAGATGAAAACCTTTTGAAAGCTATTTTTTCTAAGTTTGATAAAATTATAACCATAGAAGATGGCTGTATACAAGGCGGTTTTGGTAGTGCAGTGTTAGAATTTGCAGCAGATCAGCTTTATAAAGGAGAAATAAAGCGTTTAGGCATCCCCGATGTTATTGTTGAGCATGGCGAACAGCAAGAGCTTTGGGCGGAATGTGGTTATGACAGCAAAGCAATTATTAAAGAAATTAAGAAAATGGCGGTAGCAAGGGTTACTAAGGGAATGGTAGGTTAGGGAATTAGAAGAATTTCCTCAATCAACTCTTTCGCTATTTGACGACGGTCTCTTGCTTCACCTGAATAATTTCTAGAAATAACTATAGCAGATTCTTTTCGTTGGTGTTTTTCCCAAAGTAGATTTAAAGTTTGCTGAATATCCTCATAACTATCACAAACAAAACCCGCGTGGTTTTCTAATATACTTTCTGCAATATCTCCGTTATCAGAAACGGGCAAAATAACGTTCTTCTTAAAGTTTAAATACTCTGCAAGCTTTGAGCTTATCACCTTTCTATTCTGATCAAACCGCAAATGAATGAACGCAGATGCATTATTCATCGAATTCAAAAAGTCTGCTTTAGCTAATCGTGGACTCATATACGTAACCGATTCCAAACTGTATTTTTTGATTAATTTAGTTAAATTAACGTTTCCATCTGCACCCAGAAACTGGAGTTTAATTTTTGAATTATCTTTACCTATTAGAAATAACTTGAAGACTTCAAAAAATGTTTCTTCCTTCAATTGCTGATTATAAATAGTTCCAGCATAAACCAAATTAAAATTAGTAGGGAATGGGTTTGGATTAATTTCGTCTTCCGTAAAATTACTCCCATTAGAAATTACTCTAATTTTATATTGGTATTTAGCAGGAAAAAATGCCTTTAAAGACTCCGAAACCGTTGTAACTAAAGCAGCACTTTCTAAAAAGATCAGTTCCTTCTTTCGTCCAAAAAAAGCTTTCAGCTTCTGAACTATTGCAAACCCGTCGATCGCCTGATAACCGAATGTCCAGGGATCTCTATAATCTATTACTAATTTATAACCAGAGGTGTCACAGATTGACTTTGCTGCAGAAAACAGACTAAAATGACTGCCAGAGCAGAATACAATCGTCTCTTTAGTGCTTTTCGAAAAATACTTACTGATATCACCTGGATAAAAAACATCAGTATGGTAAAATATTAAATGCAGCAGCTGAAATGCTCTCCATAATTTAAACAATCCTTTATTTAAACTCCAAAATGCAATTCGTTGTATAAAATTAAATTTAACCGTAAGAGATTGATGGTTTTTAGGGAGGAAGAAATCTATATTCTCTAAACTAAGTCCTGAAAAGTAACTTCGTTTAACTCGGTAATCACAAGTTATTACTTCTGTCTCAACCCTAGTATTCTCCTCCGAAGCGATAATAAAACTCTTAAACCTTTCTGCCGAAGTTGTATTTACATTTAGATAAGGAAAAATAAAAATTATCTTCTTAGTCTGTGTTTGCAAGCCACCTAGTTAAAAGTCATCATATAAGCTCCTGAATGAACTTCTTAAACCAAAAGTCAAGTAATTAGTCTGGTTTTTTCCTAAACTGTTGTTTTCGTTCCTACTAATCGCGATTGCCTCTAGACGGAGGTTATACTTTGGATTAATCAAAAAAGAAACTTTACCCTTCGCAAAAAACAGATCTGTAGCAATTCCATTACCAACCTTACTGTTATAATTTAAAGATCGCGTGTTATACGAAAGAAAAATATCTTTACCGAAATTTTTGCCAGCAGGATCCAAGCCATAATAGGCATAAAGTAATTGCCCGCTAAAGTCAAACCTTTTAACACTATAGTTAAGTAACCCTAAAAATTCTCTAAAATTTGCCCCAACGGGATGAGCAAGAGGCTGATTATACTGCGCATAATTGGATACCCGATCAAAGTGTGCGTAGGTATAAGGCCTAGCGGTGTTAAACTCTCCTAAGTAGTTCAGTCTTTTTATTCCAAATAAGTTACTACCTCTAAACCCTAATTGTAAAGCCCACTTATTTGCCCAGTAACCATTCTTAGCAAAAAACTCTTTTGCTGTGAATTCATCAATCATAAACTGACCGTACAAACTTGTATTTTTTAGTACTTCATATTTTGTATTTACCCCGAGGCGCATCTTATCCGGAGAGGTAGAGTTTGCGCTCTCGATGGGACGTAGAAAAACAAAAGGGTGTATGTAATTAAAATCAAATCCGCGTTTACCTTCTGGTTCTGCATCTGCCCAGGTAACTGCTTGGAAAAACCCTACTGAAAACTTTTTGTTAACATTCCAATCTAAGTAATGGAAAGCTCCCCACTTACCTCTATCTCCTAACCTTCTATCATTAGTCAACTTGGGTGCTCCTGGATCTAACATATAGGCAAAAACAGTTTGGTACTGTACCGCACCTAAATTTGCTCGCAATCTAAAAAACGAATAGTTTGCAGAAACATCAGAGAGCAACATGGAACGGTATCCGTCGCCTATAAAGTTTTTATCATAAGCTAAAGTGAAGTTGAGGTATTTGTTGGCGGTGTAAGATAAAGACGCCGTAGTATAAGCCCAATCTTTCACATTCGTACCAAACTTCCCACCAACTTGGCCTGGAACTACCCTATTTTCATCTACAAAATTCTCAAAGTATCTTGGGAATACAGCTTGATTCTCAAAACCGCTAGTATAAAAAGAAAATTTCTCACCAACAGTAACGCCAACTTGATAACCTCTTGTATTGAGCCAAGTACCTCCTGCTTGCGAATCATGCCCCACCATTAAATCTGGCAAGTAATCGGCGTAAAAAGTATATTCTTTTTTTCGAACGCTTATCAAATGTTCGTTTAAAACTTTACGCCGAACCCACGATCTTTTTAACGTATCAGCACCTATATTTTGAAAAGAGTCCACGGCTAATTGCAAAGCCGCATCATCCCCAAAATAAGGCTTAATCGCACTATGAAAACTAGAAGTATGATCATATACTTCTTGATTAAATTTTTGATAAAAATCAAAAGAATAAGGTAGGTATTGGTTAGGCGTTTGCGCTTTAGCAAAAGAAAAACAAAAGATTGCTAGCAATAATAAATAAAATCTTCTCATACTACGCTTCAACCACATTTTTTTGATCCAATTCCTGATAAATTGAGTTGTTACTTATAAAATCTGGCACCAATTTTTTCATTTGTTTTACCACTTCTGTATCCCTGTATTGACATGCAACTTCTAACAATTCATCCACCCGTTTATGTACATTGTCAAAATCGTAAACCATTACTTTAGCTACCATTATTTTATGGTGATGTGTAGGAAGGGTATTTTCTAAGTCGTTTAACAGTTCTTCGTAAAGTTTTTCGCCCGGACGCAAACCGGTGAATTCTATTTTGATATCCTGATTGGGGATTAAACCCGATAAACGGATCATCTTTTTAGCTAACTCTACAATTTTAACAGACTTACCCATATCAAAAATAAAAATCTCCCCACCGTTTCCTAAAGTTCCAGCTTCCAAAACTAACCTACATGCTTCTGGAATGGTCATAAAGTAACGGGTAATATCTGGGTGGGTAACAGTGATGGGGCCGCCTTTTTGGATTTGAGCTTTAAAACGAGGAATAACCGAGCCATTCGAGCCTAAAACATTCCCGAACCTGGTGGTTATAAATTTCGTCTTTATAAACGAGCCGTTTTTTGCATCAATATTGTGTTTCTCAATATAGTTAGCGTAAGACTGGACATATATTTCGGAAATTCTTTTGGACGCACCCATTACGTTAGTAGGTCGAACCGCCTTATCTGTAGATACCATTACAAACTTCTCCACATGATGCTTTACAGATAAGTCTGCTATATTTCTGGTTCCACCCACATTGGTGCAAATTGCCTCGGATGGATTATTTTCCATCAAAGGTACATGCTTATAAGCAGCTGCGTGGTAAACATAGTGAGGCTTAAACGTTTCAAACAGGTAATCCATTCTTGTCCTGTTTTTTACATCGCCTATAAACGCAATAAAATTATCAAAAAGATTATTGTCCTGTAATTCTAACTGAATTTCATGTAAAGCTGATTCGGCGATATCATTTAAAATAATCAACTGCGGATTAAACTTGGTAAGCTGACGAACAATCTCACTACCAATTGAACCTGCTGCGCCAGTTACTAAAACCCGCTTCCCTTTTATTTCCGCACTTAAAACATCATCTTCGAGTTCAATTGCTTCACGCTCTAGCAGGTCTTCAATTTTAATATTTTTGATCTGATTCGCCTTAAAAGAACCATTAACCCAGGTTTTTAAAGGTGGAACATTTAAAACTTTTACATTATTATCTAAACATAAATCAACAATACTATTTTTCCTTTGGGCGGAGATGTATTGAGGAGTCAAAATCAAATCTTCTATTTTCTCTAGCTTAATTAGCTTCTCCAACTCATCAGTATGGTAAATTTTGATACCATCTACCACTTTACCTTTCTTACGCGGGTCGTTATCTACAAACGCTACCACGCTCATATTTACGCTAAGGTCGCTATCCAAATTTCTTTTGGTAGCTACCCCTGTTTCCCCTACACCGTAAATAATCACCCTACGTTTATCCAACTTTAAGTTTTTGATGTACATGAAAAAGTATTTCACCAAAACCCTATAGGTTATTAACAGTACAAAACTGCATAAACCCGTAATTACCACTACTACGTGAGAAATGATTGGTTGTTTATTAAAAGACAATAAGAATAGGTTGCAAAGAATAAAAAAGAGATTACTTACCGAAATGCTGAATAAAATACGGAAAGAATCCTGCGCACTGGTATATCGAACAATACCTGCATAAGTTTTAACATTAAAAAAAACGATGCAGTTGATTGCCAAAAAAATCAACGTATTTCTACTTAATTCGTTAACGTCTATTAATGAAGCATCAAAATTATGCGATAAAAGGTACGATAAAACTAACGAGAATCCACACACTAAGAGATCGATGCAGAATATAAGCCACCTTGGTACAATGTTTATTCTTTTGAACATAATTATAGTTCTTGTTATGTGCAAATATACTATATAGTTTCATTGCAAATATTTATTAAAATAAAAGAATTGCTAGTAGCTTACGAACAAGCGTATTTTACCTTCCAATTTTAAACGAGTAATGATGTATACTGAACACAATAGTAAAAAAATGAGACATACAAAAACAGCTGGTAGTGCTATTAAGCTAAGGTTTATGAGCAATTGAAAAAAAGCATATAAGCTAGCAATAAAAACATGGGACCATTTTTTATCATTCGCTAAAAACTGATAGAAGTGTGAGCGGTGTGCATCAAAAATATTTTCTTTCCGGATGATTCGGCAGCAAATCGTAGCTACGGTATCTAAACCGTAAACTCCCAACAGTAAAATCCATTTAATATCATTTGTCGCGATGATTAAACTCGCTGTCAAAAAACTGATAATTAACGCCATCGCAATACTACCAACATCGCCCGCGAAAGCTTTTGCTATTTTCCGAAGGTTAAAAAATCCAAAAACAATTAAAGATGCTACGAGTAGGTAGAGCACATTTTCGGCTAAGATTTCTACCCGTAGCCGTTGTTGGATAATTAGGCAGCTTAACACCGTTACTAAGGAATACAAAACTGTAATCCCATTGATTCCGTCCATAAAATTATAGGCGTTAATGATCCCGATGATGAAGATTAGAGCGAAGAGAGCAAAGAGTAAGGATCATATAGAGTAGCGAAAAGAATATCTTGATTGATGAAAATTTGAGTCAATAAAGTAATACAGATAATAGGTGAACTCCTATTCTTAATTTATTATTGAGCGTAACGATATCATCTAAAAAGCTGATTAAGGCTATCGCGAATACCCCGAATGCTAAATAATACTGGTTAGGCTCAAAAATCACTACACCAGCAATAAATGCGATTGGAAAAATAATTCCGCCACCACGCAAAGTTATTTGGCTATGGGAGCTGCGCTGATTTGGCCTATCAATAATATTGAATCAATTCGCTATTTTAAAATATAGTAACTCGAGTATGAAAAGCGAAAAGAGTGCGATGATAAAAATTTGCATGGATGCAAAGATGTGAAAATTTAAGAAATCTTCTTGCTTTGGTGTTTAGTTACTTCTCTTTTGATGCTCGGTTCGTCCTACAGCTACCAACGATTCCACACGACATCTGCTTTAAATTTACGGAAATACGGATCTGTTAACGTTTGTCTTCGACTCCGCTCAAACTGACACCTAATTATTGTCATGTTGAGGCCTAATACATTTCGTATAAATCCACATAAAATGACGTTGAAGTTTGCCACGAAAAAAGGGGTGTCACCCTGAGCGGAGTCGAAGTGGGATGTGTTGGGATTAGACTTTGCATAGTGGTAAATGATTCGACGGGTATATCCTGAATTTACTGAAGGACTCAGCAGGACAAAACCGCTCTGTTAAATGGTATTGAAAATCGCTTAGTTATAAATAACTTCAATGGTAGCGGAAGCCGATAGCTCACCCCGTGGAGCGCCAGCTTGTCATGCTGAGCGGAGTCGAAGCATGATTATAAACCAAAAAGTTCTTCATCTTTCAAACAGGAACCATCATTTCTCCGAGATATACACTTCTAGATTGCTTTTTCCTATCGGTAGCTACAAACGCTAAATAAACTAGTACGGACTTTTCTTTAAAGTCAGGCGACAAAGCAAGTTCTGCGTTTCCTAGGTGCCGAAATGCGCCGTGAATTTCATAGCAGGCCTCATTTAGTTCCACGCAGTACGCCATTAACATTATTTGGTCATGTGCATATGGCGTATTCACGGCGCAGGGTTGCCAAGTAAACGCTAAGTTATTTTGTTCAACTATGCTTACTTGGGCTTCGGTCGGCTCTGCCAACGTACCATAACTTACCAATACATTTTCCGGATTAATATGAAATCCGATTGTAGTTGGCGTTATAGCGTTTTTTAGTAGGTAAGATTTAGCCGCTGTAAAGCCCTCCGCCTTTTCCGAATAACCTTTAAATACAATTCTTAAAAAAGGCGTTAGCGGTTTGAGCCATAATTAAGCGATCGCAAATTTTTCACGATTTGCTTGTTCCGCCGCAGAAATTTTACTTTTCCTTTTCGGAGGCAAACTCCGCAAGTAAGGGATTCCTTTCCACGTACAGCATACCACATTTCCTAACTTACCGATGAAAAGTCCGTTTACTCCAAACTGATACTTAGCCATGTTTTATCTTTTGAATTAATTTACATAAACCGCTGACTAATAGCAAACACCAACTTTAAAGAGAATTAAGCTAACAGGGAATGTGTACCTGTTACATCCGAATAAGGTCCGAGTGAGGTCCGTGATACATCCCTGTTATTGGCATGAAAGTGCGAATAACAAGAAATAGAAATTTATTTACCGGAAGGATAGAATAGTTTTTGTTAAGCCTTCTCTTGCGGTAATGGGAAGTTCTTTACCAAGGGCTTTTTTGAGTTTTTGGTTAGAAACAATATAGTTTTCTGTGAGCTTGTTTAATCGCTCTGTGGTTAATGGTAAGTTAAGCCCGTCTCCTAATTTTGCAACTACGTTTATCAATGATGCAGAGATTTTCCAAAGCTTTGGTTTTAATTCCATTGTATTTGCAATTGCTGTCACTAACTCGTTCGTAGATAAGCTCTCGTCATCTGCTAACTGATAAGTTCCTGATGGGATATTTTGTTCCAAAATTTCTTTAATCACAAAGCATAAATTCTCTACACTTAAAAATGAACGTTTGTTTTCGAAAGCGGCTAAAGGATAAGGGATCCCTTTTTTTACAAACTGATATAAAAGGTTGAGATTCCCTTTATTTCCAGGACCATGAATCATACAGGGACGAAGGATGTAAAAGGATTTTCCTTCTGGCAACTTTTGTGCTTTAATATATTCCTCCGCCATCAATTTGGACTTGCCGTAATGAGTTTCGGGATTGGGTATTTTATCTTCAGTTAACACGCCGTTAACAGTATCTGCAGATGCTTTTACCGAACTGATGAAAATAAATTTTTTAGCATCTGATTGTAGGAAAGCATCGTATAAATGTTTGGTCAATTCGAAGTTTGCATCATAGTAGTCTTGGGGCTGTGACACTTTTTTTAAGTCGTGGGCTTTGCCAGCTAAATGAATTACTGCATCTGTGTTTTTTAAATCAATTATTTGGTTCTGTTGATAACGTAAAGAAAGTTTTTGAATACCAAAACCTTTAAGGTATTGGATAAGGTTTGTTCCGGCGAAACCAGAGGAGCCTGTAACAGATATGACCATACTACTATTTAGTATAATTCTTAAAGTCTTTATGATCTATTTTATCCAATTGTTCCTTAGATAAGGTTTTAAAATATGCGTAGGTAATTTCTAAACCTTCTGCTCTGTTTACTTTCGGCTCCCAATTTAAA
>JBBSQW010000026.1:0-52090 GCA_038243635.1 Sphingobacteriales bacterium
ACCTTAAGTGTATTAAGTAATACACTAAACGGAAACTTAAGCTATTCTAGATGGGACGATTATTATAGTGTGATTAAACAAGCTAATCTGTTGATCAAAAATGTGCCGTTAATGCGTGAGAAAAAGATAGTAATTAGCGATACCGATTACAACCGTATTTTAGGGCAAGCGTACACTTTAAGAGCTTTGTCTTATTTTTACATCGTAAGAATTTGGGGAGATGCACCGTTGGTCTTGGAGCCCTTTGGAGATATTACAGATTTAGATATATTAAAAACACCAAGGGTTGATAAAAATCTTCTTTATGATTTAATCGATGCAGATTTGAAAAAAGCTTTGATTTGCCCTACTTCAAATGGCGCAAACGAAGAAAACAGAGGAATGATTACTCGTGGTGCTGTTTATGCAATTCAGACCGATTATTACATGTGGCGTAGCGACTTTGATAATGCTTTATTGGCTTCAAAAAACTTAGTAAAAGAAACAGACGGTTCGCCAGCATCTAGTGCTTATAAATTGGTCGAACTTGCTAACACAAACGCCAACTATAGTTTTGGAAACACCACTATTGATGAATCACCATACTCCAAAATGTTTACTCAGGGTCTTTCTGATGAATCAATTTTTGAAGTAGTGTTTAGTTACGATGAAGACAATAACTCTAACATTTTTGGCATTTATGGAAATAACAATGCACAGTTTTTCGCTAACACAGAATTCTCTGCACTTTTTGGTAACGATTTAAGAGCAATTGCAACATTTAAAAACGACCAGATTTATAAATTTTTCCCTAAAGGTACTTTTGATCAGTCTAAAGAAAATGATAAAAACGTAATTATTTATCGTTTAGCAGACATCATGCTATTGAGAGCAGAGGCGTTAAACGCGAAAAATAGAAGAGATGAAGCCTTCGTTTTAGTTAACAAAATTAGAGTTAGAGCAGGACAGGCACCTGTTACAGCCTTGGCTTATAATGCTTATTCAACTGCTGAGGCAGAAGATTACATTTTAGATGAAAGACGTAGAGAGCTTTGTTACGAAGGTAAGCGTTGGTTTGATTTGGTACGTACAGGTAGAGTTTTTACTAAGCTATTGGATGAGGCTGGATTACCAAAAATTACCGACCCTAATAATGTTTACTGGCCAATTAGCTTAGATATTATTAGAGAAAATCCATTAATTACACAAAACGAATTTTATAAATAATAGCGATGAAAAAAATTATAAACTACAAACACGTCTTTGTTGCTACTTTAATGTGTATGGCTGTTGTGAGCTGTAAAAAATTTGAGGTGTTAAGCAATGTAGATCCAGAACTGGTTGATGCCGGAGCTAATTTAAGAAACGAATCTATTTGGTCTTTTATCTCTTCTAGAAGTGATAATAAAGGTGTTGATACTTTAAAGGCCTTAAACCTGTATGCAGAAGCTATTGAGCGTGTAGGCCTACGTCCGCTTTTAGAAGGCGACGGTAACTTAACCGTAATTGCACCAAGAAACGAAGCTTTAATTGCTTTAGCCGGTTCATTGGGTTACACGACAGTTAATGCCGTACCTGCAGCAATTTTGAGAAACATCTTCTTAAACAATATGCTAGATAAGCGTATTAGATCGTTTGATTTACCTGCTGACTCCCTAAACTTGGTTCAAACTTTAAATGAAGATAGCTTATCAATTAGGAGACAGCCTAGTAAAACCAATGAGTACATCTTAAATTTATACAACTCGCCAAGTTTAACAACTTCAATATCAAAAGTTAGGTCTCAAAACTTGGAGTGTAAAAATGGAATTGTACACGTTGTAGATGACATGAAGGCTTATACGCCACGGTATACCCAGCAGGATGCAGCTAAACTTTCTGGAGATACCATTTACGTTACAAAAGATGCCTACATTAATAACGGTAGTGGAGCCCTTAAAAGTTCAAATTTTGGATCGAACGATGTGTTGTGGATCAAATACAATAAAAGTTCTGCAAACACTACTCGTAGATCTCTTCTACAGTTTCAGGTAAGAAATTCTGTTAAATTTACAAAGAACATTGCAGGAATAACGCTCTACTTGCATTGCAACAGGGTTGATGCACCTGGCGGCGTAGTTTCTGTATTTGAAGATCAGAATATTGATTGGGACGAAAACCCAGCTATACCTGCAGATCCAGCTTTTCCGGGAGTAAATTGGTACAATGCCCCAACTGCAGGCACTTTGCCACTTTCTAGTTTTTCTTTTTCAGGACAGTCAAGAGCAGATACTTTAGTTTCCGCCAGCATTAGCGCTAACTATAAAGCCGCATTGGCGGATGGAAAAACTTTCATTAATTTGGGTTTGAATACCTCTGATAATGCGCTATTCCAATTTCAGTCTAAAGAAGCATTAGATACCGACGGGCAACCGGGGAAATATTCGGCATACATTGTATTAACTCCAGAGCAAATTACGGTTTTGGTAAATCCAGTAAATACAGGTTTAGTGGTTGATGCTAAAAAAGGATATAAAAAGATTAGTACCTCCGAACTTAGTTTTAGCGGTACTGAAGATAGGAATGTCATATACAATCTTACTGCAAGTCCTACGAATGGCTTTTTAGTGATCGACGGAAAAGCAAATGTTACCAAATTTACACAAGCACAAATGAAAAGAGGTGCTGTGAAGTATCTTTATTCTGGCGAAGGTGCAGGAAGTGATAGTTTTTCTGTGAAGGCAACTGACAGCGAAGGTAATGCCTTTGCTACCGATCAAATTGTAAACGTACAGATTCAATAAAATCTTTGGTTAATTGGTTCAAGGGTTTCTGATTAGTTTCAGAGGCCCTTTTTTGTGGTGTAAAATCCAAAAGATTAGGCTGCGTTTAACTAAGTTATACCAATTATATTTAATAAATAGTCTGACTTTGATTATTAAAAACCACATCGATATATAGTTCTTTGAGAAAGAAGTAGTTCACATAGCTATGTTCCGCAAAGCGGAAAGCTATGTGAACTAAATAAACATGCTTTGTCTCCACAAACAGGAACTACGAATCCATGTGGTGAATCTTAGGCTATTAGATACACATAAATGGTATTAGCGAAAAACTATATCCCAAACCCATTCTAGCGGTTTCATTACTTGTTTCGGCAGTAGCTGTAAAACCACGATAATTACCATGAAATGCAACGTACGGAAAAGGTTTGTTCTGATAGTAAAACTTGTTTTCTTGAATATACAAAACCCAATTTATATTTCTGGCAACACCTATTTTTAAGATAAAAAACACTCCTAAGCTAAAAACTGATCAAACATTTCGATGGTACTGGACAAATGTTGCACTAATTATGTAGTTGGGTTTCTACCGCGAAATAAAAACATAAAAAAAGCCACTAGTTTTTCGCTAGTGGCTTTAAGTCTATTATTTTAGATTATAAAACAATTAATTTCTCGCGTTTGCTGAAACCTTTGCCGCTAAAGTCTAAAACATATGCTCCCGCTTTTAAACTTGATTTAATGTTTAAGCGATGACTGTTTGTGTCTTTTGGTGTATTAAAAAACTCTTGATGAACCATTTTTCCTGTTAAATCATAAATGGTAACCTTAGCAGACTGTCCTTCGAAATTATTGAAGATTACGTTAACTTCATTTTTTGACGGATTTGGGTATAGTGCTAATGTTAATGCTTTATCTAACCTAAAATTCACTGCTCTAATGCCTTGTTCTTTATACTTCCCATCAAGGTCAAACTGCATCAACTTATAATAATTTGGACCCATCTCTGGGCGGTCATCATAGGTTAAGTAGTTAGCGGTTTGTAAGCTATTCCCTCTTCCTTTAACTGTGTAAAGAGTTTTGTAATTTACGCCGTCTGTAGATTTTTGTATTTCAAATCTATCATTATTGGTCTCAGTCAGAGTTTCCCAAGCTATCTTAACTTTTTCTCCATCGGCTTTAGCTGTAAAGCTTTTTAAGGAAATAGGTAGGGTTTGCTCATCGAAAATCAAGAACCTTCTTAGCTCGTAGATGTCTTGCGCAATTTTAGTGTAAGAAATCCTCATGGGCTCCCAAAACTTAGGATTATCCGCTACAGGATTTAATATCCCCTTATTACTACCGCCAGAAGTTGAAGCTGGATCATCATTTAACTTAAAATATTGAAAACCTACGTTCCACTTTCTTTTCAGCATTTCCATGGTGTAATGTTCAAAAAAGTCAGCTCTGTCTTGTTGTGTTTTAACGTTAAAGCCAGCGCCAGATGAGTTTGCTAAACCAGAATCATCTGCCATAGCATAAAATTCTGTAACCATAAACGGTTTTGTAGTGTACTGCTCCCAAACGTTGTATCTATTGTCTAATTGAGTAGTACTCCAAACATTGTAGTTGTTTACAGATAAAACATCAACATATTTTCCGGCGGCTTCAAATTGGTAGCGATTACTTAAATCTTGGTGTAACCTACTTCCAATATAAAGGTGATTTGGATCTTTTGCTTTAATCGCATCTCTACAGATTTTGTAATACTTGTCTGCAACAAATCCTGGAAATTCGTCTTTATCGGCAGTTGTTGTAGCTGTTAAAACTCCACCATGTCTAGCTTTCATCCAATTTACTGCAGCTAAGTAATTCTCGTTCATATCAGCAACACCTTGACCTCCGTAGTTATTAACGTTTAACCAAACATCAATCAGTTTTGGACCACAGCAAGAGTTTGCTAACGGCACTTCGTTATCAGAGAAATATCCTAATAAATTTTTATCCACTATTCTTTCCGCAGTAATTAGTGTGTTTGCTTGTGTAGTACAATATACTTGGAAAGCTGCATCAAAAACTGGTAAAATACCATTGTCGTAAAGGGTTGTGTTTAGCGTAGAACTTAACCTGTAAGTATAACCAAAATTCAGCCTAACAGAGTATGGCATGTTGGTTATAGATTCGTCAGAAAAGTTACCAATTGTATTTGCGTAAAGACTTTTTATGGTTTCCACAGCGTCGACACCGGCCTGCGGTATAATTGTATTTATACCTATTGAGTAAAATTTGTAACCAGCTGGGTCAATTAAATACCACACATCTCTGGCATCTTTGTAGGTTTTAAAATAACCAGATGCATTACCAACAAAGTCCGTTGATGCACCACCATAACTACTTAATGCTTGAGTACGCGTAACACCGCTCAATGTATTTGTGCTATAAGTTGTTGAGTTTCCAGATAGTGTGATGTTTTTATTAGAAATTGTGTATCCTGTAAAAGGAACAACGGTAGGTGTTACAGGCGTTTCACTAGTAACCACAATATCGTCAACAGCGAAAGTTGGACGATTACCTGCACTGCCAGAAATAGTTCTCTGAGCCCAACGTAGCTGGAGTACAGGTCGATTACTACATGCTAACGGTAACAGGAAACTTGAAGAAACTTTGTCAATCCCTTCCGTTATAGAGGCATCTGACTGCACTGTGGTGCCATTTTTAGCACTATTCCCCACATTAGTGAAAAGACCTGTCTCTCCAATTCTATATTGGAGAATTAGACTTGCTAAAACATTAGCAGTACCGCCATTGTAAATGTTTCTTATAACAGAACCCTCAAAGTTTACACGAACCCTATCTGTACTAGCAACAGTTGTGGTGTTTACTGCCAATACAAAGCCTATGTTAAAGTTGCTATTGCTAACAATTCCAATTTTTCCTTTAAAATCATAAACGCCAGTACCACTACTACTTGCATTGCCGTTAGGCATTAAAGCTCTTTCTCCGTTTGGTGAGTTTAAACGCCCCGAAGTAGATGGAACATTGGATGAAATCTGCCATCCTCGTATTCCAACAGGATAAGTAGTTTCAGCTCCAGTAAAACTTTCAAAACTTTGGCTGTAAGGCACAGTTTGCGGAGTAGGATTTGTTTGTGCATCCGCCCGATAAGCAACTGCTGACAGTAATGCGCTTACCAGCAACGCTCCCTTTAATTTTTTTTGGTAAAAAATAATCATTCGATCTAAATAAATTGGTTTATTATTTGGTTAATACGTTTTAGATTTGCGATGAAATCTAATTGCTAATAATAACCTAAGATAGCTCGCCAGTTCAATTCAAACCCCAGTCAAATATCTCTTTGATGCTTGTTAAATGTTGCAGTTGCTTGTAAACTAAAATCAAAAAAGCACAAAAAAAAGACCGTTTCAATAAAGAAACAGCCTTAATAATCACAAATAAAAAAACTTAATTTCCCCTAATTCCCATCTCCAACCCGCGTAATTCTGCTAAGCCTTTAAGCCTGCCAATTACTGAATAGCCAGGGTAGGTATTACGATTAAAGTCATCTAAAATTAAATGACCATGATCTGGACGCATTGGGATATTTACAATTCCTTCGCCAGAAGAAGCTCTTTTTTCTTGCTCTGCAACAACGGCTTTCATAATCGCGTACATGCTGTTGCTACCTTCTAAATGAGGGGCTTCGTAGAAACTTCCATCAGCTTCACGTTGTACATTTCGTAAATGCCAAAAATGAACTTTATGCCCTAAACGCTCAATCATAGCTGGTAAATCATTCGCCGGGTTTGCCCCTAAAGATCCAGTACAAAAGGTAATTCCATTGCTATCTGAATCTATCGCGTCAACAATAAATTGTAAATCTTCTTCATTGCAAACAATCCTGGGTAAGCCTAAAATAGGGAAGGGCGGATCATCCGGATGGATACACATTTTAATGCCTTCTGCCTCCGCAGTTGGGATAATTCCTTTTAAAAAGTAAGCTAGATTTTCGCGTAATTCTACTTTACCAACTTTGCTGTATTTTTCCAAATGTTCGTTAAATTCAGCGATGGTAAAAACCTCATCTGTACCAGGCAAACCTGCCATAATTGTTTCAGTAAGTAATTTTACCTCGTCAGCGTTAAGCTGTGATAAATAAGCTTTAGCTTTGCTTTTTACTTCTTCGCTAAACTCATTAAAAGCTTCCGGACGTTCTAAAATGTACAAATCAAATGCAGCAAGCGCAATTGCGTCGTAACGTAAAGCAACGGCTTTATCTGGTAAAGCAAATCTTAAAAGTGTTCTTGTCCAATCTAAAACCGGCATAAAATTGTAACAAACTACCTTAACGCCTGCTTTTGATAAGTTTTTGAGTGTGGTGTTGTAACGCTCAATGTATAAATCTCGATCAGCAGTTCCGGTTTTAATACTTTCGTGGATGTTTACACTTTCCACTACAGACCAAGTTAAACCAGCATCTTCAATCATTTTTTTACGTTCCAAAATGTCTGCTTCTGTCCAAACATCTCCACAAGGGATTTGGTGTAAAGCGGTAACAATTCCAGTTGCACCCGTTTGTTTAATATCCGCAAGTGTAACCTCATCTGCCGGACCAAACCATCTAAAAGTTTGCTCTAATTTTTGATTATCCTTATTCATTTCGATTAATAAATTCTTCTTAACTGTAAGCCGTTTAAAATAGGTTTGCTTTTTAAAGCCTTAAAATCAATCACTACACCCATTCCGTTTTTTACGCTTATGCTGATTTTTGTAGCATACGCAACTTCTGGAATCAATTCGTTTTTTGTACCCAAGTTATCTAAAACTTTGTTGCCATTTACAAAAACGCTAAAGCTTCTTTCAGTCAGTTTATCGCTTTCTGCAGCGTTCCCTAAATTGTAAATTAAACCTTCTTTTTCCTTGTCTGATAAAAGCTCTGCAAAGTGCAAAGTAAGTTCATAATTACCATTTGGTACATCCAGTTTAAACTGTTTGATGTCTTCACGCTGGGTTGCGTAAATGGCATCATAAGCTGTTCCTAAAATATTTTTATCAGAGCCAAAACTCTGTCTGTCACTCTTCATTTTAAAGACAATTCCACCAACATAGCCCCAACTACCTGCGGTATAAGCTTGTTCTGGCAACCAAACTTGTTGTAAGGTCTTATCCATATAAAAACGTGGATCGCCCAAACTTACGTTCAGTTCTGTAAAAGGTTTCAAGTCTGATTTTAATTTCTGTGGGATGATGATGTATTTAATCTCCACAAAATCAACAACTTCTTTACTGTTAACTAAAGTTATTGCTTCCAATTGGTTGATGCCGTCTTTAAACGGAACATTAAACTTTGCAATATTGAAATCTGTTTTTACTGTACCTAAAAACTTCCCGTTAACTTTTAAACTAACTTCTGGCTGGTTGCTGTAAATCTCTACAATTTCATTATGAACTAGTTCAGTTGCGCTGTCCGAAATACCGCTTCTTAAGTTGCGGAGTTGCGAACCGACTTTTATAAACGGCATTTTTAAAAGATGCGATTGATAGAAGAAATATTGATCCTTTGCTTGTCTGTCTGTGGTTAAAATTCCTTTATTATTGGTATGCGGATCTGTATCGCTACGACCTTCAGAATTAAAATCAGCCAAGTTCCAAATGGCACCTCCAGCAACAAAAGATCTGTCTAACATCGCCTTTAGGTAAACCTGATGGTAGTGGTTTGAATGCTCCTGAGATTTGTCAAATCGAATCGGCTTTGGATTGCTAATGTGTGGATCAACATCTGCACCATACTCCGTAATGATAACCGGTTTAGTAGGTAATTCCTTGTGGTGCTTATCTAAATAAGAACCAAAATCTTCTGCTTTGCCGCTGTACCAACCCTGGTAAAGGTTCCAGCCTACAATCATCGGTATCTGCGTTAAGCCAACTCTTTTGTACAAATCAAAATTTCCATGGTTCGGAATCATGGTATAACGAGAGGGATCTTCTTTGCGTGTTAAATCTTCAATTTCTTGTGCTAATTTTGCGATTGCTTTAAAGTAAGTTTCTTGTCTTTCGCTGCCTTTTTCAAAACGTGGTCTTAGTAGAATCTCGTTCATGTAAGTCCAGATGATTAAGCTGGGATGGTTGTAATTTTGACGGATCATTTCTACCATCATCATTTTAGAATTATCCGCGAAAGCTTTAGTTTCTGTAATCGCATTTACGATTGGGATTTCTACAGATGTTAAAATTCCTAAACGGTCACAAGCTTCTAAAATCTCTGGGTCTTGGGGATAATGGGCAATTCGTAAAAAATTACCGCCCATATCTTTAAGTAACTGCACATCTCTGACATGTAAAGCGTCTGGCAAGGCATTTCCTAAATCTTTAAAATCTTGGTGACGGTTTGTTCCAACAAGCTTTACGTGTTCACCGTTTAAAAAGAAACCTTTATCAGCATTAAAACTAAACCATCTGAAACCCAAAGAATTGCTCACTTCATCTAATAAAGCACCAGTTTTAGCATCTTTGATTTGAGATACTACGCTGTATAAATATGGAGACTCTGGCGACCAGAGATTTGGGTTTTTAATAGCAGTAAACTTTTGTTCAAAAGCTTTGTTGTTTTTTGCCGACGCTTGAACCTTATCCTGCTTTTCTGCAACTTTTTTACCATTTGCATCAAAAATCTGGCTGTAAACAACTAAAGATTTTTTGTCTTTATTGTTATTGCTTAAAATTCCTTTGACCAAAACGGTAGCTTCTAACTTAGTTACCTTTGGCGTAGAAATAAAAACACCTTTTGATGCATAATTATCCATATCAAAATGGACTTTGTTGGTTGCAACTAAATACACATCACGATAAACACCTCCGTAAAAAGTAAAATCTGCGGAAAGCGGAGGGACGTCCTCGTTGTGCGCATTGTTTACTTTGATGCTGATTGTATTTGCTACATCAAACTTAACGGCACTAGTAATTGGGAAACTGAAGAAATTATAACCACCAATATGTGAGCCTACTGATTTTCCATTGATAAAAACTTCTGCAATTTGTGATGCGCCCTCAAAATAAATGTAAACATCTTTATTTTTCCATGAGGCAGGAATAATCACGTCTTTTTGATATAACCCAATTCCACGATAATAACCTAGCTCATCATCATTAACATCAATGGCGTTCCAAGTATGCGGAATATTAACTTTTTCCCAGTCTACTTTAATCTTTGTTATTGGGAAACCATCAATTTCGCCTTTATGGAAATTCCAGTTGCTATTAATGGTTCTCTTAATTCTTTCTTGAGCTTTTAAAGTTGTGCCTGTAATTAGCAAGCACAAGCATAAAGCTGATATTTTTTTTAACATGCTGATTTATTTCTTAATCCAATAAATAAGTTGAGCAGGATTATTACTTTCTTTACTAGTAACGCTGATTGTTCTGTTTTTATCTTCGTCATCTCCAGCGTGGCGTGTTTCCCGTACCAACACAAATGTATAATTCTCGGCTTGGTGTTTTTTTATTACATCGGTTACATCTAAATAATGGGTTTTTTCTGTTCCATCAAAACTGAGTTCTCCGGTGATAAATGCTTTCGTACCTACTTTGGTTAACAGTGCCTCCTTACTGTCTAACAATGGTGCAGTATTCCAAGTTATTTTATTTTGATCAAAATTTTGATTAGGAATTGCGTATACATGGATTCTAAAAGTATCGTCCGTACTCGCTTTCCCGCTAACGGCTAATAGAACTTGCACTGTATTTTTTGTGTCAGCTTTTAAATTAAAGTCTAAGTAAGAAACTAGATTTTTTGCAGGTTCGGCAGCATTTAGCGCAACTTGCAATGTTTTATCCTTACCATAATTTTTAACGCTATTTGCGCCACCACTTACGGTAGCGTCGTTCGCAACGGTTAAAGTTTGCTTTACAAAACCACTGCCACTTGGAATGGTCAACAAAACTACACCTTGTGCTGGCAAAGTAATATCTACATCTTTATTTGCCGAGATAACGCTGAACTGCGAGGCTTCACCATAAAAATTAGGACTAACTGTTTGTGCAATTACGGGACTTCCTTCGCCCACGTTTAAATCTGCTAAGTTAATTTTCAGGTTATAATCAAAACCATCTCTTTGTACCAACCACATGTAATAGTTGCCAGATTTTTCGTCAAAAGATGTATAATGGTCAAATTTGCTTGCATCTACGTTAGCAGTTGTTTTTAACAACGGACGCTCGTCCTTAAAACCCGTAGCAAAAAGCCTTACAACCTCGGCCGTTCTGTGTAAACCTGCAACATCATAATCATCAGTCTTAAAATCTTGATCGCTTTCTGCAAAAACTTTGACTTCTCTTAATTTTACAACTCCAGCATCAGCAATTACCAACCTAATTTTACTGGTGCTTATTGCAGTTTTGAAGCTTAAAAAATAGCGGACGTATTTGCCGTCTTTAACGTTTCCGCCCGGTACTGTTTTCCACTTACCATCAGCAAAGTATTGAACTTCATAATCCTTAATACGATCAGGACCTGTGTAAACACCGTAGGATGAACCCGAGTAAATAGATAAGCTACCAACAGCTTGCACCTTTCCAAAATCTATCTCCACGGTTTTTGAAGCAGCAGTCGAATCTGATTTCCAAGTAGAAGCATCCGCTTTATTGCCATCAGTAATAAACTTTAAATTATTTTGGTTTACGCCAGTACTCGAAACCTTCGCGTTTAACGCTAAGTTTTTATAAGCATCCTCAACTATACGTTTTCCTTGCCAAGTTAAATGATGCCCAGATTTAATCCCTTGAGTATAAGAAAACGATACAGTGTTGGCAAATTTAAAAGCCCACATGCCATAAGTCTGGTTCTTCAAGTTATTAGAATAAATGCCAGCCCATTCTGTAAAAACAGATGGCGAATCGTAAGTTTCTTTTTTGTCAATCAACAAGGAGTTCATCCAACGACCAATTTCTGTATAAACAATGGGTAAACTATCGTGAAGCGGGTGGTTTTCTTTAATGATATCTCTAATGTCTGAAGTACGTGTTGCATAACCAGACGCTGGTTGATTGTAAGAGTGTGTGCTAAAAATATCGAACAAATCTTTGTCCATTTTTTTACCGTCATAGCCATCACGAATGTGACTAACCACGTAAGCCCACCAGTCAGTGTTATAGCCTGCCGTAATTGGCGCTACAAATTTTGGATTAAGGTTAGTGTTGTACTTTTTATTTACATCACTTATTGCGCACTTTACAGCATCAGATGCAATTTGTAAACCTATTAACCAGTCTGATATTTTCATAGGGCCAGACTCTTTATGGTTTGGTTCATTTTGTATGGAAAACATAGCCGCATTTCCTTTTCTAGCTGCATAATAAGCTAACGCGTAATAACGTTGCCAGTGTTCCCACTTATCTTTCCAATTGTCTTCAAACTTACGTTCGTTTATTTGTAGAACGGGTTCAATGTTAAGTTTTTTCAGCTCTTCTAGCACATAGCCATAGTTCATTTTGTTGCCACTTTTATCAACTACATCTTCGTATCGATTAATTAGTGCATCCCAATTAATGAAATCATTTTTTTCTGGTGATGAACGTAGTTTACTTTTTAAAGCCTCAAAATCAGCTAAGGTGTTTACTTCATTTTTTTCGTTAAAGTCTTTATTTGGTGCATATTCTGTTAAACTGGTCCACACTCGCAAAGAGTTTACTTGGGAATATCCTAACCAGGCAGAAACATTACTGCCAGGTAAATAGTAACCTTGGTTGTAACCTACGTATTTAAAGCTCTTACCAACTTTCTCATTACTTACGCTCACTGTTGCATTTTTTGACGAACCAGTTTTAAGCTGTAAAGCACTTTGTGGCGCTTGGCCCACAATCATGCTTCCAGTAACCTCAATCTCTGTTATAGCCAATGAAGTTGCAGTCTTAGCTTCAACTCTCATCATAAAAGTGACCAAACTTGGGTTAATAGGGTAGGTGATGATTGTTTTTGTTTGATCTATAGATGGCTTAATGTTTATTGGCGTCCAGTTGGCATCGTCCCAATATTGAACTACAATTTCTTTACTCAGTTTTTCTGCTTCGCCTTTAAGCGAATAAATTACCACCTTACTTACCTTGTTGTACTTATGTAAGTCAATCTCAATAAAATGAGGTGCTTTACTTTGCTTGTCCGTTTGCCAAAAGTTATCACTACTTTTTACGCCATCCACCGCTTTTGATGCAATGTTTTTCCCGTCAACCGAGCTTACCTTAACTTGCTTATTTAAAGCTACATTTCCTGTTTGGGCAATGCCTGCAAACGGAAGCGCAGCTATCAAACACGTAAAGTAAAATCCATTTTTAATATTAACCATATTTTGTTTTTTTTAGACTGATGTATTAGTCTTTTGCGTTAGAATTATTTGGATGAGTTGTAGAGCTTGAAGTTTTTACAGCCAGCGCACTTAAAATTGTTTTACCTTTTGAAGCGTTAAAGGTTAAATTTATACCTTCATCGTTTTTTACAATAATTGTAAACGTCTTTTGGTAGGCTTTGAACTCTCCAATCTGTTGGTTTAAATTCAGCTTATTAATTACTTCTTTACCGTTTGCATTAACACTAAAAACTCGATCTACCTCTTCAGCAGCTTCTTGTTCTACAAAACCTAAAGTGATCTCGTATTCGCCATTTGGTATATCAACCTTATAGCTTTGTAAGCCTTCCAAAGACGAAAAGTAAAGAGGTACATCATCTGTATTCCTAATTACTTTTTTAAGATTCATAGTAATTGGGCTTCCGCCGATGTGTCCGAAAGATCCCTTTTTATAAGCTTGGTCTTCCACCCAAATTTGATTTTTATTATCTAAATACTGCGTATTTGCACCAACGTTAACCGCAAAAGATTTAAAATTTTGTTTATCAAACGCTTTCGGCCTTAAGTAGACGGTTAAGGTATCTTTAACTAATTCATTTCCACTGTAACCTGTTGCTTCAATAAAGTTTGCGCCATACTTCATGGGTACGTGATAAATAGCTTTGGCAATATCGTTCAACAATTTCTCGCCTTGTTTTTTGCCGTTAACACTAATGGATATTTTATCAAGATTGCTATAAATTTCTACTTCTACAGGCTGTTTGTCGTCACCAGCCCTTTGTGCCCATTCTCTAGAAACAATGTGGATCATCGGTTTTGATGCCCAATTTGCTTGATACAAGTAATAACTATCCTTTGGTGTTCTGTTAAAAGTTACCAATCCTTTTTGGTTAACGTTAATAATTGTACCGCCAATATTTGGCTGTGAGAAATCAAACTGATTCCAGACTGCGGTACCCGCTAAAAATGGCATTTGCTTAAATTGGCGCAAGTAAGACTCGTGGTAAAAACGTTGGTATTGCGTACTATGGTCTAACCTTTTTGGTTGGTAAGTGTTTAATCTTTTATCGCTTTCTGCACCATATTCGCTCACAAAAAGTATTTGATCTGGGTGTTTGCGATGTCTGTTGTCTAAGAAGGGTTTTAACTCTTCAACCTTACCACTGTACCAACCGCTGTAAATATTGTAGGCACTAATCTGTGCTATTTTAGAAAGGTTAAATTCATCATATTCCTTACTTTGGTGCATAGCAACTACGCCGTATCTTGTTGGGTCGGTTACCCTAACTAAACTATCTAATGTTACTGCATACTTTTGAACGATTTTAACATATTCTTTCTCTTTAGAATGCTCTTGTACACGTTCAGCATTTTTACCCCAAAGCAAAATTTCATTCATTGAACCCCAAATAATTATAGAAGGATGGTTATAGCCTTGATAAATCATCTCTTTGGCCATGTTTTCAGCATTAGCCAAAAACTCAGGAACAGGGTTCATGTAGTTAACTACAGGGATTTCTTCCCAAATTAACAATCCTAAACTATCGGCCAAAGCCAAAACTTTAGGTGATTGCGGATAATGGGCCAAACGTAAAAAATTAGCGCCCATGTCCTTAATCATTTGCATATCTCGCAAATGGTCTTCGTTGCTCAAGGCATCACCTTTGCCTTCCATATCTTGGTGGCGGTTGGTTCCTTTTAAAATATATTTAGCACCATTTAAACTAAAGCCAGTTGCTGGGCTAAAGCTAAACCATCTAAATCCTAAAGGGTTTTTAACGTTCGCAACAATTTGCCCATCTACTTTTAAAGTGCTTTCTACGGTGTATAAATTCGGTGTTTCCGGACTCCAAAGAGCTGGGTTTTCTAAATCACCATTTAAGCTAATGGTGGTAGATTGCATACCGGCAAGTGATAATTCTTTAGTTAGTGTTTTAACTAACTTATTGCCGTTGTTATATATGGCATGACTAAGACTTACCTTCTGATTTTCGGATGCGTCATTTTTAATGGTAGCTTCAATCTCGAAACTTCCGTTCTTAGCATCAACCTTTGGCGTTTTAATTTTAATACCGCTACTCGCATAAAGGCCATTAAAACTTACATTCTTGCTAAAAACCAATTTTGCGGAACGATAAATTCCTCCGTAACCTGCATAACCAATAGATAAAGGAGGGATGAACGCATTTTGCGAGTTGTCTACTTTTACCGCAATAGTATTTTCACCTTCTTTTAACCAATCAGAAATATCGAAAGAAAAAGCAGTGTATCCACCTTTATGCTCGCCAACAAATACTCCGTTAACATAAACATTTGCAATTTGGTAAACGCCGTCAAAATAGATTTCGGTTTTGTTGCTTAGTTGTTTTGCAGTAAGATTTACAGTTTTACGATACCAAGCAATACCTCTTGCATACGTTAAATCATCGTCAAAAACATCAATTGCGTTCCAAGTGTGCGGAATATTTACGGTAGGCCAAGCAGCGTCTTTGAAATTGGTTGTTTCTGCAAATTCTGTCCCCCCGTACTGAAATTTCCAATTCTTATCTAGCGAGATCGTTTCATCTGCTATTTGTGAAAAAGTAGGCGTGACAAAGAAAAAACAGCATATAAAAAAAGCGACCGACTTATAAATCCTCATAATGTATTGTGTGTAGGTTTTATCCTGATATTGGTATGTTGCTAAATTAACCGATATATACGGGTTGGCTACGGTGTATAAGTTGCAAAAACAGCAGGTAAATGTTGCCTAAACTACTTATGGCAAGTAGGTTTCTGCCTATTGTAATAATTGCAGTACCTGTTTTTTTCTAAGCTATTTAAACTGCGTAGTTTTTTATTTGCATTAAACTACCTGTATAAATGTATGATATAGCAGGCTTATAAACCCATCTATAAGCTATATTTGATACAGCACATCAGCTTTTAAAACTGCTTATTTTATGATAAGAACCCACCAACTCCAAAGAACCTATTGTTTGATTGTTACTGCTTTTTCAGCATTGCTTCTGTTTTCTTGCACAAGCAAAAAAAATATGGTTAGTGCAGATAACGCTATCGCTAATAAAACGTTTGATATTTATATTTTAATGGGGCAATCTAACATGGCAGGTCGCGGACCGTTAATAGCCGAAGATAGCATGGTACAAAATAATAAAGTGCTTATGTTTAACAAAAATTTGCAATGGATACCCGCGAAAAATCCACTCCATTTTGATAAACCAGGGATTACTGCGGTAGGTCCAGGTTTATCTTTTGGTTTGGCAATGCAAAATGCAAATCCTTCACGTATTGTTGCTTTAGTACCTACTGCGGTAGGAGGAACTTCCATTAACTCTTGGACTCCAAGTGGTTTTGATAAAAACACCAATAAATATCCTTGGGATGACGCAGAGAAAAGGATTGTTGAGGCGATGAAGTATGGAACTATTAAAGGTGTAATTTGGCACCAAGGAGAAAGCGATAGCAAGGCAGAAAGTGCAGCGGTATATCTTCCAAAACTTGAAGCGTTAATTGCTAGAGTACGCACACTGGTTGAAAACGAAAACTTGCCGTTTGTTGTTGGCCAATTAGGAAGATACAACTCATCTTATGACAACATGAACAAAGAAACAGCAAAATTACCTGCCTTGGTTGCTCATACAGCAATTGCCACGTCAGAAGGGTTGGTAGATAAAGGAGATCATACTCATTTTGACAGGGCTTCGGCTATTATTATAGGTCAACGTTTCGCCGAAAAAATGTTGGAATTACAAAAACGTAAATAGTTAAAATGGTTCTAATTCTTAGAAATTGTGTTTCAAAGCTATTGTGCTTGTTTTTGCTGATAAATGCTGGCTTACATGCGCAAGTGAAAAACTTTGATTACGCTGCTTTCTTTGCCAAATAAGAATCTTGATTTTAACAGCATCCCAAAAAGCTGGGATGAAGCTCCGTAAATTTTGAAACCTAACACGTCCCATTTAGGTAAGTTTAATGGTTTTTTAAACACTAATCCATCATCTTCAACCTTCCAAATAATTTTATCAGACGAGCCTAAAAGGCTAACTTTTTTAATTTTCTGACTGTTATGTTAAGCATCTTTTCCTAGCTATAACTTAAATTTGAAGTAGTTTGCTTTTTAATTATTATTTAAAGACAATAGAAATGAAAAAATACACTTTTGCGTTAGATTTAATTGATGAGCTTTCGCTAATTGCAGAATATGAAAATTGACACAAAGCCGAAAACGGTTGGCCCGAAGTTAAACAGAGCATCACCGAGCCCGGCATTACAGATATGCAAATTTACCGAACTGGAAACCGCTTGTTCATGATTATGGAAACAATCGATACCTCTAATATGGAATATAAGGCAGCAAAAGATGCGAACAACCCTAAAGTAAAGGAATGGGAAACATTGATGGATAAATTTCAGCAAGTTTCACCTTGGGCTAAAAAAGATGAGAAATGGGTAATGATGAATAAAATTTTTCAGTTATAATTGATTTTCTATGAGAATAGACGCACACCAACATTTCTGGGTATATGATCCCATAAAAGACAGTTGGATCAACGATGAAATGTCTGCCATCCGTCGGGATTTTCTTCCAGAAGATTTTAAACCAATTTTATCACAAAATGGTTTTGATGGCTGTATTGCGGTGCAAGCCGACCAAACCGAAGCGCAAAATAATTTTTTGCTGGCCTTCTCAAAAGAAAATAATTTTATAAAAGGCGTTGTAGGATGGGTTGATTTGCAAGATTCTTTTGTGGAAAAAAGATTGTCAGAATATACAAAGCATAGCAAAATGAAAGGCTTTCGTCATATTCTGCAAGGGGAAGTTCAGCGAGATTTCATGCTCCGTCCGGCTTTTATAAACGGAATTTCTTTGTTGGAAAAATATAATTTTACTTATGATCTTTTGATTTTTTCCGATCAAATTAAGTTTGCTGAGCAATTGATAAAAACTTTCCCTTATCAAAAATTTGTGATCGACCACATTGCCAAACCTGATATTAAAAACAAAAAGATTAGCGATTGGAAAGCTGATATTTCGGCTATTGCCAAACATGAAAATGTTTATTGCAAAGTATCTGGAATGATTACCGAGGCAGATCTTAAAAACTGGAAGCAAGAATATTTTACGCCTTATTTAGATGTAGTTTTTGAAGCTTTCGGTACTAAAAGATTAATGTACGGTTCAGATTGGCCAGTTTGTAACGTAGCCGGCGGTTATGTCAAAGCCTTAGACATGGTAACAAATTACACAAAGCAATTAACAAAAAATGAGCAAGCTTTATTCTTTGGAGGCAATGCTAGCTCATTTTACAACGTATAAAAAAATATGAAGACATTAGTTTGTAGCAAACCTGGTGAGTTTAGGTACTAGGAATCGCGACAACCAGTTTTAACAAAAGGCCACGCTATTATTAAAATAAGAAGAATTGGTATTTGTGGAACAGATTCACAAGCCTACTAAGGTACCCAGCCCTTTTCTTAGCTTTCCCCGAGTTTTAGGTCACGAACTTTCTGGCGAGTTGATTGCGTTTGAAGGTGCGCCTGGTTTTTAAAAAGGAGAAGCGGTAACTTTTATTCCCTATTTCTCTGATGGTACTTGCATAGCTTGTAGAAGCGGTAAACTAAACTGTTGTAGCAGCATTCAAGTTTTTGGAGTTCATGTTGATGGTTGAATATGTAAGCGTTCCGTCTAAATATTTATTGCATGGAAATGGTTTAAGTTATGACGAATTAGCTTTAGTAGAACCCCTTAGCCATTGTTGCTCATGGTGTTAGACAAGCTGGCGTAAGGTAAGGTGAGTTTGTTTTAGTAGTAGGAGCTGGGCCAATTGGTTTGGGTACAATGGAATTTGCTAAAATTGCGGGTGCAAAAGTAATTGCTTTGGATGTGAACCATATGCGTTTGGATTTTTGCAAAAAGCAATTGGGCGTTTATGAAATGGTAAACGCTATAACCGATAACGTTGGGGATAAATTAATGCAAATTACTAGTGGCGATATGCCAACAGTTGTGATAGACGCAACAGGAAATTTGAAAGCCATTAATAATGGAATCAACTTTTTAGCCCATGGCGGGAGATACGTATTAATCGGACTTCAAAAAGAAGCATTTTCTTTTAGTCATCCGGAGATTCATAAACTCGAAAGTACTTTGATGAGCAGCAGAAACGCAACTAAAGAAGATTTTGAACATGTGATTTACGCTATGCAAAAAGAATTAATAAACTCAAAAACTTACATTACCCATCGGGTTGGATTTGATGATGTTAAAGATGAGTTCTCATCTTGGTTAAATCCTGAAAACGGAGTAATTAAGGCAATGTTGTCTTTGGATTAGCGATGTTTAGCAGAATTAAAAATATCGAAAATGCTGAGTAGATTAGTACCAAAAAAATATTTACAAAAAAAGATTTGCGAGTGGCTGCCGAAATATTTTAATCATTAATTAAAAACTCACATGTAACGACGCTCTAAAACCCAACTTTGAAATCTCTGGATTGTTTAGGTAAGTGACCTTTTTATAAGGTCAACTCTCAAAATTTTGAATATGTTGGCAACACCAACGCTTCCTTCTACATAAGGTTCTTTACCAAGCCTATAAGTTCTTGAAATTCCGTTATTATACAAAGGAAATTGTATTAAATTTGGATGTAAATTGGGGTTATTATCATTACTTAAATTACCATATAATACTTTTAATGATACCAATTCTCTTAAATTGAATGCCTTTATAACCGGTATTTTATTGAGGAAGAATCCGTTAGAATTTTGCTCTACTACTAAACTCACATAACGATCGCTAACAAATTCCAAAAAATTCATCAGGTTATAGGAGTTAAATAAATTAGCATAAGTCTGGTTCCCTTGGTGAATAGTTAACAGCGGAAAAGGAGCCTTACCAATAACACGACCAGCTTGTAAAGTGACATAACTAAATCCTAATTGAGAGAACTGAAAATTTTTAGCTATCGACGCGGAAAGATTAGCATATTTATATTGCCCACCAAATAAACCCGTTAAACCCTGCGAATAGTTAAAATTGAAAATTGGGTAGGGAGAAAAAACCAAAACTCTGCCTGTTTTCCCTTGGTAAAACTGCTCTTTGGGAGCGTACCGTAGTCTTAGAGATAACTCGTTAGTGGTTCAATAAAAGCCCTAACGGATACTGTGTTAAGAAGTCGCGAAATTAGGTACATTCTTATGACTTTTAATTAAAAATAAACCCATTTTATTCCCAATGATAAAGCAATGACTAACGGTTAACAAACGTGGTAAGCAAGTGACTCGGTCAAAGAAGGAATTGAAAGGCAAATAATCAACATCACATAGGAATTATTTTCTGAGGGTGGAAGCGCAACTAAAGATTAATGTAAATTTGATAGCGCAGACATTTATTAATTTGTTAGAATTTGACACTTAAAAATATCGATGTAAAAAACCACTTTATGCGCAAAAATGTAATGGTGTGGATGTTGAACATGGTAAAAACGTATCAATAAATTATCTTTTATTGAGGTGATTGATGTTGAAATTGAATAATCTCTTCAGAATAAAGAGGGTAGGAAATGGGCCTTACCAGTAGAAGTTTCATTTTACTAAACATTGCTTTTTGCCATTCTTATGGTTGTTTTTGGAAAATATTTAAGTTGTATCACTTATATAAGTAATGGTCTAAAACGAACTACAATTTAGGTTTCAAAATATCTGCAGAAGCAATTGTCGACCATTATGGTGATGTGTCAACGATCATGTCAAAACTTATAACAGCAACCGTATTTGTTATTGGCGACTTATGGTTGTAAAACGAATATACTAAAGGCAAAGAACTGCCTAACAAATTTGAAAAACAAAAGCTGCAAAACAATTAATGTGGTGGTTAAAATAAGTTAATTAAGATATATGATGAATCTAAATCGAAAAACACTCCAATCCATAACTAACGGTCTAGAAGTTCCAGCAGCTCATTTGTTCGAACTGCCAGAAAAAGTACTTCAGTTTGGAACTGGGGTTTTACTAAGAGGTTTGCCAGATTATTTTATCGATAAAGCCAACCGTCAGGGAATCTTTAATGGACGAATAGTTGTTGTAAAATCAACCGATTATGGCACTACGAAAGATTTTGACGAGCAGGATTGTTTATACACGCTAAAAATTAATGGTATCGAAAACGGCGATACAGTAGCAAAAGCTGTTATTAATGCTTCCATAAGTAGAGTTTTAACCGCAAGTACACAATGGCAACAAATATTGGATTTAGCTACCAGTCCAGATTTAGAAGTTGTCATTAGTAATACGACTGAAATTGGCATCACTTTAACGGATGATAAAATTAATTCTTCGCCTCCGCTATCCTTTCCTGGTAAATTATTGGCGGTGCTTTATCACCGATTTAAAACTTTTAATGGTGCGCCAGATAAAGGATTAGTAATTGTGCCGACCGAATTAATTGTTGATAACGGAATCGAATTAACTGAAGTGCTTTTTGCTTTAGCTAAGCAAAATAATTTATCAATAGCGTTTATCGACTGGCTTAAAAATCATAATGAAATTTGCAATTCATTGGTGGACTGCATTATTCCTGGTAAACCAGCGAAGGAAGAGTTGGAGCAGATAGAAAGCGAATTAGGCTACAAAGACGATTTGTTGATTATGTCTGAAGTTTACAGACTTTGGGCAATTCAAGGCAATGAAAAAACGAAAGAAAAATTGTCTTTTGCTCAGGCTGATAAAGGAGTGGTGATCACTCCAGATATCGATTTGCATCGCGAATTAAAACTGCGTTTATTAAACGGTACACATACGTTAAGTTGTGGTTTGGCTTTTTTAGCAGGCTGCGATACGGTTAAATCTGCTATGGATGATAAAGCTGTGGAAGCTTACATTTCCAATTTAATGCGTAATGAAATTGCTAAGGCTATTCCTTACAGAGTTACGCAAGCGCAAACAGATGAGTTTTCTTCAAACGTTTTAGACCGTTTTAGAAATCCATATATCAAACATCAGTGGTTAAGTATTACCGCAAACTACACTTCAAAACTTAAGATGAGAGTAGTACCGGTTTTGTTGAATTACGTAAAAACGTTAGATAGCGTTCCCCAGTTTATCGCAATTGGGTTTGCTGCTTACATTAGATTTATGAAACCAACTTCCCAAAAGGGCGATAAATTCTTTGGCGAAGCAAACGGACACCAATATGTTATTAACGATACCAAAGCTGCTCATTTAGCTGAGTTATGGGAGCGCAATCCTCAAAATATTGTCGAGACTGTTTTAAGTGATGTGTCTCTTTGGGGAAAATCACTCGCAGAAATCCCTAACTTTAGTCAAATCGTTGCAAAGCATTTAAGCGCAATGGATAATCCACAATCAATTAAAGAAATAATTGCCACAGAAACAGGTGTTTTACTACCATGAAATCATGCAAAGGGTACTGTAATTTCATCTAAAAGGTAATTTAATAATGAACCTACACACAAGAAGCCGAATCAGCTGGTTCTGGCGCAAAAAACGTAGTTTTATTTACCACAGGTTGGGTACACCAACCGGCAATCCAATAGTTACGGTTGTTAAAATTGCTAGTAACACTATTCTGTTTAACCGCATGAGCAACTTTATGGATGTAAATAAAGGAACGATTATAGATTGTGAAGAAACCATTTAAGAAGCTGATTAGCGTATTTTAGATTATGTAATTAATGTTGCTAATGGCGAGCTTGAGTAAGCGCCGTAAGAAATGGGCAGGGATTTTACCCCTTGAAAACGCGGGGTATTTTTATAAACGGGGTTTACTTCAATTAGAATAATTTAAAATTTTTAGGGGAAAAAAATATATGAACATTGAACGCGTCCTTGTTTCAGTTGTAGTTTTGGGCATGTCTGCCTGTTTGGGCAACACTGCTTGCGCACAAAACACAAAAACAATTAGTGTTACGGATAGCGTAGCAAAAAATGAAAAACTAGTTAAGAACTTATTTGAAAGTTCAATTTCGCAGGCATTGATTATCGAGAGGTTTAGTGCTGGTCTGCCCATTCTTTTGAAGGGAAAATTTTCATTTACCCATCCCACGATTATGATGCTGCTGTGCCTGAAAACAATAACGGCGACTCTTTTGCCATGAAAGATTATTACGTTTATTCATTAGATAGCGTCGGCGGAAAAGTAACAGATTACCCAATTGCATTAACCTTGGCGGATGTGCCTTGGGCAGATAAACAAATGTGGCGCCGGACGTGGCTTATAAAAACGGAAAATATTACTTCTACTTTCCAGCTAGAGACAAGGGAGGTGTTTTAGAATAGGGGTTGCGCAAAGTGATAAACCACAAGGCCCATTTAAAGCACAACCACTGCTAATCAAAAATAGTTTTAGTATTGATCCAGCTGTTTTTACAGATACTGATGGGGGAAGCTACATGTACTTCGGCGGAATCTGGGGCGGACAATTGCAAAAATGGACAATTGGAAATTTTGATACAAAAGGCTCGGAAACGGATTTAGGTAAAGATAAGCAGCCAGCATTAACTGCAAAAATAGCAAAGATGAATGCTGACATGCTTGAATTTGCAGAAGCACCAATAGATGTAATTATTTTAGATGAGAACGGAAAGGCTATAAGTGGAGGAGATCATAATCGTCGTTTCTTTGAGGCAGCGTGGATGCATAAATATGCTGGAAAATACTACTTTTCTTATTCTACAGGCGATACGCACATGATATGTTACGCCACGGGAGACAATCCTTACGGTCCGTTTACTTACCAAGGTATAATATAAATCCAGTTATCGGCTGGACTTCACACCACTCCATTATAGAATTTAAAGGCAAATGGTATCTGTTTTATCACGATACGCAAGTCTCTGGTGGGAAAACATATCTAAGAAATGTGAAAGTAACAGAATTGCAATACGACGCGAACGGTAAAATTATACCGATAAATCCCTACGGAAAATCATCAAAATAATATCCAAAATTTGATTTTACAATTAGGTATTAAAATAGTAGCTAATAAACTAGAAATCACCAGTCCAATAAGTCATCATTATCAAGCCAAATCCAACAAGCATCTTATCAATTTTATAATCTAACAGAAGAAGTCGCTATAGCTGAAATCAAGAGAAAATTACAAGCTAAAAAACACTAAAAGAGATCGTTGTCTTAATAATTTACCATAGTTTTAAGGCTGTGGAGATTTTCAATAGCAGAACCCATAGTATTGTTAAAGTAGGTGTAAACAGTTTTTCCGGCTAACAACCATTCTTTGATATAAGTTGCATATTCGTACAATAAATCATCTTCATAAGTCCCTCTGTAATTACCGCAAGGGCCATGAAAACGCAAATAAATAAAAGGAAGCTCGGTTTCCAATATTGGAGTGGGAGCTAATGGTTTATCTTGAACAACCATTCCCAACCCATAATCTTCCAGCATACTATAAATATCATCGCAGTACAATGAAACATGACGAAATTCTAAAGCTATGCTCCACGCTCGCTGCGAATCTTCAAGACGTAAAGTTTGCATCAATAAATCTAATTGTTTGACTTGGGCTATACTCACGCTTGGCGGAAACTGTACTAGCAAACATCCTTTTTTATCGCCTGCAAAAGAAATCACTTCCATAAACTGCTTTACCAGCGCTGGGTCAAATGCTAGCTGTTTATGGTGCGTAATTTCTTTAAAAAGTTTAAAGGTGAATTTAAAATCGTCAGGCACTTCTTTGGTCCATTTCTGAACGGTAGTTGCCATCGGTATTTTATAAAAAGAACTGTTGATTTCTATACTGTTCATAATCGAACTATAAAATGTCAACCTGCTTTTATCTTTAAACTCATCCGGATAAAAAAGTTTGTTACGTACAGGCAGTAACAAGCCGCTGGTGCCCGAGTAATAGCGGTCCAAAAAGTCAGTTTCAATTATTTTGGCCTTATCCATTATTCAAGGTTATTGATCAATTGTATCATGATTTCATCTCTCTTTTCATTAAAAGATTGCTTGCAAAATATGTTCCATAATTGTCAGCTCTTACGTCAAAACGTATCTTCAAATTTTATCGGTCGCAGTTCTAATTATGTGGTTACCGTAAAATTTTACGTGTCAAATTTGTTTTTATATACGAGCAATCGTCCGCTAGCATCTGTAGCGCATCGCGTTAAAATTTTGAAGATCCATTTTCAATTTGCGAAGACAGAGAAGTGGAGTCTAAGTAGTGTTTTTTTTAAACATATCAAGAAATAATGGTTTTCATAGACTTTTCGTAGCATACTCGTCCGGATAGGTTATACATTTTCATGAATAATAAAGGAATCTAATGAGATAGTACCGTCTTGTTTCAGCAGTAGGAGCAAGACGTACGTTTTTCAGACAAGTTGATCTTTGCCTTCCTTCCAACGTCAATCGAGTAATTATAAAGAATTTTCAAAAATTAGATTTTCAACGAAGAATGTAGATAGCTAAACGAAAATCTGTACATATCGACTAAGATAAAATCTTTGAAATTTGAGTTTGGGGAGACTCAAGAAATGAAAAAAACAAGCAGTTTAGGGATTTAAATGTTATTTAAGCCGCGTTCTATTGTAGCGAAAAATAGTTACATTGGCATGTTAAAAATGTCTTCTAAAATTGTAATGAAAATACTGTGGACAATTATACTTTCTATTAATGCTGTTTTTGCATGCGAAATGATTTATCTGCAAAATCCTTCGTTAATTTTTATACTATAAATTAATAGTGACAAGTTCTATTTTTGAAATAAAGCATGTAAATTTTATCAATTTATCTATATTCTCTGCGTATGGATCCACCACGTTTACTGGGAAATTTAAAATGGCTTTAGCTAAAAAAGAAGTTATTTTTAAATCAAGTAGTGACCAGCCTGATAAAACGGCCAATATTTTGTATTTAGATGAGCATTTTATGTAGGTTAAATTCACTGATGAAAAAGACCATATCTATATCTATTCAAAACAAAAGTGAGAGATGCCAGATTAAATTTTGGAGAACGGAAATAATTATTGGTGTTAAATAACTACACTATCAGAATAATTTATCGCGGTTTAAGATGGATTCCCAAACGAATAATAAACAAGTTTCTACAAATTATAGTAGAAAGCATACGAATAATAATCCCTCGGGAAACGGTAAATAAATAAAGTTATTTTTAAGCATGAGAAAAACTGAATTCGGCAAAACAGCTTTTTTATTATGCTTGGTCTCATTGATGTTATGTTCTTGTATATCAAGATTAGCAAGACCAGAGATTAGTGGCGTAATTGTAGATTATGATAAAAATCCGGTAATGGGTTGTAAGGTTGGCGAGTCTGTTTCAGATAAAAACGGTCATTTTATGTTATCCGAAAGACGTTACAACGCATTTATTTTGACAGAAATAATGGTGATGGAAGCACCGCCGTTATTCGTTTTTGAACTAATCGAAAAAAATGGTTTTGAAAAGGATGCAATTTCCATCATGCAGTCATTTGGCGGTGGCAAACCTAAAGGCGCAAAATATAATATTGATACCGTTTTTCTTAAAAAAAATAATCAACAGTTTGATTTGCCAGCGATGTTAAACAATAGCAAATGGAATATTGGATATACCAAAAATGCTGATACACTTTATTTAATTAAAGACGGTTTTACAGAATGGTGTAAAACAGACCGTTGTCGACCTTTTATTGCTGAGTACGATATGTTGACCGATAATTACTACTATTCTAATGCAAAAAATCTTCCTGAAGGAATGATTAAAAGATTTACAGCTATCGAATTTAAAACAAACACGTCGGCAATCGAGCTTCAGCAGATTAGGCAATATAAATCAACTTTTGAAGGACCTAATAGAGCGCCCGATACGTTAAATACAAAAGGCGCTTGGCAATTAATTAGTAAGGATACTATCCAGCTTCGTATAGATGAAATGAAATCAATTTCGGGGAAATTTAAAATTACAGATGTAGATTTGTACCAGTTAAAATTGATTAGAAATGAAGACAACAATTAACAAAAAACTACTGTCTACAATACTGATGGATGTTTTTTTGTGTAAATTCTTTTTGCTGGCTTCAGTTTTAATGACATTTTCCGTCATTGCGAGTGCTCAAAAAACTAAAAATATTGCGATTGGCTACTTAGAAAAGTACGAAAAACTTCCTAAAATTAAGTTTGACCAAACCACCGAAGAAGAATACAACAAGTACAAAAAATCTGATAAACCTGACTCACTAAAAATCAAAGAAACTGAAACTCATTTTACACTCACAACAAAAGTCAAAAAAATCAAGCTTAAAAAAACCAATCAAGAGCTAAATGATTTTGACGGTTATGAATATGTTGGTTATTACCCCGAATTAAACATGTACGCCATTACCGAAAATGCGCTAGCTGACAATTTAAGCTTCGGTACGTTTATGCTAATAGATAGTATAACTGCACAAGAATACAGTATTGTATCTATAGGCGATGGAGCTGTTGAATCGCCAATTCCATCAATAAGTAGCAATTATTTGCTGTATTATTATAACAGACCTTACCATGGTAACGGTTGCTTTATTGGCATATTAGAAGTAAACAAAAATGCTAGACCAGAACATCGTTTTAAAGAAAAAATGAGCTTTAATTTTGATACGAAGGGTTTCTCTATAGAAGGAATTAAATGGATTGAGGATAAAACTTTTATCGCAAAAACGTATGTTACTAAAATAGTGGCTGGCAAAAGCGTTAGACAATTCAGTTTTTATAAGGCTGTTATTTTTTGAAAGAGACGTTGATTGTATTAAAATCTAAATTCTTGTCAAAAGAAAATTAACTCAATATAATTAGAGAAAACAAATTGATCAAAGACGCAAAAAGAACAATTCTTGACTAACAAGTCGCGGTTAAAAGGAATGAAGAAATAAGCTAAAATTGTTGTTATATCAAGTCAGAAATTTTATGCTATGAAGTTCAAATTGATTATTTATGTATTACTGTTATTTGGATCTGTTCAGGCATTTGCGCAAAGCAAAAGTGTTTACGAAAAAGCAGTAGATGCATTCAACCAAAACGGTGAGCAGGAAAAAATTATTCCTTATCTGCAAACCGAATTAAAAAAGCAACCTAAAAACGAAAACTTGTTAAGGTTGACGGGCTATCAATATCTGCAATTAAAAAACAATGAACTTGGAGAGCAATACTACCGTGAGGCGCTAGCGGTAAATCCTGCTTGTGGCCGTTGTTATTTAAATATCGGTCGTATTTATGCGCAACAAAATGATTTTAAAAAAGCACTAAATTATTTGGATAAAGCGGTCGTTGCAGACCCAAAAGACGAACTGTTGCTATCTAATCGGGCAAAAATAAAAGAAATGAGTGGCGATAAATTTGGCGCTTTAACAGATCACAATAAGGCAATCGCGATAGCACCCACAAACGCTGATGGCTATACAGAAAGAGGTATTTATAACCTAAATCAAAAATATGCTGCTTTGGCTTTCGCTGATTTTAATAAAGCAATAGCGTTAAAGCCAAATAGTTCTTATCCATACTTTTACCTAAGTAAAATTAAATATGAGAACAATGATTTAGCAGATGCGCTAAAAGATATCGACAAGGCAATTTTGTCAGACGATCAACAGGGTAGGTTATTTAATTTTCGTGGCATTATTTACAGTGCGCTAAAACAGTATAAAAATGCGCTGGAGAATTTTTCAACAGCTATAAAGCTAAATCCTGACGATTTTTCAAGTTATTTAAGCAGAGCCCAAGTTTACTACGGATTAGAAAATATGGATGCTGCTTGCCAAGATTATTCAAAAGCAAAGTCGCTGGTTTCAGAGCAAAAAGTTAACAATCCGGAATTATTGAAAAATATAGAAGTATCAATGTTGGATTTTTGTGACGCAAGCAGAGCCAGTTATTTTTACCAACGTGGCGTAGCTTTTTATAATTTAAAACAATATGATAAAGCAGTATCAATTTACCAAACGGGTTTACAAAAATTCCCAAACAATCCTATAACCTTTTCTTTTTTAGGGAATGCTTACTTGGCACTTAAAGATTATAAAAACTCCCAAATCAATTACGAATCCGCATTGGCTAATAAATCCAACTTGATGACTGAATTGGCAAACAATACACGTTATTCAAATTCAAGCCAGGAAGATAGACTGTCTTTCTATAAGGCTTCACTGGCTTCTATTTATTATAATATTTCACAATGTCATATCTACCATGAAAAATTTGAGGAGGCATTAAATGCCATGGATGAGGCCCTTTGGCTTGCCCCAAACATCGCTGATTTTAACAAAGAAGCTTATTATGCTAGAAGAGGAAACATCTATTTAGAAATGAATAAATATGATTTAGCACACGCTGATTTTAACCAAAGCATCCAAATTAACAATAATTATGCGCCAGCGTATATTGGTAGGGCAATCGCTAAAGTAAGTACTGCAGAAAATACCAAAAAATCAAATGCCATCGTAAGTGCTAAATTGCCAAATCAGCCTTTTCGAATTAATTGGGGAGTTAACTCAAAATCATCATCGCGGAAAGCGGAACCAAATTTAATTTCTGCTTTAGAAGATTGCAACAAGGGAATTGAGCTGGATAAAAATGTAGGTTTCGCCTATTATGTTAGGGGACAAATTAAATATTTTTTAGGTTATTCAGATTATAAAGTTGATTTAAGTAAAGCTAAAGAAATGGGAATTGAGGTGGATTAAATCACTAGTTAAAAGAAATTTATAGTTTTATATTGCTAGTCGGCTTTACCCTCATTTTTAATATATTTTGAAATAAACAAATAATTCAACACAAAAAAATGATTTATGATAATGAAAATTAGTATCTCTTTCCTGTTAACACTATTTGGGTTACAAGGCTGTAAAGGTCAGGGAAATAAAGTATTACAGGGTGAGGAAAATAAGGTATTACCAGCAGAATTCAATGAATATTCTTTTCTAAATACCAAATTCGAATCAGATAACTTTGAAATTGTGCTATTGTCAGAGGTGGAGTATTCCATGGGTCCAAGTCCGATACGGTTGTTTTATAGCGTGAACAATCAAGTGATTTTAGAAACAGAAAGAGAATCTAAAACTACGAACGGCGGTGTAGACTATTTTAAATTAGATAAAAACGCAAATATTATAGATAGTATTTATGTACCTAGGGGAGGTGGAGAATCTACGTTTTTTATTCGTGAATATATGGTTCACACTAGCTATAATGGAGATTGTGATTACACTACATGGCCATTGGATGGTGATAAAACACCAAAAAAAATGACCATTGTAAATGAAGATTTAAGTTGGCCTGACGAAAAAACTGCTGAAGAAGAAGAAGAAAAGCTTTTGCGTAAAGCCGATTATTATTTTTATGATGTTACGCACCATATCAATACAAATGACCAACAATGGAGCTTGCAAAAACTATTTTATTGCATAGCTGGAAAATGGCAGATATTGCATCGGCCATTTCCGAAATCAATTAGTATTGATGAACAGCTTATGTCCTCACGTTATAGGGATAATTTTTACTATAGTTCTGACGATGAGCAATATGATGACGCCCAGAAAAAATTTAGTTTAAAGTATTACGATAAACAGCAAAAGCTTAGATACCGTCATTCGATTGGTGGTGGAAATCCGGGTTTCTCAGTTGATGGTTGGGTAGGCACCGGCTATTTTGATATTCCTTTATTGAATGATACGATAAAAATAAAAAAATCTAATCTTATCGTAGAAGAACCCACGCCTGCGATTCCCAAAACCCGCTATTATTTGGGCCACGGTAAAGATCAATCTGTTTCGCCCTATAACATCAATATTTTTACAGATCCAACGTTAAATTTTGCGCTTTATTCTACCAGTAAATATAACGTTTATGCTATCCGGAAAAAGCAAAAATAGATGTTGGCGGATGAATGCAAAATTAAAAACTGGCCTTGTTTTCTTAGTGGTAAGTTTCCTGTTTTTAGGAATAAAAGTTGATGACGAATTTACTGACCATAACCTATTTGTAAAATACAAACCGAGCTTTCAAATGTATTTCAGATCGCCATTAGGCATGCAAGATATGCCTGAGAACTATCCGAAAGAATTAAGGGCGGAGGAAAGCATTTATAACCAATTTATTAGAGAAAAGCATTGGAGCGATAAACCTTTTTTTGATGTTAGCATTTCTGCGATTTTAATTTTGGGTACTTTATATTTTATGTTTACGGGGATAAAAAAGCAAATCCACTTTAATAAATATTCCCAAAATTAATTTATGGAAGACATCGAAACTGAAAAAGGGTCTAAAAAAAGAAAACTTACTGCGATAGCAGGAATTATAACTTTGCTCGTTAGTGTTTTTGTTATTTATCCGATAGAAATGGGTAAAGCAAATTTCGTTAGTGATTTTGTTTATACATATTTAGGCTTAGCAGTTGCCCTGTTGCTTCTAATGTTGGGTTTGATGGGGGAGTATTTTGTGAAAGGACTTTCGTTCATGTTAGCAAGTACTATCCTTGGGTTTACGCTTATTTTACTATCGGTAGAATTTGGAGCAATTTTAGGCTTTGTAATAGGTGTTCCGTCTGGTGTCATTGCAGGAATGATGTTTTTAGTAATTAATTTTTACTTTTTAAAGGATGTTAAACGTTACCGTTTACCAATACAAATTGTTTCCTACTTCATTATACTTTGCACCGTTTCCTTTTTGTTTTTCCGCGGAGGTGATTGGATTTATGACATTACTGAATATTTTAACAATAAACCTTAAGGTAAAATGGATAATCAATTACCTTTAACGCGTTTTTTTAAGAGAGTGGGTAGGGTTGGAGTTCAACGATATAAAATGATATGAAAAAATACAAGTTAATTTTTCTGTTGTTCGGCACAGTCTTTCTTTTCGCTTGCAACCCATTTCCAGAGGATGATGCTCATCCCGAGGTGCCTTTGTTAGAAGATTTAGTGAAAGATAAATCTAACTTTAAAAAGATTGTCGGTATGGAAAATCTCATCGAAATTATTTTTCTTAAAGATGATCGGATTCTTTTGAAGCCTGACGATAGCAGTTTACCTTTCAAAATCATCAATTCCGAAAATGAAGTAATTTTAGCAGATAAATATGATTGGAGTCTTCCGTTTTATATTGATAAACATGGAGACTTATATTTTAATCTCAAAAAGCACTTTTATCCTGATTATAAAAAACATGAAGGATTTAAAACCATAGTTCTTCAGGATAGTTTGAGTAAAAAATCAGAGGAGGTAAAAGACTTGAATGATTCTCTTGGACTTAAAATATGGCAGGATTATGAGGTTGAATTATTGAAGCCATTTGGTTTAGTGCCATGCCAAAATACAATCGTAAACACTGAACAGTGTGATTTTTTTGAGGTTAGAAATAACACTTTAATTGTACGACAGGATGAGCGTTTTAAAATCGATTTTTTAAAACCAAAAAAGGATATTCCTAAATTTGATGACGACGTTTTAATTGCATGGCATAACGGAAAATTGCCTAACCCAGTTTACCTAGCTTATTATCAAATCAATAATATCAAATTTAAATGTGATGACATGACTTACCCACAAACAATTGTTATCAGTGGGAAAATGCATATCTATTCCGCAAACTTGGGCTTGTATCAAATACTATAAACTATGAAACAGATACTTCTTCTTTTTATTTTCATCTTCATCAAAACACATGCATCTGCTCAAGATAAAAACCCATTTATCCCAGAAAATGGCTCAACTGTAAAATCGTTTGTTCCCAAGGGATGGAAAGTGATTTCAGAAAGCACTGGCGATCTAAACAAAGATGGTATGGCGGATAAGGCAATAGTGATTGAAGATACTGATGCCAAAAATATCATTACCCATGATGGCCTAGGGCAAAATATTTTAAATCTGAACCCTCGGGTATTGCTGGTGCTTTTTAAAACCAAAGCTAATTCATACCGGTTAGCAGTTAAAAATTCAGGTTTTATTCCATCAGAAAATGATGAGGAATCAACCTGTTTAGCGGATCCCTTAATGCAGGAAGGAGGTATTCGCATTGAAAAGGGATTACTTAAGGTTTCCTTGCAATATTGGTTGAGCTGTGGTTCGTGGTACGTAACCAATAAAGATTATACTTTTAGGTTTCAGAACCAAAGATTTGAATTGATTGGTTATGACGATTTCAGTCTTCATCGCTCAAGCGGAGAGCGCTCTAGCACAAGCATTAATTTCTCCACCAAAAAAATAAGTGAAACTACTGGAGGTAATGAGTTTAACGAGGATGAGAATAAACCTAAAACCGTATGGAAATTTGCAAAACTGTCCAAACTGCTTTTTTTGCAGACTTTAACCGAAGATATTTTAGATGATTATTTAAACAAGATTAACCCCTAAAAAATTTTTGATATTTTGAAATTCATTATAAAAATAGGACTGTTATTTTGTGTTTTACTGCCGTTAAATAGTCAACTCAAGGCTCAAGATTTGGCAGTAATCTATGACGAAGATGGTTACACCAACGTTCGTAAGTCTACATCGGTAAAATCGCCAATTATTGGTAAAATTAAGGAAGGTCAAGTATTCTGTATTAGTCCGTTTAACGATGATTTTAAAAGTAAGGATTGGTTTACCGTATGGTTTCCAATAAAGCCGAAGACCAATATCAAAGATTTCATAAAATCAGATAATACAAAAGAAAGCGGTTTTGTGCACCGTAGTAGAATTACTTTTTTATTTGATTTAAAGAAGGTTGGAGCAGAGCAGATATCTGAAGATAAATTCATTTTTAATGATGAAGAATTTGAGCTTTCAATAGAGACGAAAGTTTATCAGAAAAAACAGAGAACATTGGAGAATTTAGCAATGAAAACAGATCCAGCGCAATGGGGAAGCTATGGTGTAATACCAAGAAACGAGATTAAATCAGTGAGTTTTAAAAATAAAGCTGGCATATATTATTTTACTAAAAATGCCTTTTCTAAGTTGTATGACATCAATCTAGATCAAACGAAGGTTTACATCGGTAAAAAGAAAGAGATTTACTTGGCAGTTAGCGGTGCAGATGGTTCGGATAGTTACAATGCCATCTGGTGCATAAAAAACGGTGAGCTTTTTTCGATGACGGTGATGCAGACTATTCCTTAATTTACAAATAGGTTTCTTTCAGGCTAATTATTACTCGTTTTCTAACACTCTTTAAATTCTACGAATATCTATTGAATAAGTACAGATATTGAAACAAAATCATCAAATATGCAATAGCATTTTTTCTTGTCGTTGCAGTATTTACCTTTGAGATTAAAATAAATATTCCTCCTATGGTTTTGAGGCCAAAGTATATACAGTTTTCTTTCTTAATGCTCATCTCGCTTTTAGCTTTGTCTTGCTCTCAAAACAAAAAGGAGCAAAGCGATGATTTAAAAGTTCAGAAAAACACGAATCTGGACGATAATTTAGCGACCATCATTTCTTTTGATACGTTGAGCACACAAGCAATTAAAAACAGTGTGGACGATAAGATTGCATCACTAAAAAATATCGAAAGCGAAGAGGCGGTAGCTTATCTTAATTATTTCACTGGAAAAAGATATCTTGTTGAAAAAAAGAGAGATAGCGCCAAAGCGATGTTTGAGAAAATCAACGCACCTAAAGACGATCATGATATTTCCTTTCTCAAAAAAATCAGTTTATTAGATTTAAGTGTAAAGAATGGAGTTGCTGTAGATGCTAGCATAATGGATAGCATTCTTACGCTAACAGAAAATGTAGAAAAAGAAGATAGCCGATTAGCTTATCGTTTTTACGATTTGTTGGCACAAGCTTATTATCAAAATCACAACGAGAAAACATCTTTACAGTATGTAGAAAAATACTTCTCTAATCATCCGTTTAAAAATCATCCGGTAATAAAGCAGAGATATTACGATGTTTCTTTTTTATTGGCATCTAGGATGAGCGATTATGATAAGATGTTGAAGTACAATGCCGAAGCCCGAAATCTTGCTATTGATATAAAGGATAGCATGGCCATAGCCCGAACTTACGATAGCGAGGCGCAAATTTATGAGCGAAAAAAGGACTATCCGAAGGCGCTAGCCTATAGCAAAATTTACGTCCAGTATTTACTAAAAACCAATAGTATCAATAGTGAAGCATATAATAATTTGGCGACAAGCTTTATCCGCAACAGCATGCAAGATTCTGCAATTTATTACTACAAAAAAGCCATAGCACTTAATCAAAAAGAATCACCGGGTAAAAGAAAGTTCATCTATTATATTGGATTGCTAGATGCATACAAATTAAAAGGCGATTATAAACTAGCCTTGCAAGCCTCGCGAGAAGCACATGCGCTAGAGATGGCAGCAATTAGCCAGATTGAAGCCATTAAAGTTGCAGAGATAAAGGAGAAGTATGAAGCAGAAAAAAAAGATAAGAATATTGTAGAATTGCAAAGTATCAACCAGCTGAACAAGAAAGTTATACAGCAACAAAAAACAACCATCATTTTATCGTCATTAGCATTTTTGGCCATAATTTTAAGTCTCTATTTTAGTTACAGGCAACGTCAGTTAAAACAAAAAAACAACTTATTGCAGTCAGATAATAAACGACTTAACATGGAGCAGAAGTTGTTGCAGGTGCAACTTAATCCCCATTTTATTTTCAATTCTATTGCTAATTTGCAAAGCCTGGCTTCCGCTGGCAATACCAAAGATACCGTACGTTACCTCAATGTTTTTTCTGGACTTTTACGTAATATTTTAGAGCAAAGTCGTAAAGATTTCATCACTTTAGAAGAGGAGGTTGCAACCTTAGAAAACTACATCCAGTTACAGCAAATGCGTTATCATGAGCTGTTTGATTATCAGATTAGTACCGCAGAAAATATTTATTTACCGGGCATCTTAATTCCTCCTATGCTTATCCAGCCATTTATAGAAAATGCCATTGAGCATGGCTTTAGAAATATTGATTACAAAGGCCAACTGAATGTTTCTTTTAACGTAGCTAATGAACAGTTAATCATTGTTGTGGAAGATAACGGGAAAGGTATTGAGCCTAAAAATCAAAGCGATCAAAAAAAGAATTCACTTGCCGGAACTATCCTTAGAGAAAGGTTAGATGTGGTTTTTAACTCGCAAGGGCAGGAGGCGAAATACGAACAGACTGACAAAAAGGAATTTGGTGGTCACGGTTATATGGTAAAGATTACGATACCAGAATTGAAAGATTAATTTAAATACTGATGCAAATGAAACTTTATATTATAGAAGATGAAGTGTTGATACTAAACTATTTAGTGCAACTGGTTAAGAAAATCCCTTTTGTAGAGTTGGTAGGTACTTCGCCAAGTGTGGCAAAATCTGCTCAAGAAATTCCGGTACTTAAGCCGGATATGATTTTAGCAGATATCAGGCTAAAAGATGGCGATAGTTTTCAATTGTTTGAGGAAATTGGAATCGAAGATTTTCAGGTTATATTTTTAACCGCTTATGATCAATATGCGATTCAGGCATTAAACATGGGCGCATTTGGCTACTTGTTAAAGCCAATAGACGAAACTGAACTGACCAACTTGTTAAACAAGTGTTTCCACAACAAGGAGCTAGAAAAAGCTAATCAGCAACAATTAGCAATTGCTAAAGAACAATATTTGGCAAATGGAATAAACACCATGAAACGTATTGCTTTAAAAAGTATGGAGTTTATTGAAGTGGTGCCCGTTGCTGATATTGTTTACTGTAAAAGCGATAAAGGTTATACCTCGTTTTTTCTAAAAAATAAAAGGGAGATTGTGGTTTCTAAAGGTTTAAAAGAATATGAGATTATACTGACCGCTCATGGTTTTTTACGTTGTCATCAATCTTATATGGTTAACTTTTTATACGTAGATAAATACTATAAAGAAGGCTATCTGCAATTATTGGACAAAGAAAGCATTCCGGTTTCTGCCCGTAAAAAAGAGGAAGTGTTAAGGTATTTAGAGAATATAGCTTAGGTGCAAACGGATTATATTGCTCATTTCGAGCATAAGCAGGCAATTCGCAAAAACATCTTTTGCGGTTTTCTATTGTTGTTACTTGTTGGAATACCACTTTGGTTTTATATAGATTCCTATTTAGAAACCATCGGAATTGGAATAGATAATTTGGGTGTGGAGCGATACGATCAGCGAATGAAAGATGCCTTTATTGTTACGCTAATTTTGATGGGATCGGTCTCGGTTATTGCCGTTCCTGGAATCATTTTTATAAATAACTTTTTTAATCGTTATCAGCGGGTGTTACAACAGCTAACACGATCTGAAATTGAGACTTTAAAAACGATTAATGATGCGTTGTATGGGATAGATAAGTATATGCCTTCCTTCATTATTACTTCACAAATTTTATACGTTTTTTCTTTTCAACAATATGTGATTCCTTTTAACAGGATTACAGCGCACAAAATTTCTATCCGGCATGTAAAGAATGGTTTTATGTACAAGATTGAGATTAATACAAGTGATGGTCAATATTATAATTTCAGCATTTCAAGCAATCAAATACAATTGGAGCAGTTGAAGTTGAGTTTGCAGGGGTAGCTTTTTTAGGTTTTTTTTTAGGAATTATTTCTAGTTATTTCTTTTAAAGGATTTTATATCTTTAGTGATATATGTTGCGCCTGTACAACGTTATTTTGTAGTGTATTTATGGTTTTATTAGACATATATTTAAGCTAGGTGTTATTAAAAAGAACTCACGAAATGAAAAAAGATGAATTAAAACTGATTGTAACTATCTCAATAATTTTGGCGACAATTATTGGTGTCGCTTACCTTATCATTTTAGGTAAAGAGTTTAATTTATCAAATGGAGCGAGAGCTATTAGTTTTGGAATCACAATTTCAACACTATTTTGGGTTTTCTACTTTTCAACTGGATGGAAATTATGGGGATTTAGAGATTTGTTTTATCGACCCAATTTAAGCGGGACTTGGGCAGGAGTTCTGAGGTCTGATTGGAAAGACAAAAATGGAGCAACACTTGGAGATTTAGAGTTCTATATTGTAATCCGGCAAAGTTTTTTGAGAATTCATTTTACAACATTCACAAATTCTTTTATCGGTACTTCATATTCAGAAACTTTATCATTAAAAAAAGAAACTGGATTAAAAAATGTAGCATATCTGTATAGAAAGGAAACAAGTCAAGATGATAATGAAGCATTACAAGAAGGAGCTTCTGAACTTAGGTTAATTGATTCGGAACCGAGAAAATTAGAAGGAAAATATTGGAGTAATCGAAAGACAAATGGAAAAATAGATATTTCTTTTGTTTCCAAAAAGATAGTTGACTCATTTAATGAAGCGAGAATAGTAACAAGATAATGAGTAAAACAGTATATATTCGACTAGATGTAGACAATGCAGGAGATAGTATTGAATTGGCTTTGTTAAAAGCAGATTATATTAGAGCTCAAATTATACATAACCAAATTCAGAAAAATATCGATTTTGTTTTAGAAAAAATTAAGTTTAGCAATACGGCAATAATTTTAATGAAAGGCTGTGATGATATTTTAATTTCAACTAATGAATATAATTCAACATTTTGGGAAGAACTCAAAAGTCAATTTAAATTAAAGTCAGGATTTACTTTGAGTATTGGAGTTGGTTATTCTATACCTGAATGTATGTTAAATCTTAGGATTGCCAAAGTTTCAGGAAAAGACAAAATAGTAGATAAGAACAACAGCTAACAGCAAATTTAAAATAGCTGACTTGGTTTGACTTTAATTTATCTTTATTTAGTTAATTGAATACTGTGCGACAATAGTTCTGCAAACAAGGCCAATTTTTGCACAAGTTTCTAAAATGTCAGGCACAATTTAAAATTAATATTCAGAACAACAATGGCAGTACCAGAAGCACAATTACAAACTTGGTCGAATCACCCCTGGTTTAAGTGTTCGCTATTTCAGCGGTCACTTAAATCTAAATAGAAAATGAGGACTGTGTCCGGAAAATGTAGCGCAGATTTTATATTAGCTTTAAAAATCTAAACAAAACCAATCCCAATGGCAACACGTCATCGATTTGGCGACAATGAGAACCCACATTTTGTAACGTTCTCAAATATCAATTGGATCGATGTTTTTAGTAGAGAGGACTATAAAACAATTATAATAGAAAGTTTGAGGTTTTGAAGATAAAGCAGGATGGTTAGCAATACAAATAATGTGCTTTGCGAAAATTCCGGACGGGGTCCTTGTTTTCATAAACCATTTATTGATCCTGAAAAAGGAACAATAAACGATTGAGGGAATGTATTTAAGTTAGACGAAAATCGTGATTACAATAGAAACATCAAAGAAAAATCTTCTATTAAGATATTCTTCTGAATATCACAATCCGCAATGGATTGATAAAGCAATAGCGGAAAATGAGAAGTTTACCTTAGCGGGCGTTTTTTATTTAAGCAAGAAATATCTTCATAAACGAATTGAGGAAGAACTTGAAGAACCAGAATTCTTGTTTGTAATCGGCGAACTTATCGATGACGATTATTACAAAATTATAAATGAAATTTTCCGTATTAACAAAGGCTTTTTCTTTCATAAATCTTTATCGCTTTCGGTTAATCACTTTGTTATTACATCAAAAATATCATTAATTCGAGAAATCGATAAGCTTATTAAAAGTGACATTTATATTGGAGGTAAAAAAGAAAATATATTACCGTTTCAAAATTTCGTTTCACTTGCCAAATTATTTCCTACGACTCATGAGGTGAAATTGTATAGACAGGCGAAGGTTTCATCGATTTTGAAAGATTATTTTGATGATATTATAGATAAAGAACTGGTCTATAAAACTTACCTTAATAAGAAAATTCCTGTATATGAAAGTTCACTCAGAAAAACATTTAAGCAATCCGAAATTTTAAAATTCAAGACCTTGAGCGAAAAACTCAGGGCAATGTTGGATAGTGAAATCAGCTACACAGAAAATCAATGGCAGGAAGAGATTATTCAAATTATTCTTTTACTTTTTCCAAAGTATATCTCGGTTTTCAAAGAGGTAAAATTTCACGATATTTATAGCGACAAAGTTCGACGGCTTGATTACGGTATAATTGATTTTATGGGAAACCTAGACATTGTTGAAATAAAAATTCCTTTTGAAAAAAGTATTGTTTCACAGACAACCTACCGAGATAATCATATACCGAGTAGAGATTTGTCAGGATCAATTATGCAGATTGAAAAATATATTTTTTATTTAAATAAATCAGGAAGAGAACTCGAAAATAAACTAACGGCAAAATATAAGAGTGAATTGCCCTTAAATCTTGAAATCCGAATTACAAACCCAAACGCCATAATTATCATGGGACGAGATAAAAATTTAGATCAAAACCAACTTGCAGATTTTGAAATAATCAAAAGAAAATATAAAAATGTAATTGATATTTTTACTTACGACGACCTACTTAGACGACTTGATTTAATAATTTCTCAATTAAAAAAAGTTTGAACTTCGCCTAACAGCGGTTTTGCAAGAATGCGAACGATTTGCATAATTCTCCCCTCTGGTTTAAGTGTTCGCTATTTCAGCGGTCACTTAAATCTAAATAGAAAATGAGGACTGCGTCCGGAAAATGTAGCTCAGATTTTATATTAGCTTTAAAAATCTAAACAAAACCAATCCCAATGGCAACACGTTATCGATTTGGCGACAATGAGAACCCACATCTTGTAACTCTCTCTTTATATATTGAATTGATGTTTTTAGTAGAGAGGACTATAAAACAATTATAATAGACAGTTTGAGGTTTTGTATTCAAGAGAAAGGGCTTAATCTGCATGCTTGGTAATAATGACCAATCATATTCATTTAATAATCTCATGCAAAGCGTGTTTTAAACAAGCTGACGGTTTAAGAGATATGAAAAAGTTTACCGCGAAAAGAATTATTAAAGCGATAGCCGAAAATATTAAAGAAAGCCGTACTGACTGGCTAATTTGGATGTTTAAAAGAGCTGGATCAAAAAACAGTAACAACAAGATTTACCAATTTTGGCAACAGGATAACCATCCTATAGAATTGACAAATTTAAAAATGATGGAACAAAAGTTAGACTACATTCATGAAAATCCTGTAAGAGCGGGGATTGTAAATGAACCTCAATATTATAAATGTAGCAGTGCTTTTGACTATTTTGAAGATAAAACAGGATTGTTAGAAATACAAAGAATGTGGTAGTGCAAAAATTCCGGACGGAGTCCTTGTTTTCATAAAGCATTTAAGTGATCCTGAAAAAGGAACACTTAAACGATTGGGGATCAGCCTTTGGAAAATGACACATTTCCAAATAAAATCTTGTGGAGCAAAGATTTAAATGATAACAGAATCAGTGGATCAGCGTACGTAGTTGATAACCCAAATACATTGACTTGTTCATCTTGGAAAGGTTTTACCGTGACAATCGAATACAAGACAGGACACATTAGAAAATCAGTGTTTATGAAATGAGATTTTAACCTGACAAAAGAATCCGAAAATGAAGGAACAACTGGCTATAACAACAAATTTTTAAGCACCACTGAGACAAAATCTATAAACACACAACAAAAATGAAAAAAAATGGAATCATCGTCGGACTTTCTTTTTTGCTGGTTGTTATTGCTTTCCTAATTAGAGATGGGGTCTTAAGTTTTTCGATAGCTCAAATTACAGGTGAAATTGTCGTTTTTAGAGAGGCCTGGCAATTACCTCATCAACTTTTCCCTACAATCGTTTTTATCTTCTCTTTCGGAATAATTCCTCTTCTAACCATATTTGTCAATAAGATCTGCAAACTGACATCGCTCCGAAAACAGATCACCTCAACAACTATTATAATCGCAACAGGTATATTATTTTACGTGTTTAGAGTGGTGTTTTTAAAAATCAAAGCTGCTCAAATAAATGACCTTTTGCGCAGAGCAGAGTTTGCAAACGAGGCTGATATTCCAAGAATTCGTTTTGAGGAGATGCATTTTGGGTTATATATCTTTGTAGGATTGGTTGTTGGTTCACTTTTAAGTATCTTGATTTACAGAAAAAAGTCAAAATCTGCAGGGATAAGAGCTAACCGAGAATTGGCGTAATTCATGTGACGATTTTCAAAATTTGAAATTGCAATATTATGCCCACAGAAATTGACCATAAGTTACTGATGGAATTGCTTGACAAAGCAACAAATTTGGCTAGCCAATTTTCTGGTGGTTATTCTAGAGAATTTATGGATGCAGAAGAATTTCATTCGGCATTAGCTAGTAGCATTAAAAAACTGAAAGGTGGAGATAGCGCCCAAATTCATAAACTTAATAGTTGGTTTTTACCGACATCTTGTTGGGATGACTTTGTGGGTATCGCCGGACAACCCTTAGCAAATGAGATAAGTGAGCTATTAATTAAGATGACGGACCTACAAAAAGCAAAGAAACTTTTTTTTAATTACGATGGGTCTACATTTCATATGTCACGAGATGGCGTTGAAGGGGAATATCATTCGTATCATATCCCTGTTTTGTTGCAAAATGAGTGGTTGAATGAATTAAGAGCGGAAAAGTTAACAAAGTTAACTGAACGCGGGAACTGGAAAGTTATCTATTTTTTAAATACACACCAACAGGAGGGATACCTAGACAAATTGATTTCGATAAAACCCTTGGGAAAATTTTGGGAAAAGTGTGCATACTTAGAAACACTGCTTAACTATGCAATAAACACGCAAAAGCCTAATAAGTCTCAACTGCCTAAACTAATAACATTTATAGCTGACCGAATTAATGAAATGGAAAGAACCATTAAAGCAGACCATTCAAAACAAAGAATTGAGGAAATTAAGTCGCAATTGGAACAATTGAAAGAGGAACTTAAAAAGTAGTAATCTTACCTAATTAACTGTGACAGCTGTGAAAGAAATAAAAATGTCAGATAAATAACAAGCAACACATTTATATAGCGGACGGTTAAGTTAAACATAGAATCTTTAAAGAAGTTATGCGAAATTGAGATTATCTCAAAATAAAACGATGAAAAGACTAATCATACTTAAAATAATCATGTTAACTTTCTTGTTTCAATCTTGCGAAAGTAAAACGGAAAAACAAGCGCAAGCTGAATCAAAAAAAAATTTAGAACTAAGTAATGTTTCAGCTTCTAAAATTATTGAGCCATCTGAAAACCAAAAAGCTGATGCTATTGCTCTGGGGGAAGACGTAGCTGAAATACATGCATATGCGAAAAAAATATACGCAATAAATGAGATCATTTACATTGATATTGATTTAGTTGAAATTCGTTATCCAACAGAAGGTGATTATGACGCAAGCGACAGAGAAGTTATTAATAATAATCCAAAAATCAGAACTTATATCATTGACAAAGAGACAGCTATTCTTTCTAACATTTGTAAAGATTTGACAGCCTCAGAATTACTTAGTATACAAAAAAACGTATTAAAAGATAAAAATGTCATTGTAATTGGTCGTTCAAAAAATGGGAAAATGTTGGAAATAAATTTTGGTTGTTATGGTTGATAAATATAAAAAACGCACCAAAAAACGATTATTGGAGAAAAGTCCATTAAAATGAAGGCACAACTGATGCTAAACACCTCTGGTTTAAGTGTTCGCTATTTCAGCGGTCACTTAAATCTAAATAGAAAAAGAGGACTGCGTCCGGAAAATGTAGCGCAGATTTTATATTAGCTTTAAAAATCTAAAGTAAAACAAAATCAATCTCAATGGCAACACGTTATCGATTTGGCGACAATGAAAACCCACATTTGTAACGTTCTCAGTTATCAATTGGATTGATGTTTTTAGTAGAGAGGACTATAAAACAATTATAATTGACAGTTTGAGGTTTTGTATTCAAGAGAAAGGGCTCAATCTGCATGCTTGGGTAATAATGACCAATCACATCCATTTAATAATCTCATGCAAAGCGGGTTTTAAACAAGCTGATGTTTTAAGAGATATGAAAAAGTTTACCGCGAAAACAATTATCAAAGCGATAGCCGAAAATATTAAAGAAAGCCGTAACGATTGGCTAATTTGGATGTTTAAAAGAGCTGGATCGAAAAACAGTAACAACAAGATTTACCAATTTTGGCAACAGGATAAGCATCCTATAGACTTGACAAATTTAAAAATGATGGAACAAAAATTAGACTACATTCATGAAAATCCTGTAAAAGCAGGAATTGTAAATGAACCTCAATATTATAAATATAGCAGTGCTTTTGACTATTTTGAAGATAAGGCAGGATTGATAGAAATACAAAGAATGTGGTAGTGCAAAAATTCCGGACGGAGTCCTTGTTTTCATAAATCATTTAAGTGATCCTGAAAAAGGAACACTTAAACGATTGGGGTAATCTTACCTAATTAACTTTGACAGCTGTGAAAGAAATGAAAATGTCAGATAAATAACAAGCAACACATTTATATAGCGGACGGTTAAGTTAAACATAGAATCTTTAATGAAGTTATGTGAAATTGAAATGGTCTCAAAATAAAACGATGAAAAGACTAATCATACTTAAAATAATCATGTTAACTTTCTTGTTTCAATCTTGCGAAAGTAAAACGGAAAAACAAGCGCAAGCTGAATCAAAAAAAAATATAGAACTAAGTAATGTTTCAGCTTCTAAAATTATTGAGCCATCTGAAAACCAAAAAGATGATGCTATTTTTCTGGGGGAAGACGTAGCTGAAATACATGCCTATGCAAAAAAAATATACGCAATAAATGAGATCATTTACATTGATATTGATTTAGTTGAAATTCGTTACCCAACTTCAGGTGATTATGAGGTAAGCGACAGAGAAATTATTAATGATAATCCAAAAATCAGAACTTATATCATTGATAAAGAAACAGCTATTCTCTCTAATATTTGTAAAGATTTGACAGCCCCAAAATTACTGAACATACAAAAAGAAGTATTAAGAGATAAAAACATCATCGTAATTGGTCGTTCAAAAAATGGGAAAATGTTGGGAATAAATTTTGGATGTTATGGATAATAAATATAAGTACGGCAAAGTTGAATTGTTTGGCAAAAGGAGTTTTCAGCTGATTAAAGGAAACTTTGTTATCGTAAAATAAGAATCATGAACTTAAATCAATCGGTGAAAACAGCAGTAGAAAATGACACGCAGATAAACCTCAAATGCGGAAATCTCCGCCTCGGCTTTTTTGTGTTTATTGTGATTTTTTGGTATTTCAATATCATGTTTATCCTGCAAATGTGGAAGCATTATGCGGATTTAGATGTTAAGCTAAAAATATCTGCAATCAATGATTTTTTTGGTGACAATCCGATATTAACTATTTTACCAATCATGGCATCTCTTGCTTATTTTATCTTTAGTCGTAAAAAACTAAAATGGTCTAACGGACTTTTAATTAACGAAAAACCAGTTAACGTTATCCACTATCAGTTTAAGCCACTATTTGCTAATGCAATTATGGTTTGTATACAAACAGATGAGCGACTATACCTTCTTTATACGGTTACCTCGCAGGATAATGTTAAGTTTCCTGATGCTAAACGGTTTATAAAAGAAGCTGTTTCTAATGCAGTTCAAGCTGAAAAATTAAAAAATAAGTTAATATCAATTGGCGCTACAGAACGGAAATTTCATTTTTTTACGAAAGGCTTTTTAGTCGCTTTAATTGTTTTTGTTTTGATAACTATTTATATAATGACCATTTATTGAGTGTTATAAATTCTATGTAGGCATTAAGTTATTTAAATTCAATGCTTTAAAGATTTTTCCGGCCTACGAAATTCTCTATCATGCTTATATGGTTAGCACCAATAAAATCGTCATGCGATCATCTTTTGAATTATTAATCATTTTTTTAGAAGTAAGCTCGACTGACATATATAAATTTAAAAATTTGATTATCATTGTTTAAATGAAAAACACCACAATTATTCCAAGAAAACGTTTAGTAATTGGCCATGGTCAAATTAGCGGATATGTATCTATTTTTTTAGCGGTTTTAGCTTTATTAGGAATACTTTGCTTTCACTATCCTGAAGTTTTAACCACACCAGAATTTAGAGAGGTTTATACCAAAAGTAGTGTAGAACTTTTGATGCTTGGCGGCGTAATTACTTCTTTCTTTTTTGCTGCATTAAGTGTAGTGTTAAGCAAAAAATTAAAATGGGGATGGCCTGGTTTTGCTTTGGCTGCTTTAGCTGTAATACTTGGAGCTTTAACTGTACAAGGTACAGATGTGGCAAAAAGTGACTGGCATTTTGGTTTAGATTGGATGATTTTAGACCTTCTTTTAATGGTTGTTATTTTTGTGCCGTTAGAATTGTTTTTTCCTAAGAATGATAAACAAACAAAATTTCATGAAGAGTGGCGAACAGATTTAACCTATTTTGTAATTAGCCATTTGTTCATCCAGTTTTTTGGAATTGTTACTCAAAAACCAGCAGTGTTATTTTTTGGATGGATAGGTTTAGAAAATCTACATACTTGGATTCAGGGCCTTCCTTTTATTGTTGCTTTGTTTTTAGCCTTTGTTACTACAGATTTATTTCAATATTGGACACATCGTTTTTTCCATACCAAGGTTTCTTTATGGCGTTTCCATTCCATCCATCACTCTACCCAAAATATGGATTGGCTTGCCGGTAGCAGAACACATTTTATTGATATATTTTTTACTCGGGCAATAACATTTGTACCGCTCTATATTTTAGGTTTTTCATCTACAGTGTTTAATGTTTACATCATTTTTATCGCCATACACGCGGTTTTAATTCATGCAAATACAAAGATAAACTTTGGCCCTTTAAGGTATATTTTTACCACCCCGCAATATCATCACTGGCATCATTGCGAAGATCCAAAATATTACGGGCATAATTTTGCTTCTATATTTCCATTTATAGATATGATTTTTGGAACTTACTATTTACCAAAAAACGAGTGGCCTGCAGGCACTGGAGTTCATGAAGCTTCCTATCCAAAGGGCTTTGTGAAGCAATCTATTTATCCATTTACAAAAAGCCCTTTTGATACAGATTTAAATATGGAAGAGCGAAGTGATAGATAAAATGAATACAATTTTATTTGGTTAGCATTAATTTGGAAAAAAATAAACCGGCCATTAAGACTACAACAAAGAAAAGATTACAGCTGAAAACTATTTGCAGAATGAGATTAAAGCAATTAAACACTATGCTGATGAGCCATTGTGTTAAGTCTTCTTCAATAACGAAAAGTTTTTTTTTTTTAATATTAGTGGAACGGTATGCCTATATTTCACTAATTGAAGATGGCAATATGATGACCCCAATAAATAACCTGCGACAAATATCGTTTGAAAGCCTTTAGAGATAATTTGTCTGCTTTGAAAAACCTGTCGTTAATAATTGAAAGTTTTACTGATTGGGGAAAACCTTGGCTTTTTTTTAAATACGTAATCGAAAATCCAAACATTATCGAAAATGAAATTACTGCGTTTTCAAAGATTTATCAAGAAGCCTCAAAATTTGAATTATGGAATTATCCTGATTTAATAATCGGCGTAAATAATGCAACGCAATATTTAAAAGATCATACAGCATTAAGTGAAAAAAGCATCAAACAAATTGTCAATGCAATTTCTTATGAGTGGAAGTAAAGAAAAGCGTATGATTACAAATAACCTGAGTTCGATTATTGAAATAGTAATTTGGGCGTTCGGGCGGGCTTTCTGTTACAATCTTTTTGCCGATAGGGGGCAAAAAGGATTTTCACTGCAATCCCTAACGCAAACCCTTTATGAATCATAAAAAAGACTCTCTAAATGGCACAGAAAGCTATTAATATTCGAACTCAGGTAAATACTATTTATGACGGAAAAAGATAAAAAATTTATAGTCCATTGGGAAAGTGTAATTGAAAAGGGACAGTTACAATACTACCTCAAAATTATTGTCTTCACTTGCCTTGTAAGTACAGCAGTAATCATTGGTTACACGTGGGGAAATATACCTGAAAATAAATTTTTAGAATCTTTGGCGCCACTTTCAATTTTAATTTTTGGACTCGGAATTCCTCTAGGAATTGTGTTTGCCTGGCAGTTTTGGAGCAGAAATAACAACAAGTACAAATTTTTGACTACAGGAATTGAGATACTAACCAATAAGGAAAAGAAAAAATGGGTTAAAGGGGATAAGATATGGGATATTTTAGCAAGTAATATCAGTGCTGTTTATTTCCTTTTGTTATACATCTCTATCTTCTTGTTTGACAGTGGGCAACCCTCAGTAATCAAATACGGTATTGTATGGACAATCCTTTCCTATTTCATTACGCTATTTGGATACATGGTGTATCGCTACGTAATTGACAGATCAGGTGAAACAAAAAAGTTTCCTTTGTTTTTCAAAATTGTGTTTCCTGTTATCCTATTACTGACGATAATTTTTGGGTTGATTATATTTTCATAAAACTTAGTGAAGCAACGAAACTACCGCTAAAAATGGTTTTGAAATAGAACGTGTTTTTGCTAATTTGATTTCATTTCTTCGTACAAAGTTCACTAATTCTAAAAGTTTATTCTTCTTCACACAACATTGCCGAGCAGAGATGTCTTGCACCTCATACTACAAAATCAACTAAATGAAAGAATTATCACACCAACTTATCAATACTGCCTCGGATAAGGTTATCAATATAGCAGTTAAAGGTAAAGTGCTAATTACCGAAACAGGAAAAATTGATAAACTAAAAAAAACTGAAAAGGAATTTTTGGATGTTGAAGATGCGCTAAAAAACTTCTACAAAAAAGAATGGGAAGCATTGAAAAAAGATTTTGTGCTTATCAACCAAAACGCCGAAATTGGTAAACCAATCTTACATAAATTTATTGGTGGAGGGTACACAGGCAGTTTATCGTTCCAAGAAACCCCTAATGGAATTTACATTTACAAGAATGTTGGCGAAAGTGATTTCCTGATATTAATTAATCATTTTGGGCAAATAAAGCAAGAAATAGAATTACCAGAACAATTAGCTTGGAATATCGAATACAGGACTGAAACAAAATCGTTGATTTTAGATCTCGACCATTATGTTTATGAGCTGGAATTGGAAAATAACAATTTTCGCAATCTAGGAAATCAAAAAAGCAATATTGATAGTTCTATTTCTGTAACAACACATAAAACAGCATTTGCCACATCCGGAAAATTATCAGTAATTGATTCTTCGAATAACGAATTATGGAACCAAAATTACGAGATAGAAATGGTAAATGGTTCAACTCCTTTTTGCTTAAAACTTTCAAACGACGGTAAATTATTGGCATTTCATAATAGGGCAGGAGAAATACAGATTATTGATGCTGTTAACGGAAACATGTTGAACAAAATAAAAGGAGATTTTTTAATGATTTTCGAAATGGAATTTACACAAAATAATCAGCTATTAGTTTGCAGGGAACATTATGGGACTTGGGGTATGCGTTACTTTGAACTATCTTCCTCCAAAGAAATTAAAATGGATAAGCTTGAAATTCCAGAATACACAAAAGAAGTAAATGCTTTTTGTTTTAATGCGGACCAATCAAAATTAGTTCTTGTTCAACGAACAACTGCATACGTTTTTGATTATAATACAAAAAGTTTTTTGCACAGTTTTAAAATTGAACACGTTGTAAAAACTTGTCATATTAACTTTGTTGGCGAAAAATTAGGAGTAAGAACAGATTACGGTTGTTTTAGTCTTTACCATGTTTAAAATACTGTTAAAAATCTTGGTCGAAAGTGAGAATTCATTGCACATTTGTCTGCCAATAAATTAAATTCCGGCGATTTGCAAACGTTGATCGTCATTTAAAAACTCAAGAAATTCAGTGGGAATTCTAAATAACGAATATAACCTGAATCGATATTAAATGATATGGATGATATGTATGATTTGGACTTCCAAGACACGGATTCAACGCTTAGAGTTGTTGTGGATTTGTATAAAGAAATTTGGGCAGATTCAGGAAAATGGGAAGAAAACCTTTCTAAAATGGAACGCCTATTAATTGAATTATTAGCGGTATATCCAAATGATACTAGAGCTTTGACAAATCTTGGAGCCGTCCTTTCGGACAACGGAAAACATAAAGAAGCACTTAGTGAATTACTGAAATCAGAAAAATTGAATGCCAAAGACGCCAATCTTTACAGCAACATCGCAATTGCGAAAATGAATATCGGCCTAGAAAGGAAAAGTGCAAAAGAATATTTTGAAATGGCTAAAACATTAAAAAAGGACCAATTAACCATAGAGGCGTATTTTGATCTTCATGGATATTAAAAAAAATGATAACGATAGATAAAGTGATAGGGAGAACATTTATCTCTTGACAGTCAGCAAAGACGGACATCCATAACGGCGAGCTATTTTTGGGATTATTTATATCTTTCGTGGTATATGTTGCGCCTGTTTGTGTCGCTATTTTGTGGTGTATGTGTGGGTTTTTGAGACATATATGTAAGTTAGCTACAACTTTAAACGACCGTAGAAATATGAGAACGACCATTTACTTACTTACACTAATTTTACTTGTTTTAGCTTGCGGGCAGACAAATTCAAAATATAAGAATAAGCAAACTAATAATAAAACTGACACTTCATTAAATCAGAATAAACCAACGCAAGCGGCAGTTAAACTTACCAAAATTGACAGCATTGAGAAAGCAAATAATGAAAGTGTTGTTGCTTCTGCTGCCAACATAACAAAAGCTTACGTTTTTCTAAAAGAAGGTGACAGCACAATAAAGTTGACATCTAATATTAGGCAAGACCATAGAATATTTGGTTATGCAAAACCTGACAATAAATCAGAACGACTTTTACTATTATCTGTGTTTACTGATGACGTTGAAAACAATCCATTTCAATGCAAACTCGGTGCATTTTACGAAACAAGCGGAATGAACGACTTGACTTTAATGTATCTCTCGGCAACTGGAAACTTTGTAAAAGCAACCGCAAGGGATAAGACAAACAAATCGACAACTATTTACTTTGAAAAGAATTGGATAGAAATCGAGTAATGACGACAGGAATAGAAGCAGCAGCTAACAGGCGTTTGGCAAAAAAGCGGGCTCAATGGTTAAGTGAACAATCTACCTCGTATCAACTTTTGTGCTGGGCTGACAGTTTAGTACTTCTAAATCCGCTTCGTCACCAACCACCAAAACGTTACCTGCAACTGTAAGAGCCCACGAAACAATGATAAAAAACGACAAGTACATTAAAATGAAGTTTAATAAATTCTAATAATTAATCGAAGCAGAGAAACAGGAATCATGATTGATATACAAAATCGCAATAATATTATTTTAGAAGCATTTAACCGGTTTGGTGATGTTGGATATATATTAAGCGAATCAACATTCAGTGTTATAAATGAATCTACTAAATGCGACCGTATTACGGTCATATATCAATCAATAAATAGACTATTACGGGTTCAATATTTATCTAGTTTAAATTATACTTCTGAATTTCCTAACCAAAATCTAATTGAATTCGTCAATATTGACATGACGAACAAAGACGCAATCGATGAAAGTTTTACTGACAATCATTTAGATATAGTTCATTATTTCCGATTGACTATACCTGAAATCTATCAAAGTGAATTAGAGTTATTTAATAATTCTGACCAGAGTGGTATTCAAATAAGAGAATTTGAACAAAGAATAAATCTTTATGCAGATATGATTCTTAATAACCTTAAAGAAGTAACGACAGGTAAACAATGGATTTCAGCTAGCATGACACGTTTAGATGGTTGGAGAATACAAACAGAAGAGGGAATTAAATATTATGATTAGCGTAAAGAAAGCACAAAAAACATTAGCGGGTAATGTTTTGACCCCTATAAAACAAGAGTATTCTTTTAAATTTCAAGGATTAATTAAGCGGTTAATTTTCTCATTAAAATTGTATGTTTATCCTGGTTCCATTTCTCCATTGGAGTGATCCGTCCCAACAATCCGTGTAGCCT
>JBBSQW010000027.1:0-51087 GCA_038243635.1 Sphingobacteriales bacterium
AATACAGATAAAAAAAATAGCCCCGATCAAGTCGAGGCTATACCAGATAAACAACTCATTCCTGAAAATGAACTGCTTTCTATTGTTTGACAAAACTATATAAAAAAGTGGAAATAAATTTTGATTTCAAGATAGTACCTTGTCACACTTTGATTATTCAGGTAGTGATGCGTTCCGATGAAAACAGGATTTAAACCAACCATAAAAGATTGGTAATCGAGCGGACTTTCGCATGGTTCGACAACGCCAAAAGATTATGTAGGAATTATGAGCTATTGATGAAATATTCAGAAACTATGATTAAATTATCCGCTATAAAATTATTATTGAATAAAATTAAAACGGGCTCTAAATGAATACTCATAATCCTATTTTTTTTAAGGATTTTTCGCCCACTTTAGAAGTAAGCGGGCTTTCGATATTAAGCGCTATTAGTGCACTGAAAAAGATCACTATACCAATGGGTGATTATTTAGCTAATTATGGTATAATTGAAGTTAAAGTAAATGGATGGTATAATGGCCAGGCTTGGCTTGATTGCCTAAAAATGATATTTACTAAGTATGAACCTCACACCTTATTTGCTTTAGAGAAAGGTATAGGAAGTGCTATTCCGGATCAAAAGCTTACTTTAGAAAAAATTCTGGTTCTTTCAGACGAGCGCATAAAAATGATTCATAGATAATGAAACGGAGGCACTTTAGTCTTATTAACTTACGATGACACAAATAAAAAGGCGGTTGTAAGCTAAAAAGGACCGTACCTAGCTGAATATGGCAAAGTAATCGTTTTAACTCTGGCTCTAAGATTTAAGCCCGATATTTATTCTTTTCCTAAGGTTGAAGTCGAAATGGTTACAGATGAGCCCATGTGCGATTTAATTTTAACTTGGTAAATTATAATATTGTAAAGAGAAGATTCAGCTGTAGTTATCGATCGTTAAAAAAATATAAGCCTAATTGCATATGCGCTCAGTTTTATTAAAAGGAATAGCAACTTAAAATGTAAATTTAATAGTGATTAAGTATAGATCTAGTTTCTTACTACCTAAAGCCTTGTTTTGATAACAATTTAATCTTAAATAATTGGATGAATTATTAAGCTATATACGCAGCCTAACAGACTTCAATGAGGAAAACTGGACTTTGTTGCAGGCAGTTTTGCAGAAAGTAAATTATAGTAAAAATGAATTCTTGCTTAAAGAAGGACAACACTGTAATACGCTTTTTTTTATCGAAAAGGGTTATTGCAGATGCTATTATAATATAGACGGCGCCGAGAAAAACACCAATTTCTTTTTTGAAAATGAAATTGCCGCTAGTCCATCAAGTTTGAATAATATAGCTGAATCAAGGCATAATATTGTAGCGTGTGAACCAATAACAGCTATACAATTTGATAAAGATAGATTAAAACTTATAGCCCGTGATGCAGCCCAAATTGAAAGGATGGGGCGTCATTTTATTCACAAGTTTGCGTTAAAGGAAAACAAGTTCTCAGATTTAATAAGGTTTCACTCAGCAGAAGAACGACTAGATTATATCGAAAAAATGCATCCTGAAATGATACAGCGGGTATCACTTTCTCAACTATCATCTTTTTTGGGCGTAACAAGAGAAACATTGAGCCGCATCAGAAAACAACGAATTCGGACTTAAAATTTTGTAACATATGTCACAGCGGCGTTCCAATCTTTATGTGAATATTTGCCTCAACAAAATAAAGATCAATAACAAATATAATATCACATGAAAAAAGAAAAAGGAATCAAGATCGCACGATACTTGTGTTTATTTCCAGGTGTGTTTTTAATTGTTTCGGGGTTACTACTGCTGCTCTTTCCCGTTGCCGCAGGAGAGTTGTTTGACATCGATAACATCGAAATACTTAGACAGCCGATGGCATTAGCTATGGGTGTTAGGCAATTTGCTATAGGTCTAATGATCACTGCATTAGTATTCACAAATCAACTTAGAGCTTTGGCGTATATTATGCTAATCGGAGCTATTGTACCACTTACAGATTTCTTTTTGTTTAGCCAGTCCACAGGGGTGGTTTCGGCATTGCGCCATGCAGCACCTGTTCCCGTAATTCTTGGACTTGGTTCTTATCTTTTATATTCTTTAAAGAGATCAAATAATTAAAAGCCAAACCGCCAGCTAGCGGAGAAAACACTACTGATTTTCTCTGCGGCTTTCTACAGTATAAACAAAACTGTCCGCTTTGTAATATCCTAAATTGTACTCTATCGGTCTGTCGCCCTGGTCAAAAACGAAGCGTTTTCTTAAAAGTATCGGGCTCGCTAGCTCAATCTCAAGCTTAAGGCTGATGATTTTGTCTGCAGCAATTGCACTTATCTCTTCTTTTGAAAGACTAACGTATACAGAATGATCTTTGTCTAAAATTTCATATAACGGACGTTTAAAGTCTTCTTCTCCAGTTAGTCCAACCCTGGGATGGAAATAAGAAACAAAATACACAAATGGTCCTTCGGGTTGTCCTCGTAGGCGCTCTAGCTTTAGAATTTTCTTGTCCGTACCGATATCAAAAAAATACGCAATTTTTTCATCTGGGAAAACCCAGCTAATATGCAATTCAAAATTCTTTATTTTAATCCCTCTGGCCTGCATTTCTTGCGAAAAGCTTAACCAATTCTGCGACTTAGAGCTTACAGAAGCTTGTGCTACTTTAGTACCTATTCCTTTCTTCCGTATTAATAAACCTTCGTATACAAGTTTATTCAGCGCCTGCCTTAAAGTAGTTCTGGATATCGCCAGCTCTTTGGCCAGCTCTACCTCATTTGGCAAAAACTTAGTAGCATATTCAGGATCTTTAATCAAGTTACGAAGCAACTCTTCGGCTTGAATGTGTAATGGAATTGGACTTTTATGATCAATGGAAAATTTCATTAAGATAGAGGATATAAAAAGTTAATTAAAAAACAGGTTGATCAAAAATAACAATTTTGAAATAAATCATAATGTATGTATGTTTGTACATAGAATTCTGAATAAACATTAATAAGCATTTAATAAATATATCTTGATAACCATGGTAAGTGACAATGTATTAAAAAAAGATAAAAGAGAGGTTGAAAGTTGGAGGTTAACTTCGGAGACGATACTTCCGCAAAATAAGAATAATACAGCTCATCAACCAGGATACGACATATACCCGTGTCATTCCTTGATTGAAGGAACGATATTCAGCGGATACGATTCTTTAGCTAAATGGATAACTGAACAGAAAACCGTAGTAATTGACGGTTATGTCGGCGTTTTTTGGGACGAGGTTCGAGATGCCCTCGACAAAGAATTTAGCAGAAGTAACATTCTAGTTGGTTGGACTGTTATGGCTGACCGGATGAAAGAAAGTTCGGCGATTGAAGAATTAGTGAAACCTTTTTTAGGAAGTTCGGGATCAACTTGGGGTAAAAAATGCGATTTAAAAATAGAAGATTTCTTTCAGCCCAATGAGCCGGATAATTTAGCGGCAGGTAAAGGGTATGATGTTAATATCACAATTGGTATTGGCTCAGCAACATTTGCGCCGCACTTACCTATTATTTATCTGGATGTTCCTAAAAACGAAATTCATTATAGAATGCGAGCCGGAACGGCGATGAATTTTGGTAGTGATAAACCTGGTAACCCGGCAGAAATGTACAAGCGCTGCTACTTTGTAGACTGGGTTGTACTAAATGAATATAAAAAGAAATTGCTTCCAAAAATAACAATTATTGCAGACGCACAATGGAAGGATACGTTAAAATGGACTTTTAAAACTCATTTGTTGCAGAGTCTTAAAGCGCTAAGTGGATCAGTATTTCGCGTTAGGCCGTGGTTTGCGGCCGGTCCGTGGGGAGGGCACTGGATGCAGGAACGCTTTGATCAACTTAATAAAGACGAAGTGAATTACGCATGGTCTTTTGAGTTAATCGCTCCCGAAAACGGATTGGTATTTGAAAATGCGGGTAACCTGCTGGAGATATCCTTTGATTTTTTAATGTTTACAGAATCCGAAGGCATTTTAGGCAAACATTCGAAAATATTTAACGATGAATTCCCAATAAGATTCAATTTTCTTGACACGTTTGACGGCGGTAATTTATCCATTCAATGCCACCCTTCACTTCCATATATCCAGAAAGTGTTTGGAGAGCATCTCACCCAAGACGAAACCTATTACATTTTAGATTGTAAAGAGGGTGCAGTGGTTTATTTAGGATTTCAGGACGACATCGAACCCGCTGAGTTTAAACAAGCTCTGGTGGAAAGTCAGGCATTAGGAAAAGAAGTAGAAATTACAAAATATATCCAGGATTATCCTACCAAAAAACACGATTTATTTTTAATTCCTAACGGAACTGTTCACAGTGCTGGCACTCACAACATGGTTTTGGAAATTAGTGCCACACCGTATATTTTTACTTTTAAAATGTACGATTGGATGCGTCCAGGGCTTGACGGGAAACCTCGACCCATTAACATTGATCACGCTTTTAGCAACCTAAATTTTGAACGAAAAGGTGAAATGGTTGCGCAAGAGCTAATTAGCAAGTCATGCGTGATTGATCAGGGTACTGATTGGGAGTTAATCCACCTCCCTACGCATTCAGAGCATTTTTATGATATTCATCGCTTGGAATTTCACTCTTCAATCATTGTTCATACCCACAACGTTTGCCATGTACTTATGCTGGTGGAAGGTACAACCATCTCCGTGGAAACAAGTGACGGTTCATCTGCAAGTTTCCAATATGCAGAAACTTTTGTGATACCGGCTGCCGCCAATAGCTACCAAATTTTAAATACCGGCAAGGGCAAAGCAAAAGTAATTAAGGCATTTGTGAAGGATGAGATATACCTTGCAGACCACTTAAACTTAGCGTAAAATATTAATAGTTAGCCATGAACCTTTTAACCAACCTGCACTCAAATCTATGAACGTCGAACAAAAACGGATGAGCCTTTTTACCATTACGCTCGTAGCTTCTTTGGGCGGCTTTCTATTTGGTCTTGATATGGCTGTTATATCGGGAGTGTTGCCTCTGGTACAAAAACAGTTTTCGCTTACGGCCGGTCAAGAAGGTTGGTTTGTATCATCAGCCTTGGTGGGCTGTATTATCGGTGTAACGCTTTCGGGCGAAATTAGTGACCGTTTAGGTAGAAAAAAGCCTCTTATTTTAGCCGCCATTCTCTTTGTGTTATCCGCTTTGGGATGTGCGTTTATTCCTAGCTTGTCTGGAGTTATCCTATTCCGACTGATAGGAGGAATAGGAATAGGTATTGCATCCAATGTGGTTCCACTTTATATTTCCGAAATTGCTCCTTCCGCCATTAGAGGCCGTTTGGTAACTTATTATCAGTTTGCAGTTACTTTCGGCATTTTAATCGCTTATTTAAGTAATGCGGCTTTGCTAAGTGGTGCTTCTCTAAATCAAGTCGATTCTTGCGGCATCGCTAATCTTTTTAATGCGGAGGTTTGGAGAGGAATGTTAGGTTTAAGCGTAATTCCGGCCATACTATTTTTTGTGGGGTTGTTAATAATTCCAGAAAGCCCGCGATGGTTAATTCAAAAAGGTAAAACAGCTGCCGGTTTAAAAATTATAAGTAGCATAACAAACAGACCAGTAAAAGAAATCCAGTCAGAATTTTTGAATCTAAACAACAGCAAAGAAAAAGGATCCTATAAGGAACTTTTTGCGCCGGGGATGCGGAAAGCGCTGCTGATCGGTGTTCTTCTACCTTTATTTTCCCAGTTCAGCGGAATTAATGCGATCATCTATTATGGTCCAACTATATTAAGTGATGCAGGTATATCTTTAAGTAATTCGCTTATCAGCCAAATTATTTTTGGCGCCGCAAATATGCTTTTTACGCTCATAGCAGTCTGGAAAGTAGACAGTTGGGGGCGAAGGCCGTTATATCTTTTCGGCACTGCAGGAGCCACTATCACGTTAGCATGTACGGGCCTTTGCTTTTACTTGGGCGCTACACAAAGCGTATGGTTGTTAATATGCGTACTGAGCTTTTTGGCTTGTTTTGCCTTTTCTATTGGACCTTTAAAGTTTGTTGTCGCTTCAGAAATTTTTCCCAACGCAATCAGAGGTAGAGCTTTGGCGATAAGCATCATGGTGATGTGGGTTGCGGATACAATCGTTGGGCAGCTTACACCATTATTATTAGATGAAATAGGCAGTGCCGGTACATTTTGGTTCTTTGCTTTCTTCTGTGCAATAGCGTTTGTGGTGGTATTCAAATTACTGCCTGAAACTAAAGGCAAATCGCTTGAAGAAATTGAGAATGGGTGGAGCGAAACGGGAAAAAATAAGAGTTTATTTAGCAACAATCAAATTATTATGTACTAATAATCGAACAACGAACTTCGTCAGATGCTTTATTTTACGCAAGTAGGGAAGCAATAAGATTAAAAAATGATGCTTTCAATAGGTTGAAAATCTGAAAATAATATAGAAATAATGATACGAAATACCTTAAACAATCTCTCATGCCGGTTTTTAAAAGAAGGGCTAACTGTTTTATTAACCTTTATCTGTATCTGCGGTTACAGCCAGAATAAAGTTATCTGGAAAATTGGTGAGGCGGACAATCAGAGCGCAGGCTTAGCGCTAGCTCCTGCGGATTATAAGAAATTTTTAGAATTTGATTTTGGATGGGAAAACCGTTTCTATCTTGTAGGTTTCTCTAAACCAGAAAAAGATTTCCCGTATGTTTTACCTGGCCCAAAAGATAGCTGGGGAGGTACGGGAGGTACATCCGGCATAAGATCCCATATATTAAATGTTCTTTTTGATATAAACAAAGTTTCACCAGCTCAAAAAGCTAAATTGATTATAGATTTATTAGGATATAATGGAGATAATCCGCCCTTGTTTAAAGTAACGATAAATGGAAAAGCGGAAGTGTTTCAATTCCCAAAGGCCCTTTCCAATAACGCTGTAGAAGGTAATCTGTCCAATGCCAGAGAGCATATTATTGAAATTCCGGTTGAAGCTGGTTTATTACACCCGGGCGGTAATGAAATTCAGCTGACCACATTAGACGGTTCATGGCTGTTATTTGATCAGATAAGATTAGAAGGAAGTTCTGAAACCACTTTAAAAACGCCAAAAGATATTTTTGTTAGAGAAGCGAAACCGGCTAATTATGAAGTGACTCAGGATGGAAAACGGGTACAGCCCTTGCTGGTAGACGTTGAACATTTAAGCGGCAAACCTACTCTTTCTGTAAGATTAGACGGTAAAAAGGTGTTTCAGGAAATCGTAGAAGCTGATCGGTATCAATTTGAGGTGCCCATGCCAATTGTTTCTAAATCCATAGAAAGTAAGTATGAAATTTTATCCGACAATTGTGTCATCGAAATCGGAACGGTTAAACGTTCTCCCGAAAGACTTATTTCTTATTCTGATTACGTGGACACCCGCATGGGAACCGCACATTCTCGTTGGATGATTGCTCCCGGCCCATGGATGCCTTTTAGTATGGTTAAAATCAGTCCGGATAATCAGAATTCTGACTGGCAGGCCGGTTATGATCCAACTTTTGAAAGCGTAGGTACTTTTAGCCACATCCACGAATGGACGATGGGCGGATTAGGTATGCTTCCGGTAAACGGGCCTTTAAAAATAAAAGTAGGCGACCAGCGAAGTGCACCGGGCGAGGGTTACCGATCTCGAATTGATAAATCTACGGAAGAAGCACCGCTAGGTTATTACAAAGTAAATCTAACTGATTATAATATCAAAGCGGAAGTAACAGCCACATCAAGAGCAAGTTTTATGCGATACACGTATCCAAAAAAGACTGATTCTCGTGTGATGATTGATCTGCAGATTCCTGCTGAAAACGAATACTTGCTTAACGAAGTAACATTGAAGAAAGTAAGCGATTACCGAATTGAAGGATATAGTAAACAACACGCACCTCAGGTTTGGATTGCAGAAGCCGGCTCAAGCGAGCAGGAATACATCGTAAATTTCGTTATAGAATTTGACAGACCCATAAAAAAGTTTGGTACCTGGATAAATGACAGTATCAAAGCTGGAGACATTGTGAGTATTAAAGATGCCAAAGATGCCGGTGCTTATGTGGAGTTTGATACAAGAACAAATCCTGTTGTGCAGGTACGTACTGGTATTTCTTTTGTTGACATAGCCGGGGCAATAAAAAATTTGGATACTGAAATTATTAAATCTTTCGGATGGAGTTTTGATAAAGTACGCGATAATCAGCGAAAGGAATGGGATGATTTATTGAGCCGTGTAAAAACCAATAGCAAAGATCGCAGGGAAAAAATGCGATTTTACACTAATATGTACCGAGCAATTTGCAGTCGCAATACGTTTAGTGATGTTGACGGACGATGGGTTGATGCTACAGAAAAGGTTCAACAGTTAGAAAACCCGGAAGACCTAGCTTTAGGCTGCGATGCTTTCTGGAATACATTTTGGAATCTCAACCAGTTTTGGAATCTAATAACACCAGAATGGTCATCTAAATGGGTAAAGTCTCAATTAGCAATGTACGATGCTAACGGTTGGCTGGCGAAGGGCCCAGCAGGAATGGAATATATTCCAGTTATGGTTGCTGAGCATGAAGTGCCCCTCATGGTGAGCGCCTATCAAATGGGTATCAGGGATTACGACGTAAATAAAGTGTTCGCCGCTGCGGATAAAACGCTGTCTACTCCGCAAACGAAAGTTGGCGGTGCACTTGCAGGCAATCAAGACTTGGAAGCATACCTTAAATATAAGTATGTCCCTTATGATAAGGGTCGTTTTTCAAATAGTCTAGAGTATGCCTATGATGATTGGACGCTGTCCCGTTTGGCTAAAGCTTTAGGGAAAAAAACGGAATACGAAAAATACAACGAAAGAGGTGAATATTGGAAAAATGCGATTGACTCAATAAGCGGTTATGCCCGGATGCGCAAGTCTGACGGTACCTGGTTGGAAAATTTCGATCCATTTCAATCCGGCCGGAACGAACATTATGTTGAAGGAAACGCTTGGCAGCTTACTTATTTTGTACCGCAGGACGTTGCCGGACTTGCAAAAAAAATAGGCATTGAAAGATTTAGAGAAAGACTGAGCTGGGGTTTTAAAGAAAGTTTAAAATGGCGTTATAACGCTCCAAACGATCAATACTGGGATTATCCGGTTACACAGGGAAACCAACAATCTATGCATTTCGCTTTTTTATTTAACTGGGTGCAGCAGCCGTGGCTTACACAAGAGTGGAGCCGTTCCATTGTAGATCGCTATTATGGATACGGAACAGCAGATGCTTATCTCGGAGATGAAGATCAGGGACAAATGAGTTCATGGTTTATAATGGCCGCACTAGGCTTATTTCAAATGGATGGAGGCTGCAGAATAGACCCGATTTATGAAATTGGCAGTCCTATTTTTAATAAAGTATCTATAGATTTGAGGTCGAAATACGGAAGGGGCAAAGTCTTCGATATTGAAGCCCAGAATGTTTCCAGAGAAAATAAATATGTGCAAGCAGCGGTACTAAACGGGAAGAAGCTCGGTACGTTCTGGTTTCCGGCAAGCGAACTGCTAAAAGGAGGGAAGCTAATTCTCGAAATGGGCTCAACTCCAAACAAAAACTGGGGGATTGGCAATCTTCCGGTTGAATCACAATAATACCTAAGTATAAAAGCGGATTATTTAAAACTTGTTGAAAAACTCAACTCCGTTCAAATTTTATTGTTTGGACGGAGGAGTGTAATCTCATTTTAAGATCATTTGAATAATAAAAATATTCTAGATACAAGGATTTAATAGCTATGTATGTACAATGGTCTTGATTTGATTGAAATAATAGATAAATCCACAAAGGCTGATAATAAGATGCTCGTTCTCGAGGGCTTTTACAAGTTTGGTTGGTTCTGTTTTAAGCTTTTCCGTCGTGTTATGGATTTTGTTGGTCGTTTTTTTGCTTAAAATCGAATGCGTATGTCCATACAAGTTTACAGATAAAGATAGGCAAGCACTACATCATTTTGGAATACATTGAGGCCTAATATAACGGTAAAGGAATATATTCTGGGGAGTATACGCCTCCGAACAGGAATTTGGAGAAAACTCAAATAAACAAAATATCGCAGCTTAATTAAATGTCCATTTTATGTTGCAATTCCAACCCCTGATTTGCATTAATTCGTTAGAAATTGTAATAAAGATTTAACGAATAAGTCAAATTTTAGACCATGACATCTGCGGATCTCGGACTTAAAGACTTATCAACAACGTAAAAATCCCTTATTTTACTTTAAAGTTGAACACAATTGTTCCAACTTGTGTATCTGGTGCAGATTCCAACGTGTTAAATCTTGAACCTAAGGCCGCGTTTTCACATTTATCCCAAAGGGTAGGATCAGTTAAGGTTGTTCCACGTCCACCAGCTTTTGCACTGGTTACCACACCATTTTTATCGACCCTAATCTCCACCACAATTTTGCCGGATTTTTGTCCTTCATCCTTAATACTTGGTAAATTGACAAACCTTCTGCTACGTAATGATAAAGCCACACCACCATTTCCAGATCCCGTTCCATCATAATTATCACTCAATGGGTCGCCTTCTGGTTTGCCTTGGTTACCTGCAACACTTCCAGTTCCGTCGCCGGTGCCAGTTCCTTTATTTTTGTTGCCTTTGTAAAGCGCATTTTGATTGATAACAGGCTTAGCGGGCTTGTCTTCTGTTTTTTGAGTAGGAGGGCTCTTGGTAGCGTTCGTTTTAGTATTTAAACTAACAGCATCGGAGTTATCGTCTGTTACAATATTGTTATCCGTATTTGCAGCTTGAGTGTTTTGTGTAACTGCTTCATTCGGCGTGATTTTATCAGGAGCTTTACCGTTTGCATTTGGATCAACAGAAGGCTCTTCAACACTCATGTAATCATTACCCATACCTTCATCAGAAGTTCCGTAGTTTACAATAATTCCGCCAATACCAACTTCTTCTGGCTCTTGGGCCTTGCTCACAATATAAAAGATGCTCAACAGTAAAAACACAACCAGCAAGCCAACAGAAATAGCTATTGCTTTTGGGTAATTATTATCTGGATTGTTCTTTAATATTCCAATCATTTTTGTGGTTCGGTGGCTAATACCAATTTTATTTTTAGCTTATTAGCAATATCTGTTAAGCTTACTACATTTTGTATCGCAATGCTATTATCCGCATAAAGTATAACGGTTAAGTCAGGATTTGCTTGTTGAAAAGTTGCAATCTTCTGCTCTAATGTAGCAAACGGAACTTGTTCTTTCTCTACAAAATACTGCAAATCTTTGGTAATAGATACGTTGATTGTTTTTTGCGGTGAAGCTTGTCCAGAGCTAGAGCGAGGTAAAAATAATTTAACCACGTTAGGATTTACTACTGCAGAAGCTAAAAGGAAAAACAGTAATAAAAAAAACATGATATCGTTCAACGCAGAAGTATGCACCTCTACGTGTGGTCTTTGCTTTCTTCGTAAATTCATCGGCCTGGCTCTTCTAATAAATCAATAAACTCAATAGAATCTGTCTCCATTTTTAATACCACTTTATCAACCATTGCGACTAAAATATTATATAAAACGTAAGCGATGATACCGATGATTAAGCCAGTAGCAGAAGAAATCATTTTTACATACAATCCACCAGAAATAGTTCCAATTTCAATTACTCCTTTTACAGATACGTCGTGGAAAATGGTAATTACACCAATGATTGTTCCTACGAAACCCAACATGGGTGCAATACCGGCAATAACACCTAAAATTCCTAGGTTTTTCTCCAACTTAGAAACTTCTAAACGGCCAATATTTTCAATAGCACCTTCAATATCTTTAATTGGGCGCCCAATTCTCAACAATCCTTTCTGCAACATTCGTCCCAATGGCGTATTGCTACTTTTGCAAATAGCAATTGCAGAATCTAAATTACCAGTCTTAATACTTGAGCGTACTTGCATGGTTAATTGTGATTCGTCTTTGCTGGCTTTTCGAATGGTTAAGTAACGTTCAAAAAATATAACTAATCCCAATAATGCCAAAATAGCGAGCGGGATCATTACCCAGCCTCCTTTTGTTAGCAATTCGAATAAACTTAACTCTTGGTTGGGACTTGCTTGTAATGCAGATACAGCGTTTGTAGCGGTATCTGTTAGTGGTTGTAGGGTGTCTTGTAAAAACATGTTTTATTTTAATATTTTAATTGCTTTTTTAAATGCCTCTGGGTTTAATTCTTCTCTTACTCTGCTTAGTTCTTTTTCTGCTTCTACATCACTATATAAAGTAGCACAACTTATTTTAATCATTGGTCCGTCTGCATCATCAACAATATGAGCATCAATGCCATTTGCTTTCAACTGATTTACTCTCTTAACGGCGTCTTCGCGTCTTGTGTATAAACCTATGATAATTTCGTACTTAATATCTCCTTTTTTTGGTAAAAACTTAGGCTTTATAGAAACATTTGTAGAATCTTTAACTTTTTCCACTTCAAAACCCTCTGCCTTTAGTTTTGACTCAATATCAGTATCATGATAAATAGAATCTGCTTTTTGTAAAGCTATAGCATTTGGCGTTTGTTTTTTTGGTTCAATAGGTGCAATGGGTGTAGAGTTAGGTTTATAAATGGTGTAATTCTGGATTTGGTTAACCAAGTCTTTATAGATGTCTGGCTTTGCAAAGTATAACGCAATTACGCCAGCTAATATAGCTACAGCAATAATACCCATTATAATTGCCACAATACCTCTTCTAGGTTCTTGCTCAAACAATTCATCGGGTAAGGATGCGCTTAATGCCTGCTGGGCCAAACTATAAGAGTCATTGTCTACACCAACTAATTTAGGTGATAGTGTATCAACAGCTGGTAAACCAAAGAATGTTTTATTTTGATTGGTTTCTGTTTCTGATGTTAAAGTAAACTGCCCTTCGGTTTCTTTTAAAACACCAATGCCTTTCAGTTTAACGTCACTATTTTTTAATCCAAGCTTTATTTCTTTGATATACTCGTCTAAAAGAGCATACGCAGACGTAAGTGAGGTCTCGTTTTGCTGACTAATTAAATGCACCAATTTATCGTCATGCATATAATCAGCAGTGTAAACTATTTCGCTACTTGGCGGAAAATACGTTTTAGTAGCATCATCATAATAACCAGACTTTCGTTTTTTTAAAAACTTGCCCAAACCAGGTACCGTAACCTGATCCTTTTCTGTTATTAATTCTACTAAATAGTCTGAAATCTCCATCAATTTGTAAAAGTAGTTTTTTTAAGTGTAGCCACCTAAAAAATTCTAAAAGCCGTAACTAACGCCGCCCAATATATTTATCCCGTAATTATTATAGTAGGGTAGGCGTTGGTAATCGTTGCCTAAGATATTGTTTACTCTAAAAAATGCAGAAATTTGTTTATTGTACTGGTAATCTGCACCCACACTAATATCGGCGAAAGCCTTAATTGCTTTAGACGTATACGTAGAATTTGGAAAGTTACTTGGGATGTCAAAGATTTTAGCTTTGGTTTCTCCCTGAAACAATAAATCTCCAGAAATTTTTACATTATCTACAATTTTAAACGAGGCAGTAGATTGCAATGTGAAACCGGGACGTAGCCACGCGTAATCTTCTTTATTATTATCATACTGCTTAATGGCAATTTTACTGTCTAAGTTAAAAGCTTCGGAAAAACTGATATTTAGTTCTCCATCAAAACCAATAACATTAGTATTTCCCGTCATATAAGCTACATTGAACTTGTTTCTGTCGGTGCTATCATTTACAAAGTAGGATAAATCGCCGATGGTTTTATAACTTACCATCGCTTTGTAGCCTACATTTGGCGCAAACGTTCCTCTAATACCACCAGAAATATCAAATTTATCAATCGTATTTTTCAACAGAATATTTTGGTTGATATAAGGATTTAAATCTGAGAAGCCTTTTAAAGTATTTTTTTCTACGTTGCCACCAAAGTTTCCAAAGATGGTAAGGTAGTTTTTGATCAGCATAAAATCTAAACTAGCAGTTGGGAAAATGTGAATGCGTTGGTTGCTGCCAAATTCGTTTACGTAATTAAGTCCGCCGGTTAACGTTAAAAGATCTGTTTGTATTTTGATGTAAGGGTTTAGCTTAAATAAATTATTGTTAAAGCTGTAAGCAGAATCTTTGCTGGTAGTAATATCAACAGCTGCATTTGCACCTAAATGGAATTTGTTTAAATCTTTACCTAGTCCTCCAGAAATAACTACAGAATTTTCGTTCGCTTTAAAAGCATTATTGAAGATATAACCGCTAGCTTTTGCAGCATAGGTAAAACTGGTTTCATCGTCAGCATCCGTTCTGTTAAATAGTAACCCTTCAGCATTAAAATGATTAAAACGCTGTTTTGCTGGATTCATGTTTGTAAAAGAACCTAGTGGATCGGTACCGTAAAAAAAAGTTCCCAATCTGTCATACCCCAATTTACCTTCTAAAACCATCACATCACCAATGCTTCTGCCGTAGCCACTTAAAGATTGCTTGCTTATTTTCTGCTGGATCTCTTTACCACTCATAGATAAATGGTTAAAGTTAAAACCAGCCTGTAAAGCAGGGTCTTGCCCGGTGGCCAAATTTAGTTGTGCTAACCCCGTTCTTAAATTGCCAAAACCTAGTTTCGCGAAATTATTACTGCGTTGCTCAGCAATTTCTTTAGCTAGTTTTTGTGCTTCTAATTCTCTAATCCCACTGTTAAGTTCTAGTCTTTTGTCAATTAAATCATACTTAACTTGTGGGTTAAACGGTTTTGTATCACTTAAATTAGGGCTTCTCCTAATCTTTACAGCGTCGGCCAAAACTGGCTTATAAGACCTAACCACTTCAACCTCTTCAGTAACAGCGTTTCTTTTGCTAGTGTCCTGCTTAGCGCTTTCGGTATTTTTTTCTGTTTTTACCGGTTCTTTAATCACTACCGATTTAGCTGTTTCTTTGGTAACTACTGGTTTAGCGGGTTCTTTGTTATCTTGCGTTTGTGCCGATACGTGAATCGCAAATAAGCTGAAGAAAACAAAAGCGCTGATATATGGTGTTTTAGTATTCATGGTTTTATTTGCTGTTGATTGCGTCTAATTTTTTCTTTGCCGTTTCCAATATTTCGTCTTTACCGTCGTAATTTTCGATGATACTTTTTAAAGTCGCAATTGCTTGTACTTTATCTTTTAAAGCCATATAGTTATCGGATAATAAAAGAAAGCTTTTTGCGCCCCAATAATCATAACTAGGCATATCATTTATTAACTGAAAACAGGTTTTTTGCGAAGTTTTATAATCCTTTTTTAGATATTGAACCTCAGCAACATTATATAATGCCTCTGCACCTGCAATAGATTTGGTTGCTTTAACAACACCCTCGAACTCTTTTTTTGCTTTCGTGGTATCTGCTAATAATAGCTGTGCTTTACCAGCATAAAGACCAGCTCTATTTCTGTCTTCTTCTGATGATTTTTCGTAATTCCTTACCAAATCAACATATAATAGCGTTTGGTCTGGTACATTAACACCTGCGTAAGCAACCATTAAATTATTGATTGCAAAGTTGTAATTGGCTTTATATTCTGATGCAATTTCTAGCTTTTTTAAGTGAACAATAGCTTCATTGTATTGCTTGTTATTCAAGTAAATTTTAGAAATACTAATAAGCGCTCGCTCGGTATATTCACTGGTCCAATCGTTTAATATGTATTCGAAATCTATAATAGCGGGTGCAAATTGTCCTAGGTTTTTAAAACTCTCTGCTCTAATAAATTTAGCCTGCTTGTCTTGAATCGCTTTAGGGAATTTATCAAAATAAGCATTTACAGACTCTACCGCAGATTCCCAATTTCCTTTTAGGTATTGTGTGTTTGCAGCTTGAAACATAATGTTGTCTTGTTCAGAAGTGCTGTAATTCCCAATAGATGTGGTGTTTGCGTAATCGATAAAATCTGTTGCATTACCCATATCCAAGTAAATCTTTTGAATAATTTTTAGCGATTGCTGTGCTTCATCAGTAGATTTGTATTCGCTAATCACTCTTTTAAAAGTCTCTAAAGCAACCTGATCATTTTTTTGATCGTAGTTTACTAAGCCGATAGTTACCAAAGCCCTTGGTACATAAGAACTTCTGGGGTATCTCTGAATAAAACTAGTTAAATCTGTTTTTGCTTTATCGCCTTGACCAATTAAGAAATAAGTGTAGGGAATCTCAAAACCAGCATCATCTGAATAATTTGAGTTTGGGAATTTTGCCAACAGCGATTGTAGGGTTGCAATTTTAACCTCTGGTTGGTTTTGTAGGCCCTCTATAATTCCGCGTTGAAACAAAGCATAATCCTCGCTACTTCCGCGTTGTTCAATAATACGGTTATAATAACCCAACGCAGCTCCATAGTTTTTAGATCCGAAATATGCATCTGCCAATCTTAAAGTAGCATCTTTAATGGTTTTAGGATCTTTCTCGTTGCCGTTTAAAAAACGAGCAAGGTAAGTTGCGGCTTTTGGGTAATTTTCTCCTTCTAAAGCTGCATACCCCAAAGCGTAATTCGCATAATTATATAAATCAGTTTTTTTAGAAGCATTCATACCCAAGAAATCTTCAAAGTATCCAACAGACTCGCTGTATTTCCTTACTTCGTACATCGCTTCGGCACACCAATAAGTAGATAAAGCATAAACTTCTTTATCTATTGGATAATTATTTGATCGTAAAAATAAGCCTATAGAGTTCTCAAAGGCTCTCTCGTTGTAAAACTCTAAAGCTCGGTAGTAGGTTACTTTTTGATACGCTTCTTTTGCGTCTTGTGTTTTATCCTCAATACCTTCTAAAATATCAATCGCATCTTTGTAGTTTTTAGTGCTTAATAAAACTTTAGCTAATAAGGTTTTAGCTTCGTTTAAATGTTTTGATCGCGGATATTTTTTTAGATATTCTTGTGCAGCGTCTAAAGCGATAGAATGAAACTGCAATTCGTAAGAAAGCTTGGCGAAATTAAACAATGCTTCTTCCTCCAACTGCTTGTCAAAATTCATTTTGGAGCTAAACTGAAAAGCATTTCTTGCGCCTTGTTTATTTTTTGTAGTTAGGTAAGCATCACCTAAAGTGTATAACCCGGCTTGGCTGTAAGCTGTTTTATCATCAATTAATTTGCCTAACTGCGCTATCGATTGATTGTATTTTTTTAGTTTGTAATAGGTATAGCCAATTTGATAGCTGTCTTGGTTGTTTTGCGTTTTACCTAAATCCTGCGCCATAAAACGCTCGTAGTAAGCTAAGGCATTTGTATAATCGGCTTTTGCAAAGTAAGATGCTGCAATAATGCGCAACATTTCAGTTTCTTTAAGCTGTTTGGTTTTTTCAACGATTGGAATCGCATAAGCTAAAACATCATCATATCTTTTGTCCAAAAAGTAAATTGACGATATGTAGTAAGGATAGCTGGCTTCATAACTTTTTGAATTTTTTAATTTTTCAAAGTTTTTTAGCGCCACAGGATACTCTTTATCTAGGTAAGCGATATATGCGTAATAGTAAGTGGCTTGCTCGGAGTATTTTGATTGCTCATCTTTTACCAAACCAAAAAGTGGTTTTGCGCTTGCATAATCTTTAGTTTCAAAATGGGCGTAAGCAGTTTTGAATTTGTACTCCGTATCTTCTTTTCCGGTTAAGTCTATGGAACTAACTTTTGTAAACCACTCTAAAGCTTCTTGGTATGCACCTTGACTAAAGTAATATTTACCTACTTGAAAAAAAGCTTGTTTAGACTTTGGACTTTCTGGGTGGTTTTTAATAAAGCGCTTAAAAAGTTGCTCAGCATCATCATTGTCTAAAGCTAAAGCGCAATAAGCTCGGTAATATTCGCTGTTGATTTTTAAGTTACTTATTTCCGAATTTCTTACAGATTGTGGTGTTTCAATATTTTTGGTTTTTTCAACCTCGTAAAAGATAGAGGAAGCTGCTGCATATTTTTCTTGCGAGAGCAATTCCATGGCAGTTTTGTATTGTTCATTTACGTGAAAATATGCGGGAAGCTGAGCGAAAGTTACACCCGAAATAAAAAACAATGGAAATAATAGAAGTGTTACTTTACGCATAATGTCTTTAAAATGAATATCATAAATTTAACGTTTACATTCTTTAACGGCTAAGTTATTAACCAACACGTGTTAATAAAAGCCAATAGAACGCAATTTATCCATGAATAATATTGTGAATTTTGAATTTTTAAATTTTTGATTAAATTATTTTTGACTCGCCAAGAGGTAAAGTACAGCCATTCTAACCGCTACGCCGTTTTCTACTTGATTTAAAATAATAGATTGTTTACTATCTGCAACGTCACTGCTAATCTCCACACCACGGTTTATTGGGCCAGGGTGCATCACTATAATTTCTTTGTCTAAAGAGTCTAAAATCTTTTTATCCAAGCCGTACATCATGGTATATTCCCTTAACGATGGAAAATATTTAATATCCTGTCTTTCCAGTTGTATCCTTAACATATTTGCCACATCACACCAGTTTAAGGCTTTGCGTAAATTGTGTTCAACTTTTACGCCTAACGTTTGAATGTATTTAGGAATTAAAGTGGTTGGGCCGCAAACCATCACTTCTGCGCCTAGTTTTTGCAGACAAAGAATGTTTGAAAGTGCAACTCGCGAGTGCAAAATATCACCCACAATCACTACTTTTTTACCTGCAACTTCACCCAGTTTCTCTCGTATAGAAAAAGCATCCAACAGTGCTTGGGTTGGGTGCTCGTGAGCGCCATCTCCGGCATTTACAATTTGTGCGTCAATGTGTTTGCTTAAAAAAACGCCTGCACCAGGATAGGGATGTCTCATAACTACCATATCCACTTTCATGGATAAAATATTGTTCACCGTATCAATTAGGGTTTCGCCTTTGCTCACCGATGAACTCGATGCCGCAAAATTCACAACATCCGCTGAAAGACGTTTTTGAGCTAATTCAAAAGATAATTTTGTTCGGGTAGAGTTTTCAAAAAAGATGTTGGCAATGGTGATGTCTCTTAAAGAAGGAACTTTTTTGATCGGGCGATTAATTACATCTTTAAAAGTGTCTGCAGTTTCTAAAATTAGATTGATATCCGGAGTGGTTAAATCCTTAATTCCTAAAAGATGTTTACTGCTTAATCTTTGTGCTATTTCTGCCATATTTTAAACGCTTTCAGATACTAAAACAATTTTGTCTTCCCCGTCTGTTTCTTCCCAACTCACCACTACTTTTTGTGATGACATGGAATCTACTTTGATACCGATGTAATTTGGTTCAATTGGTAAATGTCTGCTATAGCGCCTGTCTACCAGCACTAAAAGTTCTACTTTTTCTGGTCTTCCGAATGCTAAAATAGCATCCATTGCAGCTCTAATGGTTCGTCCGGTCCATAATACGTCATCTACCAAAATCACCTTTTTACCTTCAATAATAAAGTCAATTTCGGTACTACTTGGCACTAAAGGGTGGTCGCCACGTCTAAAGTCATCGCGGTAAAAAGTGATATCTAAAATGCCGCTTTTAATATGTGCGTTCGGAATAATCTGCTTTAATTCTTCAGCAATTCTCTTTGATAAATAGATGCCTCGGGGTTGTATGCCGAGTATTACAGAGTTAGAGAAATCATTATGATTTTCTATTAATTGATGGCAAAGCCGTTGTAAAGTAATCTGGAATTTCTGACCGTCAAGAAGTGTTAAGTTTTGCATCAGCTCGTGTGGTTTGGGCAAAAATAACAAAATTTGGGAACTTAGGATAGGAATTGATTTTTTTGGTGTTAATGGACTTATCAATGCTCAATTAAGTTGAGCTTAAACCCAACTTAATTGAATTAATAAATAGAGTATTAGATTAACGAACTCAATTAGTATTTGCAAAGGACTAAGGCAAGAACCTAACCACTTAACAATCGAACAAACTAACCACCTAAAAACCTAACCACCTAACAAACTAACCACCTAAAAAGGCGGCTCATCATCTTCAACGTCCCAGTTTTTAGGTTTTAGGGTAATGCTTTCAAACTGTGATGAAGGGCTTAGGCTAGAGAAAGGATCTGCTGCGGAGTTATCTGATGCACTTATGCCACCAAAGTTATCTTCTAAATCGGTGAATTTAACATACTTACCAATAAACCTTAACGGTACGGTACAGGTTTCACCATTTCTGTGTTTTGCAATAATTACTTCACCAACTCCTGCCGTTGGGTTTCCGTTTTCATCTTGGTCTAAACCATAATATTCTGGGCGGTATAAGAACAATACCATATCCGCATCCTGCTCAATTGCTCCAGATTCCCTTAAATCGGATAACATCGGCTTTTTAGAACCTCCGGGGCGATTTTCTACCGCTCTACTTAACTGAGAGAGCGCAATTACTGGAACGTTTAGTTCTTTTGCAACTTGTTTTAAAGCTCTTGAAATACTGGATATTTCCTGCTCACGACTCCCACCACCGCCGCCACCTTTTCCGTCGGCTTTTCCCTGCATCAACTGCAAATAATCGATAATGATCATTTGAATATCGTACTGCGATTTTAGTCTTCGGCATTTTGCTCTAAACTCAAAAACGTTTAAAGCCGGTGTATCATCAATAATTAGAGGCGCTTCACTTAGCTTTCCAATTTTGCTGGTCATTTGTTGCCATTCCCAGTTCTCTAATTGCCCTTTTCTAATCTTCTCTTGCTCAATTTCTGCTTCGCCAGAAATTAAACGATTAGTTAACTGTACAGACGACATCTCCAGAGAGAAAACTACTACTGGTTTATTAAATTGAACCGCTGCATTTCTAGCACAAGTTAAAACGAAAGCTGTTTTTCCCATCGCGGGACGGGCAGCAATGATAATTAAATCTGATTTTTGCCAACCATTTGTTACTCGGTCCAAAGCTGTAAATCCGGAAGGGACACCCGTTAAAACATCTTCCTTACCACGTAAAGATTCCAACATTTTTAAAGACTCCTTTATAATGTCGTCCATCTTGCGGGAATCTCTTCTTAAATTGTTTTGGGCAATATCAAAAAGGTTTTTCTCTGCATAATCCAGCAACTCAAAAACATCACTGGTGTCCTCATATGATTGATTGATAATGTCAGTCGAAATTCTTATTAACTCTCTCTGTATAAATTTTTGAGAAATGATACGGGCGTGAAATTCTATATTGGCTGCTGATGCAACTCGGTTTGTTAGTTCTGTAATGTAAAATGCACCACCAATAATCTCTAACTCGCCTTGTTTGCGTAGTTGAGAAGATACGGTTAAAATATCTACGGGAGAAGATGCTGTAAAAAGTTCCTGAATGGCATGGAAAATTTTTTGGTGAGCATCTTTATAGAAAACTTCAGGTTTTAAAATGTCGATAACGGTAGAAAGGGCATCTTTTTCTAACATCAAAGCACCCAAAACAGCCTCTTCTAAATCTAAAGCTTGTGGCGGAAGTTTTCCTAAGCCAGAAACCATACTGCTTAATCGGCTTCTATTATCTTTGGAAAATCCGGTTTTTTTATTTTCAACTTCAGAACTCATAGCTACAAAAATATGCAAAAAAAGATGACTAAGTCCAAGAGTTTTGAACAGATTTTTGTTACATAATTTTGTAAGGCGACCTATTTAGCTTTATAGTCTTCGTTATCAACGAGTAATGTTTAAAAAGTGTTTAAAACCAGATTTTAGGTGGTTGAACTGTTTTTAAAAGTCGTGTTAATAAAAAACAAACTTGTTAATAATGTTTTGGTCTTTTTAAATCCGGATAATTTTTTTAACCATTCACAGAGTTTTTGGCTAAATTGCGAGCGTATGAATGATAGAAGATTAGCGTATGAATGATAGAAGATTTAAGAGCGAGCCTAAGGAGGTAAATCAAATGGTTTTTGGGATTAGGGCGATTATAGAGGCCATTAATTCAGGAAAAGATATTGAATCGTTGTTTTTACAGCGAGGCTTGAGTGGAGATTTAATGACCGAATTGAAAGCAGCATTACGTGGGCATGAAATTCCATCGCAATTGGTGCCTGTAGAAAAGCTGAACAGAATAACTGGCAAAAATCACCAAGGCGCAATTGCTTTTATTTCACCAATTACTTATCAAAAAATTGAAAACATTATTCCAGCTATTTATGAACGTGGCGAGGTCCCGTTGATTTTAATTTTGGATGGCGTTACTGATGTACGGAATTTTGGAGCCATTGCCAGAACTGCGGAGTGTACGGGCGTTCACGCTATTGTAATTCCTAAAAAAGGTGCAGCACAGGTAAACCCAGATGCGGTAAAAACATCGGCTGGTGCCTTATATAAAATTCCTATTTGCCGTCACGATAGTTTATTGCAAACCATGCGGTTTTTAAAAGATTCGGGTTTACAAATTGTTTCTTGCACCGAAAAAACTGACGATTTAATTTACAAACCAGATTACACTGCACCAACGGCTATTATTATGGGGTCAGAGGATGAAGGAATAACTTTTGAACTCATTCGTAATTCTGATTATTTAACAAAAATACCCATGGCTGGAGAGATTGCTTCTCTAAACGTTTCAGTTTCTGCCGGAGTGATTTTGTACGAGGCGGTTAGGCAGAGATTGGGGTAGTTAGTGAAAGGAGTTCATTTCGTCATTAGTTCATTATTGATTGGGCGACATCAACGGTTAGCGGCCATTAGCTATTTACTGTGCTATTAAAAGTGCTCTCAATTAGTCATTAGTAATATTAAATATGAGTGATATAAAACTTTTCGGGAGTAATCAAATCCGTTCTAGCTGGGATGCGGAAAAAGAAAAATGGTTTTTTTCCATTCAGGATGTAATCTTGGTGCTTACTGGGAGTAAAGACGTTAAACAATACATAAAGAAAATGTTACTTCGTGACGAGTTGCTTAAAAGCAACTGGGGTACATTTTGTACCCTAGTTGAGATGCAAGCTTCCGATGGTAAAAAAAGAAAAGTCCAAGCATCTGACTCAAAAGGGTTGTTAAGAATTATTCAGTCCGTTCCATCGAGTAGGGCCGAACCCTTTAAGCTTTGGTTAGCTCAGGTTGGCGCTGATAGATTAGATGAGATTCAAAATCCAGAATTGGCAACAAAGCGTACAAGAGAGCTATACAAATCTAAAGGACATTCGGAAGACTGGATTGAGAAGCGAATGAGAAGTATTGCTATCCGCGAAGAATTGACCGATAAGTGGAAAAACAGAGGTGTAAAAGAAACCAAAGAGTATGCAATACTAACAGCAGAGATTTCAAAAGCGACATTTGGATTGCTACCTTCGGAATATAAAGACATAAAAGGATTAAAACGGCAAAACCTACGAGACCACATGACCGATCTCGAACTTATTTTTTCAATGCTAGGCGAAGCGTCAACGACAGCAATTGTAAAAACCAAAAATCCTCAGGGATTTGTTAGTAACAAGATTGTTGCTAAAGAGGGTGGTAAAATTGCCGGAGACGCTAGAAGAGCATTAGAGATAAAAACTGGTGAAGAAGTAGTTTCGAAAAATAATTATTTGCTAGAAAAAAAGATAAGTAAGTTGAAAGGCGGCAAATAATTAATTCTATCATTCAAAACTTTCTCATCAATCATTAATAATAATGCATAATCAAGCACCTGATCCAAATTTTTATAAAATCACCGAAAAGGATATTCTTTTTGAGGATAACCATTTAATTGCTGTTTATAAAAAAGCAGGTTGGATTGTACAGGTTGATGATACCAATGATCCTTCTTTGGATGAAATGGTGAAAGCTTACATAGCCGAAAAATATAACAAACCAAATGGTGCTTTTTTAGGTGTAGTGCACCGTTTAGATAGACCAGTGAGTGGAGTTATTCTGTTTGCAAAAACTTCAAAAGCATTAGAGCGTATCAATAAAATGTTTAAAGAGCGGGAAATGCATAAAACTTATTGGGCTGTGGTAAGGCAAAAGCCGAGTATGATGGAAGGGAATTTAGTGCATTGGTTAATTAAAAATCCTAAAAAAAACATTACTACTGCTTATAATACCGAAGTACCGGGCAGCCAAAGAGCTGAGCTAAACTTTAAAGTTTTAGGCTTTTTAAATGACTATTACTTGATAGAAGTTGACCCGATTACTGGTCGCCCACACCAAATTAGGGTACAACTTGCAACTTTAGGAAGCCCAATAGTTGGCGATAATAAGTACGGCTATCCACGCGGAAGTCGTAAAAAATCCATCTGTTTACACGCCAGAAGGCTCGAGTTTACGCATCCTGTTAAAAAAGAACCTGTGAAGATTTTTGCGCCATTACCAAAAGATGGTTTTTGGGATAAATTTGAGGGTTTGAAAGAGGCGTAAATTATTTTTCCATGAAAAGGTTTTAAACCCCTTAGCTGATCAAAAAGATGAGCTTGCAGGGTTACACGCCAATACGCAAATTCCAAAAGTGACTGGCTCCGCCCGCGATTATGAGCTAACCGGAGAGCAAAAAAAGCATACTATATCTCAGTTTTTTTGGGACGAAGTTGTTCATCAGCATTTTTATGTAATAGGCGGCAACAGTAATTACGAACATTTTGCAAAACCAGGACAGTTTGCTGATCAACTGAGTAGCGATACTACCGAAACATGCAACTCTTTTAATATGCTTAAATTAACTCAGCATCTTTACAAATTAAATCCATCATCAACCTATAGGATTATTTGAATGGGTTATTTACTATCATATCTTGCCTTCACAAAATCCGAAACAGGAATGGTTCTTTATTATTTCCCGTTAAAATCTGGTGAGCAGAAAGTTTTTGGTACCGCGGATAGTTCTTTTTGGTATTGTACTGGAATAGGAATGGAGAACCATGCAAAATATGAAGAAGATATTTATTTTAAAGCAGCGGATGGTGGATTGTATATCAATCTGTTCATTCGTTCGGAGTTAAACTGGAAAAACAAAGGTTTTAAGTTAAAGCAACAAGGTAATTTCCCCGAAAGCGATAACGTGACTTTCACGGTCACGGAGGGAAGTTTAAGAAATAAAATTTATTTGAGAGTCCCAGCTTGGGCAAATAAATGCAAGTTTGACCATTAACGGAAAAAAGTTAAATTCGGAGTTTAAAGAAGGAACGTACTTTACCGTCTCAAGAAATTGGAAAAAAGGTAATGTTTTAGAATATACAATGCCTATGAATATATATAAAGAAACCTTGCCTGATGATCAAAATAAGGTAGGTCTATTGTACGAACCAGTTGTATTAGCTGGTAAACTAGGTGCGCCAGCCGTCAAAAAAACTGATATTTCCGTTTTTGTAAATAATAATAACCAAGCGAAAGATTGGATTCAATTTGCCAACAAAAAAACAATTACTTTTACCACTAAAGTAAACCAGAGCTCTAAATTAACTACTTTAGTTCCGTTATACGATATTGCGGATGATAAATACATGATTTATTGGGACAAATTTTCGACTGATGAATGGCAGCACAAAAAATAATTTATCAGGAACAACTTAAGAAACAGGAGGAATTAGACGTTAGAACTTTATATATTTTAAGAACTGGCGAAATGCAACCCGAAAGAGATCACTCGTTAACCGGAGAAAATACGTTCACCGGTTCTTATAACAACGGAAATTGGAGAGATGCTAAGACGGGGGCTATTTCAGTTTTATAATGGGCACCAAAGGCGAAACAAAAGCCGAATTGTGGCGCTTATTTTGGCAGCGATGGAGGTAACAGAAAGTTTAGTGTTTTAATAGATGGAGACGTAATAGCAAAGGAATCATTAGAAGCTAAGAAACCGAGCGAGTTTTATATAGAAACTTATGAAATTCCTGAACAGCTATTGAAGAATAAGAAACAAATTGAAGTGAAATTTCTTGCTGATAAAAACAATACAGCAGGAAGCCTATTTGGCGTAAGATTAGTTAAACCTTAAATTAAATAAATGAAAAAAATGAATTCACCAGTTAAAAAAGTGCTGTCTGCGTCTGCAGTTGCATTAACAATTTTGAGCGCCTGTAGTAACAACAAAACAGAGTCCTCATCATCACAAGATTCTTTAAGTGCTACAATGGTTGATAGTACGAAATTTGACACTACAATTAATAGCAAAGCTGTGAAAATGTTTACCCTAACTAATAAGAACAATATGAAAGCGGTTTTCACCAATTTAGGTGGACGTATAATTAGTTTAATGGTTCCAGACAGCGCAGGCAAATTGACAGATGTTGTGGTGGGTTTTGCAAGTGCAGAGGCTTATCAAAAATCGACAGAGCCGTATTTTGGTGCAACTATTGGCCGTTACGGTAACCGCATTGCCAAGGGAAAATTCACAATTGATGGTAAAAACTACCAATCATCTTTAAATAATGGCACCAACATGTTGCATGGCGGTAAAGACGGATTTCAATCTAAGGTTTGGGATGCCACACAGCCAGATGCTCACACTATCGTTTTAAACTACCTCTCTAAAGATGGCGAGGAAGGCTTTCCTGGTAATTTAAATGTTAAGGTTACTTACACTTTAACAGATGATAATGAGCTAAAGATGGATTATGAAGCCACAACAGATAAGAAAACCATTGTAAATTTAACTAACCATGCTTTCTTCAACCTAAATGGCGAAGGTAGTGGAACAATCTTAAACCATACTTTACAGATTTTTGCAAACGAGTACACACCTGTAGACTCTACTTTGATTCCAACAGGTATTGAGAAAGTAGCAGGAACACCGTTTGATTTTACGCAACCAACAAAAATTGGAGCAAGGATAGAACAAGACAATCAGCAGTTGAAAAACGGTGAAGGTTATGATCATAACTTTGTTCTTAACGGAACAAAAGCAATGGGAATGACTCATGCTGCAACCGTTAAAGGCGATAAATCGGGGATTGTGATGGATATTTATACACAAGAGCCAGGTCTACAGTTTTATAGCGGTAACTTTATGCAAAGTAAAAACACTTTTAAAGGTGGTACAAAAGACGACTTTAGAACTGCATTTGCGGCGGAAACACAACATTATCCAGATTCTCCAAACCAACCGGCCTTCCCATCAACAGAATTAAAACCGGGCGATACATACAAAACGAGTTCGATTTATAAATTCAGTGTAAAATAGGGCTAGGTTCTTATTAACGGAAGTTTCCGAACATAATGTCTAACAATTTCAGTCGATGTAATATATTCTTCTGAAATTTGTTTGGCTTTAGCGCTAAATTTTTTTACCGGGACTAAAGGTTTTTGAAAATAGAAGGAAACTTAAATAGCAAAATCAACATAAAATGAAAAGAATGAAGTTTAAAACGGTTATCGCAATTTTTGCTTTTGTTTTTATCAGCGGATTTGCTTTCGGACAGGAGAATTGGAATCATATCGATACACATGATATAATATCATCAGATACCTTGAAAAAGGGGGAATTCACTTTAATTTTTATCAATAAAGAAGTAAGTTTTGATCCCGAAGTGAAACAGCGACTTTCCGATGCCTTTTTTGAAGTTTACCCTAAAGAAGTAAAACTATATAACAAGCAGTCAACCAGAAATGTGATTTTTGTAATTGATCCTGCCTATAAAGGAGTAGCGGCAGCTGGAGGTGGGATTGTACGTTTTAACCCCGAATGGTTTAAAAAGAATCCAGAAGATATTGATGTAGTGACACATGAAGTGATGCATTTGGTGCAAAGTTATCCTGATGGCGCCGGTCCAGGATGGATTACGGAGGGAATTGCCGACTATGTTCGTTACACTATGGGTATTAACAACGAAGGTGCAAACTGGAGACTGCCAGCCTATAATAGTAAGCAATCTTATGAAAACTCGTACCGAATTACAGCTCGCTTTTTTTATTGGATAGAAAAAAATGTAGATAAAGAGCTAGTAAAAAAGCTTGATCACGCTATGAGAACCAAAACCTACTCGGATTCGTTCTGGAGTAAAAACACAGGGAAATCTTTATCCCAACTTTGGGATGACTATGGTAAAAATCCATATTTTAGCTAAATACCAATTGGTAGCTTTTTTTTTAGCATAAACCAATAACATCAAATGGAAGAATACTTAAGAATGTGTCTGACTATCAGCATATAACGAAAGTATTATTCCATTTTTTTTACCATCCAAAATTTATAGGCCTTTTAATATCTGCATGCAAACTTTGGTTTACCGGACAGGTTAAAGCTGCGTTTTCTAAAATTTTCTTTTGCTTGTCGCTGTAGCTGTCTTTTTTAGGGAAAGTAAAATTTACACAAATTTCAGTTACTCTTCTTGGCTCGGTACCCATTACTTTGGTAACCTCCGCACTTGCACCATCAATATCAATTTCATGTGTGCGGGCGGTAATTCCCATAATTGTAAACATACAAGCAGCTAAAGAGGTTGCTAATAAGTCTGTCGGAGAAAATGCCTCTCCTTTTCCTTGGTTATCAACTGGTGCATCAGTAATAATTTGCGTTGATGATTGCAAATGTGTAGCGGTAGTCCTTAAATCACCGTTATATAATATTTTAGAAGTAGCCATAAAATTTATTTTTATTTCAAATGTAGGATAAAATTTATTTTTCATTTCTGTACAATGTTCAATATCTCTTATTTTGGACGATTTTAACAGCTTGCATAATTGTATTTAAACGCCTGAATAACTTCAAACACGCTAATTATTCAAAATAATAAGCTAGTTTACAGTTTGTTAAATTTTTAATGAGTTTTTTTGAACTTTGTGGATTTTAATTTGATTAACAAAAATCAAGAATTTTTCCAGTTCTTGTTAGGTATATGACCATCGCAATTGTATTAGGGTTATTAGTGTTAGCAATCATTCTGTTTGCTATAGAAATTTTCACGGTTGACGTGGTTACTATTTTTATATTAATTGTACTTTGTCTTACAAATATTATTACTCCCAAAGAAGCTTTTGATGGCTTTTCAAGTGATTTCATTATTATCCTTGCGGCGATATTTGTAATGGTGGGTGCATTAAGAAAAACGGGAGTGATAGATACTTTTATTTCCCGCTTGGTAAATATTAAAAAGCAACCGCCTAAATTAATTCTGTTTTTTGTGATGTTAGTTTCGGCATTAACGTCGGGCTTTATGAACAATACAACAATTACCGCGTTGATGTTAAATCCAACCATTGGTTTATCAAAAATATCTGGAATAGCGCCTTCCAAAATATTAATGCCACTTGCGTTCGCATCAATCCTGGGGGGAACTTGTACGCTAATTGGTACTTCCACTAACGTGGCTGTAAGTGGTTATCTTGTTACACAAGGATTACCTAGAATTGGAATGTTTGATTTTTTACCCATTGGCTTAATATTGTTAGGAGTGGGAATGGTATATATGATGACGCTAGGTCAGATGTTATTACCGGTAAATTCTAAAGATACTTTGGAAGATGATTACGCTGTGAGAAGTTACTTAAGTGAAGCAGTAATTGCAGAAGATTCTGATTCAATTGGACAAAAAGTAGTCGATTCTGACATTTCTAAACAAGGTTTTACAATTGTTTCTATTATCCGGAACAAGTATAACTTTATACCTACTAGTTTTACCAAGTTGGCTGCAGGTGATAACCTTTTAATAAAAGGAAATGTTGATGATCTTTTAAAGATAAAGGATTTAAAGGGCGTAGATATTAAGGCAGATTTATTAGACTTAAGCAATGAGGGAACGGATTTTCATTTAGCAGAGTTGATGGTGGTAGACGGATCTGACACTTTAAAAGGTACAGTGGAAAACATAAACTTTAGAGCCCGTTATGGATTAGGTATTTTAGCAATACACCGAAAAGGTAAAACGATGAGGGAGAAAATTGGAAAAATGCGTTTGAAAGTTGGTGATTTATTATTGGTGCAAGGCGAAAAAGAAAGTATTAACTTGATTAGAAGCCAAGATAATGATTTCATTCTTTTAGAAGATTACAAACCTAATCTAAACCTTAAAAGAAAGGGTGTCTTTACTTTATTGTTTTTTGTGCTCTCTATTCTTTTAGGCACTACTGGAATCGTTCCTTTATCTATTGGTTTTTTAATTGGCGCTTTGTTAACAGTCGCGTTCAGGTGCATTAATCCTGATGAAATTTATGACGATATTGACTGGCGTTTGTTGATCTTAATTGGTGGAATGAGTGCGTTTGGTATCGCCATGACAAAAACCGGTGCTGATAAGTTTGTTGCAGAATATATTGTCGCAATATTTGAACCTTTGGGAGTATATGGCATTTTAGGTGGTTTTATATTCTTAACCGTTTTATTAACACAGCCCTTAAGCAATGCAGCCGCAGCGCTGGTGGTTTTACCGATCGGTTTACAAACTGCCCATCAGTTACATTTAAACCCTTTGACTTTTGCTATAGCGATTATGCTGTCTGCATCAGTATCTATGCTTACGCCGTTTGAGCCTTCTTGTATATTGGTTTATGGCCCAGGTAAATATAAATTCTTTGATTTTGTAAAAGTAGGTGGGTTTCTTACCTTAATTATGATGGTGATATTGGTCATGGTTATTCCTTACTTCTATCCTTTCAAGCTTTAAAAAAAGGTCTAAAGCTCATTTTGTCTTCTTTCTTAAATAAGTAAAAATAAACCCTAATGACCCGAGTTCGATTATTAACACCTTCATTAGGGCGTTCGGGCGGACTTTTCGTTACAATCTTTTTACTCTGAAGAAGAGTAAAAAGGATTTTCACTGCAATCCCTAACGCAAAACCTTTATGACTCAAAAAAAAATAGACGCTATTAATAGCATAAAAGGCCATTAATAATCGAACTTAGGTTAATAAAAAGATTATGTATTTCTTTATACCGTTTATTCTTAGTTGTAGTTATAAAAAAGCATCGGCCAGACGAAAAATATGCTTACTTTTAACCCCGATAAGTTCTTTTCATTTTCTTCATCAACCGGAAAAGGCTATACTTAGCTGTGTATTAATAGGGAATCGTGTGTAAATCACGAACTGTCGCGCAACTGTAAGTAACCAAAAGGTTTTCATCCACGAGTATCCACTGTTTCATTTAACGGAGCGGGAAGGACGATGAAAACTGTTACAAGTCAGGAGACCTGCCTATTCCGATTGGACAATGCTTTCGCGATTTGAAGCTTTTAGTCAGACTGATGCGTATCTATTTCTCTACCGGTATTCCGTAAAAAGGAAGACTTTGTTTTGCGCTACGTGTTTTCTTTCTTCAACCTCATCTCATAAAACGCATTCCGAAGTTTTAAAAAAGAGCTTTTAACAGATTTATTTATCTTTTAAAAGAAAGAGAATGTTAACAAACAATCTTGGCTATCCGCGAATTGGTAGCAACAGAGAACTCAAAAAAGCCTGCGAGCAATATTGGTCGGGCAAAATATCAGTTAAAGAACTGATGAAGGCAGGAAGCAACATCCGTAAACAAAACTGGGAGTTGCAGAAAAACAAAGGAATTGATTTAATTCCGTCTAACGACTTCTCCTTTTACGACCAAGTTTTAGACTTGTCTTTAACGGTTGGCGCAATTCCAGAACGTTATCATCAAGTAATCTTAAATAAAGATAATACCGAACTCGATCTTTATTTTGCAATGGCCAGAGGATACCAAAAAGAAGGTTTGGATATTATTGCAATGGAAATGACCAAGTGGTTTGATACCAATTACCATTATATTGTTCCAGAATTTTATAAAAACCAACCGTTCAAATTATTTTCTTCCAAAATAGTCGACGAATTTATTGAAGCAAAAAGCGGAGGAATTTTAACAAAACCAGTAATTATTGGTCCGGTTTCTTACTTATTATTGGGTAAAGAGAAAGAAGCAGGCTTTGATAGATTGGATTTAATAGATAACTTATTGCCAGTTTATTTAGAACTCCTTAAGCAATTAGAAGCACAGCAGGTAGAGTGGGTTCAATTTGACGAACCATTTTTAGCTTTAGATTTAAGCGAAAATGCAAAACAAGCACTTCACACAGTTTACACAAAAATCAAAAAAGAATTTCCAAAACTCAAAGTAATATTAACTAGCTATTTTGAAGGCTACGGCGATAATTTAGAAACCGCAATTGCTTTACCAGTACACACCCTACATCTCGACCTTGTAAAATGCCCTTCACAATTAGATGAAGTTTTAAATTCTAATTTATCAGCTACAACAAATCTTTCTTTAGGCGTTGTTGATGGCAGAAATATTTGGAAAAATGACTATCAAACGTCACTAAATCTCATTAATAAAGCAGTTGAAAAATTAGGTGCAGAACGGCTAATGATCTCGCCGTCTTGTTCTTTAATTCATTCGCCCTGCGATTTAGATTTAGAAACCAATGAGCAGGTTTTAACGCCAGAAATTAAACAATGGTTAGCCTTTGCTAAGCAGAAAATTGATGAGGTGGTGACGCTTAAAAAATTAGCTACACCAGCCGAAAGTGAATTAGTTGCGCATCAATTTAAGGCGAACCAATTATCCGTTGAAAATCGGAGAAATTCAAAACTGATTCATAACGAAAAAGTAAAACAACGTGTAAATGCAATTACCGAAGCGGATGCGAAACGCGATAGCGTTTTCGCAGTTCGTAAGGAAAAGCAACAAAAAGCGTTAAACTTGCCATTATTCCCAACTACAACCATCGGTTCTTTTCCGCAAACTACAGAGGTACGTAGTTGGAGAGCAAAATTTAAAAAAGGAGAACTAACAGCAGAACAATATCAGGAACTGCTAGAGCAAGAAACCAAAAGAGCAGTTCGTTGGCAAGAGGAAACCGGAATTGATGTATTGGTGCATGGCGAGTTTGAGCGTAATGACATGGTAGAATATTTTGGCGAACAACTAGAAGGTTTTGTATTTACCAAAAATGGATGGGTGCAAAGTTATGGCAGTCGCTGTGTTAAACCTCCAATTATTTACGGCGATATTCAGCGACCTAAACCAATGACAATCAAATGGGCAGCTTATGCGCAATCATTAACTCAAAAAATTGTGAAAGGAATGTTAACCGCTCCGGTTACAATTTTGCAATGGAGTTTTGTGCGGAATGACCAACCACGGTCAGAAACTTGTACACAAATAGCTTTGGCAATTCGTGATGAAGTTGTGGATTTAGAAACAGCGGGAATTAAAATTATCCAAATTGATGAACCGGCAATACGTGAAGGCTTACCGCTACGAAAATCTGGCTGGCAAGATTATTTAGAATGGGCAGTGCGCTGTTTCAGAATATCAGCAAGCGGTGTACGAGATGAAACCCAAATTCATACCCATATGTGTTATTCTGAATTTAATGATATCATTAAAAACATTGCAGATATGGACGCCGACGTAATTACGATTGAGTGTTCACGCTCTCAAATGGAGTTATTAGATGCTTTCGCTGAGTTTAAATATCCAAACGATATTGGTCCGGGAGTTTATGATATTCACTCGCCACGTGTGCCATCAAAAGAAGAGATGGTTGATTTGTTGGAGAAAGCAAAGGCAGTGATTCCATCAGCTCAGCTTTGGGTAAACCCAGATTGTGGCTTAAAAACTCGCCATTGGGACGAAACTAAAAAGGCATTGATAGAAATGGTAAATGCAGCAAAACAGATGAGAAATGAAGTTGAAGAGCTAGTAGCTTCTTAGTCTGTTACCCAAAAGTCGAAATCTCCGAGCAGGTTTTTACCTGCTCGGAGATTTTTATATTAAGAATTCCAATAATTTTTCTTCACTTTAAGCGATTTCCCAATCTGTGTTTTCAACAGCTAAAAAATCTAAAGAATGACGACCGAAGAAAAGATTCAACAATCTGAAACCCGTATTTTCAAAGCGGTATTTCCTAATACAACTAACCATTACGATACACTTTTTGGTGGCACTGCAATGGCTTTGATGGACGAAGTTGCTTTTATTACCGCCACTCGTTTTTGTAGACAAAGGTTGGTTACGGTAAGTACTAATAAAATTGATTTTACAAAACCTATTCCAGCCGGAACAATTGTGGAGTTGATTGGCAGAGTATCAAAAGTTGGTAATACCAGTATTAAGGTAAAGGTGGAAATTTTTATAGAGCAAATGTATAGTGAAGGGAGAGAAAAAGCTGTTATAGGTGAATTTACTCTAGTAGCAATTGATGAGTATAAGCGAAAAGTTAAGATTGATGGTGGGTAGAAGCGGATTGCTATAGCAAGTTTATAAATTCTTTTTTTATGGCACTGCTTACCTTTTCAGGTATATGTAATTCGTTTGCTATAGAAAGCCAGTATGCCCTGGGGTAATTAACTTCCTTTACAATCCCTCTTGGATTTTTAATTGCGTATAAATCCGCAATCTTCATAACATCATCAATAGTGATGTTGTTGCGTTTACCATTAATTGCTAATGCTCTTGAAATGCTTTTGTAATTGAGGTTTATGTTTAAGGGATAGGTTAAGTCATAAGCTGGCGCTAATTGCCAAGTGTCAGTTTCTTTTTGATAAATGAAACTATGGTTTTTTAAATGATCATCTACGTTTCCGTAAACGATATTAAAAACCATCCTCTTAAATAATTGCTGAATATCTTTATAGGGTACTTTAAGATTGATAGCTAGTTTAAAAAGATTTTCATAACTACTATCGTCAGGCTTGTTAAAGTCCCAACCGGTGAGACCAGCAGCAGTTAAAACATGTTGTTTTTCTCCGTATTGCCTGTCATAGCGTAATGTTGCAAAATGTTTGTCATCGATAAGTTTTGAAAGCATCATATGTATTCCGGCTTTTTCTGCCATTAAGTAGTAAGCATATTCTACTTTTTCTTTATTATAATCTTTTTCCTCGCCGTTGTTTAAGCAGAGTTTAACCAGATAATGATTATACTCATTGCTGTACTCAATATCTCCAGAAATGATTTTACCTGTTTCTTTATGTTCAGAAATTAGGATTTTGGGTCTCGCCCCTCCCGCGGAAGTACCAATTTTAAAGATGTTAAGTAAAGCTTTATCACTCAATTCCTCTGCAGACGTTTCGTTTTTTAAACTTAATACTTTGGTTAATATTTCCACTATTTCCGAAATATCTACGCTAGTCGATGCAGGTATTTTTGCCATCGGATAATACTCCAGTGCGCCCATACCTCTATTAGCTACATACGTGAGCTGTTCTAATATGCTGATTTTCTTAAATTCTATGTTTTTGGCTTCAAACCATTCTTTAAAAATGATATTACCAAACATATCAGGTAGTGAATCTGCAATCATTGGAGGTAAGCCTTTGAAAGTTTCGTTTTCAAAGTTTGTAAAAACCTGAACCGGTTTTATTCGCTTAAAGATATATGGAAAGATTTTTGTGTATTGGTTAGAAGCTAAAAATACGGGGTTATACTGAAAATAAGATGCTCTTTTATCTAAGTCGTAACCCAACTTTCCTATTTCCAAACCAAATAACTGAACCTCTATGATATTATTTTTTGCCATTTTTAGTACAATGAATCAATATTGTTATTCGCTTCTAATGCTTTTAAAGATTGATGAATGTTTTCTAATAGGTTAAAATGGTTGGCTATTTTCAATACAGTGTCTAGTGTTGCGTTACTTCCGTTCTCTAATTTTTGGATGGTATAACGAGATAGTCCTAGTTCTGTGGCTAATTCCTCTTGTGATAATCCGTAAGCTTGTCTTTTGATTTTACAAAGTTCACCAAGTTGTAATCTAACCTCTTTAATGGTAGTTGAGTCGATCATTTCAATGTATTATAATACACAAATATAGCAATAAAACACGAGATGTTTATTATAGTAAACTTAATTGTTAAAATTTCATAATGTCATTTTAGGAAAAGCCTATTGTTGCTTACCATTTGAGTATAAACACAAATGGCCCAAACATGAGTTCCGGCCATTCCTCTTTTTAAAGATCGATTTACTTCATTTAAAGAATTTAAAGTTGGTTGATTTTCTTCCGCTAGTTAGGTTAATGAAATAATTAACGGCTGTTAAAGTTTGATAAAAGACAACCTCGTTGTAATCCTTATTCAAAATCAGACTTTTGCTAGCTAGCTTTCTTCCGTTCATATTAAATAGCGAAATCTTACCATCAGTTTAGATAGTTGTATTGTGGAATAAGTTTCGTTGGAAGTGCCAGTTTTAAGCATGCCTCCATTAATAATTAAGGCCCACACAACAGGAATTACTACGTTAGTACCCAGCGTTAACTCCCGCCTAATCAATAAGGTAAATTTTAATGTAAAAGCTAACTGTCCTGATTTATATCGTTTAGAAAAAAACCAATATCTAAATAAAAATCTTTTTAGCTTAACGGTCGAATAAATTTTTGGATAAAATATTTATCTTAACCGATCAGCAGATTTTACCAATTTATCATCCCTCAAAATCCCTTTCCCAGCTAAAACCAAAAATAAAATAGCAACAGATGTTAAACCAGCGCCAATACTATAATCACTGATCTCTAAAGTTTTCCCCGCTGCACCTTTAATCGTTTGCGCTAGCCAAAAGCTGAACCCGATTACCAAAAACACATTTAAGTAAACCAAAGTTGCTTGTCGCTTACGGTTTTTAAACAGAAAAATTAATACAATAGGGAGAAGTCCCAAAATCGCAGTAGCGATAGTTAATAAAGTGAATGCTTCTGTTTGTGCCAATTGATTATTAATGAGTTCATAAACCCCCGTAACCATTATTTTTTTAGCTCCAAAAGCCGAAAAAATATTTACCACTGGAAAAAGAAATAAAGCATAAATAGCTAGGGAAGCTAAAAAAAGATAAATGGTCTGAATTCTCTGTATCATTTTGTTTTATAGTTTGCGGTAACGCTGTTAAATAATTGCAAAGTTAAAACAACAATCTTATTCTTTGATAAATAATTTAAGCGTTAAATTTGTGCGGTGCAACAAACAAATAGATACTTTTTAAGTTTAGCCTATAAAGGTACCGCGTATCACGGCTGGCAAACACAGCCAAATGCATTAGCGGTACAAGAAGTATTACAGAAAGCTTTAAAAGTGTTTTTTAGATTTGATGTGGAGACTTTAGGTTGTGGCAGAACAGATAGTGGAGTTCACGCTACCCAGTTTTTTGCACATTTAGATTTACCTGCCGAAATAGAGATTGTGCAAGATAAGTTCTTGAAATCTATCAATTCGCTTTTACCATATGATATTGCCGTTTACGCTTTAATTGCTGTAAACACCGATGCGCATGCAAGGTTTGATGCAACTTTAAGAGCCTATCAGTATCATATTAATTTTAAAAAAGACCCATTTAAAACAGATGTTAGCTGGTTGATAAAAGATAAGTTAGATTTGCCCGAGATGCAAAAATCAGCATCAATTATTAAAGAATACGAAGATTTTGGTGCGTTCTGTAAGTCAAACGCAGATAATTTCACCAACATCTGTCACATTAATAAATCAGAGTGGGAAGTAATTCCGAATGGTCTAATTTACCACGTAAGTGCAAATCGCTTTTTACGCAACATGGTAAGGGCTATCGTTGGTACTTTGGTTGATGTTGGGAAAGGAAAAATCTCCGCAGAGGCAATGCATCAAATCATTCAAAGTCAAAATAGATCTGCTGCAGGTGCTTCTGTGCCAGCCTGTGGTTTGTTTTTAACTCAAATTAATTATCCATACATCAATAATTTATAAATGGCCAGTAATATTACCGGAAAAACTTACGATTGGGGCTTGCTAAAAAGGGTTTTTGCTTATGCAACACCTTACAGATCTACCTTTTTCTGGTCGATATTTTTAACCCTTGCCTTGGCGGCTTTGGCGCCAGTGAGACCTTATCTTATCCAGCTTACTTTAGATAAATACGTCTTTTTTAACGATACTACTGGCTTGTTAAATATGACGTTGTTGATGATCGGCTTGTTGCTTTTGCAAACATTTGTTCAGTATTTTCAAACTTTATTAACCAACGTGTTAGGGCAATCGGTTATTAAAGATCTGCGTATTGATGTTTTTAACCACATCACTAAACTAAGGTTAAAATATTTCGATAAAACGCCTATCGGTCAGCTAATTACCCGTACGGTTTCCGATTTAGAAACCATTGCAGATATTTTTAGTCAGGGGTTAATTTCTATTATTGGGGACAGTTTGCAAGTGATTACCATTATTGCAGTTATGTTGTATGCCGATTGGCGCTTAACGCTGATTGTTTTGGTACCGATGCCTTTTTTAATGGTGGCTACTTATATTTTTAAAGAAGCCATTAAATCTGCTTTTCAGGATGTGCGAAATCAGATTTCGAACCTAAATACCTTTTTACAAGAGCATATAAGCGGGGTAAGTATCATTCAGTATTTTGCTCGTGAGGAGCAGGAGTACAATAAGTTTTTTCACATCAATGCTGAGCACCGAGATGCACATATCCGTTCTAACTGGTATTATTCTATATTTTTTCCGGTGGTGGAGTTAATTGTTGCGCTTTCTTTGGGTTTGCTGGTTTGGTACGGTTCAAAAAGTATTTTGACCAACCAAGTTTCGCCAGGTGTAGTCGTTTCGTTTATCATGTACATTAACATGCTATTTAGACCAATCCGAGAGCTTGCTGATAAATTTAACACGCTACAAATGGGTATGGTGGGTGCAGATAGGATTTTCAATGTCTTAGATACCGATGAGAAAACCGTAAATAACGGAAAAGTAGTTTTACCAGCTATGAAAGGCGAGATTAAGTTTTCGAACGTTTGGTTCTCATACAAGCAAACTGATGAAATGCCTAATGATGACGAATGGATATTGAAGAATATTTCTTTCAGCTTAAAATCTGGCGAAACGCTAGCTTTAGTAGGGGCAACGGGTGCAGGCAAATCATCAACCATCAATATATTAAACCGGTTTTACGAAATTAGTAAAGGCGAAGTAACCATCGACGGTATTAATATCAACGATTTTGAGTTGAATTACTTGCGTTCTCAGATTGCTACGGTTTTGCAAGATGTTTTTCTTTTTTCGGATACGATAGCCCATAATATCAGTTTAAATAATCCAGATATTACTTTAGAGCAAATTATTGAAGCTGCAAAAGATGTTGGCGCACATGATTTTATTATGCGATTGCCAGGCGGTTATCAGTACGATGTACAAGAACGTGGTGCAACATTATCGGTAGGCCAGGCTCAACTGGTTTCGTTTATTAGGGCTTTGGTACATCAACCAAAAATTTTGGTTTTAGACGAAGCCACTTCTTCCGTTGATACCGAAACAGAGAATTTGATTCAGACGGCTATCGAAAAAATGATGCGGGGAAGAACCGCTATTGTTATTGCACATCGTTTATCTACCATCCAAAAAGCCGATAAAATTATCGTCTTGGAAAAAGGAGAGATTATGGAGATTGGAACGCATCAAGAATTATTGCATTTAAACGGTTACTATAAACGTTTATACGATTTACAGTTTAGCTCTGCGGGAATTACGAAGGAGTAGGTTTTTTTTCTTCTTCATCGTGTTGAATAACGTGTGGTATAGCCGCCCCTTTCGGAAAAACATTAAGTCTAAAAGGTTCTCCTATTTAAACGGACACCTTACGAGTGAGATGTTTCGTACCCTCAGCATGACGGAGTGGAGTAGCAAATACCGTTATGTTGAACGATAGTGAAACATCCCATCTTACAAATTGTCAATTAGCAGGGCGGCTTTTCATATGAGAAGCTTCGTATCCTGCTCATGACGGAGTTGAGTAGCAAATACCGTCCATGTTGAACGATAGTGAAACATCCCATCTTAACAAGTAGTCAATTAGCATGGCAACCTTGTGTGTGAGATGCTTCGTATCCTCAGCATGGTGAGGTCGGCTTTCAAAAAGCACAAGCCTACATTCTTAAACCCGGTTGAAGCGATATCCTTTTTTTGTGCTTCGGCTCCGCTCAGGGTAGCTAAAAAAGATTTAGCGTAAGACGGGGCTATCCATTGTTGATTCGCAAAACAGCACCTTTTCTAAAAATATTCCATCAAATACGGAGTATCTACTTCTGTGAAAATCCAAAACCGTAACAAATGAGCTGTAATAACTAAAATAGGCAAATTAAAACCCTGTTTTTTGAAGTAATCTTTTGAGATTCCTGTTGATTCTGTTAGCTTTGCTTAACATAAAAAACAACCATGAGTGTACTTGTAAATAAAGATTCAAAAGTTATAGTTCAGGGTTTCACCGGTAATGAGGGTACTTATCACGCTACCCAAATGATCGAGTACGGAACCGATGTTGTAGGTGGTGTTACGCCGGGTAAAGGTGGGCAAACTCATTTAGACAGACCAGTTTTTAATACTGTTGCAGAAGCGGTACAGAAAGCGGGTGCTAACGTTTCAATTATTTTTGTACCTCCTGCTTTTGCTGCGGATGCAATTATGGAAGCTGCTGAGGCTGGTATTAAAGTTATTGTTTGTATTACTGAGGGTATCCCAACAAAGGATATGATTCAGGTTAAAGAATATATTGACGGTAGAGATTGCCGTTTAATTGGCCCAAATTGCCCTGGAATTATCACTGCTGATGAAGCTAAAATTGGTATTATGCCAGGCTTTATTTTCAAAAAAGGTACTGTGGGTATCGTTTCAAAATCAGGAACTTTAACTTACGAAGCAGTTGACCAAGTGGTTAAAGCTGGTTTAGGTATTACTACTGCAATTGGAATTGGTGGCGACCCAATTATTGGAACGCCAACTAAAGAAGCAATTGAGTTGTTAATGAACGACCCTGAAACTGAGGGTATCGTGATGATTGGTGAGATTGGTGGTAGCATGGAAGCAGAAGCTGCAATGTGGATTAAAGAACATGGTACTAAGCCAGTTGTTGGTTTCATTGCCGGCCAAACAGCGCCTCCGGGACGTAGAATGGGTCATGCTGGTGCTATTGTTGGTGGTGCTGATGATACAGCTGCTGCTAAAATGAAAATCATGAGAGAATGTGGAATTACTGTTGTAGAATCTCCTGCCGAAATTGGCGCTGCCATGGCCGCATTACTGAAAAAGTAAGATTTTTTTTTTCTGATATATTTAAAGGCTGGAATTTTATTCCGGCCTTTTTTGCGTTTATGCAAATAGGTGAAAGTTGATCAAAGTTTAATTACTAGGTTTACTATTAATCTTCAAACTATCGTTCGCACATGCCACTCTGTTTTGCATATTTTTTTAAGGCAATACTCTGAATGCCTGTTATCTTCTGAGGATCAAAACTTACTCCTTATGTTCTGTTCAAGCGCATTACCGTATATAAAAAAATGGCTTAATCCCAAAAAGAATCAAACTGGCGTTAAGCATTTGTGGAAATTTTGGACAAAAAAAAGCTGCCTTCATAGTAAAGACAGCCTCGATTGTTTTTTTAAATTAAGCTTAGAATGCGTAACCTACTGTGAAAGACAAAAGTCTGTTGTTTTTCTCAATATTAGTATTACTTGTACTAGTTGGGGTTAAGTTGGTTAACCCAAATCCGTAACCTGCTCCAAAGTTTAAACCAGAACTTAGTTGGTATCCAACTAATGCGTTTAATCCAAAATCAAGTGCTTTGATGTCATCACCACTATCGTTTCCAATTTTTAAATCACTTTCTGCAGTTCCAGAACCAGTAGTCAATTTTCTCTGACCGGAAACATTAAAGCCCGCGTACGGACCACCACCTAAATAAATTTTACCCGGACCTACTGGTAAGTTTACCAATAAATTAACTGGAATTTCAATTGCTAAAACGTTTTCTTCAACTTTGTTATTTCCACTTTCAAAATATTTAGCACCTTTTCCTTGTAATGATAAACCTGGTTGCACAGAAAAATAAGATCCTACTGGAATATCTGCATAACCTGTTAAATTAAAGTTAGTTGTAGATTCAGTTTCATTAGATGTGTTTTCCGCATCATTTACATACTTGTACTTTGGCAAGTTAACACCACCTTTCAATCCAAAACGTGTAGTTGTTGTTGTATTGTTTGTTTGTGCAAACGTAGCGCCACCGAATACTAAGGCCGCAGCTACTAAGAATAATCTTTTCATAATTTTTTTAATTGTTTACATGCCTTATTCAATGAACAGACCAAAAAGATTATTGATCGCGTTTATTGCACTAAGCTGTTGTTATGCAGTATTTTACAGTAGCTATTTAAAGCCAATAATGTCTGTCTATTTTTTTAGAATATGTAGGTAAACTCATACAGTTGCTAGTTTTGTAGTTCAATCACTAAGAAGTTATTCTTGTAAGGGAGGTAAAGAAACTACAAATGACCGCCCTTCTGGCGTTACCGTTGCGGTGATTTTACTTTCCTCCCAATTTATTTTTACGTAACCTAGGCGTTCCAATTCTTCATACTCGGCTTGCATTCCGCCTAAAATAGATGAATGCTGTTGTTGCTCAATAATCCTCATCATTGATTCTAATTCTGACCTTTCCATAGTTATTGTTTAAAACAATTGATAATGGCTTAGTTAAAGCAAATTTTAAGCCGTGATTCAACAAATATGACAAGTAGGAGAATCAGGATTTTTCTTGAAATGCACCAACACCAGCTATTATAGGCTTTAGTAAGAAATTAAAAGGCTACAAAACAGTGCCGATGCTTTGGGATGGATCATCTCTAAAGCGTCTGGTAAATCAGTTACATAACTGTTATTAGAAAAAATTTGGACTAGACAGGAGCGGAGCAAGATGCATATTGCCAAGTTTATGCTTTAGCAATGCCTTTTGCGGGTGGTGGACTTAATGCGGGTTTAAGAGATTTAGGATGATTTGGAGAGCTAATTCGTAACGAAGGAAACTGGAACGGCAGACAATTGTTTCCAAAATCAGCTATCGAAGATATCGAAATAGGAGGTAATAAGTTAGCATTTGAAAAATCTGGTCACCCCAAATTAAAAGGATGGTCTTACCGAAAGATGTGGAGGATGACAGAAAATCAAAATGGTGCATTTGCCGCTAGAGGAGTGCATGGGACAAACAGTTTACAGTGACCCCAAAGCCGAGATGATGATTGTAAGATTAGCGTCTCACCCATAGCGGGAAACGCTGCTAATGATGAAACGTGTTTGCCAGCTTATCAAGCGGTTGCTGATTATTTAATGTCTGAAAAATAGTCGAGCAGAGATTTTAGCCTTCCAATATTACCAAAAAGGACTGGTTAATTTGCGAATTCGTCAGTCCTTTTTAGTTTATGGTAAATAGGTCATCTCTTTATTAACAGCCTTCTGGCCCACAACCACAAGCTGTAACTTTGGGCTTTTCAGCATAAATGGTAACGCTAAATATTCCGGTATTACCAGTCTTAAAATTGTTTAATTCTTCTTCGTTAAGGTAGTTTGTTAAAATATCATCTGGGATAGTTATTGCTTTTTCTTTTTGGATGGTAATGTTTGAAAAGCCGTTGTTCTTGATCAGTTCCAAATAGGTTTCTTTTTGAATTGCACCAGCAACACAACCAGCATACATCTCTGCATCGTTTTTTAAAGCTTCTGGTAAATTACCAACCAACACCACATCAGAAATGCTAAAGTGGCCACCAGGTTTCAATACACGGAACATGTCTTTAAATACAGCGTCTTTATTTGGTACTAAGTTTAAAACGCAATTGCTCACAATAACATCAGCGAGGTTTGCTGATATCGGGATGTTTTCAATATCACCTTGCCTAAATTCTACGTTCGAAAAACCGAGTTTTTGTGCATTTTCTTTCGCTTTCTCTAACATTGCTGGTGTAAAATCAATGCCAATTACTCTACCGTCTTCGCCAGTTTCTTGTCTTGCTACAAAGCAATCGTTTCCTGCACCACTGCCTAAATCAATTACGGTATCTCCAGATTTTATCTTGGCAAACTGTGTTGGTAAGCCACAGCCTAAGCCTAAATCAGCATCCGGGTTATAGCCACCTAAATCACTGTATTCCTCACTCATTATGTTATAAACCTCCGTAGAACAACCACCAGCGCCACAACAAGATGATTGATTAACGTCTTTATCTTGTAAAGCAATTACACTATATTTTTGCTTTACCAATTCTTTTAATTTATCTGCACTTTCCATTTTGATATTTTTTAATTAACAACAATCGTTTTTTCTATTCAATTTACCAGCGATATGTGCAAAATAATCTTGCATTTTATCAATCGTTTTTTCTGCAATACAGTAACAAATTGAGTTTCCCTCAACAGTTCCTTTTATTAATCCTGCATTTTTCAGTTCTTTTAAATGTTGCGAGATTGTAGGCTGGGCGAGCGGTAATTCGTTTACAATATCGCCACAAATACAGGAGTTTACCTTTATTAAATATTCCAGAATTGCAACTCTTGCTGGGTGCCCTAGTGCCTTTGCAATTGTTGCAATCATATTTTGATTTTCTGTAAAATGTTCTGTTTTTGTTGCTCCCATCATTATTTTATTATTGCAATATTACGATATAGATTTAATTGTTAAAGAATATTTTAATAAATCCTGCTAAAGTTTACATTGTTATTAAAAAATAGGATTTGATAATTGATTGAATAACAGGTAAGGGTGGTCTTTTTCTAGCTTGGAATAATAAATTTGGTTTATTATTTGTTAATAGCGTATAAATATCTAATATGAAAACCACACAAACTCAAAATGTATTCAGGATTTTATTAGGCTTGGCGATGACTTTTGCTGGTGCTGGACATCTTACCTTTTTAAAAGACGAGTTTCATGCGCAAGTTCCTAGATGGTTGCCCACGGATCCATCGTTTATGAACTTTGTGGTCATCTCTTCTGGAATTGTTGAAATTGCATTTGGATTATCTTTAATTTTTATGCCTAAACATAAAGTAAAGATTGGCCTCGCTTTAGCTTTATTTTATATTCTTATTTTCCCAGGAAATGTTTCTCAATACACCAATAGCGTTGATGGTTTTGGATTAGACACAGATAACAAGCGACTCACCAGATTATTTTTTCAACCCGTTTTAATTATATGGGCGCTTTGGTCAACTGGTGCAATCAAATCACTTATAAACAGAAAGAGGATCAATAATTAATCGCTAATAGCTCAAATACCCTTTGTCGGTCTGCTAATTTTAAAACGGCTTCTTCTCCTACTTTTTTGTTGATTAAAATCTTAGCAACAGGTGATACAAAAGAAATTTTTCCTTTAGAGATATCCGCCTCATCTACGCCTACAATTTGATAGATTTGCGGTTTCTTTTCATCAGAAACTTTCAGTGTTATTGTTGCGCCAAACCTAACCTCATTTGGTGGCTGATTTTCCAATGAAATAACTTTGGCAGTCAATATCCGATTGCTCAATAACTGTAGTTTTGCGTTTAGATAGTTTACACTTATCCGCAATTCATTCTCGTTTTCATTTCGCAAATTATCCCGCTCATTTGCCAACAATTCCTTCTCTGCTAAAAGCTCGTTCAACCCAATTTGGGTAACGTAATTGGTTATGCCGTTGGGTAAATCTGCCCTAGGTGGAACTATCGGAATTTCTTCCTGATCATCCTCTTTTACAAATCCTCTGCTCATAGCTTATTATTTTTAAAAAACATAAGCCAATAGCGTACCTAAAACTAAAACAACAGCCAATGAGGTGTAAAATCCTTTAAGCTTTATTCAAAAATTGTCGTAATACATATTGCAAAATTCCTCCGTTTCGGTAATATTCAATCTCAATTAAAGAATCTAGTCGGGCAATCGCACTAAACCTAATTTCTTTTCCATTTTCGTCGATTGCAACAATTGCTAACTCTTTTAAAGGTTTGATGTCATGCTCAATTCCTGTGATGGAAAAAATTTCTTTTCCGGTTAAACCCAAAGATTCTGCAGTTTCTCCGGATTTATATTGAAGTGGCAGTACGCCTAATCCTACCAAGTTACTTCGGTGAATACGCTCGTAACTTTCTGCCAACACAGATTTTATTCCCAAAAGAAACGTTCCTTTTGCCGCCCAGTCACGAGAAGATCCACTACCGTATTCTTTACCCGCTAAAACTACTAAAGGAATTTCGGCTGCTTTATATTGTAACGATGCATCATAAACCGTCATCTCATCGCCGGTAGGTAAAAATTTAGTAAAGCCACCTTCTTTTTCGGCTAATTTATTTTTAATACGGACGTTAGCAAAAGTTCCACGTACCATAACCTCGTCGTTTCCTCGGCGTGAACCGTAGGAGTTAAAGTCTTCTTTTTTTACTCCCCGCTCCAATAAATATTTGCCAGAAGCAGACGTTTCACTGAATGCACCCGCAGGCGAAATATGATCGGTAGTTACGCTATCACCGAGCACCAATAGAGCTCTCGCATTTATAATATTTTTTAGCGGTTCTGGATTTTCTGAAATGTCATGAAAAAACGGAATTTCTTTGATGTACGTAGAATCGGCATTCCATTCGTATAAATTACCTTTCGGAACTTCGAGGTTTCGCCAAATTTCATTCCCTTCAAAAATCTTCCCGTAGTTTTTCGCAAAATCGTCAGGAGAAAGCACCTTTTGTAAAACGTCATTGATTTCATCGTCAGTTGGCCAAATGTCTTTCAAAAATACTGGCTCCAAATTAGAGTCAAAGCTTATTGGTTCATTAATCAAATCAATATCCACCCGTCCAGCAATAGCATAAGCAACCACTAACATTGGCGACATTAAAAAGTTCATTTTTACTTGTGGATGAATACGAGCTTCAAAGTTTCGATTCCCAGAAAGCACAGATGCCACGATTAGGTTTTGGTCATCCACTGCTTTGGCAATAAGCGTTGGCAACGGGCCCGAGTTTCCGATACAGGAAGTACATCCGTAACCCACCAAATGAAACCGTAGCGCTTCCAAATCCTTCATTAAATCTGCTTTTTCCAGATAATCGGTTACTACTTTTGATCCAGGAGCAAGCGAAGTTTTTACCCAAGGTTTAACATCAAGCCCATGTTCACGAGCTTTTCTGGCAACAAGACCAGCACCTACCATTACAAATGGGTTAGAAGTATTTGTACAGGAAGTAATTGCGGCAATTGCAACTGCACCATCAGATAGCATAAATTTTTCTGGACCCCGGGTAATCCAAACAGTTTTTAAACCATCTTTTTCTTGGGTTTCCATTTCTGTTGGCATTGTTGATTCTTTACTTTCAGCGACGGGCAAGTCGCCACCTTCGTTATCGAAACGCGTTATGGCTTTTTCCGAATCGCGTTCTTTCTGCGATATATACCTTCGGTCGAAAGATTCGGAAAGTAAGTCGATAAATTTATTTTTAAAATCCTTTAACAAGATTTTATCCTGTGGTCTTTTAGGACCAGCAACGGTTGGTTCAATGGTAGCAATATCAAGTTCTAGCACATCAGTGTAAACGATCTTATCTTCGTTTTCTCGCCACAACATATTTGTTTTGCAATAAGTCTCTACCAAATTAATTTGCTCTTCAGAACGGTTGCTTTTGCGCATGTATTCCAAAGTTTTATCATCGATTGGGAAATACGTAATAGTACTACCAAACTCTGGTGACATGTTTCCGATGGTAGCCCTGTCGGGCACAGAAAGATTAGCGACGCCAGAGCCAAATACTTCCACAAATTTACCCACCACACCTAGTTTACGTAGCAAATTGGCGATGGTTAAAACCAAATCTGTAGCGGTAGAGCCTAAAGGTAGTTTCCCGGTAAGTTTGAGTCCGACTACCTCAGGCATAATGAAATACAAAGGCTGACCTAAAATTGCAGCTTCGGCTTCAATACCGCCCACACCCCAAGCAACAACCCCAATCCCGTTAACCATTGGTGTATGGCTATCTGTACCTACCAAAGTGTCGGGGAATATTTCTCCGTTTCGTTCCACCACACCTTTAGAAAGATATTCGAGGTTAACTTGGTGGCATATTCCCATGCCTGGAGGAACCACACTAAAATTATCAAAAGAGTTTTGTGCCCATTTTAAAAACTGATAACGCTCTTGGTTTCGCCCGTATTCTTTATCGATGTTACGACTATAGGAGTAGTCTGTCCCAAAATAATCTACCTGAACGGAGTGGTCAATCACCAAATCAACAGGTATTAAAGGGTTTATAGTGTTTGGATCTTTTCCTTTTCTTGCTACTTCTTCACGAAGCGCTGCAATATCAACCACTGCCGGAACGCCTGTAAAATCCTGCATCAATACGCGGGCAGGTTTAAATGGAATATCCTTGTCGGAACCTTCTGGTTTCCAATTTAAAATAGTTTCTATATTTTCTTTGGTGACAGCGAAATCATCATAGTTTCGTAAAGCATTTTCTAACAAAATCCGAATAGAAAACGGTAGTTTCTCAATACTAAATCCTTGTTCCTGTAATGCAGGAAGGCTATAATAAAAATTGTCTTTACCGTTAACGTTTAATTTTTTTTTGATGTTGAAAATATCTGTTGCCATAATGGTTTAAGTTTTAAGGACTGATTGTTCCCTGTGGATGGTGAAATGCTTTTAAAAACAGCACATTGATTATGCCAAACTGCTGTGCGTTCTAAGTTTACACCGAAGAAATATTGGACGCAAAACAATATAGCGAAATTTAAGCTGGAAAGGAAGAGGGAGAAGCGGGAAGTTGGGATTATGCGTCCCCGTTTTAATTTAAAAGATTTCAAAATATAAAAGCCAGCTGGAATTTACAGCTGGCTTTATTCGTGTTTCTACATTAATTTTTAATAACCTGGATTTGGAATCATAGTTTATTAAAAACTATGCGCCCAAGAATCAAACTACCATCTTTGATGAACGTCGTTTTTGATGTACTTCTCGTAGACCTGTTTAACTGCATTCAATTCTGTTGAAGTTAAATCATTTAAATCTTCAGTTTTTAAATTGCTTTCTAACTGAGCTATTTTTGATGCTCCGGGAATTACGCAGCTTATTTCTGGGGATTGTAAAATCCATTTAAGCGCTATTTGTGGGAGATCTGCTTGCGGGAAAATCTTTTTCAATTTATCTACGGCAGCTAAACCTTGCTCATAATCTACTCCAGAAAATGTTTCTCCTTTGTCAAAAGCTTCGCCGTTTCTGTTGAAATTACGGTGATCGTCTTTATCAAAAGTGGTTGTTTTTGAGAATTTACCACTCAGTAAGCCACTGGCTAAAGGAACTCTGGCAATCAACCCAACATTATTTTTTCGAGCTAAATCAAAAAGTAATTCATTTGGCCTTTGCCTAAACATATTATAGATAAATTGGATAGAACACACATTGGCGTATTCCATCGCCTTGATGCCTTCTTCAATTTTTTCAATACTTACACCCAAGTTTTGGATTTTGCCTTCCTCTTTTAGCTTATCGAATAACTCAAAAATTTCAGGACGATAAAATACTTCGGTTGGGGGGCAATGTAACTGGATTAAATCTAAGGTTTCCAAACCCGTATTTTTAAGGCTGTCTTCAACAAAACCTTTTAAAGCTTTTACAGTATAGCTTTCATTAAGATGAGGATTTAGCTTTCGTCCACACTTAGTTGCCACATAAACCTTTTCTGATCTTGATTTAACTACGCGACCTACTGCTTTTTCACTTTCTCCATCTCCGTAAACATCGGCAGTGTCAATAAAATTGATTCCGGAGTCTATCGCTTTATTCAGAATTTCATCTGCATTTTCGCTGTTAAAAGGTTCTCCCCACTTTCCACCAACCTGCCAAGTTCCTAAACTGATTTCAGAAATTTTTAAATTGCTTTTTCCTAATACTCTAAAGTTCATAGTCGAAATTTAAGGAAAATTGGACAGTTATTTCACGAAAACTGATTTTTATAAGTAGAACGTGAAGAAAGAAATTATTTACTCAAATATTCTCCAGCATTCATCACCGGGATTTTGGAGTTTTTAAAGTCTTTTTCATTTCTGGTAATGATGATTTCAGAACTATTGTCCATCGCGATTGCATATTGTAAACCATCTTCGAAATCTTCAAAGTCTGATGCTAACGCTAAATCAATTGATTTATTTTCCAATGATAGTACAGTTACCAAAACTTTAAATTGTGAAAGAAATCTTTTTACATCGACAGATTTATGATGTTTTGAAATAGTGTAAAATGCATTAGTAAAGGTTAAAGCACTTATTTGGAGTTCTATTTCTTTTCGATTTGAAAGTGTGAAAAGGTTTTGCGCATCAATATAAAAAGGTTCACGCTTGGCTAGTAAGTCTATAACGACGTTAGTGTCAGTAAATACCTTTTCCATTTTTATAGGTATTTGTTTTCGAGGTAATCTCTATAATCTTTTCTTTCGTCTATCGTTGATGGAATAATGCCGATAAGGCTTTTCACTAAAGGACTAACCGTAGCTTGTTTCTTTGTTTTTCGAGTAAAAGAGTTTATATAATTTTCAATCAATTTAGATAAGCTTACACGATGGCTTTTTGCGTAGGTTTTCGCGTCCTCAATAATTTCCTTATTTAAATTTAATGTGAGTTTGGTGTTCATAGGAATTGATCTACGTGTCAAAACAATAAATTGTTACGTGTAATTCAAATTGAGGTTTTAAAGGAGTTTGGTTTAAAGGGTTTGGAAACTCTTTTCCATTCATGAATCCGTAGAGACGCTTCGCTTAACTCTCCAGACAGGCGGGGCTAAAATTGCGTTTTGTTACGCTGGGAGTTTAATACTAAAGGCGAAAAATACTAGAGCAAATAAAAAGCTAAACATAAAGCTAAGGTATAAAATTACGGAAGTATATTTCGTAAGGTTTAGACGGAAGCTTGAATGATCCTTGAAAAATCTTTTCTTACTTAGTCCTAAATTTTTCTGATATATGTCAGCTACGTACGAACGTGTATCGTCAAATTCTTCTTTCGCCCATGAAATATCTTGAAGATAAGAAGCTACTAAATTATTATATAATACCTCTTTATTAGTGGAATCAGACTTAGCGTATAATTCCGAATATCCTCCCATATCTCTAAACTGGTAATTTAAGTTTATTAGGTCTTCGTAACTTTCAGTTCCATTCAATTAGCTTTCTTTGTCCATCTGCTCTTCTTCCGATAGCATAAAACCAGTTAATCTTAAAGCTATATCAAGATATATAAAGTAGAAAATAAACACTACCCGACATAACTGTCCGAACAAATAATATACAAAAAAGCTCTGTAAGATTCTAATTTTGAGTTGCAAAACTTAAAAAGAAGAAAAACCCACAGAGCTAATGACAAAAGTACAAAAGAGAGGGATAAGAACTGCAATAAAAAGAGAG
>JBBSQW010000028.1:0-48566 GCA_038243635.1 Sphingobacteriales bacterium
TAAAAAAAATAGCCCCGATCAAGTCGAGGCTATACCAGATAAACAACTCATTCCTGAAAATGAACTGCTTTCTATTGTTTGACAAAACTATATAAAAAAGTGGAAATAAATTTTGATTTCAAGATAGTACCTTTTCGTTACAATCTTTTTACTCTGAAGAAGAGTAAAAAGGATTTTCACTGCAATCCCTAACGCAAAACCTTCATGACTCTAAAAAAAATATACTCTATTAACAGCATAAAAGGATATTAATAATCGAACTCAGGTTATTAACAAAAACGCCTGCTAAATAATAGGTTTAAAAACACTTTTTTTTATAGCTCCTTTGGTAAAAAGAGCCCGTTAATTTATCAAAGAACTTCTAGAGACCTAAACTTAGGTAGCCAAAATTCAAAGGTAGCGCCTTGGCCAACAGCACTTATTATATTAAACCTTCCGCCGTTTAAATAGATAAAGTCTTTACAGAGCTGTAAACCCAAACCAGTACCTTTTTCTTTTGCAGTTCCATCTTTACTTACTACGAAGTTGTTAGCCAATAAATCTTTTAAGTTTTGCTCATCTATGCCTAAGCCTTGATCGCTCACTGAGAATTTAATGCAGGTATCGTCTTGTACACTTGCAATGGTGATTAACGTATCAGCAAAACTGAATTTGATGGCGTTAGAAACTAAGTTTCTTAAAATAGTGTTTGCCATGTTAAAATCTGCATAGCATTGGTGGTTGTTGGCTGACGATAACGCGATTTCAATTCCTTTAGCAGATGCGAGCGAAAACATTGTTCTAACAACGCCTTCCAATAGCGCATCTGTTTCTATTTTTTCTGGCTTAGGTTTTAAAGCTCCAGTTTGTATGATAGACCAGCTTAATAAGTTTTCTAATAATGCATACGCGTTTTTAGCGGCTTCGTAACTTCTGAGTGCTAAGTTTTGGACTTTTTCTGTTCCAAGTTTTGCTGCACTTTTATAAATTAGCTCGTTAGAAGCTAAAATGGTAGTAAACGGATTTTTTAAATCATGGGCAATAATGGAAAAAAACTTGTCTTTTGTTGCATTTAAGTCGATTAACTGTTCTTCTGCTAATTTCAACTTGGTAATGTCTTGACATAAAACCAAATAAGTTTCTTCTCCAGTGGGGATTTGTTGGTTTTCTTTAAGGAGATCTAAAGCATAAACCTGTTTTTCCTCCCCGTTTAAAAGTTTGATGTCCGTTTTTAAAGCAGCCTGATTTAAGTTCTTGACTTTGAGTAGTAAACTTTCTATTTCTATAAGGAGTTTTTGAAGTAATTCTTTGTTGGTAGCTTTTTCGGCTGTATTGGTGTAGGTGCAATTAAAATTTTGATCAAACCTAAAAATCAATACTGGAAGGTTATTAGCCAGCGTACGATACCTAAATTCACTTTCTTTAATGCCATTAAAAAGTAGGGTAGTGGGTTTGGTAAAGCTAGTTTCTACGTTTGCTTTGTATATAAGGTAAAAAGAAACCAACTTGAATAAGTGACCAACAGCGTTTAGGACGCTACTGTTTTGGAAATAAAGCGTAAAAGAAAACTCACTTAAAATGGTAAAAACTAAAGAAAATGCTAATAATCTGTAGGCAAAAGAATCGAAAAAGCTTTTACGTAAATACAAGAAATAGCCAGCCAAACAAAGCACACCTATAATTGCATATTCTGCAATAATTTTAAACGGTGTTTGTCCTTTTCCTTCAATGTAACACGTTGGAAAAATGTGCCAATATAAAATAGACAACATGATTAAAACACTAACTGCTAAGTAGGTTATAAATAGTACATCGGCATTTATTTTCTTTTTTTTGTTAAGGAAATAAAAACCCACAGTTAAGGTTAAGGCTTCTAAGCTTCTGGTGGCAACCCAAAACTGATTGGCATAAAATTTTTGACCCTCCACAACGTTCATCCCATCAAAAGTAAGAGTATGTAATAAATCCAGGCCTCCAATAAACAGGTAGCCTACGCCAACAAAGTAGAGGTACTGGTTTTCCAAAACCTTTTTCGCATTCCAGGTGATGATAAAAACGGTGAAGGCTACCACAATTGATAGTAACTCAATAATGGTGTGGAAGAGTAAATAGCTTTGGTTGTAGCTGCTTAGCAGAATAGTTACTACTAAGCATGCGGAAAAAATGATGCGATAATTGTGTTTCGCGATACTAATAAACAGTTGATTCAAATTATATTTTCTTTAGCTATTTTAACCGTATGCAAATCTAATTAATCCGCTTTTAAATAAGAGCGGATTCGTTGTTAAAAATAGCACTAAAGAATTTTAATATCACCTATTTAATCGTAATTAATAAAACTCGTAACACTTACCAGCGCCAAACTCTTGTTCGTTGCTTTCGCCCGTTTCAAAGCTAACACTGGCTTCGGATGTTCCGCTTGTATTGCCGTAATGCAGTTTGTTCATAGTGGCATCATGGCTAAAGCCTAATCTCATTTTTTGGTTTTTATTGCGATTGGTGAAAATATCAAAAATGAGAGATAACACTAAGGCATCAGCTTTATAATCGCCACCTGCCCTATACCAAAGTCCGGCATTAACACCCAAATGTTTAAACTGCATTCCTGCACTCATAGAGTTGGCTTTTGCTTGGTTATAATAAACTACAGACGGAATTAATAACATGCTTTTGTTTCCCGAACTACTCAAATCTATTTTATAACTGGCATAAACCGAGGTACGAATTGGTGTGGGTACTTTGCTTCCGGTAAAGGATTCGTCGGGTTTATTAAGATGTAATAGAGAGCCACCAAGCATAGAATTACCTAGAATAAAGTTTGCTCCTGCACCGGCATCAAAATAATATTTGTTATCGTTAAAAGGTTGCTCTGCCTGAGAACCTGTTCCGGTAAAACCTAGTCTGGGGTCTAACTGATCAGAGAATACCAATTTACTAAAGTCTAAAGTTCTGTTGGTGATGCCTCCTTGTAAACCAAAAGCCGCAGAGAAACGATCGTCGCCAACGATGTAAGAATAAACACCAGAAAGACTGTTTTTTTTAAGTGCAGCCATACCTTCTGAGGAGCTGTTAGCCATTAAACCCACGCCACCGGAACCATTTGGCAGTTTCATATCTGCCGATGCTGATATATAACTTAACTCGCCAGCAACAGAAGACCATTGGTTTCGGTAAATCATACTCATACGGAATGAACCATCAAACTGACCCGTTAATGCCGGATTTAAATAAATTGGTGCGTTGTAAAATTGCGAAAAAATATGATCTTGCGCTTTTACACCTACAGCAACTGTTACTAAAATTAACAATCCAAAAAACTTCTTCATCGCACTCCTCGTTTCTTTACCGTATTAAATTTAATGTTCCCGCTTTTTTAGGGTCAGTACCTTCTTTGTAAACCATTCCTGCCCATTCCGTACCGTTGATGAATTTTGCTCCAACCTCCCAAAAATAAATTCCCTGCGGTGCATTCTCTCCAAACATTGTACCGTCCCAACTTTCTGTAGGCCGGCCTTGTTCGTCTAGTTTGGTGGTTTGCCAAATCAATTCGCCCCATTTATTAAAAATTCTAAAATGCCACTCGGCTAAGCCAGATCCTTTGGCTCTAAAAGTTTTGATTTCATCTACCAAACTGTTTGGCATAAAAGCGTTGGGAATAAAAATATTGCCCGGAACTCCTAGTATTTTTACCGTTTTAGTGGTTGTATTGCTACAGCCGGTTTGGTTGATGGCCGTTAGTTGCACTTTATAAATACCAGTATCTGGATAGCTATGTTCCGTATCAATGGAAGTGGAAGTTTTACCATCCCCAAAATCCCAGAGGTATGATTTTATGTCGCCCACGGTGTTGTTTTTAAACGTAAACCTGTAATTAGGGTATTGAATAATTACGCCGGGAGAAACCACGAAATCTGGTTTGGGAGTTTCGCCGACTTGGATAAAGTTTACTTTTTGTATCGTTTTTGCACAACCAAAAGCGCTATAACTGAGTAAAGTGATGGTATAGTTAGCTTTTTCATCTGTGAAGGTGTGCACCGGGTTTATATCCGTAGAAACAGCGCCATCTCCAAAATCCCATAAATACGCTATTGCGTTCTTGCTTTCGTTTTGAAACTTAACGGTCACGGAGTCGCAATCGCCCGTTACATCAGCAGAAAAATCAGTAATTGCCTGTGGATAAACCTTGATGGTTTCTGTAGTGGTGGTATCTGAACAACCGTTGGAAGCAGTTAACTTTACTACGTAAGTGCCACCTTGGGTAAATGTATGCGAGATGGTTTCTGGTGATTGGTTGCCTTCTATTAAGGTGCCATCGCCAAAATCATATTTAAAAAATACTGCTCCTTTTGAGTTGTTGAAAAACTTAACGGTATGCGGTGCACAACCTTCGTATTCATTTCCATTAACAACCAATTCGGGCTCAACCGTGTTGGGTGTTACCCGGATGATAAATTCGCTGGCATAAGAACCACAATCTGTTTCGGTAACTAATTTCGCGGTGATTGTTTTGGCAACGTTGGTAACGTAAGTGTGATTTACAGTGTTGTTATCTGTAGTAACCAAAGTTTCACCATCTCCAAAATCCCAATAATAAGTGTTTATGGATCCTTTAGTGGTGTTTTTAAAAGCTATTTTAAGGGGAGAGCATCCCATGGTTTTATCTGGCGAAAACGTAGTAATACCTGCAGAAGCGGAAACGTTTATGGTTACTAAAACAGCTTCACCTGCACAACCGGCAGCGTTTTCGGGTATAATGGTATAGGTTACTGCTTCTGTACTATCGCCAGTATTGGTTAACTTATCTAAAATCTGTGTTAGCGTTTTTGGTATATCGTTTTGGCTGTTGCCCGATATTTTATCACTTGCAACACTGGTCCAAGTGTACCGTAAATCAGCAAAGTTTGCAGTCAAAGAAATTGCTACTTGCTTGCCAGAGCAAATGGTTTGATTACTGGCAACAGCTGTTATTTTAGGCACTGGATTTACCAAAACCTTAAGTTCAAAAGGTGTACCATCACATCCGTTATTATTTGGTGTAATAATATAGGTAACCGAAGCTTCTTGATCTGATTTAATGCAGGTCAAAATATCAGTAATATCGCCCACTCCAGACGCTGAGAATCCGCTTGCGTTGCTAGTCGCTGTTACAGTCCAAGTAAAATCACTATCTTCTAAAACGCTGGTAGGAGTGTAGTTTACCGCGGTTTCATTACAGATGGTTTTGTTTGCAACGCTTGTAACTTTGTTTTCTGGATTAATTTTAATGAGAACCAAATCCTCAACCAAATCACAAGGAACAGGATTTTTTGTATTTACCAAAAGCTTTAATTGTACGGCACCGGCTGCAATCTCATTCGCTGACGGTAAATAAGTCGCATTTAGTACATTTCTGGAAGGCGCAAATAAACCTTCACCGCCCAGCCAGCTAAAAGTATCTTCCGCGTCACCAATTATAGAACCATTTAAGGTAACTTCTTCATTGGCGCAAACGGTTTGGTCTGCTCCGGCAGAAATTGTTGGCGCTTCATTAAAAACAATAGTTCTTGTGATGGTGTTTGTGCCACAATTGTTTTGATGGGTAATGGTAATATGATATGTTCCGTAATCTTCAAAAAGTATAGCAGGGGATTTTGAGGTTTTGTCGCTGCTGTTTTTAAAAGAAAATCTTCCACCACTAATTTCCCAATTGTAAGTGTCTGCTTCTGTATTAGCCGTTCCGGTAAATGCGGTTTGCATTGGATTGCCTTCGCTATCGTCAAAAGTAAACAGCTGCCCTTTTCCGCACAAGCTGGCAGACCAGTTGGCGGTAATGGTTGGCGTACTATTGATGATTACCATTTTTTCAATGGTAGCAGGTGAGCATGGCGAAATAATAGTGAGTTTTACAATGTAAATACCCTCTTCTTCAAATTTAAATTCCGGGTTTTTATCGGAGCTTTGAGTGCCGTTTAGGTAAGTTACTGCAACAGGTCCATCAACTTCCCACTGATAAATATTTCGAGCTGATCCGTTATCATCTAGTATAGAAGTATCCGTTGCTTTGATGGTTGCCCCAATACAAGCTTTAGTTTCTGATAAATTGAAACTGGGCAATGTTGTGGTTTGCACATACACGGTTTTTTCTGTAGGTAAGGCTTCACAACTTGAAAAACTTTGCGACTCCAGCCTAACACGATGAAAACCAGAGGTGGTAAAAGTATGGTTAAGTGCGTAAGTAATTGGAACACCTTGGGGTGTTAACAAAACATCATCCACATACCAATAGTAAACGTTATTTCCATTTGAACATTCTGGCGAGGTAGAGCTTGGGTTATCACCAGCTAAGGAATAGTTTGTAATCACCACTTCTGTGTTGATGCACAAAGAGGAATCAATCGCAAATCTGTTTTCTGGCGGGGTAAGAACTTTTGATTGTGTTGAGATTGGAACGCTAACTAAGCCACAATAAGGGCTGTTTACTTGATAAATAACGCCATAAACGTTATAATAGTTAATGTCATTAATTTTTATTTGTCGCCCACAAGATGAACGGGTGTAGGTATGTTTAATTTGTGCGTTAGACGCGATGATGTTGTTTGGTGTAACATCTTCAATTTGGCCATCTCCCCAATTTATTTGGTAAGAGTAGCCTGGAAAGTTGTTCTGAATACCATTTACTGATTTGGTTTCAATATCGTACTGTAATTCTGCGGGTAAACAAACGGTGCTATTTGCCGGAGCGCTAAAGCCAGGTTTGATCACGTTATTTATTAGAAAAAAAGCTTTAGTGCCAATTATTCCATTTAGTTCTGCTTTTACAAAAAGGGTGTAATGCGTCATTTCTGCATTCATTACAACATTACCAGCAGCAAAGTTGAAACTTTCAAAAGTGCTCGTCATTTCATTTGTTGCAATTAGCGAAACTAATGCACCTGGGGTAGAGCTGTTGGTAAAACGAAAAGTATTAGGTCTTTCGGGTTTACAATCACCAAATGTTTTGGGCGCATTACTAAGGGTTTGATTGGTATTTGCCTCAATATCTGCTTTTACACCACCGCTCACTACAACGCTAAAACTGTTAGAAGGTTGGCTAACTAGTGTTTCACCTGCATATTTTACAATAACTTTATAATCGCCTGGCGCTAAACCTGCTGGGATAAGTCCGTTTATAAATGTGGTGTAAAAACCTGGATAAGAGCCAATTTCAACCGCTTGTGCAAAACTGCCATTAGCATCAGAAAGATAAAGTTTAAATACATTGTCTGTTTTAAGTTTACCCTGCGTATCTTCGATTTTGATAGGCACTGCTATACTTGAACCACTTCCATAAGGCCCGCTGTTAATTGTTCCAGTGTTTACTGTTTGCCCGAAAGCTGTAAAAATAGTCCCTATAAAAAATAGAAACAAAGTAGCTGTCAATTTCCCCATATCATCTCCTTTCAACAAGCGCTGAATACTAAGGTTATACGGGCTGCAGTTCATAAAGTATACATTAATTTGATGTATAATAAAAAAATTACAAAACCCTGTTTGAGTGTTTTTATTTTCTTCAAAACAGGCTTGGTTTAATTATGGGATAATTAAACGTTGTGGTTGAGGAGAATTATTACAAATGGTGAAACTTTAACTTTTATATTTGATTAATATTAATGAAATTATGGTATTGAGCACAACAACCGATATAAGATTTACGCTTAACTATCGCGATAAGCAGCTGGTTGTTCATACCTTTTTGAATGAATTTTCTGATTTGCGAGCGCTAATTATAGCGAAACTCGACTTTTTTTTTTTTTGGAGAATGTGGTGGTGTTGGACGTTGTGTTACTTGCATAGTTGTATTAAATTTGAAAAGCGAACTAAACCAAGAAAGCCAAGAACAATTTGCCTGTCAAACTGCAATTGATTATCGTTTATCCAACGCTAATATTAGGATAATTGGCGATCGCTTAAACCCATTTTAAACCAGTATAAATTGATGGTAAAAACAAAATATCGTCGTTTAAGATTCGAATAATAGTGGTAACAATTGCTAAAAAGCAATAGCTGTTACATTTGGTGTTTTTTTTTAAATTTGAAGAAGATGAGAAGAGTTAAAATTTTAGGATTGCTTATCCTTTTGCACTTTACTACGCTTACATTGTTTGGGCAAAGTGGTAAAAAACCTGCTGACTATGTAAACCCGTATATCGGGAATATCAGCCATTTGCTGGTACCTACCTATCCAACAATACATTTGCCTAATAGCATGTTAAGGGTATATCCAGAACGAGAGAATTACACGGGCAATTTGCTAAACGGCCTGCCGTTGATGGTTACCAGTCATCGCGGAAGCTCGGCTTTTAACTTAAGTCCTTACCAAGGTGCTATCGAAAAAATAAAAAGTGTATCGCAGTTGAGTTATGATAACGAGGTGATTAAGCCTTATTATTACGGCGTAGATTTGGATGAACTGGATATAGCAGTTAAATATGCTCCCTCTCACCAGTCTGGTATTTACGAATTAAATTTCTCAAATAATGAAGAGACGGCCTATCTGATTTTGAACACCCGCAATGGAGCGTTAACTAAAACAGGAACGAGCATCAGCGGTTACCAGCAGCTAAACAATAATACAAAAGTATATATATACTTAGAAACGGATGTAAAGCCCATTGCCATCGGTACAAAAAAAGGAAACAACCTAAGTACCGAAGGTGATACTACAAACGGTAATAACGCATTTTACGTCATGCAGTTTCCGGCTAATACCAGCGATGTAAAGGTTCGTTATGGCGTTTCTTTCATCAGTATTGCGCAGGCAGAAAAGAACTTAAAAAGAGAGATCAAGAATTTTGACTTGGACGCCGTGGCGAAACGAGGCAGAGAAATATGGAATAAAACGCTGGGTAAAATTAGGGTTAGTGGAACCGATGAGGATGCCAAGGTGGTGTTTTATACTTCACTTTACCGAACCTACGAACGGATGATTTCCATTTCTGAAGACGGAAATTATTTTAGCGCCTATGACGGTAAAGTACATGATGACGAAGGAAAGAATTTTTACACGGACGACTGGATTTGGGATACTTACAGAGCTACACATCCACTCCGAATCATTATTGAACCGGAGATGGAAAGTAATATGATCAGCTCTTATGTAACCATGACCGAGCAGATGCCGAATCCATGGATGCCTAACTTTCCGGAAGTAACGGGCGATAGTCGTAGGATGAATTCTAACCATGCCGTAGCTATGGTAGCGGATGCACAAAGCAAAGGGTTAAAAGGCTTTAATTTAGAGGAAGCTTATAGAGTTTCAAAAGCTGCAATCACGGAAAAAACCTTAGCACCTTGGTCGTCTAAACCGGCCGGTGTATTAGACCTTTTTTTTAAGAATCATGGTTATTTCCCATCTCTTGCGCCAGGAGAGAAAGAGAGCGTACCCGAAGTACACGGTTGGGAGCGTCGCCAGCCTATTGCCGTTACCTTGGGGACAGTTTATGATGAATGGTGTCTTTCTAAAATAGCGAGTGCTATTGGAAACAAAAATGACGCGAAGTATTTTTCAGAACGCAGTAAGAACTATCGTAAAGTTTTTAATCCAGAAACTAAGTTTTTTCATCCAAAAGATTCATTGGGCAATTTTACACCGAATTTAGACTACCGCTTTCCTCCGGGAATAGGGGGAAGAGATGCTTATGACGAAAGTACAGGCTATGTTTATCGTTTTGATGTACAGCATAACATTGCTGACTTGATTGATTTAATAGGTGGAAAAAGCGCCTTCATAAACGCTTTGGAAGATATGTTTAATGAACCACTTGGCCAAGGCCGGCCAGATTTTTATCATATCTATGCGGATCATACGGGTAATGTTGGTCAGTTTTCTATGGGTAACGAGCCAGCAATGCATATCCCTTATCTATATAATTACGCTGGGCAGCCGTGGCGTTCCCAAAAAAGAGTCCGTTCCTTGTTAAAAGCATGGTTTAGGAATGACTTGATGGGTATTCCTGGTGATGAAGATGGCGGCGGATTAACCTCTTTTGTTGTATTCTCCAGCCTAGGATTTTATCCAGTAACTCCCGGTTTACCGATGTATGTAATAGGCAGTCCGGTTTTTGAAGAGGCCGCTATAAAATTAGGAAATGGCAAAACTTTCACGGTAAGCTGTAAAAATTATTCGCCTGAGCATAAATACATCCAGAGTGCAAAGCTTAACGGAAAAATTTGGAATAAATCGTGGTTTAGCCATGAGGAATTAATGAAAGGTGGTGTATTAGAATTGACAATGAGCAAACGCCCGAACAAGACATGGGCCTCAGGAGAAGAAGCTGTTCCGCCATCTTTTGAGATGCCGTAACTTAAAATTGCGGCTGTTGCTAAATAATACAATAGCAAATTTTATATCTGCGTCAATTTTGCATTAATAAATTTAAAGATTATGACAAATCCATCTATTAAACAAAATCTCATTAAGTTACTAAAAGGAGGAAATGCACACGCAGATTTTGAAGCCATCATTAAAAACATTCCATTAAATGATTTGGGGCAATATCCTCACGCTTTACCTTATTCTATTTGGGATTTGGTAGAACATTTGCGTATTGCGCAATGGGATATTTTGATGTTTTCCAAAGATGGTAACCATCAATCGCCTAAATGGCCAAAGGGTTATTGGGTAAAAACGCAATACCAACCCACTGCGCATGAATGGCAACAAAGTGTAGAAATGTATAAAAAGGAACTGGAAGCTTTTATTACATTGATTGAAGATGCCGACGATTTATTAAAACCATTGAACTGGGGCGACGGACAATCACTTTTGCAGGAGGCCTTAACGTTGGCAGATCATACTGCATATCATTTGGGCGAGATTTTAGTTTTAAGACGCTTGCTGGGGAATTGGAATTAATTTTTTTTGATTATTAATCCAAGCTTTTCGTCAATACCCAATACCTGTAACCAGTTATCAGTTGGTCAGTTTTGGTTAAACGGGCGACGTCTTTTTTGTATAAGCTTGGCAAAACGAGTTTGTTTAGCTTGTTAAGTAGTTTAAAAAAAGCTTTCATAGTAATTAGATTTCAAAAACCATACCCTTAAAAATTCAGGTCACAACGCATTCACCTCCTCATGCTCTCCGCTACGCATCCAAAATTCAATCCCTTTCTCTCAGCCATTCGATCCTTCTCGCATCCAAAATTCAATCCTTCACTCATTCAAAATTCAACCCTTCTCTCCTTCAATCATTAAAAAAACCAGCTCTTATCGCATTTAATTCAAAATACCTCTTTTATACTCTCTAAAAAATAACGAACTTCATTTTTTTATATCCAGAGAAACAAAACATGTCGAAAGATAATTCAGAATACTCTTTTTGGAACAAATACAAGCATTTTGCAGTCAACGAGATACTGCTATATGTTATTATGGTATTCGGAATTATACTAGGCATTATTATATTTAGCTAATCAATTTTAGCATCATACCAAAAACAAATAAATGAAACTTAATTTAAAACGTCCGTTAGCTTTCTTTGATTTAGAATCTACTGGTGTAAATGTCGCATCAGACAGAATCGTAGAAATCTCTATCTTAAAAGCATTGCCAAACGGCGACGAAGATGTTAAAACGCTTAAAATCAAGCCACTTATTCCAATCCCTTTAGAGTCGTCGCTGATTCATGGTATTTACGATGAGGATGTAAAAGATGCGTCAACCTTTAAAGAAGTAGCGCAAGAAATTATTGATTTTATTGGCGATGCAGATTTAGCGGGATACAACTCTAATAGATTTGATATCCCGATGTTGATGGAGGAGTTTTTAAGAGTAGGTATAAACTTTGATATTGAGCACCGTAAATTTGTTGATGTGCAAAACATTTTCCACCAAATGGAACAACGCACTTTAAGAGCAGCCTATAAGTTTTATTGTGGTAAAGATATTGTAAATGCGCACTCGGCCGAAGCTGATATTAAAGCAACTTACGAGGTTTTACTTGCCCAGCTTGATAAATACGACGGTGTAGAGTTTGAAGATAAAAAAGGAAATGTTAGCAAACCGGTAGTTAATGATGTGGAAGGGTTGCATGCTTTTACTAACCTAAACAAGCCAGTTGATTTTGCTGGACGAATGGTTTTTAACGACGACGACGTTGCTTGCTTTAATTTTGGGAAACACAAAAGCAAAACAGTTTTTCAGGTTTTTGAGGAAGAACCAAGTTATTATGCTTGGATGATGAATGGCGATTTTCCGCTTTACACTAAAAACCGATTAGAGAAATTTTGGAAAATTCATCGTTCACAAAAGAATGAAGCTAGGCAAGTTCAAAAGCCTAAAGAACAAGCAAAACCAGTTGCTCAGAGACCTTCTTCTCCAAAACCACCACAAATCAACGAGGCTAAGAAAGAAAAACCAACTGGACCAGCAGATGGTGATATGTTGCAAATGTTAGCTGATAAATTCAAAAAGATATAAGGATGGTAACGCTTGAAAACGAGTTTGTAAAAGCTACAATCAGTAGTAAAGGAGCAGAGATTCATTCCTTAATTAGCAAAACAGACGGTACAGAATATATTTGGCAAGGTAATCCTGATATTTGGACTTTTCACGCACCTAATTTATTTCCGGTTGTTGGCGGGTTGAAAGACAATACTTTAAATGTAGATGGTAAGGCTTACACATTAGGTCGCCATGGTTTCGCCAGAAACGTAAACTACCGCAGGATAGAATCAACACCAACACAAGCTATTTTTGCTTACAGGTATGATGAGGAAACGCTCAAAGTTTATCCTTATAAATTCGAGTTCCAAGTAATTTATCACTTAGAAGAAAAAAGTTTGAGAATCTCTTACAAGGTGATTAACATGGATGTAGGTGATATCTATTTTTCTGTAGGAGGGCATCCAGCTTTTAATGTACCTTTTACCGAAGGTGAGAAATTTGAAGATTACTACCTCGAGTTTAACACAGCAGAAGAGCTGCATACTCACCAAACGGGAAGTGATGGATTGCTAAGCGGCGAAACCAATTTGGTAGCAACAACACAAAACAGGTTGATTTTAAGCCGAGATTTGTTTGCAAACGATGCTTTGGTTTTTAAAAATATTAAATCAAGAGCGGTTACCTTAAAAAGCAGTAAAAGCTATAAACAGGTAAAAGTAAGCTATCCAAATTTTACAATTTTAGGAATATGGACCAAAGGCGATGCACCGTTTCTTTGTATCGAACCTTGGTTAGGTGTTTCTGATACGCATGGAGAAGCAAAAGATATTTCAAAAAAAGAAGGAATTCAAAAATTAGAATACGGTCACGTTTTCGAAACAGATTTTTCTATTGAAGTTATCTAATAATATTTAATAAGTTCTTGTAGAAAAAAATGGTTTTTTTACAAGAACTTATTTTTACTCCTTGCCAGATAGCGCTCCTAGATCTTGCTTTTTATCTAACCTAACCGCCTCAATTGATTCTTTGAATATGAGCCCTTTTTGAGCAGCGTCTTTTGAAGCCAATTCTGCATCTTTCATCAAATTAATTTCGATACCTAAACTAGCCGCTTTACTAATTTGATTGAGTACATCGTTCCCAGTTTTCTGCAATTCTAAATCCCTGATGTAAATTGCTAAAATCCGCTTCGGAAATTTGATTGCAATCTCTGTGTAAATATAAATATCTTGCTGGCCGCTATCACCAACCAATACGAAGTTCAAATTCGGGTAAGTCTCTAAAATATTAGTAATTTCTTTAGTTTTATGTCCCATGTGCCCACTACTAATAAATTTATTGTCTTGCAAGCCGAAATCGCGGAGGAGTAATGGACCTTCGGGTATGTTGTTTAAGTCTAAAAATTCTTTCAGTAAATCATATGTATTCCACGGACTGCTTGAAACATAAAAAAACGGATTGTTGCGTTTTCCGTTTTTTCCTAATAATAAAGCTTTATAAAATGCCGCAACTCCTGGAAAAGGCAAACGCGAATGTGCATTATTCAGGAAAACTGTTTTTGCCATCGCTAAAATTTTTGTGGCAGACGTCTGTATTACCGTGTCATCAATATCGCTAATCACTCCAAATTCAGCATCAGTTGGCGGAACTAACACTTCTGCAATAAAAGTTTGTGGGACAAAAGGGATAGGGGAGTCAATAATTTTAAGCGAGACCAAGTGATAAAGAGAAGTTTCCGTGGGGGGATGTTTGGGTTCAAAAATAAATTTAAAATAGCCCTCTTCATCACTTTTTACCAAATGTTTTTCATCATGATATCCAAGCTCAATAGTTACACCTGCTACTTCATCACTTTGAAACCTTTTATACATATTCAATAAATTGGTAGCTAAGCTTTCTTTGCTGTCTGCTGGTTTAATAAGTTTGTTTTCTAAAACTCTACCAATGATGTACAGATAATCTTTTCTGCCGTAACTGCGATATGGCATAATAATCACCGGTGAATTCCACTTTAATTTCTTGCGGATGTTAAATATTAAATCGTCGGCAAATTTTTCAATGCCTATGGTGTTTTCTATCAGTAACTTTTTCCAATTCATCTTAATAAGGTATAATGCGTGGCTTTAAAGCTTTTCATAGATCGTTCGAATTTGATTTTTATAACTTTGAAACCTGTTAGCTATCCTTCTATTTTTTATTTTCGCTTATAAAGTCGATAAACGATTGCAATAATGATACCTTTCTCAATTCGGCTCAACGCCGACGCAATCGATCGGCTTAACCTACGGTACTACAACCTATAGCTAGTTGTTTAGTTAATCTAAATAAGCAGATTTTTTGTCAACTATTCATTAGCGAGTAACTCCCTCTCCTTCGGAGAGGGTTGGGGTGAGGCTTTTTTTTTGTACTTTTGCACTTCAAATAAAAAACACTCATTTGTATGGGTGTACGTTAAATATTTTTTTACAACCTATAAATCATATTGTAGATGATTAAGATTACACTTCCCGATGGTTCAACAAGGGATTATGAAAAAGGAACCAACGCACACCAAATTGCATTATCAATTTCAGAAGGATTAGCCCGTAATGTTTTAGCGGCCGAAGTAAATGGCAAAGTGGTAGATTCATCAATGCCAATTGAAGAAGATTCTAGCGTTAAACTATTAACATGGAATGATACCAATGGTAAATCAACTTTCTGGCATTCATCTGCCCACTTGTTGGCAGAAGCTTTAGAGGCACTTTACCCGGGAACAAAATTTGGTATTGGCCCAGCAATAGAAACAGGTTTTTATTACGATGTAGATTTTGGTGATCGTGATTTTTCTTCAGACGATTTTAAAAAGATTGAAGATAAGTTTTTAGAATTAGCCAGAACCAAATCAGAATACGTAAAAGAAGGTATTAGTAAAGCTGATGCGATTAAATACTTTGAAGAAAAAGGCGACGAGTACAAGCTGGATTTAATAAAAGATTTAGAAGACGGCAAAATCACTTTGTATACGCAAGGTAATTTTACGGATTTATGTCGTGGTCCGCACATCCCTAACACAAGTTTTATCAAAGCTGTAAAGCTGATGAACGTTGCTGGTGCTTACTGGCGAGGTGATGAAAGCAGAAAGCAGTTGACTCGTATATATGGAGTAACCTTCCCTAAACAAAGCGAGCTTACCGAATATCTTCACATGATTGAAGAGGCTAAAAAACGCGATCATCGTAAGTTAGGGAAAGAATTAGAGCTGTTTGCTTTTTCGGAAAAAGTTGGAATGGGCTTACCACTTTGGTTGCCTAAAGGAACAGCTTTAAGGGAGCGGTTAGTTAATTTTTTACAGAAAGCACAACAAAAAGCTGGTTATGAGCAGGTAATTACCCCACATATCGGACATAAAAACCTATATGTTACATCTGGTCATTATGATAAATATGGAGCAGATTCTTTTCAGCCGATAAAAACACCTCAAGAAGGAGAGGAGTTTTTCTTGAAGCCGATGAACTGTCCGCACCATTGCGAGATTTATAAAGTTAAACCACGTTCTTACAAAGATTTACCAATTAGGCTAGCCGAATTTGGCACAGTTTACAGATATGAGCAAAGTGGAGAATTACACGGTTTAACTAGAGTTAGAGGTTTTACTCAGGATGATGCGCATTTGTTTTGCCGACCAGACCAAGTAAAAGAAGAATTTAAAAAAGTAATTGATTTAGTGCTTTATGTTTTTAAAGCCTTAGGTTTTGAGCATTATACTGCGCAAATCTCTTTACGTGATCCAGAAAATAAAGCCAAGTATATTGGTAGCGATGAAAATTGGGAACTTGCCGAAACTGCAATTATTGAAGCAGCAGCAGAAAAAGGTTTAAATACGGTTGTAGAATTAGGCGAAGCTGCTTTTTACGGACCAAAATTAGACTTTATGGTGAAGGATGCTTTAGGTAGAAAATGGCAGTTAGGAACTATACAGGTTGATTATAATTTGCCAGAGCGTTTTGAGCTGGAATATACTGGTAGCGATAATCAGAAGCATCGCCCTGTGATGATTCACCGGGCACCGTTTGGTTCTTTAGAACGCTTTGTGGCTGTGCTCATTGAGCATTGTGCGGGTAACTTTCCATTATGGTTAACTCCTGAGCAATTTATTGTGTTGCCCATCTCAGAAAAATATGAGGAATATGGAAAAAAAGTTTTAGAATCTCTTAATAATTCCGATATTCGCGGACTAATTGACTTTCGGGATGAGAAAATCGGACGAAAAATTAGGGATGCCGAAGTCAAAAAAATTCCTTTTATGTTGATTATAGGGGAGAAAGAGATGGAAGATGGTACGGTTTCTGTAAGAAAACACGGCGAAGGTGACCAGGGAAGTATGAGTATCGAAGAGTTTAGCAGTCATCTTCAAAAAGAAATTGTAGTTTAAATAATAAAGATGGAGGACAATCATTAGACCTAAATTAAATCCGAATAGAAGCAGAAGAACAACTGAGCCCGCTCATAATATCAATAAGCGTATTAGAGCAAGGGAAGTTAGGGTAGTAGGAGAGGATGTAGAGCAGGGAGTTTACCCTATTGAAAAAGCGTTGGCCATGGCAGATGAAATGGATCTTGACTTAGTTGAGATTTCGCCGAACGCCAATCCACCTGTATGTAAGATTGTAGATTATAACAAGTTTGTTTACGAGCAAAAGAAAAAGCTGAAAGAAATTAAGGCTAACGCTAAACAAACTGTTATTAAGGAAATTAGGTTTGGTCCTAACACCAATGATCACGATTTTCAATTCAAATTGAAACACGCTGTTTCTTTTTTAGAGAACGGAGAGAAAGTAAGAGCTTACGTTCACTTTAAAGGAAGAGCAATCGTTTATAAAGAACAAGGAGAAATTTTATTATTAAAATTTGCTCAGGCTTTAGAAGACGTAGGAAAAGTAGAACTATTACCTAAATTAGAAGGTAAACGTATGTTCTTAACATTAGCGCCTAAAACGGGAAAAAATTAATATACACAGGTAAATTTAAAAGCATTATTATGCCAAAAATGAAAAGCCATTCTGGTGCAAAAAAGCGTTTTTCGCTTACTGGAACAGGTAAAATCAAAAGAAAGGATGCCTACAAAAGTCACATCCTAACAAAAAAGACCACAAAGCAAAAACGTAACCTTACCACAACCAGCTATGTTTCAGATGCTGATTCAGGAAATGTTAAACGTATGCTTTGCATCGGAAAATAATTAAATAATTAACCAGGGATTGGGTTAAAGTAGCAGTTTAAATACTGTTCACCTCTTACCAAAAACAATTAAATTATGCCACGTTCGGTTAACGCAGTAGCGTCAAGAAGAAGAAGAAAAAAGGTCCTAAAATTAGCCAGAGGTTATTGGGGGTCAAGAAGCAAGGTTTTTACCATTGCTAAAAATACTGTTGAAAAAGGTTTACAATACGCTTTCAGAGACAGAAAAGTTAAGAAAAGAGAATTTAGAGGTTTATGGATACAACGTATCAACGCAGCAACGCGTGAACACGGAATGTCTTACTCTCAATTCATTGGAAAAGTTGGTGCTAAAAACATTGGTTTAAACAGAAAAGTTTTAGCTGATTTAGCAATGAACGATCCAAAAGCTTTCGCAGCTATTGTTGAGTTAGTAAAGTAAACAGAGAATACCGTTTTAGATAAAAAAAGGAGCTTAGCAATTAGCTCCTTTTTTTTTGCCTTCATTTTTTGCTAACGTCATTTCGATGATGTACGAAGAGACTTGCAAAGCAATCATGAACTCCAATAAAAATACAAAACTTGTGAATAAATCTTTTGGTTACTTTGGTGAACTAAGCGATTGCAGAGGAACTTAGAGATTTCTCCTATCGTCGAAATGACGAAGGTGTCTACAGCAACAGAAAATCATGTTTTATGCTATTGTAAAATTTAGCTATCATTTCATCGTTATTAGGAAATAATGTTTTAATTTACATTACCAATTATTTACACACCTAAATAAACCGCAGATGAAAAGAATAATCATTTTAGCAATAATGTTTTTTGCTACAGCAACAGTTTTTGGTCAATCAGCAGACGCTATATTAGGCAAGTGGCTTAATAAGGATGGGGACGCACACATTCAGATTTACAAAACCGGAAATAAGTACAGCGGAAAGTTAGTTTGGTTAAAAAATCCGAACAATGAACAAGGAAAAGCAAAAACAGATACCCATAATCCAGACGCTAATTTACGCGGAAGAGCAATTTCTGGCTTAGAGATTTTGAAAGGGTTTAATTACGATGATAAAACATGGGAAGACGGTACCATTTACGATCCTAAGTCAGGAAAAACTTACAGTTGCAAAATGACAATGAGCGGCAATGATAAGTTAAACGTGAGAGGTTTCATTGGTATCTCGATAATGGGTCGTACAGACGTTTGGACTAGAATTAAGTAATTCGTTTTTTATCAATGATGGAATAAGCCTCGGCGTTTGCTGGGGCTTTTTTTTTTTTGCTTTTTCATACATATCCTAATAAAAAATTAAACCTAAAATGACCAATATACTCTTTGTCACTACACTAACGGGTGTTTTTTAGTCTAACAGAACTGATTAAAATAATATGTTTAAACTTTACGCAAGCGTATTTCTTTTTTATCTTTTGTACTTGTTTTTATCAACGCTTTTGGGCAAGGAGCGTCAAATAAGGGAACGGACTTTTGGTTTTAATACCGTTTCGCGAGGATCACACGAAATTGTTTTGGGCTTTACCCTTAACAACCATTACAAAGTAACTTGTCCGAGAAATTTTTAATTATAGAAAAAACAGGTTTCCGCTACGAAAACCTGTTTGAGCTACTTAAATCAATGGCTTGTGAAACTAGGCTTATTTGGTAAATTGAACACTAGCGCTAAGTTTAATGTCATCGCCAACCACAGTTGCGCCGGCTTCTGTAACGGCGCTCCAAGTCAAACCAAATTCTTTACGGCTAATTTTTCCGCTAAGTTCAAATCCTGCTTTTTTGGTTGCCGTAAAAATCGGTAGCTGTACCCCCGAATTCAACATTAAATTTTATCGTTTTGGTTACATCTTTAACTGTAATGTCTCCTGTTAATACGTAATCCTCGCCGTCTTTTGCAAAAGATGTTGACTTAAACTTTATAGTAGGGAATTGTGCCGCGTCAAAAAAGTCAGCAGCTTTTAAGTGAGTGTCTCTGTCTGTTTGGTAAGTATCAACACTATCAACAGCGATTGAAAAGTTCATCTCAGCATCAGAAAAATCTTGTTACTGTGTATCTAAACTTGCTTCAAAAGATTTGAAAGTACCACTAACCGTTGATATTACTCAGTGTTTTACCTTAAACTGAATTTTTGAATGTGTAGGATCTAAAACCCAGTTGCTTTGATTTGCCATGTTTTTTATTTTATGATTTAATGATTCGTCAAAAGTATAATAATGTATATGTTTAAACATGTAATTTTAGTTTATGGAACTTACATTTCTGTGTTTTTTTTATAGTAGGAGAGGGGTTTTAAGCCGTTGCAGATATAGCTTAACTTTGTTTTAAATTCTTCCGGCTAAATCAGCTTTAAGTGTATTAGAATTGAAGAATGTGCAAACGAGCGTGATACCTTAACTAGTTGAAAAGTCAAAATTTTGAAACATTCATGATATAGAATAAAGCGCCGGTTACTAAACTCGTATTTTACGACCTTTCTTACAAAAGGAAATTCCTTAGCTTTTAATTAATGCCAAATCATACTCAAAAACATAAACAAATTAAAAAATCACATCAAGGAATAGCAACCTTTTTGGCATTTGCGCTAATTCCGCTATCAGGTTTTGCTACGGATGTTTACCTGCCCTCCTTGCCTAACATGGCGAAAAATTTGCAAATCAGTGAGCTTCAAGTACAGCTTACCTTAAGTTTCTTTTTGATTAGCTACGGGGTTTCGCAACTTTTTATAGGTAGTGTTCTAGATAGCTTCGGCCGGTTTAAAATTAGTTTTTATTCGTTGCTGGTATTAGCAGTATCATGTATTGTGGTGGCAAATACTCATAATATTTACCTAATTTATTTAATGCGGGTTGTTCACGGTATCACAGTAAGTGCTATTGTGGTTGCTAAACGAGCCTATTTTGTAGACTTGTTTGAGGGTAAAAAACTACAGCATTACTTAAGCTTATTCACCATTATTTGGTCTACCGGACCTATTGTTGCGCCGTTTGTTGGCGGTTATTTAGAAAAGTCTTTTGGTTGGGAATCTAACTTTTACTTTTTAGCCATTTTTGCGGTGTTGTTTGCCATTTTAGAATATATTTTCAGCGGCGAAACATTGAAGCATTTTCAAGAATTCCGGATCAAGAAAATAGCAAACATTTATAAGGAGATGATCGGTACAGCTAGCTTTACTTTTGGTATTGTGATGCTAGGTTTGGCTTACAGCATGGTGATGGTTTTCAACATGACTGGTCCATTTATCATTCAACATCATCTAAATCTTTCGGTAGTTTATGCCGGTTACAGTTCGTTGATTTTAGGTTTAGCTTGGATGATAGGCGGTTTTATTGGGAAAGCTACTATTAATAGACCGTTTTTTAAGCGCATTTCGCGGAACATTTTGTTACAGCTAATTTTTGTAACGATTATGATTTTCAGCCTTAATTTTATTAATAACATCTACAGCTTGGTTGGTTTTGCCTTCCTGATACATATTGGAGCAGGTTTTACGTTCAATAATTATTTTACGTACTGCTTGGCAAGGTTTCCTAAAAACGCGGGTATTTCTGGAGGGTTAACGGGAGGTTTGGCTTATGTATTGGTTTCTTTTTTGAGCTATTTCATCATCGAGATTTTTCCGGCTAAAGATGAAGCAAACCTTACTTATAGCTATTTTTTATTGATTTTAGGGTCACTGTTTGTAATGGCAATCATCTATGTTATCGATAAAAAAAAGAAAGATGATTTGAGCTTGGTAGCTGACTGATGTGAACGCCTCTAAAATTTTGAGAAGCTTCTTTTTGCTTTTTGTAAAACGCGATAAGTAACAGAAAGCCGGAGCGAAATAGAAATAGTGCCAGCTAGATGTACTAAAAACTAAGGCTATCGATATCCGGCTACACTTATTGCGTCGGGGATTTGGTAGTGATTTACAACAAACCTATAAAGCTGAATTAAATTATTAACACTGGCATTTGATCTTTCGAGCGGGCCTTCCGTTACAATATTTTTTTCTGAAGAAGACTAAAAAGGATTTTTACAACAAGCCCTCCTCATAACTATCAGGACGCAAAAATTTCGTAAATTCAAAAAATAGCTTTTATCAATAGCGGTAGACTATTCTTAGTCGAACTTTTAGGTTATAACGTTGCTTTGCAGTTTGATAAATGTATAGATACCTTGGTACTATTAACTAGCTAGTTTGAAATTTACAGGTGTGAATGATGTAACTTAAGTACATAATTGCGTAACAGGTAGTAAAGCTAAATTCTGAAATTTACCCACGAAATCAATTCAAACGTTAAATGAAGACAGACCGTAATTTAGAAAAGGATATTCAGGATGCATTCAAATGGGATCCTTTATTAAAAGCGGCAGAGGTTACTATTCTGGCTAATGACGCTCTGATTACTTTATCAGGAGTGGTTGAAAGCTATTCGGACAAGCTTCATGCAGCAAACATCACTAAAAGTATTGCCGGTGTGAAAGCGGTTATAGATCACATCACAATTGATACAGTTTCTTATTTGAAAACTACAGATGAGGAAATTGCGGAGAATGTATTGCACCACCTTAAATTAAACTCGTTGCCAATCGAACGCATCCAAATTGAAGTAGAGAACGGACATGTTACCTTGAACGGTCAAGTGACGTACAACTTCCAAAAAGAAGATGCGAAAAAAGCAGTTGCGAAGGTAAAAGGTGTTCGATTTATTACGAATAACTTAAAATTAATTCCAGAAACACATGGCCAACTTGAAAAGAGAGTTGTTGAGCATGCGCTTTTAAGATATTCTGCCACAGTTGACCAAAATATTAGCGTTAAAGTGGAAGGCAACGTGGTTACGCTAAATGGTACATTAACATCACTTTACCAAAAAGAAGAAGTGGTAAAAATGGCTTGGAATGATCCGGGTGTTTCGGCTGTCAACAACAAGTTTATTATAGCATGAGTAACATGGTAATCTTAACCAGATAATAATGTCATCTTTACGCTACTAGGCAAATTATATTTTTCATCAACCAAAACCCGTATAAAATCCAGATAGCTGATTTTTCGTAACAGAAAAATGGGATAAGCGACACTGTAATAGCTCAACAATTACCGCGTATTTACAGTAGTTTTTTAATCACCCGAGTTTCTAGAAATATGAATGACCAGTCCATCGGATATCAAAGACAAAAAAATATGGAAATTGAATATCCAATAAAAGAAGCGTATTCCTTAACGATCGAATCGTTAGAAAAAACCTTGTCAACATCGCAAACGGAAGGTATTAGTGATGCCGAAGCATCAAAGCGTACGGAACAATTCGGACTCAATAGCTATAAAAGTCAAAAACAGAAAAGTATTTGGCGCATGGCTTTGGAGCAATTTACCAGCCCCATCGTTTACCTTCTTTTTGCAGCAGCGCTTGCTTCGCTTTTTTTTAAAAACAACATAGAAGCCATCACCATTTTTATTGTGATTCTGATCAATGCCGTTATTGGATTTTTTATGGAGTTGCAGGCTCGGAGTTCGATGAAGGCGCTTCGAGAAATGGACATCAGCTATTCCAAAGTCATCAGAGAAGGTAAAACAATTGAAATCCCATCCGAAAATCTTGTTCCTGGCGATTTATTGTTGCTTGAAGCAGGCGATATGGTTTCTGGCGATGGCAGAATCGTTCTGTCTAACGGACTTCAGGCAGATGAATCTTCCCTTACCGGAGAGTCGTTTCCGATTGTTAAAACCGAAGAAACTTTAACTGGAAAAATAGAGTCTGCCCATGCGCAAAACATGGTTTACAAAGGAACAGCGGTGCTCAACGGAAACGCCAAGGTGATTGTCACAGGCATTGCAGAAGAAACCGCCCTTGGGAAAATCAGTGAGCTGGTAGGCAGTTCAGTTTCCAAAAAAACTCCACTCGACCTAAAGATTGGCAGACTCACCACAAAGCTCATCTGGATTACCTTAATCATGACCGCGTTGTTTGCAGTTTCAGGATTTATTGAAGGCCGACCATGGTTACAGATTTTAAAAACTTCCATTGCCTTGGCTGTTGCGGCTTTCCCGGAAGGACTTCCAATTGTGGTTACCGTGGCACTTGCTTACGGCATGTTGCTAATGGCAAAAAAGAATGCAATCGTAAAAAAACTCTCTTCGGTAGAAACCTTGGGGTCTGTAAATGTGATTGTTACGGACAAAACTGGAACCCTAACCGAAAACAAGATTTATGTGGATGTTCTTTCCTTTCCGGAAGAAGAAATTAAGGTTTCTATAAAAAAAGAAAAACTAGATTACAACGGTGCTAAATTGGAAAAGAGTGCTCAAAATCTAGAATTACTGGTCAAGATTGGTAGCCTTTGTAATAATGCACCTTTGGATCCATCCGCTAAAGACAAAAAAGCTTTTGGTGATCCTGTCGAAATTGCACTATTGCTTTTGGCCGATGCAACAGGCGCTCCAGCGAAAAAGACGGTGACTGACTTTACCAGAATATCCGAAATTCCCTTCAGCTCGAAGAGCAAGATGATGGGGACGCTACACAAAAAAGGAAATGATTTTTACGTTTCTGCAAAAGGTGCGGTAGAAAACCTGTTAGTCAATTGTACAACCATTCAGTTAGGCGATTCTGTTTCGGATTTGACCGAAGCTCAAAAGAAAAAAACACTAGAAAGTGCCGAAAAACTTTCCGCGTCTGGCCTTAGGGTGTTAGCATTCGCTTATCGTGAATCTACCGAAAAACCAGCCGACGAATATCTTCAAAAACTAACTTATGTTGGTTTAGTTGGGTTTTTAGATCCGCCAAGATCTGATATTAAGGATGCTATAACCGAATGCCGATCGGCAGGGATAAAAATTGTAATGATCACCGGAGACCATCCCATGACGGCGCTGAACATTGCTAAACAAGTCGGTATCACAGAAGAAGAGGATGATCAGGTAATTACCGGAATTGATTTGCCTGAAAAAGAATCAATGAATGCGGATTGGAGCAAAAGGATTTTATCCACCATGGTATTTGCGAGAACGACGCCAAAGCAGAAACTTGAGATTGTCGATGTTTACCAAAAAGCAGGTTTTATCGTTGCTATGACCGGCGACGGTGTTAACGATGCTCCGGCAATAAAAAAGGCAGACGTTGGTATTGCGATGGGTTTAAGAGGAACACAAGTCGCAAAAGAAACCGCCAGCATTGTCCTTAAAGATGATTCTTTCACCTCCATTTCGCAAGCTGTAGAACATGGACGAGAGATTTTCCAGAACATTCAACGCTTTGTTATTTACTTGGTTTCCTGTAACCTCAGCGAGATTTTTATCATCACACTTCTTGGTTTTGTAGCGCCAGCGGCCATGCTTTTTCCGTTACAGATTTTGTTCCTTAATATGGTGACAGATGTTTTTCCGGCACTTGCATTAGGCTTGGGCAAAGGAGACGAAACGGTTATGCAAAAACCACCGAGAGATCCAAAATTGGATATTGTTACTACACGCAACTGGTTTGTGATAGTTGCTTATGCAATGATGATGACGGCTGCTGTTATGTTGGCGATCTACCTATGCAGAGTTTACGTTTCTACAGATGCGATGGTAATCAATAATGTTGCGTTCATTACGCTTGCTTTTTCGCAGTTAATTCATGTTTTTAACATGTCATCGATACATTCCGGTATGCTCAAGAATGAAGTAACTAAAAACAAATTTGTATGGTTTGCCCTGTTGCTTTGCATTTTCATTGTTGCAGTGATGTACGTTTTCCCAGCAAGCCGTATGGCGCTTAATTTTATCTTCATTCCATTCAACGCGTGGTTGATTGCGGGTTTAGCAAGCATGCTTCCGTTGTTCTGCGTACAATTGTATAAGTTGTTTAGAAGTAAGAAATAATGTAATTATCAAACGTTTTTCTCTACTCGTCGTCATTTCGACGAAAAGAGACATCTCACAAATAGGTATCAAAACTATATGGAAACCTTGCTAGTGAGATGCCTCTCTTTCGTTCAACATGGCGGAGTCGTTAAACTTAGCGATGTGAAGAAGCGCCCACAACCCCTAAAAGCAAAAGCCTAACTGAACGCTAAATTCGGCCTTGGCCTTTGCGGAACTGATGAACAAGGTAAAAGCACTTCCTTTGTAGCAAAGGGCGCAACCGACAGTTTATTCAATTTATTAATTTATTTTTAACGGCTTTCTTGTGTTCGTTTCACTCGGGTTTGGTTCCTTTTTTTTGTAAAAAAGGAACTACCACTTCCGGGCACAAGGGAAAGCAAAACAGGAAGCAGCAAAATTTGATTCCATCTTGATTCGTTAAAAACAACGAACGATTGATTTAACTTAGCGATGTGAAGAAGCGCCCACAACGCCTAAAAGCAAAAGCCTAACTGAACGCTAAATTCGGCCTTGGCCTTTGCGGAACTGATGAACAAGGTAAAAGCACTTCCTTTGTAGCAAAGGGCGCAGCCGAGAGTTTTTTTGGTTACTTTTTTTGCGGAAAAAAAAGTCACTGCCACTTCCCGGCACAAGGGAAGGCAAGCAATGAGCGTAAAAGCCCTTGCCATAAAACAGGAAAGAAAGAAAGAAAGAAAGAAAGAAAGAAACAAAGAAAGAAAAAACCAACCATGATCTCTACAACAGAAATACTAATAAGATTCTCCCTCGCATTACTTTGGGGAGGCCTCGTAGGTGCAGAACAAGAACTTAGAGGAAAAAACGCAGGTTTCCGTACCACCATCATGATTTCTATTGGCGCTTGCGTTTTCACTTTAATGTCTGTTACCTTGGGAGCGCCCGCCAGCATGGACAGAATTGCCGCCAACATTGTCACCGGAATTGGTTTTTTGGGTGCCGGCGTAATATTCAAATACGAGAACCGCGTAAACGGAATTACCACCGCGGCCACCATCTGGGCAGTTTCTGCAGTGGCAATGGGCATTGGCGCAGGCTACTACTTCCCATCAGGCTATGCTGCATTTCTAATCCTGTTTACACTCGTGGCTTTACCTTTTGTCGATAAAAAAATATCCAGAAACTATCATTTTACAATAGTAAGGGTAGAGTGTATAAAAAGTGACGAAGTTTTAAACATCTTGCAAGATGCAATCGCCAATTCAGGGTTAAAATTTGATTTGATCAGCCAAAGGTGGGACAAGGAAACCGTTGTACTATCATGGAAGATCAAAGGAAAAGAGCAAAGCATCAACAGCGTAATTGTGCTGCTCAGAAAAAACCCTTTGGTAAATAAACTGGATTGTTAGCAAGCATAGGCTGAAATGTTCAATGTTATTTTTATTTGGGCGTTCGAGCGGGCTTTCCGTTACAATCTTTTTGTACCTCTTCGACTCCGCTCAGGATAACAAAAAGGATTTTCACTGCAATCCCTAACGCAAAAGCTTTCTGACTTCAGAAAAATCTACCGTTCTTACATCACATCTGCAAGCCAAACAGAGCGAACGCAAAGATGTGAACTCTAAATGATTCAAAACTCACAGATTGTTGGCAAATTTCGTGGACAAAATTTGTCCTATAGCTTTTGTTTTATATCTTTGGACAAAATACGTCCTAAATGACGACAATGGAAAAAAGTATTACAACAATTGGGGAACGTTTACGCAGATTAAGAGAGCAAGCATCGCTTTCTTTGCGAGAAGTTGCAAGCCATATCGGTATCGACCCTTCTTTACTGGGGAAAATTGAACGTAACGAGCGACAACCAACAAAAGAGCAAATAAAACACGTTGCTGAATTCTTTAAAATAGACGAAAAACTATTGATTAAAGAATTGCTTAGCGACCAATTTGCCTACAGAATAATGGAAGAGGAAGCCGACATTGACACACTGAAAGTGGCGGAAGACAAAGTTGAATATTTAAAAGCCAACAAGAAAAAATGACGATTACACAACTTGTAGAAAAATATTTGGCTGATAGAAAATTTTACTTAACAAATAAGTATAACGAAACACTGCTTCGCAGTGATTTCTTAGACCCATTTTTTGAATTGCTAGGTTGGGATATAAAGAATAATGCAGGAAGACCAACCAATGAAAGAGAAGTGATTTTGGAAGAAGCATTAAAAGCAAATGCTTCGGAACATTCAAAAAAACCTGACTATACATTTAGATTATTTTCAGAAAGAAAATTCTTTTTGGAAGCTAAAAAACCTTGCGTAGCAATCGACGTGAACAACGACACTGCAAAACAAGTAAGAAGGTATGGATTTACAGCCAAATTGAAAATCTCAGTTTTATCAAATTTTGAACACTTAGTTATTTACGACACTTCTGTAAAGGTTAATGAAACCGACAGTTACAATAAAGCCATAATCAAAAAATATCATTACACAGAATATGAAAGTAAATTTGAAGAAATTAAAAAATTTTTAGGCAAACACGCCGTATATTCGGGTGCGTTTGATACCGAATGGCAAAAGATTGAAAACAAGCTAAACCAATATTCGATTGACACACTTTTTTTGCAACAACTCAATGAGTGGAGAAAATTATTAGGAAGCGAAATTTACAAACACCACCCCAAAATAAAAGAGCAAGAATTAAACGATATTGTTCAAAGCTATTTGAACAGAATTTTGTTTTTACGTGTTTGCGAAGACAGAAATTTAGAAGATTATCAAACACTTTTAACATTTGCCAACGCCAGTGATTTCAAAGCTTTAATCAAAAAATTTGAACAAGCAGACAAACGCTATAATTCAGGATTGTTTGATCAATTGCTAAAAGATAAAATTGTAGAAAATATCAGTTCTGCATTTTGGACGATTATAAAGCAGTTGTATTATCCTGAAAGTCCATATTCTTTCAGTGTGTTTTCATCGGACATTTTAGGTAGTATTTATGAAATTTTCTTGTCCGAAAAATTGATCGTTCGAAACGGAATAGTTGAATTGGAAAAGAAGCCTGAAAATGTTGATAGAGATATTGTAACAACGCCAACATTTATCATTAATGATATTTTGCGGAATACCGTTTTACCGAAATGTAAGGACAAAACTGACAAGCAAATTTTAAAACTAAAATTTGCAGATATTGCTTGCGGTTCTGGTGCATTTTTATTGGAATTATTTCAGCTATTGAATGACATCTTAATTGACTACTACTTAAAAGCCGATAAGACCAAACTTATTCAGACCAACATCAACACTTATAAACTTCCTTTTAAAATCAAAAGGGAACTTTTATTGAATTGCGTTTACGGAGTTGATAAAGATTACAATGCTGTAGAAGCTGCAAAGTTCGGCTTGTTGGTGAAACTTTTGGAAGATGAAAACACGTCTTCAACTAACACGAGCAAACCTGTTTTGCCTGATTTATCCAACAATATTTTCTTTGGGAATAGTCTATTGAACCCAACACAAGTTGAAAAGAAAAATCAAACTGAAATTAATCCGTTTGACTTTTCAAAACTTCGTTTTGATGTAATCATTGGTAATCCGCCTTATATGAAATCGGAGGATATGAAAAATATCACACCTCTTGAATTACCGCTTTATAAAACCAATTACAATTCAGCATACAAGCAGTTTGATAAATACTTTTTGTTCCTTGAACAAGGAATGAATTTGTTGAACGCTGATGGAATATTAGGCTACATAGTTCCAAGTAAATTTACAAAAGTTGGCGCAGGTAAGAAATTAAGAGAAGAACTTTCTACCAAAGGTTATTTGCATTCTATTGTTTCGTTTGGAGCAAATCAAGTTTTTGCAGACAAGACAACTTATACAAGTATTTTAACTCTCAAAAACAGCGTTCAAAAAGATTTCATTTATACAGAAGTAAAAAGTCTTACTGAATGGAAAATACGAGATTTTCATCAAATAAATTTTGACAGATTAAAACTAAAAGAGCTTTCAAGTGATTTGTGGTTTTTAATTCCGCCATATTTAAAAATGGCGTATAGCTCAATTTTAAATCAAAGCGAAACTCTTGAAAAACTTTTGGGTAAGAAAAATATAAATAATGGGATTCAAACAAGTGCTAATGAGATTTTCGTATTCAAAGTAATTAAAGAAGATGAAAATTATTTCCATTTTACAAAAGAAGGCAAGGAATATAAAATTGAAAAAAACATTGTAAAACCTTACTATGAAACCAATAGAAAAAAAGGGGAAGACAAACTTTATACTTACAGAACTTTTATTCCTAACTCCTTCGTAATTTATCCATACAAAAATATAAACAATAAAATCGAATTTATCGAATTAGATGAGCTTAAATCAAAATACAAAGAGGCTTACAAATATTTTAATACATCATCAATAAAAGCAAGACTATTAGTAAATAAAAAAGGACAACCAAGAAGTATTAAACCTACACCAAAAACAGAGAACGAATGGTTTAGGTTTGGACGAAGCCAGTATCTTAGTTTAGGGGAAATAAACGAAAAAATCATAGTTGGAGTAATGTCTTCTGGTGAAAAATATCCCATAGACAAACATAAAACTTTACACACCGCAGGAGGAACAGCAGGATATTGCAGTATTTACTTGCATGACAAAAGCCCTTACTCGATTTATTATATTCAAGCAATTTTAAATTCTCGATATGTCGAATGGATTATCCATTTGAAAGGAGAAGTTTTTAGAGGTGGCTATATCGCAAGAGGAACAAAAGTCCTCAACAACTTACCTATTCGTAAAATTGATTTTGCTAATGCAAACGAAAAAGCATTACACGATAAAATTGTTGAAACTCAAAAAGAACTTATCAGCATACAAGATAAAATAGACTTGAATGCAGGAAGTAAACGAAATTTAATTCCACTTCAAGGCCAATTTGCAAGAGAAAAAGTAACCCTAGAAAAGCTGCTATCTAAATTGTATGATTTAGGCAGTGACGATTTATTAATCCCATTAATCAAAGATTTGTATGAACCTAATTGAGAACGCATCGGCAGAAAAATTAAGGGGTGGATTTTATACACCTGAGCCTATTGCAGAATTTATTTTGCGTTGGGGAATTAATGGCAATACTGATTTGGATATACTTGAACCAAGTTGTGGCAATGGAGTATTCCTTGAACAATTAAAGCATTTAAAATCAAAATACAATTCAATTACAGCAATTGAGTATGACGAAATTGAAGCTAAAAAGGCCGATAAAATCGAATTAGAAAATAAACAATTAATCAACGATGATTTTCACTCTTATTGTAATAACACAAAAAAGCGGTTTGATTTAGTTGTTGGTAATCCACCCTATATTCGTTTTCAGTTTTTTGATAGATTTCAACAAGTTGAAGCAGAAGATATTTTTATAAAGGCAGGATTGAAATATTCCAAACTTACAAATGCTTGGGTTTCTTTTGTGGTTGGTTCTTCTTTATTACTCAAAGAAAAAGGTGGGAAAATAGGGTTCGTTCTACCAGCAGAAATTTTACAGGTTTCATTTGCATTACAACTACGAAAATTTATCGCGAATTTTTACAATAAAATCAATATTATTTCCTTTGAGAAATTAGTATTTCCAGACATTCAGCAAGAAGTAGTTTTATTACTTTGCGAAAAAAACGGAACAAACGACCACAACATTGAACACCTCGAACTAACAGATGCGAGCGAATTAAAAACACTTGATACTTCGAGATTAAAAAGCCCACAAAAGAAAATTGATTTCAAATCGAACAAATGGACTTTCTACTTTCTGGAACAAGAAGAAATTGATTTTCTGGAAAACATCTCAAAGAAAAGAGATATACCAACGCTTGGAAAATACGCAAAAGTTGAAGTAGGAATTACAACAGGAGCAAATGACTTTTTCACTGTTCCACTCACAACGGTAGAAGAATATAAACTTCAAGACTATGCTAAACCAATGGTTGGCAGAAGTGTACAAGTAAACAGTGTTGTTTTTACAAAAGAGGATTGGGAAAAAAATAAATTCTCAAAAGCTAAAGCACATTTATTGACTTTTCCTAACAAAGAAAACTTGAACCAAAACAATGGAGCTATAAAATATATTGCTCATGGAGAAACCTTAAATATTCATAAAGGTTATAAAACAGGGATTAGAAACGATTGGTTCGTTGTGCCTTCTTTAAAGATTTCTGATGCTTTATTTATTAGAAGGAATAACCTTTACCCAAGACTAATTATTAATGAAGCTGAAGCATACACTACTGACACAATGCACCGTGTGTTTGTAAAACCAAACACTGATATTCAAGCACTAACTGCAAGTTATTACAACTCTCTTTCATTAGCATTTGCAGAAGTTTCGGGGAGGAGCCATGGCGGAGGTGTTTTAGAATTAATGCCAAACGAAGCGGAGAAAATATTGCTTCCTTATCATAAAGACAATGCCGAATTGTTGTTACAAATCGATCAATTAATTAGAGATAAAACCGACATTGAGGAAATACTAAAAATAACAAACCAAATAATCTTAAAGGAGCATTACTGTTTAACAGACAAGGAAATCGAGTTAGCTCACAGTATTTGGAAAAAGTTGTCTAAACGAAGACTGAATAGAGGTAAATTATAAAAGCGTAAGGACAAAAGTAAACATATTTTTTTTAAGAAAAGTAGTACTTGATATTCATCACATTCCAACCAAAACCTGTCAACAAAACCTCATATCAACTTGAAAAACAATACATTTGACTTACGCTAAATTCATTAAAACGGAAAATTTTTATCACAGTTTGAAATCGTTTTTAACTAACAAAATTTCTAAAAAAGAGGAATCCAAACACACAGAACCGATACAAAACCAACAATGAAAAGCATAAATCCCATCCAAAAACATCATACAAACGCTTTGCTATTTCTACTGCTTTTATTCACTGCTTGCCAGCAAAAACAAGCTACCATAAAACCCATCAAGCAATCCATCACAGAATCCGTCTATGCTTCTGGCGTTATAAAGAGCGAAAATCAGTATCAAGTTTATGCAACCGTCAATGGCATTGTAGACGAAATTTTTGCAGACGAAGGCGCAGCTGTAGAAATTGGGTCGCCTATACTTTCTATTGTAAATGATGCCCAAAAATTACAATCAGACAATGCTAAATTAGCCGCTGAATTTAATTCTGAAAATTTCAATAGTGGAAAAATAGCAGAAGCAAAGTCGCTGGTTAATTTGGCTAAAAATCAGTTAGACAATGAAGCCTCGATGCTGAAAAGACAAAACAACTTATGGTCGCAAAATGTGGGCACACAAGTTCAAGTAGAACAGCGAGAACTGGCCTATCAAAACGCAAAAAACAATTACAGCTCCGCAAAGGAAAAACTGGCAGAACTACAAAGACAAGTTTCTTATCAAGCTAAGCAAGCGCAAAACAACCTATCCATCAGCAATAAAAATACCGGCGATTACCTGGTAAAAAGCAAGGTAAAAGGAAAAGTTTACAAGATGAACCTTGCAAAAGGCGAAATTGTTAGTCCGCAAATTGCCATCGCAACCGTCGGTCAGGATGAGAAATACCTGCTAGAAATGCAGATCGACGAATACGATATTGTTTCCATAAAATTAGGGATGCCGGTTTTGGTGGTTTTAAATAGCTATAAAGATTCTGTTTTTAATGCGGTAGTCACCAAAATTAACCCGATTATGAATGTGCAAAGTAAAACCTTTACCATTGAGGCAGAATTTGTAAAAGCACCCGTTACCTTGTATCCAAACATATCTTTTGAAGCCAATGTAGTCATCAAAACTAAAAAAGATGCGCTATTGATTCCAAGAAATTACCTGCTCAATGATTCTACGGTAGTTAACAAAGCAGGAAAGCAAATCGTTGTTAAAACAGGTTTAAAGGATTACCAAATGGTAGAAGTTCTATCGGGACTAAATGCAAACGACGAGTTAATTCTCCCTAAGCAATGAAATTTAAACTGATTGCCGAAATTTCACTGGCGCTATTAAAGGCAAGGCTAAAGCAAACCATGGTTGCTGCGTTTGGCGTTACTTTCAGCATCACCATGTTTATCACTTTACTCAGTTTTATGGGTGGTTTAAATGATCTGTTGGATAATTTGATTTTAAACCGCACACCGCATATCAGGCTCTACAATGAAATTTCCGCTTCTACCATTCAACCCATTGCAAAATCCACAGATTACGCTGGTGCTTACAATTTTATCAATCATATAAAACCTAAAAATGACCTGTTAGAAATTAGAAACAGCGAAGCCATCATTAAAACACTAAACCTTGACCCAAATGTTAGAGGCGTTGCGCCAAAAAATACCGTTCCTATTTTTTACAATGTTGGTGCTATTAACTTAACCGGAGTTATCGACGGGATTGATGTTGACGCAGAAAACAAACTTTTTAATTTTCAGGATTATGTGGTAGATGGCAAAACCATTGATTTAAAAAACACGCCAAACAGCATCATCTTGGGAATTGGTGTCGCTAAAAAAATGTTGATCCAAGTCGGCGATAATATTCAGATAACCACCAGCAAGGGAACGCAATTTCCATTAAAAGTAGTTGGCTTTTTTCAGTCAGGAATGGACGAGATGGACAAAGTACAAGGCTATGTTACGCTTGCTACCACGCAAAAAATATTGGGGAAACCTGCTAGTTACGTCACGGATATTCAGGTTAAATTACACGACATGACCTTGGCGCCAGCACTTGGCAAAAAGTACAGTAAATTGTTTGGGACAGATGCAGTAGATATTCAGACTTCCAATGCGCAGTTTGAAACGGGAAGTTCGGTGAGGACGTTGATTTCTTATGCTGTAGGAATTACGCTTCTTATTGTTGCAGGTTTCGGGATTTACAACATCCTGAACATGATGATTTATGAAAAAATGGATTCCATTGCGATTTTAAAAGCAACAGGTTTTTCGGGTAAAGATGTGAATGCGATATTTATTACCATCGCTTTAACCATTGGTTTGGTTGGTGGTGCAACGGGTCTCATTTTTGGGTTCGGACTTTCTTCCATCATCAATCAAATTCCTTTCAATACGGCTTCTTTGCCAACTGTGAAGACCTACCCAATCAACTACAACCCGAAATTTTATTTAATTGGTGCGGTATTTTCTATCATCACGACTTATTTGGCAGGTTATTTCCCTTCCAGAAAAGCAAGTAAAATAGATCCGGTAGATATCATTAGAGGTAAATAGCCATGGGAAAGAAAGTTATCGAAGCCATCGGCATGAGCAAATCATTTCATGATCCGCTCATGGTAAAAGTGCTCACGGATATCAGCTTTTCTATCAATGCTGGCGAGTTTGTTTCTGTCGTTGGGAAATCCGGATGTGGCAAATCTACGTTGCTCTATATTTTATCAACCATGGACACCAATTATGAAGGTGAGCTTTTGCTGGATGGTATTAGTATGACAAATAAAAAAGATGCAGAATTGGCCATGGTGCGGAATGAAAAAATAGGTTTTGTGTTTCAGTTTCATTATTTGTTGAACGAATTTAACAACCTGCAAAACGTAATGTTGCCCGGACTTAAATTGGCGAAGCTTTCGCCTAAAGAAGTGGAACATCATGCCTATGAAAAATTAAAAATATTAGGGATAGAAAACGAAGCGTTAAAATATCCTAATCAGTTAAGTGGCGGACAAAAACAGCGTGTCGCCATTGCCAGAGCGCTAATCAATGAACCTTTGATTATTATGGGCGATGAACCTACCGGTAATCTGGATAAAAAGAACAGTGATGTGGTGTTTAATATTTTCAAGGAACTGGCAGAAGAATACCATCAATCTCTATTGATTGTAACCCACGATTTAGATTTTGCTGCCAAAACCCACAGAACCATCACCATGGAAGATGGTAAAATAATGAGTCACGGTTTACCACGATCTTAAAACATTAGAACACGATTGAGGTTATACCAAATATGATTAACAAATAGTCTGATGGTGATTTTGAAAACACATAGAGACATAGGTTTTTAAGAAAGAAATAGAAAACATAATCTATGTCTCGCAAAGCGAAACGCTATGTAAGCTAAACCATTAGGAATCGCGACAAACACAAACGATGTATCTATGTATTTTAGTTTTAGCCAATTTATACGCATAGACGGTATTATATAACAAACATGAAAATATTTATAATCATGGCAGCAATTTTAGCGTCTTTATTCATTATTTCTCAACTCTATTTTACCATGGCAAAAACAGAAACACAACCCTATCAGGTTATAAAAACAGAAAAAGAATTTGAAGTCCGTTTATATCCATCGGCTACCATGGCAACAATATCCATGAATGTCAGTTCATATAAAGAGCTATCCAGTGCGGGTTTCAAGAAGCTGGCTTCGTACATTTTTGGTGGTAATAACGCAAATAAAAGCATCCCAATGACTTCTCCTGTTCACATGGATATTGAAAATTCTAAATCATCTATGAGTTTTGTGATGCCCACTGATTACAATAAAGAGAATTTACCGAAACCAAACGACGCATCGGTTATTATAAACAAAACTACTGAAGAGTATGTGGCAGCCATCCGGTTTGGTGGTTATGCTGATGACGATGATATTAAAAATTATGCAACCAAATTAGAAAATGCTTTGAAAGCTAACGGAATTGAGTATTATGGAAATTTTAGTTTTTTAGGTTATAATGCACCTTATCAGTTCATTGGAAGAAGAAATGAGATTATTGTGAGTGTAAAATGGCATGGGAAGTAATTCCGAATCCTATTTTCCAGAGTCCGACTATTAATCGTTATTTGGGCGTTCGGGCGGGCTTTACGTTCCAATCTTTTTATCCGCCAGCTGGCGAACAAAAAGGATTTTTACTTCAATCCCTAACGCAAAACCTTTTTAACTGTCAAAAGAACTATTTGCATCAATAGGATTCGCTTATTTTTAATCAAGCTCCGGCTATCCAAGTTCCCAAAAATATTATGTTTTAAATTAAAACAAATATTTATTTCATATCAAAACAATAATTATTTTCGTTATATTAAATAAGAAAATAATATTGATATGAGCACACGACTCTCACGAAAGGAAATTGGTCAGCGGATTACTGCAATCCGTAAATTAAAAGGCTTCTCTCAGGAAGACTTAGCAAAAAGTGTTACTCTTTCTCGTCCCTCATTGGCTCAAATTGAGCTAGGAAACCGCGGCATTGATATTCTTGAATTTCAAAAACTTTCTTTGGTTTTAGGTTTTTCTTTGGACGATTTTATGTCGCCAAATTTTACCGCAGATAGCGATTGGGAAACTAAAGGAGTTGAGCGGAAAGCTACAAAGGCAGAAGAACGAATTTCTGTACCCACCTTGCAACTCAACAAGTTTAAGAATGTGTTGCTTTATATCCTTGAAAAATGCGCTGGCAAAGCTAATGTTGGCGAAATGGTTCATTATAAATTACTTTACTTTTCTGATTTCAATTATTACGAACTGTATGAAGAGCATTTAACTGGCGCCAATTATCGTAAATAACCTTTTGGTCCCGTTCCGCAAAAACTGGATATCATCATTGTTCAAATGATTGAAGCGCAACAGATTCAACGGGTAAAAACAGCATATCACGGCTATCTGCAAACGCGTTATTTACCTTTAGAAAAAGCTGATCTAACGGAATTGAAGGCAAGTGAAAAAGAGGTAATCGACCAAGTAATTGAGCAAATGGGTAATTGGACTGCAACGGCGATAAGTGATTATTCGCATAAAGATTTGCCTTGGGAAGTTACTGAACAAGGAAAAGGCATTAGTTATAATTTAGCTTTTTACAGGGATTTGCCTTATTCGGTCAGAGTTTATGATGAAGCTGTAATTGAAGATTAATGATAGTTTTCGACACGCTAACCGAGTTTGATAAAGATTTAAAACGACCCTTAAAAAAATACGGAAGTTTGGTTTCTGATTTGGAAATTGTTAAAATCATTTTAAAAGTAAAACCCGACGAAAGACTACCTTTCAGTTTCGAAATCAATAATTTAGGTATCGAAACCTGCGCTATTAAAGTGAAAAAAATTGCATGCGACAGCTTGAAAGGTAAAGGAGTAAATTCTGGATTAATATTAATCTATGCGCCCTTTCCTGATGAAGGAAAAATAATATTCATTGAACTCTATCATAAAAACGAAAAAGAAATTGAAGATAGAGAGCGGATAATTTTAAATTTTAAATGATGAGCGTATATCTCAAAACTTTAATAAAGGAACTATCGTTAAAAAGTTAAAAGAATCAGTTTGAAGGGTTGCCCACAATGTGTCTCCCTCTAGAGGGAGAATTAAAGAGGGAGGTCAGGATTTTGATAAAAAGATCGTTCCTGTATTGAAAAATAGTTTAACCTCCCCAACCCCCTCCGAAGGGGATACTTATAATATAGAAACAAAGCCTTTTCTTGCTGATGTTATAAGATATTGAAAATAAATCAACTAAAAATTAGTGGTAGAAAGGATAATCTCACAAGTAAAGCTTGCATATATTTTGTGACACCTATTTGTGAGATGTCTCACTATCGTTCGACATGACGGTGTTGACTAAATAGTGTAATCGAGCTAATGCCCGAATAAATCGAATTGTCTTTGAATAAATTAAATAAACACTTTGAAATTTTGGCAAAAATTGAACGCTGGTTAACACCAAACGCTCATTTATAATACAAACATTTAGTATCAACACTCGATAGGAACAAAAATAAAAAAACGAGTTCCAGTTTTCGCATTAGTTTCAAAACTTATCTTACCATTTTGGAGTTCTACATATTCTTTACACAACGCCAAGCCCAAGCCAACACCCATTTCGTTATTGGTGCCGGAAGCTGGTTTTGTTTGCATTGAAAAAATAGATTTTTGCTTATCTTCTGGAATACCAACTCCAGTATCAACAACCGTTATTTTGCATTGCTCTAATTCTTGTTCAGCGTTAATTTCAACTCTGCCTCCAAAGGAAGTGAATTTAACCGCATTGCTAACAAGATTTCTTATTACCAATTGAAGCATATCTACATCAGCGATTACCATTAATTCGGGCGAGATTTTACAGTTTAAGCTAATGTCTTTTTTTATAGCAATGGCTTGTGCCATTTCGATAGTTGTCGCTAAAGTCTCAAAAAGGTTTACGTTTAACAGTTGCACACTTGCACCTTCCATCTGTGATTTTGACCAATGCAAAAGATTAGAAAGCATATCCATTGCATTATTAGTAGAGTTAAGTAGCATCTTTTCAATGTCAGTTCGCTCTTTGCTATCCATACCATACTCATTTAACAGTTGAAAATAACTTTGAATATTCATCAAAGGGGTACGCAGGTCATGTGAAATTATTGACATCAGCTTACTCTTTTCCGCATTACTTTTCTCCAATAATTCGTTCTGAAATAAAATCTGTTCATTACTTTTCGCTATCGTCATTGTTTTTTCCGTAACTAAGTCGCGTTCTTTATCATAACTACGGAGAATAAAGTTAAAGATGATATAGATAGTTACTATTGTTAAGAGAATCGTCGAAATCCGGTCTATGAAATGACTTTCAGGTGTAGCAAAAGGATTTGCGACTAATGCAGGATATTCAATTTCTATGAAGTGCAAAATTAGAAAGCATATAAAGTAAATAATAAGCCACTTGAGGTGCTTACGAGGAGGGGAAATGGCAAAAATCACCAATAGATACGTAGGCCAAAGAACGTCTACCGAGCCGCTGATACCTGCATTAGAAAAGTTATTAGCTCCGAAAATGAATATCCCGGTTAAAGCGAAGATGGTATCGTTATGTGGTTTACCACGATACCTAGAACTATAATGCTGATAAAAAAATATCAACCCAACAATTAAAGCGGATGCGGAAGAAACGTAAAGACCAGCGTAAAAGTAATAAGGGATATAGATAGCTACTAAAGCAATGACGCCGATACTAATGGAGTGAAATATCCTGTTTTCTAAGAGAAAGTCTTCAGGACTTCCAATAAGTTGGGACCATATGGGCGTAATTTTTTTTAAAGACAGCGTAAGGAAATCGAATATAGACATGTTTCTTAATGTACTTGAACTAGCAGGGGGTAGATACCAATATCATAAATCTAAAAATAATTTACCAAATAGAATTATGTTATTCATTTATAAAAGAATAATGAAGATTATACTCAGAAAGAGAAATAAAGTTGCACTCAAGAAGATTTATATTAGGAAAACACCCCATTAGGCGTGTAATTTAAGAAATACAAAACAGTTTCTCCTCAAACTATAATCATAATCCAGTTGATGAACAACATTGCTATACCAAATTTTACGTAATCAATGATGCTATACTGGTTTGTGGAATAAAGCAATGCTGCTGGTTTGCTATTTAAAGGAAGCAGATATACATGTTCAATCAGTAATGCCAAAGGGAATGCTAAACTCATTATTGGATAGCCGAGTTTTTGTGCAATACCAATGGAGATTGGAAAAAGAAAATAGCGTTCGCATGGTTTTCGATTGAAAATAATTGAACTGAAAAGCATAGCGAAAGTCAACCCTAAATACAATATCTAAAACGATCTTGCAGCTGTAATGGTAAAGTAAATGAACAAAGGGTTAACCATACTGCCGGGAAGGTTTGTGGCATCTAAACCTGCGCCTAGTGCGTAAGCGCGCACCGAAACAGCATTAAATGCCATGGAATATCCACATCATTCCATTTAAAAACGTCTATTTTAGTAAGCAATGCAATAATTGTAGCCATGAACGCGACTGCGGTCTACGAAATTCCATGCTGTTTATCCGTTACCCATAAACAAGTACTCCAACAAAAATCGCTAATGACTTATATTCATTAAAGGTTATCTTACCTAAAGCCGCGTATTCTTTTTTTAGGCGATCTATTTCTGCTTCAATCTGTGGCTTTCGCAGTTGTAGCGGAAACAAAAACAAAAAGCACCAGATGAATTAATATATAACTGAAGAATATTTCTTGCGTACTTTTGCCAAATTTGAGCACAAACAAGAGTGTAAACCTTTTTGCTAAATGCGTAGTGACGAGCATGCTGGCCAGTATGAATGACAAAATATTTAGCCACATTACCGGATGGTTTAGTTGAGCATAAGCAACCTGTTCTGAAGTTACCCAAGTTAATTGTTCATATTAAGTGGGTCGAAAACTAAGCTATCTTCAGTCAGTTTTTTGGTACTGATTTTTTTTGAGCCATCAGTTTACCATTTCGAAAAAGGTAATTTCATCAACATGGCGTTGTAATATTTGGCGTCGCCAGTTACTTCTTTACCCAACCAAGTTGGACGGTCAAAATTGTCATCTTCTTTTTTTAATTCCATTTCGGCAACAATTAATCCATCGTTCTCTCCATGAAATTCATCAACTTCAAAAGTGCCACCTTCTACTTTTACTTTGTAACGCGTTTTATCAATTACGCCAGGCTCACATAATTTCATGAGCTCTTCAGCTTCATGAAGAGGAATCTCCTTTTCCCACTCAAAACGAGAGGCGCCAGATTCGTTTCCGATTCCCTTTATGGTGATAGATCCTGATTGATCTCTGATTCTAATTCTCACTGCTCTTTCAGGAACAGACGACAAATAGCCCTGAATGATATGTGAGTTTTCAAATGCTTCCTTTTTGAAAGCATCGGAACCAACCAAAAACTTTTTTTCTATTTCTTGTGCCATACTGTTTAGTTGGCATTACATAAAAAAGGTTTACTCCTTAACATTAACTTTCTCCTCCTTTTCCTGTTTCTTAAAATACCTACGAAACAAGAAGCTGTGTTTAGTGGCGTCCATCACATCAGCGAATCCGTTTGTTCCTTGCTTAAGATTGTACAAACTTTCTTTAAAGTTTCGGGTAATTGTAGAATCACGCAAAAGCGCAGGGATTAGCCCTTTACCGTAGTTTAAATCATAGTCAAGACCATCAACAGTATTAGCTAGTTTTGCCGTTATTTTTTTTGCGTTACCACCAGTCACTCTGATATCGGCAACGGCATTTTTAAGGTTTAATGCAAGAGCGGTGTCTGTCAAAAGAACACCAGCGGCTCCTTTTCCTTTTCTAATATCACCCACAATCGAGTTTAGACCATAACTCATATTATTGACGTTTTTTGTCGCCATATTAATCTCGCTGAGTGATGATTTTAAACTTTTACTGATCTCTGGATCGTTCAGCAGACTGAATATTTCACTGGTGTCCAACCCAAGCACTGTCTCTTTTAACGCTTTGGCAATTGCAGCAACGTCATCGTTGGTTTTGGATAATGTTTTCATCATTTCCTCAGTACTCACAAGTTTCTGACTTTGTAGCATATCTCCATCCGCCACTTTTGCGCTCGCTTGGGGTACGGGCTCAATATTTATCACTTTGTTACCCATTAAACCTTCAGTGCCAATCGCTGCCATGGCATTTTTGTTAATAAAAGGTTGCACCTTTTTGTCAATTTGCATGGTTACCTCAATAATGGTATCGCCAACCATATCAATTTTTTTTACCGTTCCGGCGTGGATACCCGAAAAAAGCACATTATTACCCTCCATTAAACCACTGAGGTTTGTAAAGCGAGCTTTTACTTCAAAGTCTCTTCCAAGTATGTTGCTGCCATTTCCAATCATATAAAACGCTACAACCATTACTATTAACCCAGCGAATACGAATAGGCCTAGTTTGATATTGTTTCCTTCTGTCTTTGCCATAATGCTTATTGAAAAAATTGATTAATATTTGGGTCGTCTGAACTTTCGAGCTCTTTATAAGTACCCTCAGCATAACATTTACCGTCCAGCAGTATTACCACACGATCAGCGATTACTTTTACACAACTCATATCGTGAGAAATAATGATGGAAGAGGTCTTAAGTTTTTTCTGTAGGGTGAGGATGAGTTGATCAATTTCTTTAGAAGTGATGGGGTCGAGCCCTGTTGTTGGCTCGTCGTAAAGCATAATTTCGGGCTTTAATATTAACGTTCTGGCCAAGGCTACGCGTTTTAGCATTCCACCAGAAAGTTCTGCGGGCATCATATCAATTGTATGTTCAAGTCCGACACTTTCAAGCGCCTCCTTTACCTTTTCCAAAACTTCGGTTTCGTTTAGATCTGTCCAGTGCCTCCGCAACGGAAATTCTAAATTTTCTCTAACCGTCATAGAATCATAGATTGCGTTAGCCTGAAAAAGGAAACCTATCTTTTTTCTTGCTGCTGCCAGCCCGTCCTCATCTAAACCTGTAACCTCTTCTCCAAGAACTTTTATACTTCCTTTATCGGGCGTTAAAAGTCCTATTATACATTTAATCAAGACGGATTTCCCTGCGCCAGATTTCCCGAGTACCACCACACTTTCTTCCCTTTGAATGCTCAGAGAAAAGTCTTCCAAAATTTTATTATCGCCAAACGCTTTGTAAAGATTGCTCATCACAATAACTGGCTCGTTTTTCTGCGATTCAGTTTCGTTATTTGTGTTTAGTTTTTCTTCCATCGCCTTTAGTTAAAACCCAGTAAATTGGTGAGTTGAACGGTCAGCAAATCGAGAACAAAAATCAGCACCGAGGAAAGTACTACTGCAGAATTTGCCGATTTACCAACCCCTTGGGTACCCTTTGTAGAATTAAACCCTTTATAACAACCAATTAACCCAACTGCAAAACCAAAGAACACAGTTTTGATGACTGCAGGTATGATATCACTATAACTTAAACTCTCAAATACTTGCATAAAGAAGAATTTTATATTGGTAACCGATTTAATGTTGACACCGATATAAGCACCGAAAAGCGCAATGGCATCAGCAAGGATGGTTAACAAAGGCAACATTAGGCTGGTGGCAATAACTCGGGTAGCAACCAAATACTTGAACGGATTGGTTCCGCTCACCTCCATAGAATCAATTTGTTCTGTTACTTTCATTGATCCCAGTTCGGCACCGATGCTACTCGCGATTTTTCCTGCAAAAATTAATGCAGTTATAATTGGTCCAACTTCTCTTACTATAGCAATGCCGACCATCACCGGCAATTCGGATTGTACGCCATAAGTAACAAGCGAAGGACGAAGTTGCATAGTGAGCACCAAGCCTATGATAAAACCGGTTAGTGCCACTAAAGGAAGAGACATATAGCCGATCAGGTAGCATTGTGACAATAATTCTTTAATCTCGAATTTAGGCTTTAGACCATGAGAGAAAAACCGACCTGCAAATCTAGAGATCTTGCCGGTCTCGTCGAGGAAATCGCGTATAGATGAAATTATAGACATAAATTGAGTTGATAATTTTGTAGAAGATTGTCGACCTTGTATTAATGTAAAATCTAATATTTAATTGCTGGTTGATTATATGTAACCACATATCTATACGTTTACAAACATCGCAATTTTCTTGTTAAAAGCGTTACAGAATTCATACTTTTGAATAGGGTTGGTTTTTGCTTAATAATTTCACTTATCATGGGTTCACAATTCCTTCAAGCCGGTGAATTCCCATGTTTTTAAAATGAGATGGCGTTAAGCCTGTTATCTTTTTGAACTGATTTGATAGGTGCGCTACACTACTGTAATGCAACTTGTAAGAAATTTCGGTTAGCGAAAGCTCGTCGTAAACTAGCAATTCTTTAACTCGCTCAATTTTATGGCTAATGATATATTGCTCAATAGTAACGCCAACTGTTTCAGAAAATAAATTGGCTAGATACGTATAGTTATGGTTTAGCTTTTCGCTGAGGTAGTTGGAAAAATTAATTTTTTCTGAGTCATCGTTGTAATGCACAAGCTCCACAATCACTTTCTTTATTTTCTCTATAAGGATGCTTTTACGGCAATCCATTAACTCTAATCCAAATTTTAAAAGAGCCGTGTTGAGTTCTTCTAATTTGGCTGAAGAAGCGTTCTCTAATATTTCTACTTCGCCTAATTCTACAATGATACCATGCAAAGAGAGTTTTTTTAACTCTTGTTCCACAATCATTTTGCACCGAATACATACCATATTCCTGATGTATAGCTTCATGATAGGGTCTAATTATTTTAAGCTGAATTAAATTGTGTATGTCAAGGATAGATTTTAATTGACGGGAATGTATACATCAACAATACAGCCAAGTGCGTAAAGGTGACGCATGTCATATTCTGAAGGTTCAACAAACTAAAAAATTAGAGATTTCAGTCACAGGGTTTTGATATTGTGACTAATGTAAAATATTATGCTATTTCTTAATGCTTGTTACCAAGGTAAGCAGGTTTTGATAAAAGTACTTCTCCTACATAACCAAAAACGATTATAAGTCCGAGAATCTGCACATTAATCTGCAAAGTATACACGGTTTTTTAAAAATTTATAATTATGGTACAACAGTTGAGGTTTACTGTCAGGAGAATATTAAATACTTAAAAATGAATCGCATCCAACTTTATCCTTTAAAATTTGAGCCTATTTATCAATATCGTCTTTGGGGCGGAAGGAAATTAGAAAATTTACTATCTAAACCTTTACCTAAAGATGAACCAATTGGTGAAGCTTGGTTATTAAGTGACCGGAAAGACCACGCCAATAAAGTGAGCGAAGGAGATCTTAAAGGGACAACACTGACTGAATTGATGAGCGATTTTCGCTACGAGATGATGGGTAAACTTGGTAACCATTTTGAGACGTTCCCGCTATTGTTGAAATTTTTGGATTGCAAAGAAGTATTGTCGGTTCAAGTACATCCATCAGACAATCAAAAAGAATATATCCCGCAAGGCGACTCTGGTAAAACGGAAGCCTGGGTTGTATTAGAAACAGGAGAAGATAGCTTGATTTACGCCGGGTTGAAAGAAGGAACGAACAAAGAAAACCTACTTCAGTCTATAGAAAACAAATCTGTAGCAGACCGACTCCATAGTTTTGTACCCAAAAAAGGGGATGCGGTATTTATTCACTCAGGCACAGTACATACACTTGGCGGAACCGTAGTTTTTGAAGTTCAAGAAAATAGTGATGTTACTTTCCGTTTGTACGATTGGGATAGAACTGATGCGAAAACGGGCAAACCTCGCGATTTGCAGATAGATGAGGCTATCGCTTGCATCGATTTTGATCAGGTAGCTATCGGGCCGGTAAGACCCGAAAGAGAGCCAGAGGTTGAAAATTCTGAAAAACTTTTTGATAATGAGCATTTTTTACTTTGGCGCATTAAAACTGATGCTTCGTTTAAAGTTGGCATTAAGGACGAACCTGCAATTTTGGTTTGCACCGAAGGGAAGGGAATTATAAAACAAAACGATAAGAAATATTCGATTGCTAAAGGCGAAGTGTTGCTGTTGCCTGCAATTATTGGACAGCTAGAACTTATCCCTGAAAAGGAGATTACTTTTCTACAAATAGCAATACCAGATAAGGGAAAAAATTAAGAATGATGAAGAAGCTAATTATATTTGATTTGGACGGTACGTTGGCCAAAAGTAAATCGGCCATTGATCAAGAAATGGCAACACTTTTTGCCCATTTATTGGAAGTAAAGCAAGTGGCTATTATATCAGGCGGCGACTGGCCGCAATTTGAAAAACAGGTATTGCATCATTTACCAAAAGAAGCATTATTTAAAAAGCTATCTATATTGCCAACCTGTGGCACAAAATTTTATGAATATGCCAACAGCTGGAAGCAGCTATATGCAGAAAGCTTTACTGATGATGAGAAAAAGCAAATCTTGGATAGTTTGAATAGCGCCGTTAAGGCAGCAGATTTAAATATCAAAAAAACCTGGGGAGCGCAAATTGAAGACCGGGGCAGTCAAATCACTTTTTCGGCATTGGGACAACAGGCCCCGCTTGATGAGAAAAAAAACTGGGATAGTGATTTTTTAAAACGTAAAAAAATCGTAAATCCACTCCAAAAATCATTGAAAGCCTTTTCGATAGGGATGGGGGGAACCACTTCTGTTGACATTACAAAACCCGGAATAGATAAAGCTTACGGCATAGCCAAATTAAAAGAGGTGCTAAACATAGATATTTCTGAAATGCTTTTTATTGGAGATGCTTTGTTTGAAGGAGGCAACGATTATCCCGCAAGAAGAACGGGAGCAGATTGCATTCAGGTACGCGACCCCGAAGAAACTAAAAGAATTATTCAAACAATTATCATGTGCGCTACAGATAGCAAGAAAAGAAAATAACTATGATCCCATTTAAATTAGAACGCATTTGTACCATTATGAAACCTGAAGAAGATAATGATTTAGAAAGTGAAGGTGTGCTGAACCCTGCCGTAACGCGTGGCCCGGATGGTTCACTTTATATTTTTCCGCGAATGGTTGCTAAAAATAATTATTCGCGTATCGGAATTGCTAAAGTTATATTTAACAAATCTGGCGACCCTGTTGGTGTTGAGCGAATGGGCATTGCCTTTGAACCTGAAGCCGATTACGAAAAACGACTGGATGGAGGTGGCGGTTGCGAAGATCCAAGAATAACTTACGTAGCGCCAGTTGCGCATTACATCATGACCTACACAGCTTACGGTCCGGCTGGCCCACGCATCGCTATGGCTAGGTCAAAGGATCTTATAAATTGGGAACGGATGGGTTTGGTAAGTTACACACTTTATAAACCTTTGGATTTTAATAATGTAGACGATAAAGACGCTAGTTTTTTCCCTACAGAACTTCCCAGTCCGCATGATCATAAATCCATTGCCATGTTGCATCGTCCGCTTTTTCCCGAGACCATTCCCGAAGAAACTGTCAAACTTTCGAAAGAGCGAGATATAGATAAACACAGAGAAAGTATCTGGATCTCCTATTTTAATTTGATAGAGGGGAAGGAAACTTGCTTACAAAATGCAAAATTTACATCTCATTATCGTTTGGCATACCCGGTTGAACCTTGGGAAGATCTAAAAATTGGAGCGGGAGCGCCGCCGGTTCTCACAAAACACGGTTGGATGTTGGTATATCATGGGGTACATAAACAACCAGGCTACACAAAAGAAAACCCGAAATACTGCTATTCAGCAGGGGTGATGGTATTATCAGAAAAGGAACCACAAAAAATCCTTTATCGCTCTCCCGAACCAATTCTTATACCTGAACTGCCAGAAGAAACTGTTGGTGTTGTTGCAGATGTAGTGTTCCCTACGGGAACCGACCGTCGCGATGATATCGGACAACCCAATAGAATTGATGTATATTACGGAATGGCCGACAATAAAATTGGTGTTGCCAAAATGGAAATACCTGATATACTGCCAACAAATTAAATAAAGATTAGTGTTGTGTTAATCGTAAAGTGTCGTGTCATCGTCAGCCTGATGCTGAGCGTGTTGTGTATAAATCGATATAAATGACGTTTATTTAAAATTTTGAATATATTCAGCTAATAGCATTGATCCTCATTAGTGGGACTAGTCTAGTTCTTTTGTCTTGAAACAAAAGAACCAAAAGTTCAAGGCTTCCGAATCTTTGTTCATTCCACCACGATAAATCTTTTGAGCGCAATCCAAGCCGTGGGAACGGTAGTGGTTTAACTAAGTTGGTACAACACTTCTGCGGATGGCTGATGGCTGTCAGTTTATAAAGGGAGTGCAGAAAGAATTTATCGGGTTACATTTCCAAACATTCAGATGCCAGACCTGCAGAGAGGAGTTACTAATTTAATAAAATAAATTTCCATAAGCCAAGGAGCGGTGGGAGTGCTTGGAAATCAGAAAATCAGTAGCACAAAATCTCTTTTAACCACCACCAAGCCTATAGCGAAAGCGATTTTACGTCCGAGTTTGCAAAAACTTTGTTAAAGCACTTCCGAGTAAAATGGCGAAGCCTTCTTGAATGCCTTAGAAAAACATAAAAAAGAAATGAAAAAATAAGCGCTGTTGACTTTCTGATGTGCGCTGGCTATGCGCCCAAAGCACCTGTGCGACAAAAAAAGATTTTTGTTTCTTTTTATCTAAAAAGGAATGGTGAGAATGGTTCTCTACTGAAATTTAACTTTCCAATAAAGTAACTCTACAAATAAACTTAGACCTCAAGGATTTAAAAATCTTTGAGGTCTTTTGATTATAACGAGATCAATAAGCACCGTAAACAACCTACACTCGCCATTTTTTATATGCATTAATCAATCCATTGGTAGAAGCATCATGCGATTCTATTTGATTATCATCGCCCAATTGTGGCAA
>JBBSQW010000029.1:0-47119 GCA_038243635.1 Sphingobacteriales bacterium
AATCTTTGAGGTCTTTTGATTATAACGAGATCAATAAGCACCGTAAACAACCTACACTCGCCATTTTTTATATGCATTAATCAATCCATTGGTAGAAGCATCATGCGATTCTATTTGATTATCATCGCCCAATTGTGGCAATACGTTTTTTGCTAATTGTTTACCCAGTTCTACTCCCCATTGATCAAAGCTGAAAATATTCCAAATTACGCCCTGCACAAATATTTTATGTTCGTAAAGCGCTATCAATGAGCCGAGTGAAAACGGCGTAATTTCTTTTAGCAAGAAAGAATTTGTGGGCTTATTACCCGTGAAAACCTTAAAGGGGATTAGTTTTTCCATTTGTGATTTATCCATATCACCATCCTTTAATTCCTCAGCAACCTGTTCGGCATTTTTTCCATTCATCAAAGCTTCAGTCTGAGCGAAAAAATTTGATAATAAAATTGGATGATGCCTACCAATAGGATTATGGCTAATGGAAGGCGCAATGAAATCACAAGGAATTAAATGCGTACCCTGGTGGATGAGCTGGTAAAACGCATGCTGTCCATTGGTTCCAGGTTCGCCCCAAACTACAGGTCCTGTGCTGTAACTCACATCATTTTCGTTTCTATCGCTATGCTTGCCGTTGCTTTCCATATTACCTTGCTGAAAGTAAGCTGGGAAGCGGTGCATATATTGGTCATACGGCAAAATGGCTTCTGTTTCTGCTCCGAAAAAATTGGTATACCAGATCCCAACCAAAGCCATAATCACTGGAATATTTTCTTTAAAGTCCGTGTTTTTAAAATGATGATCCGTAGCTTCTGCACCTTTTAGCAACTGTTCGAAATTATCATAACCGATAGTAAGTGCGATAGAAAGTCCGATACTGCTCCAAAGACTATAGCGTCCGCCTACCCAATCCCAAAAAACAAACATGTTTTCTGGGGCAATTCCAAAATCTGCCACTGCTTTCTCATTGGTAGAAAGTGCTACAAAATGTTTAGCCACTTGTTTTTCATCCTTTGCCGATTTTAAAAACCAATCTCTTGCAGTGTGCGCATTGGTCATGGTTTCTTGTGTGGTAAACGTTTTTGAAGCAATAGTAAACAACGTCTCTTCGGGATCCAGATTTTTCAAAGTCTCAACAATTTGAGTACCATCAATATTTGAAATAAAATGAGCCTGAATTCCTTTCATCCAATAAGGTTTCAAAGCTTCGGTAACCATTACGGGACCTAAATCGCTCCCCCCAATACCAATATTTACAATGTTTTTGATTTTTTTTCCGCTGTAACCTTTCCACTCGCCACTATGGATTTTGTGGCAGAAGGATTTCATTTTTTGGCGGGTCTCGCGAATCTCGGGCATAATGTCTTCGCCTTCAGCCATTATCGGTTTATCCGAAAAACTCCGCAATGCAGTATGCATAACAGCTCTGCCTTCCGTTTCATTGATTTTTTCTCCGTCAAACATCGCATCCATTGCAGTTTTTACCTCACAATCATCCGTGAGCTTTAACAATTTTGTAAGCGTTTCATCCGTAATGATGTTTTTCGAATAATCAAAAAGGATATCATTGAACTCGATGTGCATTTTTTCAAACCTATTGCTGTTCTCTGCAAAAAGATCTTTCATGTGCGCATCTTTCATTTCGGCGTAGTGCGCTGATAATGCTTTCCAAGCTGCTGTTTTGGTAGGATTTATTTTCGGAAACATATTTATTTTTTTAAGTTAATGTGTCTGTTAGTTATTTTAGAACATTTTTATCTACATCTAAAAAATTATTTTTTAGGACAGAGCGAGTCCATTAATCATAAGTACCAGGATTCGTTGGTTAGTTTACTTGTTTTTTTCTGGGAGATTAAACCAATTGAAACCATCTCTTGATATGAGTGCTTCTGCATTTTCGGGTCCCCAAGAATCTGCTGGATAATTCGGAAAGTTTGGTGTTCTACTATTCTCCCATGAGTTAAGTACCGGCATTACCACTTCCCAAGCGGCTTCCACTTGATCGGCTCGCATAAATAGAGTTTGGTCGCCAGAAATAATATCAAGTAATAAGGTTTCGTAAGCCTCTGGCGAATCTGCTTTGGTTTTCCCCGAATAATCAAATACCATATCCACCGTATCCAAACTCATTTTAAGTCCGGGAGTTTTACCTTCCAGCTGAAAGCTGATGCCCATATCCGGTTGAATACTGATAATCAGTCGGTTCTGTTTTGGGTTCCCTCCCTCCTCGTTTGCGAACATATTGTGTGGAACGTCTTTGAACTGTATGGTAATAAGTGAAGCTGATTTAAAAAGTCGCTTTCCCGTACGTAAGTAAAAAGGTACATCTTGCCAACGCCAATTATCTATATATAGCTTTAAAGCAGCGTAGGTTTCGGTATTGGAATCGGGATCTACATCTTCTTCATCACGGTAACCGGGCACTTCATTCCCTTTAACCCAGCCAGAACTGTACTGACCTCTGGCAGACATTTTTTCAACCGTCCCAGGTTCGATTTTGCGGATAGCTTTCAACAGATCTACTTTTCGGTCTCGCACTTCATCTGCATCAAAGTTGATAGGCGCCTCCATGGCAATAGTGCAAAGCAATTGCAGAAGATGGTTTTGAACCATGTCCCGTAAAATACCAGCATTATCGAAATAGTTGCCTCTTGTGCCCACACCCAATTGTTCGGTTACAGAAATCTGTACATTCTCTATTTGGTTTCGGTTCCAAAGAGGTTCAATAATGGCATTAGCAAAACGAAAAGCCATCATGTTTTGTACTACTTCTTTCCCTAAATAATGGTCTATTCGATAAATTTGTTTCTCCTCAAAAATGGTAAGCAAGGTTTCGTTCAGCTTTTTAGCAGAGGCTAAATCTCTGCCGAAAGGCTTCTCAATAATTATCCGCGTAGTGTCGGGTTTATTTTCTAATTCGCTTCTGGATATATTTTCTGCTATGGTACAAAAGAAGTTAGGCGAAACCGCACAATAATATAGTACAGATGGCTCCTGTTCCCAATCTGCCCTAAGTTTATCAATCCTTAACTTAAAATCTTTGTAAGATGAGGCATCCTTGATATTCGCGGATTGATAGGAAATGTTTGATGCAAATTTTGACCATTCTTCTTTTTTCGCCTTCCCTCTCCTAGAAAACTTAGTGATGGAAGTAAATAACGAATTTCTGTATTTCTCATCAGTAAACTTGGTTCTGGACGTACCTATTATCGCGAAATTTTCGGGCAGTTGCCTATCCAGATACAGGTTGTACAATGCCGGAATAATTTTTCGATGGGTTAAATCTCCGTTTCCACCGAAAATGATGAAAATGGTTGGATTCGATTTTTTTAGTGATGTCTTTGCCATAAATTCAGATTTTTAAATAAGCTTTTCTGAAAAAAAAACGCTCAGTTTAATTTTGTACGTCTTCCCACTCGGTATGGAAAACGCCTTCTTTTCCTACTAACTCATAAGTATGCGACCCAAAATAATCACGTTGTGCCTGAATAAGATTTGCCGGCATCTCCTCTTTTCTGAAATCATCAAAATAGCTAAGTGACGCAGAGAAAGCTGGTAAAGCAATGCCGTTTAAAGCTGCATCAGAAACTATCAACCGAATTCCAGCAATACTTTTGGATATGTTTTTTTGGATAGATTCGTCCAAAAACAAATGCTTTAAGTTTGCGTCTTTCTGGTAAGCTTCATAAATATCTTCTAAAAATGCTGCTCTAATGATACAGCCACCACGCCAGATTTTTGCAATTGACGATAAATTAAGTTGATACTTATATTCGATATTGGCTTGATAAAGTAGATGCATACCTTGTGCATAGGCCGACACCATGGCGAAATAAAATGCCTCTTCTATTAAGCTTAGATATTCTTCTTTTACAGGGTTGTAGCTTGCGTCTTTTGGGTCGGGATATAGTTTAGATGCTTTGGTGCGTAAATCCTTAAATTTTGAAAGGTCACGCATGGCTACTGAAATATCTATTACCGGTATGGCAACGCCCAAATCCATGGCCGCCTGTGAAGTCCATTTACCTGTACCTTTTGCTTTTGCCTCATCTTTAATATCATTTAACAAAAGATGGTTTGTTCCAGGCTTTTTAAACACAAAAATGTTAGTGGTAATTTCCATTAGGTAAGATTGTAATCTTCCTTCGTTCCACTTTTTGAACACCTCATGAATTTCCTTATCCGTTAAAGAGAGACCGGTTTCAAGCAAAGCATAGGTTTCTGAAAGCAGTTGCATTAAAGCATATTCAATCCCGTTGTGCACCATTTTTACAAAATGGCCGGCAGCCCGTTCTCCCATATAAGCCACCGTAGGTTCCGAATTTACATGTGCGGCAATTTTCTCCAGCATGGGTGCTAAAAATTCATAAGCTTTTTTATCGCCACCGGGCATCATGCTTGGTCCTTTTCGGGCGCCTTCCTCACCTCCAGAAATACCCATACCTACAAAGTGAATTCCTTTTTGCTCTAGGTCTTTAAAACGACGTTCAGTATCTATAAAGTGAGAATTCCCTCCATCAATAATTATATCACCCTTATTTATAACTTCTAATAATTCGCTTATTACATCGTCTACGATATGTCCTGCAGGCACCAACATCATGAGCGTTTTTGGAGTTTCAAGACTGTTTACAAATTTCTTTAAATCTGAAAATCCGTGGATATTATCCCGATTCAAAGAATTTAAACCGTTCACTTGGTCTATGTTTTTATCATAACCAGCGCAACGATAGCCTTGATCTGCAATGTTTTGTAGAAGGTTAGCACCCATTGTGCCAAGCCCAATCATTCCAATAGCATTCTTGTTTTTATCTTCAGTATTATCCATGATTTTGATTTTTTGTAATCTCTTCTATAATTTTTTTTGAGGCTTCAAAACTTTGATGATGTATGCCGTTTATGCCCAATTTTTTCGCCGCATTTACCAACATCAATCGGTCATCAAAATAAATGCACTCCTCCGGTTTTGCTTGTACAATTTCCATCGCCGTTCGAAAAATCTTTGGGTTGGGTTTGCGGAGTCCTAAATAACAGGAAGAAAAGAATCCGTCAAACAACTCATGAAGCCCGAAAGTAGCAATCCGGTACGCATTGATTTCCCTGCTTTCATTGCTGAGGGCAAATACGGGTAAGTCGACGCTTTTTTTCCAGTTCTTGGTCCATGCCAGCATACCTGGCAATTCTACAGATTCGGCATACATAAAGTTTTTAAACTCTGCTCGGGTAAAATCACGGGGAACGTGAAACACAACTGTATCTAGATAGTCATCAAGTGAAACATCTCCAATCTCAAAAACATTATAAATAAAATTATGAAGGACATTCATTTCCTCATAATCAAACCCAAAGACTTTTGCAGCCTTTTGACGTGATTCGTGACCCCATCCATTGTTGAGCAAAACCCCGCCAATATCCATGAAGACCACTTTAATTTTTGAACCCTTTAAATTAGTCATTGTGTTAATCTTTTTTGTTCTTCTGATCCTCGATACTCTTCAACAAACTATCGTACGCTTTCTTAAACTTATCTATTCCCTCATCTTCTAGCTTTTGGGTAATCGCGTCTATATCAATCCCGTTGTTCTTTAATTCCTCTAAAACATGGTGCGCATGTTCAACATCTTTGGTAATAGAATCCGTCACTTTTCCGTGGTCTCTAAAAGCATCAATGGTTTCCATTGGTAAGGTGTTTATGGTATCCTTCCCAATTAAATCCTCTACGTATTTAACATCGCTAAAGGAATCGTCTTTGGTACTGGTACTGGCCAAAAGCACTCTCTGCGGTTGCGCACCTTCTGCTTCCAGCTTTTTAAAACGATCGCTGGAAACCATATCAAGATAAATTTGGTAGGCGCCTTTTGCAGAAGCCACCGCAATTTCCCCGCGTAACGATTTTAATCCTTTTTCGTCAATCATCGGGTCAACCATTACATCAATGCGACTTAGAAAAAAACTCGCGACAGACGACACATTTCTTATAGGTTCATTCGCTTTGAGCCTGTCCTCAAGTCCGCCCATAAAAGCTTCCGTAATTTCTTTATAACGAGGAAGCCCGAAAAGTAAAGTCACATTTACATTTATTCCCTCGCTAAGGCACTGGCGTATTGCAGGCAAACCCTCCTTTGTACCGGGGATTTTAATCATCACATTTTGGCGGTCAACTCTTTTCCAAAGATCACGCACTTGGGCAATGGTGCCTTCAGTATCGCGGGCTAAGCGGGGAGAAACCTCCAAACTTACGAAGCCATCTTGTCTGTTAGTTTTGTTGTAAACGGGTTTAAAAATGTCCGCAGCTCTTTGTATATCGTCAATCGCCATATCAAAAAAGATGACGCTGTTATCATCTTCTGTTTTTGAGAGCTTATCGATGTCGTCGTTATAATCGGCACTTCCGCTAATTGCTTTTTCAAAAATTGATGGGTTTGAGGTAAGTCCTCGTAAATCATCGTTATCAATGAGGCTTTGCAATTTGCCCGAGTTCATAATTTCGCGATCGAGCAAATCCAACCATATACTTTGACCGTGTTCTCTTATTTCATTTAATGTATTCATGGTATTTGTTTTTTTTAAATAATTGTTTTGTGGCAAAGGCTTTTACGCTCACTGCTTGCCTTCCCTCATGCCGGGAACTGGCAGATACTTTTTTATTCCTTATTATTTTACTTTTTTGAATTCAAGAGTGCTTCGCAATTTCTACAGAAAAAAGTATCCAAAACTGAGTGAAACGAACAAAAGAAAGCCTGTAAAAACAATAAACAAATTGAATAAACTGTCGGCTCCGCCCTTTGCTACAAAGGGAGTGCTTTTACTTTCGCTGTCAGTTCCGCAAAGGCCAAGGCCGAATTTGGCGTTCATTTTAAGCTTCTGCTTTTAGGCGTTGCGGGCGCTCCTTGTCCAACAAAAGTTGCTTAAATAATGACAGACACAGACTCTTCCTGATTTTTAAAACCGTTCGCATGAATTATTCTTTTTTAGAAACCAAAGCCATCGCTTTTTTCACCACGTTTTCTACGGTAAAGCCATATTCAGCCATTACTTCATCTCCGGGTGCAGATTCTCCAAACTTATCAACACCGATACTGTCGCCTTCATCCGTTACATATTTTAACCAACCGATTGACGATCCCGCCTCTACGGAAAGTCGTTTTCTTATCGATTTTGGAAATACGGAATCTTTATAAACGTCACTTTGTTGTTCAAACAAATTCCAGCAAGGCATGCTGACAACGCGAGCATGAATATTGTTTTCCTTTAGTTTTTGCTGAGCTGCTAAGATCAATTGAACTTCTGATCCTGTTGCGATTAAGATAATGTCCGGGTTCGATTCTGAATCGGAAAGGATATAAGCGCCTTTCTCCAATTCTTTTGCTTTCGTATATTTTTCTTGATCGATAACTGGAATTCCCTGACGTGTTAACACAATGGCCACAGGCCCGCCGGTATATTCAATAGCTACACGCCAAGCATGTGCAGTCTCGTTTGCATCTGCCGGGCGTATAACCATCATGTTTGGAACCGACCGTAACCCAATTAACTGCTCTACCGGTTGGTGGGTGGTGCCGTCTTCGCCGAGACCAATACTATCGTGAGTGAACACCATGATTGACCGTATTTTCATAATAGCCGCCAAGCGGAGTGGTGGCCGCATATAATCAGAAAATATTAGGAACGTTGCACCGTACGGAATCAGAAATTTACTGAGCGCCATTCCATTAAGTACGGCTCCCATGGCGTGTTCTCTTATGCCAAAGTGAAAGTTACGGCCATCGGGGTGTTTTGCCGAAAATGATAAATACTCATCCAAATTGGTATCGGTAGATGGTGATAAATCTGCTGAACCCCCAATTAACTGGGGTAAATATTCGGCAATGGCATTTAGGGTTTTGCCCGAAGCTTTGCGGGTAGCTATTTTATCACCTGGTTCAAAAACTGGCAATTTTTCTTCCCAACCATCAGGCAGTTTGCCATCACGTATTCTTTCATATTCTTGGGCGAGTTCTGGATGCCTTTGTTTATAATTTTTGTAAAGCTCGTTCCAATCAGCTTCTTTTTGAGTGCCTTGTTTACCAGCATTTTGATAAAGATCGAAGACTGCATCAGGTACAACAAAACTCTGATCCGGATCAAACCCAAAGTTTTCTTTTACCAGTTTTACTTCATCCTCGCCCAATGGAGAACCATGTGCCGCAGCGGTATCGTGTTTATTAGGGCTACCATAGCCAATATGTGTGCGTACTTTAATTAAAGACGGGCGTTGCGTTTCTTCTTCTGCATTTTTGATGGCGACTGAAATAGCGTCAAGATCGGTTCCATCCGCAACACTTTGAACATGCCAACCGTAAGCTTCAAAGCGTTTGTTAACGTCTTCATTAAAAGCCAAATCGGTATCTCCTTCAATAGTGATATGGTTATCATCATACAGATAGATCATATTCCCCAATCCAAGATGCCCAGCAAACGATGCAGCTTCTGCGGTAACGCCTTCCATCAGATCGCCGTCGCTACAGATGGCATAAATTTTATAGTCAAAAATATCAAAGTCGGGCTGATTGTAACGCTTAGCCATGTATTTTTGCGCTATGGCAAAGCCTACACCATTCGCAAAACCTTGACCCAAAGGACCAGTGGTTACTTCAATGCCTGGCATCAAACCATATTCTGGATGGCCTGCGGTAATACTGTGCAACTGGCGGAAATCTTTTATATCATCCATTGATACATCATAACCTGTGAGGTGCAAAAAGCTATATTGCAACATACAAGCATGCCCACAAGAAAGGATAAAACGATCCCGATTCGCCCATTGTGGGTTTCTTGGATTATAGTTCATAACATCAGCCCATAATACATGACCTATAGGCGCCAGCCCCATCGGGGTGCCTGGATGTCCAGAATTTGCTTTTTGAACAGCGTCTGCTGCTAAAACTCTAACGGTATCAATGCTTTTTTGGATTACTTCTTTATTTTCCATGTTTTTATAATTTTTCTGTTGTAGTTTTTTCTTCTGTTGATGCTGATTTTAAAATAAGTCCTAAAGGTCTGTCGCCACTGAAATAATTTGCGAACCAATCCATAAATGTGACCACCTTACTGCGGAAACCCACGAGAGAGAATATGTGGATAAACATCCATACGAACCATGCAAAACCGCCTTGGAATTTGTAATGTGGCAAATCTACCACCGCCTTTCTTTTGCCAATAGTAGCCATAACGCCTTTATTATGGTACTTAAACGGTTCCATCGTTTTCTGTTCTATTTGTCTCAGAATATTCTTAGCTAAATGTTTTCCTTGCTGTTGCGCAACGGGAGCTAACATGGGCAGGCCTTTTGGATCTTCTGATGTTACGTGTGAAGCTACATCGCCAATTGCGAAGATGTTAGTTGTACCAATTACTTGGTTAAATTCGTTTACCGAGATACGGTTTCCTTTAACTATTGCGTCATCGGGCATGCCTTTAATGGGCGCACCCTTTACCCCAGCTGACCAAATCACCGTATGAGTGGCAAAATCATTTGCGCCGTCAATCACCAGCGTTTTGCCCTCATAACTTTTTACTCTTGAGTTGAGATGTACGTTTACTCCAAAACCCTTTAAGAATTCTAAGCTTTTATCAGAAGATTCCTTTGACATTGCGCCAAGTAACTTAGGCTCAGCTTCATAAAGATTAATATTCATATCACTAATATCCATACCCGGATAATCTTGTGGGATGGCGTTTTTTTTCATTTCGGCTAGCGCACCAGCCAATTCTATCCCTGCTGGGCCACCGCCAACAATCGCGATATTCATAATTCCATCTCGCGATTCATCGCCACTTTCCGCCATGGCTTCTTCCAATTTTTTAAAAATTACATTACGCATTTTTAACGCATCTGGAATTGATTTTAGCGTAAGCAATTTCTCCTTGACAGGTTCAAAATTGAAAAAGTTGTCTTGGCTTCCGGATGCAATAACCAGAAAATCGAAGTCGATATTGCCTATTGAAGTTGATATTTTATTCGTTTTCATATCTACTTCAAATACCTCGGCCATTCTAAAACTAACGTTTTTAAGTTTTCGAAAAATACGGCGTATGGGATAAGCTATGCTTCCGGGTTCCAAACCTCCTGTGGCCACTTGGTACATCAAGGGTTGAAAATTATGATAATTGTTTTTATCGATTAAGAGAACTTCCACAGGTTTGTTATGTAAGGCTTTCACAAATTCAAGCCCGCCAAATCCTGCTCCTATGATTACTATTTTCTTAGACATTTTTGATATTTTTTTTATTCTTTATTTAAATTAGTCTTGCTTGGGTTTCTAAAACCGATAATTCAAGATTCTATTACAAAACTTCAGTACTAGCTGCAAAAAAGCTACTTCAAATCTTGGTGCTTTATAAAGACTCCTGTTCCATTTTTTCCGAATAACTACCAGCGCAAGCGGCCTGATTGCATTTAACTCGATGGTATAAGGCTTGCTGTGCTTTGTGGATATTTTCATCTTTACCATTCCAAATTTCCAATGATGGATATTGTAAAGCTCGGCTAAATGAGAAAGCGAGCGACCAAAGCATTATGGATTTATAACGGACGTTCATTGCGTTTAAACGAATAGAAGCATCTTTGGAAGCTTGTCCTCCAGACAGAAAAGCAATCCCTGGCACCGAAGCCGGAACGGCTCTTAATAAACATGTTACCGTGGCCTCGGCAATTTTATCAGTTGTTTCTTGGTCGGGGCAATCTGCGCCCGGTAGTACCATATTGGGTTTTAGTAAAATCCCTTCGGTTAAAACGTGTTGTTTGTGCAGTTGATCAAATACAGTGTGTAATACTTGCTCGGTTACAGCAAAACATTTAGCTAAAGAGTGGTCACCTTTCATTAAAACTTCCGGTTCTACAATTGGTACCAGCCCAACTTCTTGGCATAAGGCTGCGTATTGAGCCAAAGCGTTCGCATTATTTTCGATACATCTATTGGTGGGGATGCCGTCTCCAATAGTAATTACTGAACGCCATTTTGCAAAGCGGAGGCCCATTTCGCGGTACTCAATTAATCTTTCTCGTAAACCATCAAGTCCAGCGGTTATTTTTTCACCAGGAAATCCGGCCATCTCTTTAGTGCTTTTATCTACTTTGATACCAGGAATGATGTCGGCGTTACTTAATGCCTGAACGAATGATGCACCGTCTGATTTTTTTTGACGTACAGTTTCGTCACACAGGATAGCACCATTTATCCCTTCATTTAAACCGGGGGTAGTAACAATCATTTCCCGATAGCGTCGTCGCATTTCAGGAGTTTCCGGTATTCCTAATGCGGCAAAACGTTTATTACAAGTTGGAATGCTTTCATCCATGGCCAGTAAGCCTTTGTTACCAGCGAAGAGTTGCTGGGCAGTGTTTTTCAGTAGTTGCTTATTCATTTTCTCCAATTCGGTTCAAATTTCGAGCAAACCTTTGCAAAGCTCTTTTGTATAGCGTTTGCTTTCGATCAAGTTATAGTTTAATTGCTCGTGTCTATTAATAAATCAGGCTATTATGCGGTAGTTCTCAACTGTGTTTAGCGCGGATAAAACTCGCATTTGCCAAAACAAAAGCTGTTTTAAAAAGTGGGAATGCCGTTCAATAAGTTCAATAGATTAAACGTTTTCCATAATTCGAGTTCACCAATTGTATAATATCATTGGATAAAACGAACTTTTTAACTGCTTATCCACAATCATTTGCAACTGATTTTATCATTTGCTGGATGATGTAGCGAGCGTCAAGGGATTGACTTTTATAACTCAGAACCGGTCTGAATGATTGATGAGCAGGTAGCTTTTTATTCTCAAACTATTTACACCAATAATACTGCCAACTCCTGAAATACAAATTATCGTTTTATTTCTCAAAAAAGATCCGCTTGTAAATCCTGTTTCTCCAAAAGCATTTTAAGATTTTATAATGTAATATTTTAAGCGTATTTTATGGAAATCGTTATAAAAAAAAGGAATCCATTTTCTTTAAGCTTGGTAAACTCTATAACTCCAAATCTTGTATAATAGGGTTTTATTTATGTTTTGCACAATTTATAAGGTGGTCTGCTGGGCAAAAAACGTTTCGGAAATAAAGTGGGTTCATACAGAAATCAACAAAGATCTAATACATATTACTATCGAGATGGTTAAATATTTCCAACTCGGACATAAAAGTGATTATCAAATCATGTAAAGATTTAGGTATAAATTTTGGGAGAAATTGAAGACGAAGGGTATTTCGATTTACGAAAAAATAATAAAAAACGAAAAGTATAAAATACTTACTTAAATGAGTAGCCATATTGCGCTGTACAAAGAGAAAGCATTTTCTAAATGGAATAAATACATTCTTAGCTGATATGAATAGTCTAAAGACAATAAAAAGTAACTTTTCCGTAACAGAATCAGTAAATCGAATGATTAGTCAAATAGAAGAGGAGGGATGGCATCTTTTCGCCCGTATTGACCATGCTAAAGAGGCTCAAAAAAGAGATTTAGCATTACGCCCGACAGAACTTATCCTCTTCGGGAATCCATCGGTTGGGACGCTATTGATGCAAAATCAACAAATTTCTGCAATTGACCTACCCATGAAAGTGCTGGCATGGGAAGATGAAAATGGTGAGGTTTATGTCACCTATAATAATCTGACTTGGCTCAAAAAACGTCATGGATTAACTGATGACAATGCGATTGACCAGGTTGCAAAGGTTGTGGAGAATATCTGCAGAAAAGGAACTAAAAAGACGATTTAAACGGGGTTTATTTTAAAGCAAGGAAAAATATAATTCCAATTATCCCATCACGGAAACATTCTCTTCAACAGGGATAAAGAATTACTATTGAACATCGAGTCTTTATCGCCATGAAATCAAAAGGTTATTTTAAATGTTTAAAAAAAAAATCAATCATGATCTTAAAAGTTAATATCAAACTCAAAAGCAAAAAAGAAATAGCCACGGATACGATGGAATTTCGTTTTACTAAACCAGAAGGCTTTACATTTAAAGCTGGTCAGTTTGCTGATTATACACTGATTAAACCAACAGAAACTGATACCGAAGGAGACATAAGAGGTTTCTCTCTCGGTGCGCCTTGTGAAGAAGATATCATATTTACCACCAGAATGCGTGACACGGCTTTCAAACGCAATATGAAAAAAATGCCGATTGGTACAGAAGTAATATTTGATGGTGCTTATGGTTCTTTCACACTTCAGAACAACACTAAAGTTCCGGCTGTTTTCCTCTCCGGTGGTATTGGCATTACCCCCGTAAGAAGCATTGTTTTGCAGGCAACAAACGACAAAACGGAACATAAGATTTTCCTTTTTTACGCCAATAAAACGCCTAAACACGCTGCTTTTCTAGATGAGCTGACGGAAGCACAGACAGCAAATGACAACTTTAAGCTAATTCCATCAATGACTGATGTAGATGGTTCTAAAGGCTGGAAAGGTGAGACAGGATTTTTTACTAAGGAAATGTTACAGAAATATATTGGAGATCTGTCTCTTCCCATCTATTATATTTCTGGTCCCGCATCAATGGTAACTTCCATCCGAAAAACGCTTAACGACGCAGGTATAGATGATGATAATATTCGCACAGAAGAATTTTCAGGATATTAATAAAAATAAAATAATTATTAACCAATTTCAACTGTATCATGAAGAGAATACTTGTTTTTGTTACAACGCTGGAAGGAAAAATCACCCGTTGGGAAGATTCTGATGTGCGGAAATGGACATCAGAAGAAGATCAACAATATTTTAAAAAAGTATGGGATGATTCTCGTCTCATTGTAATGGGAAGCAGTACTTTCGAAGCTGGAATAAGAAAGGCAAACCCTGCACATCATCTAATTGTTATGACAGGAAGTCCTACAAAATATAAGGGTAGTGAAGTTAGGGGTCAGCTTGAATTTACTGACCAATCTCCTGCTCAGTTAGTAGCTCATTGTAAAAACGAGGGCTACATGCAAATGCTAGTAGTAGGAGGAGCCCATATTGCTACTTCTTTTTTAAAAGAAAAATTAATTGATGAAGTATGGCTCACCATTGAACCAAAAATATTTGGGGCTGGAAGCAATTTTGTTACTAATGAAAATTTAGATATTAATTTACAGTTATTGAGCATTGAAAAGGTAAATGAACGAGGAACTTTAATAACAAAGTATTCAGTTGTAAAATAGACACCTATCTACAGAACAATAAATAAAGTTTATCAAACCTGCGTTTCGCAGAAACTGTTCGGACAGATAGGTCTTCCACAATAATTGCTATAAATGATTTGTTTTCATTAACCTAACCTATAAGTATTTTAGATAAGAGAAGAGCGACGTGTACCTTTTTAAGAAATCATTAAAGATAAACGGTGTCAGCTAGTTCAATTATAAAGCTTTTGGCAAGCCGGACAATAAAAAGTTCTACGTTTAGATTTCCCTAATAGCTCACTGATGGTTTGAGTACCATCTCGTGGGCAGATGGGTTTGCCATAAATCAGAAAATGCTCCTTCAATACAGCTGCCTTACGCCATTCATAAAACTGATGGCTATAACGAACCGTTTCTGCTACCAATTCATCTAACTTTTTTATAGGAATCTTTCCAATTAGACTATCGGGCCGAACGCCTACACGAAATAAAACCTCATTTTTAATGATATTGCCTGAGCCCGAAAATATATGCTGATTTAGCAAAGCATCGCAAACCATCATTTGTGGATGTTGTTTTAACTTCTCTATGGCGTTTTGGTAATTGAAAGCATCGTTCATCACATCTTCAGACCAATCATAAATTTTGTCTAAAGGTTCATCTATTCTGGCTAAAGAACAGGCGTAAAAATTGATTTCCCCGTTCCTGAATCTAAGAGATAGGCGAGCAAGCGATGTTTTTCGGGAATTAATCAAATAGGATCCAAAAAGCATCAGATGGATCCGGAGGGTAAAATCAGGCAGGCAGATTAAAAAATGCTTTCCCCAACTTTTAAATGCTGTAATTTTTCTTCCACGAAGCACTTCAATATCAATCTTTTTGTCGGCAGACTCCGCCTCCAAAATGGTTTCGCCCGCAAATTGTTGCGCTGCTTCTTTTAATATAACAATTGAAGGACCTTCAGGCATAAAATCGACAGAATTAATACGAAGACGGTTTGATTTTTGTTGCTATAAATATACGGTCTTTATTGGCTCGGGCTTTAGGTATTAAAGTCGATTTTTATAAAAATACATTGAGATGTTATATTATTATGAGATCATCGCTCACACTAATAAGAAGGAATTATAAAAACATTGAACGATATGTCTCAACAGATTTATCATATCAATATGCCAGAATAAAATATAAATAAAATGCTGACTGATAAATTTAACCGAGTACATGATTACCTGCGAATATCGCTAACGGATAAGTGCAATCTGCATTGTAGCTATTGCAATCCTGTTGATTTGCCAAAAGGTTACTCCAAAGGATCACAAAACATGACCGCCGAAGAAATTGATCAGATTGTTGCTGTCTTTGTACAGGAAGGAGTAAAAAAAATCCGGCTTACCGGTGGCGAACCTCTGGTAAGAAAAGATGCCCAGGAAATTATAGAACGTTTATCAAAATATCCAGTAGAACTCGCTATCAGCACAAACGGAGTATTTGTTGATAAATACCTAGAAGTATTTCAGCGTGGCGGTATTAAAGCTATTAATATAAGTTTGGATTCTTTAACGAGAGAGAAGTTTTTAGCCATTACAAAGCGGGATGAGTTTAACCGTATCTCGGATAATATTCATCTACTCTTAGCGCATAACTTCCATGTAAAAATTAATGTAGTGGTGATGAAAGGTATAAACGATTGTGAGCTAAATGATTTTGTTAATTGGACAAAAAAGTTCCCAATACATGTCCGTTTTATTGAATTTATGCCTTTTGCTGGTAATGAGTGGAGTAAAGAAAAAGTTTTATCTCATGCGGATATGCTGGCGCAAATTGCATCAGAATTTGAATTTAAGAAACTGCAAGATGGAGAACATGACACGGATAAGAAATACATTGTTCCGGGCCATAAGGGCACATTTGCATTTATTAGCACCATGAGCCAGCCTTTTTGTGGCGGTTGTAACCGTATGCGTTTAACAACAGATGGAAAAATGAAAAACTGCCTTTTCTCAAAATCAGAGGTAGATATTTTAACAGCGTTGCGGAAAGGAACGGACATTAAGCCTTTGATACACCAATGCGTATGGATGAAAGAAGAGAAACTAGGTGGGCAGTTTGATGCTATGGATAAGCATATTGATGCCGATAAGATTCGTAATAGAAGCATGATTCAAATTGGTGGCTAGAGGTTGTGTAACAGAAAAACAATTTAAAAAACAAAGAGCATGATTAGCGTTTCCGAAGCAAAAAAGATTATTTCTGATAGTTGCACACATAGAAAAGAGGAATACATAAAGCTATCTCAATCGCTAGGTTACGTTTTAGCAACCGCTATTTATTCCCCAGTAAACACGCCGCCTTTCCATCAATCCTCAATGGATGGTTTTGCATTTTCGTTTGAAGAGTGGGATGGTAAAAACGAACTAAAAGTTTGCGGTGAAATTCAGGCTGGTAATAAAACAAACTTTGACATAAGACCAGGTGAGGCAGTTCGTATTTTTACAGGAGCGGCAGTCCCGGCTAGTGCGGACACAGTGGTGATGCAGGAACAGACTGCAAGAAATCAGGAGACAATAGAAATAACAAATAAAATACTTACCAAAGGTGCAAATGTGCGACTTTGTGGCTCCCAAACGAAAAAAGACGAATTGGCATTGAATAAAGGACAGGTATTAAACTCCGGAACGGTATCGTTTCTTGCTAGTTTAGGAATTAATAGCGTAAAGGTTTTTTCTAAGCCTTCCGTTAGCCTAATTATTACAGGTAAAGAATTAGTCCAACCCGGCGAAGAGATTACAGAAGGGAGAATTTACGAATCAAATTCTTTTGGACTTACTGCCGGCCTTAACAGCTTAGGGATTGAACCCACTTCTGTGGAAATTGTTGACGATAACGAAGAGAAAATAATTGAATCCATCAAAAAGCGTCTCGAATGTGACATCCTGATTTTAACTGGTGGTGTTTCTGTCGGCGATTATGACCTAGTTGTTCCAGCGCTTGAAAAATGTGGCGTAAAAACAATCTTTCATAAAGTAAAACAGAAACCGGGAAAGCCTTTTTATTTTGGGAAACGAAACCAGACGCTTGTGTTTGGTCTCCCTGGAAATCCTGGCTCTGCACTCACTTGCTTTTACCGATACATAGTTCCGGCGATTGGTAATTTTACACAAAGATCTTATCTAAATGAAATCGAAATGCCACTGACAAGCAGTTATCAGAAGAAAAGCGGTCTTACACATTTCTTAAAAGGACAAATAAATAATCAAAAAGTTGCCATTTTAGATAATCAGGCAAGTTATATGATGAACTCTTTTGCCATTGCAGATTGTTTGATACAATTGGAAGAAGGTAAAGAACTGTTTAGTAAAGATGACTTGGTTAGCGTACTTAAACTTGTGTAAGCGCATTAAAAACCGAATAACAGATTTAAAATGTCAGTAGAACTTTTATCCTTTTATTTGCTTTTATTTTTAATTGCCTTCTTTTATGCTTCTGTTGGCCATGGCGGAGCGAGTGGTTATTTAGCCTTAATGGCTGTTTTCTCCTTTGCGCCCGAAACAATGCGACCTACAGCTTTAATGCTGAACATATTTGTGTCTCTTATTGCTTTTATACAATATTACAGAGGAGGTTATTTCCGATGGAAGCTTTTCTGGCCGTTTGCTCTAGCCTCAATTCCAGCCGCTTTCATTGGAGGGCTAATGGTTATTAACGCAGCTTGGTACAAAACAATCCTAGGTATTTTATTGCTCTTTCCTGTAATCCGATTAATTGGCCTAAAATTAAAAACAGAGAAAGAGGGGATGCAACAAAACTTATTAGTTTCTTTATTTATTGGCGGTTGCATCGGTTTCTTTTCTGGGATGATTGGCATTGGCGGAGGCATTATTTTAACTCCTATTATACTGTTGCTGCATTGGGCAAATATGAAACAAACTGCCGCTGTATCCGCTTTATTTATTTTTGTAAATTCAATTGCCGGACTGGTGGGTGTTTTTACAAACGGATTTGAATATAAACCCGAAATTTTGTTTATGATAGGCATTGCCATGGCAGGTGGATTGCTGGGCGCTTATTTAGGTTCAAAGAAATTTGATACTGTCTTTTTAAGAAAATTACTAGCTGTAGTTTTGTTGATGGCTTCTATAAAGTTGATGTTTACTTGATGGCTAAACCGAGAAATATTGATGACTAAATAGAGCGTATAGGCATTTTTGTTTCAAATCAGTTTAACTAAATTTTGTTAACCATAAATTGTTTAATGATTCTTACGCGTTAACATTAAGTACAAGCAGGATTTTAGACAAGCATTTAACTAATTAAATCATGAAAATCAATTTACTTTCTTTTGGGCAAGTTGCAGATATCATCGGAGAAGCCAATTTGAGTATAACAGATATACAAAATACGGAGGAGCTAAAAGATTGGCTTATAGATAAGTGGCCAAAGCTTCAATCCATCAAATACTCAATTGCAATAAATAGAAATATTATTCAGGAGAATACCGAATTGCAGAATGAAGATACAGTTGCCCTTCTTCCGCCATTTTCAGGAGGGTAATCAGATATAAAAATGAAGACTTCAGCGGTTAAAATACTTCGAAAAGCTTTTCCTCAATGCGTTGGGATAAGTTTAGAAGGTGGCGTTCTTGCGTGACAGAAATATCAGCTTGGTAAAATACATTCAATACAATAACAATGAAACAAAAAAAACCACAGGAAGTATTTATTGATGGCCCAATTACTGCTGATTTTATAGCCAAACTTATTCAGAAGCACAGCACTAAAATGAATATCGGTGCGCACAGTAATTTTCTTGGGCAGGTAAGAAACGACAAAATTAATGACCAGGAGGTAGAAGCAATTAATTATACTACTTACCGGGAAATGGCAGAACAAAGTGTGCATGAAATAAGAGAAGCTGTTTTTAGTAAATATTCCATAATATGCTTGCACATTTACCATAGCTTAGGTTTGGTAAAGGCAGGCGAAATTAATTTATGTGTTTTTGTTTCTTCAAAACATCGGAGTGATGCCATAAAAGCGTGTGAAGAAATTGTAGAACGTTTAAAAAAGGAAGTCCCAATTTGGGGTAAAGAGATGTTTGACGGACATCAGTATCAGTGGAAGAAAAATACGTAAAAAATTATGATTGACATTAGCAATAAAATAGCAACTCACCGATCTGCAATTGCGCAAGCAATAGTAAACGCAAGTAGCCAGGCAACAATTGAAGCGGTACAAAACAAAACTGTTCCCAAAGGGGATATTATAGAAGCAAGCCGAATTGCTGCGCTATTTGCGATAAAAAAAACCAGTGATATGATTCCAGATTGCCATCCGCTACCTATTGAGTTTGCTTCCATAAGGCATAGAATTGAAGGACTAGAAATCATTATTGAGGCAGAGGTGAAAACAGTTTACAAAACGGGCGTAGAAGTAGAAGCGATGCATGGCGCATCAATAGCAGCTTTAACTATTTATGATATGCTAAAGCCAATTGACAAAAATCTTGAGATAAAAGGCATTAAGCTGCTCGAAAAGAAGGGTGGGAAATCACAATATAAAGAGAAAATAGCCCGTAGCATTTCAGCTGCTGTAATTGTTTGTTCTGATAGTGTATCCGCAGGAAAAAAAGAAGATTATTCCGGAAAAGCGATGATTGAAAAACTGAAGACCTTAGGTATTCCGGTGCTCAATTATCTTATTGTTCCGGATGAAATCGAAGTTATACAATCTAAAGTTCAAGAATTATGTAAGCAAAAGATAAATTTAATCTTGCTTACGGGTGGAACGGGATTATCTTCTAGAGATGTAACTCCTGAGGCAATTCGTCCGCTATTGGATCGCGAAATCCCAGGTATTGCCGAAGCTGCAAGAAATTACGGACAGCAACAAACACCTTATTCCATGCTTTCAAGGAGCATTGCAGGTTTAAAAGGCAACACCCTTATCATTGCGTTACCCGGTTCCACTCGTGGTGCAACAGAAAGTATGGACGCCTTGTTTCCGTATGTTCTCCATATTTTCAAGGTTCTGGACCATTCACCTCATTTGTAAGCTTGGTGTTAATTTAGGTATTTAAAATAATCACGTTAACGGTCTCAAAAGACCGTTTTTATTTTTTTGTCTTTTAAAATTAAACAAACGTTTTCTATTTTTGATTGATAAAGATTTCCATCTTTTCAGTTTAATGTTTTTCAAAAAGCTATTACAGCATAATTATTGTGACGAAATTATAAAATCCCAATTATGATCCCTCGTTTCAACGCAGCCGAAAAAGCAATGCACTATCCTGATAACAGAGGCTTTTATGTAAATATAAAACCATACATGCTTTTTATAATAGGAACAGTTCTCATTGGATCTATTGTTATTGCCTGGGTACAATATTTGTTTTTCGGATTACCTCCAGATCCCTCTTTATCTTTTTCTCCGGTCGTGTTGCCGGGCCAGCCTTCAGGTTTCCCGATGTGGATTAGTGTAAGCCATTGGGTAAATTTCTTTTTTCTGGTTTTAATTATAAGAAGCGGACTTTCCATTTTAGTAGATCATCCAAGATTGTACTGGAATGATGGATGTGGCCCCGATACCCAATGGATTCGGTTTACACCGAAAAAAATCCCGTTAGATAAACTGTGGACAGCAAAGCAGGATTCACGATACATTAGCCCTGTGGTGGGTTTGCCCGGCTATCGTCACACGGTAGGTATAGCAAGAGTTTGGCATTTCTTATCCGTTCCTTTGTTTATTTTAAACGGAGTTGTTTTTCTTTTTATTTTATTTTATACCGATCAATGGATACGTTTGGTGCCAACTTCGTGGCAAATCATACCTGATAGTTGGGCTGTATTTGTACACTATGCCACTTTTAATTTACCTGTTGAACCCAATGGTTTTTATCATTTTAATGCCTTACAACAACTTTCTTATTTTGCTGTGATATTTGTATTGGCGCCTTTAGCCATGTTAACTGGGCTTGCAATGTCGCCTGCTATTGATAGCCGCTTTCCATGGTATCCTAAATTATTTTTCAATCGTCAAACTGCTCGTTCTTTTCATTTTCTGATTATGTTCGCGTACGTAATCTTCATCGTTGTTCACGTGGCACTTGTCGCTTTGACTGGACTCAGTAAGAATATGAATCATATGATACTCAATAAACCCAATGATGCTTCATCAACCGGTTTATGGATAGGGATAGCAATCATTTTATTTGTGATAGGATTTAATGTATTGGCGCATTGGCTATCCTGGCGAAAACCAAGAACACTGCAATCTCTGCAGAATAAAATAAATATATCACTATGGCGCAAAACTATCGACAGATTTAAACCTAAGAAATTTTATACTAAAGAAGATATTTCTCCCTATTTCTGGGTTAACGGACAAAGACCAGAGTCAAAGGAATGGAAAGATTTGGCAGCAAATGATTTTAAAGATTATAAACTTAAAATTAGCGGACTGGTGGAGAATCCTGTCGAACTTTCATTAGAAGATTTAAAGAAGTTTGAGAAAGAAGAAAGTATCAATATGCATAGTTGCATACAAGGTTGGACAGGCATTGCAGAATGGGGAGGTGTGCCCATAAGCAAAATTATAGAACTGGTAAAACCTCACGCCAAAGCAACAACAGTTGTGTTTTATTCGTTTGGCGAAGGTTTGTATGGTGGAGTTTATTATGATACCGAAACAATGGATAACTGCCTGAAACCTAAATCTATGTTGGCCTGGGAAATGAATTATAAACCTTTGCCATTAGAACATGGAGCGCCACTTAGGCTGCGGGTTGAAAATCAATTGGGTTATAAAATGGTAAAGTGGATCAATGCTATTGAGTTTGTTGAAACACATAAAAGTATTGGAAAAGGCTTCGGCGGAAAAAATGAAGATGATGAATATTTCGGTATACTGGCAAATACTTAGTTTTTAATTGCTGATTTACCTTTGCGATTTTATGTTTTTTTTAAGAAAAATTGAGGTGTTTTAACCTGCGAAATGGAGTAAATAAATATTCAAATTAAATTACATAATTATGGAAATTAAAAAAAATGATTCTACAGACTTGAGACCAAAAGGTGACAGAATAATTGATGCTTCACTGGTGAACATGGATATTCCTGAACTTATAAAGCAGTTAAAAGCAGAGGTTACCTGGGAAACTAGCGACCGTAATGCCATTACAATCTTTAAAACAAATGGATTTCGCATTGTATTAATTGCATTACATAAAGAAGCCGTTATGAAGGAGCATACTGCTGACGGTATTATAAGTGTTCAGGTGCTTGACGGAGAAATAAAATTTAGTACAGACAATGAGTCGAAGCTATTAAAACTTGGTGATATGATTGCCTTGCATGCGGGGTTGCCTCATACGGTTAATGCAATTAAAGAATCGGTTTTTTTATTAACACTAACAACATCTCTGAATGAATAAAACCTCTGTTTATTAAGTACAGTTGGTAAATATTTATTGGATCAGCTAAAAACTGTTTTATTGAACTAAAGAATTAAGCTTTATCAGTTAAAGTTAACCTAAGCGCTGTAGAATAAATTTGGGTAGCGTTGCAATACTCCACAAGAACCTTCCGTAACGTGTGAATAATGTAACATATTCAGTTATTTATGTAACTCTCGGCAAAACAATAATCTCACCTTTGTTAAGCCAATAAGATATTTAAATGCAGATTTCAGCTAACAAGTTTTCATAAATATTTCAAATTAAATAATTGATCTGATGGAGCGAAAACGTAACAATTATAAATATAAGGATACTGGACTTGCAAAGACCCTATCACACATCGTTGTTGAGATCATCGAATACGTTCCCAATTCCATGGTTGTAAAAACAATCATAAAAAAAAATGTTACTGGTGAGTTCGCAGAAAATAAGAGTCATCAATTTAAGTGGCATTTCAAATCTAATGATGAGCTAATTCTATTACCCTTCGAGCAGCTAGCTCAAATTAAAAAAGATGTTAATAATTAGGTATAGAAATTCTATGAACTACCGTAGATGAACGGGTAAAAGCACCGAGTTACTAACACTGACTAGAAATCTGGTTAAATAGACCGTTCAATTTTAAAATATTTAAAACAAATAAGCATGAAGAAAAGACCATTTATCACCATCACTGTTATTGTTGTAACGTTATTAATAATAACCTTCCTTGCTGTTGTTTTTGGCGGTGTTTATAATGTTGGTGCTACAGACAAGCACATAGTTCCGGTAGAATGGGTACTTAGAAAAACGATGGAAAGCTCTGTTCGGAACCATGCCAAAGATATTAAAGTGCCCGATTCTGTAAATCTTAAAGATAAAAAACTGGCTATAAAATTTTACGGCGCTTATACCAAAGCTTGCCAAACCTGCCACGGTGCACCTGGTCGAAAACCAGACCCATGGGTATTTATGTATCCTGCAGCTACTGATTTAACCAGTAAAGCAGTTGTTGGAAAATGGACTGATACTGAGCTTTTCTGGATTATAAAAAACGGAATTAAGGATACGGGAATGATTGGCCTTGGTCCAACACATGAAGATGGAGAAATATGGGGAGTTACAGCTTTCGTAAAGCAATTGCCAGGTACCTCTCCTCAAGAATACTTGGAAATAGAGAAATGGTTTAAAGAAAACGGAGAGGGAAATGCAGCGCTAGAAGAGTATCAATTGCGGAAGTGAGAAAACGGTTTCTAAAAACAAAATTAAAACTTGGTAAATGCACATCCTAAATAATAGGCTTTTGTATAGATTTTAAACATCACCATAAACAACTAAACTGATGAACAGAAAGCGCATCGAATACAGATTGGATGATACAGAACTTGAAAAAGCGGTATCCCATATTATCGTCGAGATTATTGAATACATCCCCAATTCAGTAGTTATAAAAACGATTATTAAAAAATCTACTGGCAATGTAAGTGTAATGTCTTTTGATAGTGGGGAAGGACTTGCAGAAAAAACGTCACCGTTCGATGCTTTTGTGCAGATTATTGAAGGCAACGCTGAGCTTGTTATTGATGGTGTACCTAATTTGCTCCATACAGGACAGGGCATTATTATACCTGCACACCTTTCGAGTTTTATTAAACCAAATGGGCGTTTTAAAATGATTCAAACGATTATCAAAAGCGGTTACGAATAGCATTTCAAATACTTGTTATGAAGAACGAAAATCATATCTCAACCATATTTCTGGACATCGGCGGCGTATTGCTTACCGATGGATGGGATTATGAAGCAAGGGAAGCAGCGTCAGAAGTTTTCAATTTGAGCCATAAAAATATGGAAGAATGGCACCATCTTAGCTTCGAAACTTATGAAATAGACAAAATGACCAACCGAAATTTACATGTGCGAGGCTATAAAGAGGAGGGAACCATCACTACACCTTTTGATATACGCGTTCAAAATGATATTGACAGGCTTCACTTAGTGCAAGACGTTGTTGATCGTGTACCTAACCTAGGCTCAAAAGGAGATTATCTGAAACAAATGATGAAGGATAAACTGATACAACACAAACACTTTATTAGCGCTCATGGTGAGGACATGCCAGAGATTTTGGATTGGAAATGGAATAACGCTTAGGTGATGAAAATCGAAAAACTCAAGGCTACCGCTAAAGTCTTATTGCTGATAACAAAGCTTGTATCGGGAATTATACCAGCGCAATGGAAAGTACAAAAACGATTTGAAAGGTGTGAATGATGTAACCTTTCCTTGGTGTTTTGTAAAGTTTAAGGCCTGTTTTGTTTCGGTCTTGTACCTCAGAGCTTAAACAAATGTATCCAGCTAATTATTGGGAACTGTAAAATATAATTTAGAATTAAAACAAAAATAATATGCAACGCAAGATTAAAAGTTTAATTGGATTCAGCATTGGAGCAACTGATGGAGAAATAGGAGAAGTTAAAGAACTTTATTTTGACGATCTCACTTGGACTGTTCGTTATTTAATTGTGGAAACAGGCAGCTGGCTTAATAACCGCAAGGTACTTATAGCTCCGCAGGCGTTATTAAAACCAGACTGGGAGAATAAGGTTTTTCCTGTTAATCTTACAAAAGAACAGATAAAGAATAGCCCCGATATTGATACGGAATATCCAGTTTCCCGCCAGCATGAAATTGAAATGTATAATTACTATCCATGGACTACCTACTGGGGAGGTGGAATGGGCGCTTCTGGAATGATGACCGAGGTGAATGAACCACTGGTAGACGCCGTGAAAAGAGAAAATAGTTCAGAAAATAAAGATGTTACTGGCGACGTTCATCTTCGCAGCACAGATAAAGTTACTGGTTATGCCATACATGCAGTTGATGGAAAAATTGGAGATGTAGAAGATTTTATAGTTGACGAGACTTCCTGGAAAATTGATTTTTTAGAGGTGGATACAGGTAATTGGTTTCCAGGAAAAAAAGTGTTGATTTCGCCAAAGCTGGTTAAGGAAATAAAATGGGATAATGCCGAAGTTTTACTGAATATTTCCGAAGCAGACGTGAAAAATAGTCCTGAATACAAACCAAGCGAAGCCATAAGCGAATCGTATGCGGCAAACCTTCAAAATTATTATGGAAAGTTCATTTAAGATAAGCAGCAATTTACTCTGAATTTTGAATAGTCCGTAATAAAAACATGCTGAATAATGAAACCTTTAAAACACGTTGAAAAAGAGGTGATAAACTACGGCAAAATTGTATCTGTCCGCGGTAGCGTTATTGATGCTTCTTTTAAGCATTCTTTGCCCGCTGTTTATGCATTGTTGCATGCTGGCGAAAATCAGGAAATCGCTATAGAAGTGCTGGCACAATTGAATGAAAAAACGTGAGAGGAATTGCACTAACTCCCACCCAGGGTTTGTCTCGTGGTATGCAAATAGAAGCCGACGGCTAAGAATTAATGGTGCCGGTAGGAAATCGCACTCTTGGTAGGATGTTCGATGTGTTCGGAAATACGATTGATCATTTACAACCTTTAGTATACGGCGAGAAACGGAACATCCACCAAGCTCCACCGCCATTACATAAACGTTCCACCCAATCACAAGTGTTTAAAACAGGCATTAAAGCAATAGATGTTTTAATTCCGGTTGAACGTGGTGGTAAAGCAGGTTTGTTTGATGGTGCAGGCGTTGGCAAAACAGTTTTGTTAACCGAGATGATCCATAATATGGTGGGTAAAAACAATGGTGTAAGCATGTTTTGTGGTATTGGCGAACGTTGCCGAGAAGGCAATGAGCGTTATAATACCATGAAGATGCTGGTTTACTGGAAAATATGATTAAGATGTTCGGGCAAATGAATGAACCTCTGGGTGCTCGTTTCAGAGTAGGACACGCAGCATTAACTATGGCCGAATATTTTAGAGACGATGAGCAAAAGGATGTTTTATTATTGATTGATAACATATTCCGTTTTATCCAAGCCGGTATGGAAGTCTCTGGTTTAATGGGGCAAATGCCATCACGTTTGGGTTATCAACCAACATTGGAAACCGAATTGGCTGCTTTAGAAGAGCGGATCGCCAATACAGATTCAGCAGTAATTACGTTAATACAAGCGCTATATGTGCTGGCAGATGATTTGACCCGTTTAAAGAAGCAGCGCCTAACCTAACAACAAGCTAATGGATACTTTAGAGAATCTAAACCGTAAGTTGGCAGGTGCAAAAGATATAAACTCGGTGGTTAAAGCGATGAAAGCAATGGCTGCAGCTAATATTTCGCAATATGAAGCAGCGGTAGCTTCACTCGGAGATTATTATTACACGGTAACGTTGGGTACTAAAGCCTATTTGACGTCAGAACAAGTAAAAACGTTAATTCAAAAGCCAATAACGGAACCTGCTAAAGAGCATCCTGTTTGTGCTATTGTATTTGGATCAGATCTTGGCTTAGTTGGGCAGTTTAGCGATTTAATCTGGGTACGCACAAGAGTGTCTACAAATGGTAGCAGGCAAAAAAGAGATTTGGGTAATAGGAGAACGTGTTCATGCACTTTTGGTAGATGTGGGTGTAAACGTTACCAAGTCGTACGTTGTCCCCGGATCCATTGATGCCGTTGCACCGCTTATCCAAAATATTTTAATTGAAATGGAGATAGCTCGGGAAACCAAACAGATAAGGAATTTTATATCATACATAATCAGCCGAAAAACGGATGGGGCTATGAGCCTGTTATGCAACGCTTATTACCGCTCGATGAGAAATGGATGAATAGTCTGTTGGCGATTCAATGGCCAACAAACAACATCCCCGAAATTGCAGGAAACCCGGCAACAACGCTGAATGCGCTCATTAACGCGTACTTATTTGTTTCAGCATTCAGAGCCTGCACAGAATCATTGGCCGCCGAGAACGCTAGTCGGCTGGAAGCTATGCAACGAGCAGAAAAAAGTATTAGCGAGACAATGGAAAGTCTGGGGAAGAAATTTCAGGGTTTACGACAAAGCATGATTGATGAAGAACTGTTTGACGTGGTTTCGGGTTTCGAGGCTTTGAAACTTGACTAATTTTTTAAAACCACAGAGGTCACGGAGACTTAAACACAGAGTTCACTGAGCTTTTTTTTACCAAGTCATTCCTATTCCGTCATCTCGACCATAGGAGATCTCTAAGTTTCTTTGCACCTTGCTTGGTTCTCCGAAAAAACAAACAGATTTCTCCTCATAACTCGTCGGAATGATGTAAATTAGCAGGATTTGCTTAAAGATGTACAATGCTGGGATTAATTTAGAAAGATTAAAGACCATTAATATCACATAAAAACAAACAACATGACAACAATTAAAAACATTAGCCCATTAAGTGCAGAAGAACTTTTCGACCTGCTAAAAAAAGAATTTGCACCTTATGTAGATGCTAAAATAGATTCGGGATTGACCATTGATTATGCCCACGTACAGGACATTATTAATATTTCATTTCCAGAAGTTATAGTTGGTACTGCATTTACGTTAACCGTTACGGATGAAGAAATAACCATAGCTAAAAGTAAGGAAGAATTTAATTACGATTTAACATTGTTGGAAGGTCATTTAACCAATTTTTTAAAAGAAAAATGTGAGTAAGTTAGCGATATGGCATTTGTTATTATTGCATTCGTAATTATTGTGGTTGGATATTTTTTATTTCGAAAGAAAAAGAACGTTGCTCCGCCGGAGAAAATAACTTTGTTACCCTACGGAAATATACTTAACCAACATATTGATTTTTATCAGAAGCTAGATGAAAATGGTAAAAGCAAATTTGAAACATTAGTAATCGAATTTCTGAACGATGTTCGGATAGAAGGAGTTGGTGCCGACATTACAAACGAAGACAGGGTAATGATTGCTTCCAGTGCAATTATCCCTGTTTTCGGCTTTGACGGCTGGAAATATAAAAACCTAAGCAACGTAATTCTGTATCCAGATACTTTTGATAAAGATTTTCAATTTGAGGGGGAAAGTCGAAACATTATGGGTATGGTTGGTTCGGGTTATATGAACGGACAGATGCTTTTATCCCGAGAAGCGTTAACAAAGGGTTTCTCAAGCGCTTCCGGAAAAGAAAATGCTGCTATTCATGAATTTGTTCATCTGTTGGATAAATCAGACGGTGCAACGGATGGTATACCAGAAAATCTTCTTGCACATGAATATGCAAATCCTTGGCTAAAAATGATGCATCAAGAAATGCACCGGATAGAAGCTGGTAAATCGGATATTAATCCTTACGCGTTAACAAACGAAGCAGAGTTTTTAGCGGTAGCTTCTGAGTATTTTTTCGAGAAACCCGAGAAGTTTCAAAAAATGCATCCCAATTTATATGATATGTTGAGTATGGTTTTTAAGCAAGAACCTGAGGGTTGAAAAGGTGTATATAGCCCACCGTATAGATTTTTTATATTTCCGCTACTGTTTTAAAAACACTTTAAATTCCGAGCCTTTACCCACTTTACTTTTCAATATAATTTTGCCTTTTGAACTATTGACAATTTCCTTTACCAAATACAGCCCTATACCCGAACCTTCGACATCCGTTTCTACTCGGTTATATTTCTTAAAAATGTTTTCTCGATCAGCTTTTGCTATGCCAATGCCATTGTCTTTTACAGAAACCACTACGAAATTTTTCTCTTTGGCAGTGGAAATAAAAATTTCTGGTTTGCGTTCGGCTGATTGGAATTTAATGGCATTATTTACCAAGTTGTAAACAATACTTCTTAATTTTCTTCTGGAGTAAAGTATTTCCGATACATTTATTTCGGAGATAATCGTTGCATCGGAATCCTTAATATTTCCTGCGAGCGTGAGCCTTACATCCTCTAAAACATTTTCAAAATTTAAAAGCTCTTCTTGTGTTTTGTATTTTTGCTTTTGTTTTCCTGCATCTGTTAACTCATTTATTACAGATTGCATTTTCTTTACAGAATTTTCTAAAATGTAAAAGAGTGATTTATATCGCTCAGATGTTTGCACTGAGTTTTTCTTCAATAGACTAATAGTAAGCACCAAACTGGTAAGCGGACTTTTGATATCGTGAGAAATAGTATCCAACAACAATTCATGATCTAAAACCAGCTTTTCCTGATCTTTTAAGTCTTTAATGCGCATCGTAATCTCAACAAATGTTATAATTACGCCGTTTACTTTTTTGGTTTTTTGTAAAACATATGGAATGATATTCATTTGAAACCACCTCAAATCAGTAGTTTGGATCTCCTTTTCTAGAATTTCATTACAATCTATCACCTGCCGAATATTTTCGATAATATTGAGGAAGCGGAAATTATCTTTAATGTCACTAATGGATTTACCGATATCGCTTTTCGATAAATTGAATTGCTTCATTGCCGGAGGGGTAAACTTTCTTAATATTAAATCCGCATCTATAAATAATTGCGGGATAATGGTATTCCTGAAATAATTTTCAAGTTCATCATTATCCTTTGAGAGCTCTTTTATTTGGCGATCTTTTGTAATCATATTTTAAATTAATTTTTTGATTAACGAGCTTGTGAATTAAACACATAGTTCCTTATTTGGTGTCAGCGGCTGCAGATGCATATCTGCCGCAGCGTTGTAAAAAAGTTTCAAATTCTTCGTTAAGGCAATACATCTGGAATTTCCATTTTCGCTACACCAATCCTATTATCAGCCATTCCGTAATAAACATCTACCCGGTTGGGCTGGCCGATATCATCACGGCGGTCTATACCAGTAGGGAACACTACATTTGCAATAGTTCCAATTCTTTCATCTAATAATTCTGGAACTAATGTAGGCTTAACAGAACGATAAATCACTTTCTGGGGATCCTTTTCCGAAAGTATCATTACACCGGCAGAATAACACAAATCTGGTCTAGCTGCAGTAGAGCCCTCCAAAGCATGCACCCCATGGTAAACAATCAGCCAACCATGTTTGGTTAATAAAGGTGGTGCTCCGGCGCCTATTTTTAAGTTTTCCCAAGGTTCTTTCGGAAGCGCCAAGCGGTGGTTTGATGTAAATTTAGCATACTGGAAGTTAACATCCTCCCCAAAATTGTAGTAAGAGATCCAGATACTCTCTTTATGGGAATCCATCACCCGACCTTCATGTTTAACGGTTTCTTCTGGAGTTGTGCCGGCAAAAAGTGGGCGGTGCAACATCCCGATAGACGGGTGGCCATTAGGGCTTAAAATTGCCGTCGGAAAGATGGATGCGTCTTTATTATAGATGCCATTGAAATCGACGGTTTTATACACTCTATATCGTACCAGTCCTAAGCGTTCCCATTTAAATAAGTCTTTTGAACGAGCCAATGCAATTCGAGCGCCTCCGGAACCAAAGGCGGTATAAGTCATAATGTATTCCTGCAAAGGCTCAACATAACTTACCCTTGCATCTTCACAACCACCTCCGCCATCAGAGCGCTTTTCGTATTCGGCTTCTGGTTCTAATGCTATTCCCAAGCGTTCTACACCAACCGGGTCTCCGGCTGAGTTGAATTTAACTTTGGCTATGCCGATACGAGAGTAATTATTTTTTGCCACCAAGCGTGGAAAAAGGTAAAGTTCGCCATCAGGGCCACGGGTCGCCGCAGGGTTAAGTACGCCTTCTGTCTCATATTCATTGCCGGGTTCGGGTTCCATAATGGTACCTATACGTTCTAATTGGAATGGAATCATTATTCTTTAAAATATTTAGCCTTTTAAACAGGCAATAATTGTTTCTATAACTCTTTTGGTTTCGGCAGGGTCGCGGGCCTCAATACAAACCAAGCCTATTTTTCTTGCTGGGTAGTTGTTTCCGTCTTCAAATAAAGCGTCGTCTATAAACATCATTTCAGCAATTTTGATGCCCAATACATCATGAAGTACTGCCATTTAAGTGATACAATAGTGTAGAATGAAACCACATAGATTCATAGTTCTTATTTTGAAGATAAGGCGTATCTAATTTACATAGCATTCCGCTTTGCAGAACTATACTCTGTTTCCTATTTATTTCTTAAAAAACGATGTATCTATGTGGTTTTACCGACCAACATAGATTGTTTACTAAATATATTTGGTGTAATTTAACGATTGAAATGATATGCAGGCCACACTAGCGACAAGACGACACCCTTATCTCTATATTTTAATGGAAATAAAAGTATCCCTCCAAAAACCAAAATAGGTTTACCATCTAGCTGGCGATGAAAATTACCTAAAATTATTAGCGTAAATTTATATCTTCCCTGGGTCAATTATATCAGTTTTTAACGTAATATCACCGATAACTTTATCCAATTCACACGCGGATTGCAACAGGTAACCCATCATTTTTTTTGTTTCCTCTGGGAGATCATCCGTAATATCTATAAGGGCTACTAAAGCCATAATGCGAGCGAGTGGTGCCCGAACAATATGGGACTGCATCCACGATATTTCTTTTAACTTCTCATTTTGCGCCTCAATTGCAGCAATATAGTTTAGGTTTTCAGTAATGTCTCTGGCAGCAGAGATTCTAGCATTTTTTCCATTGTAATGTACGGGATTGCTCTGTATCTCTACATGGATTTTTTCACCATTCTTTTTTTGATGCATGATGATGGAGTGTTGCATTGTACCATTTGTTGCTTGTCTTAAATCCGTTAACAACTCTTGTGAAAAAGGTCTGTTCTCCGGTAGGTGGAGTTCTTCAACTGACATTTGCAAAAACTCTTCCCTCGTATAGCCATATTGATCAATTGCCGCTTCGTTTACATCCAGAAAACGTAAAGTTTCTAGCTCGAACACTAATTTTGGTAATGGGCTTAATTGAAACAGTTCGATATATCTTTTCTCGGATTCGATAAGAAGCGAATCGGCCTGTTTACGAGCAGTAATATCAGTAATAAAACAGGAAAGGCCCATAACAATGTTGTTTTGCCAAATAGGATAAATGGAGAAATTATAAAAAATTTGAGTTTCGCGAACGTTAATCTCTTTTTCGATCTGCACCGCCTCTCCAGCAAACGCTTTATTGCATATATCTTCAAATACCTTAACAAAATCCGGATATTTTGATAGGGTAAAATCAAGTACTTTATCGCCCGGGGAAATCTGAACCTGATAACGCTCCCACATTGCATTGCTTAATTTGTTATTAAAAGTCACATACCTAAGTTCCCGATCCAGAGAAAAAATATAGGCATCTGTATTTTCTATTACTGCATTTAAGTTGGACTCCGAGGTCGCAAGTTTCTGTTCAGTTTGTTTTTTATCAGTAATATCTTTCGCTACGCAAAATAATAAACCTTCTCTGGCATTCAGGTGTACTGTCCATGAAAGCCAAAGAGTTTCGCCAGTTTTAGTAATAAACCTATTTTCAAAAGACATGGCTTTTTCGCCTGCAATGAATTTTCCCATGCGCAGATGGCTTTCAGGTAAATCTTCTGGATGAAGAAAGTTTTGCAGTGGGTGTGCAAGCAGTTCCAATTCTGTATACCCCAATAAAGCACTCATTGCCGGGTTTACTTTTTTTAAATATCTATCTGTGCCAACAGTGCAAATAATATCGGGTGCAAGATCGAAAATCTGATGTAATTCCTCCTCCAATTGCTTACGCTTAATCTCTACACCAAAATGAGCGCTTAATGTGTTGAAAAGTGGAATCAAAGGTATTGACTCCGTAGCCCTTAGCTTGCTTAAACCAACAACCAAAACCCCGATTGTTGTTTTTTTAGAAATCATCGGGATACCATAAACAACTTTGATTCCTGCACTCTTGGCTGCACCTCTTCTAAGAAAATTTGGGTTTTCTTCTAAATGATTCCATTCCAAAATTTCACCAGTCTTCCAAACTGTACCTGGTAAGCTTTCACCTTTAAAAAAACTAATGAATTGGCTAGTTTCTTTGTAATAGCGTTCCATTTTTGCAGTTCGTGAAACCTTAGAAATAAGATTGAGCTTACTTTTGTCTGTAGTGGCTAGCCAAATTTCGGCAATTACAAAATGGTCATAGTTTATAACTTTTTCTAATGCCTTTTCTAATAGCAATTCAAGCCGCAAGGGTTCATTAAAAAGCTGGCTAATTTCGGTTAACAATCCTTTTTGGAGCTCTTCGTTTTTAGCTTCAGTTACATCGCGTTCTATAGAAATCCAGTGCGTGAAACCGCCCTTATCGTCCGCCACGGGCGTCAATGAGAAGTTTGTCCAGAATTCTTCCCCATTCTTTTTGTAATTAATTACGGTGGTTTCACAATACTCCCATCTGCGTATGGATTCACCTAAGCGCCGAAGTTCGTCTTTGTTGGTTCTAGGTCCTTGGAAAATGTGAGGTGTTTTCCCAATAACTTCTTTAGCGGTATATCCAGTCATCCGTGTAAAAGCTTCGTTTACATAAAGAATGCGTGGGCCATTCAAGTCAGAAGAAGCCGCTTCAGTAATTAATACTGCGTCTGTAGCATTAGTGATTACGGATTCTAGTAATTTTAAATGATGTTCTTCTTGTTTCTGTTTAGTGATGTCTCTGATGAAAAGAGAAATACCATTGCCCGAGGGATAAACCCGGTTTTCCTGCCATAGTTGAAGTGGAGTATAAAAATCCTCATTGCAAACATATATCTTTTCCGTAAAAGCCGTTTGGATAGCCTGATAAGTGGCTGAGCCCATTGCCTCTGGAAAAACGTCCCATATATAACGGCCTATCAGTTCTTCTCGGGTTTTTTGTGACATTTTTAAGGACTGTCCGTTGGCGTAGGTGTAGCAAAGGTTTTCATCCAAGGCAATAAAACCATCGGTCATGGTTTCCAAAAGTTCGGCTATTTGATCTGCTTGTTTGGTCATCTCAAGTTCGGTAAGCTTTTGTTCTGAAATATCGATGAAATTATAAACAAGAGCTTGTACGTTAGGCTCCTCAAGCATGTTTGTTAAACTGGACTTTAAATAAATATAATTCCCGTTAACATGTTTCAAACGATGTGTACAAATTTCAGTAGAGCCTGGGTTGCCAGCAACTCTTTGCATCAAGGCATAAACGCTTGGTAAATCATCCGGATGGATAAAGTTTATGAGCGGGGTTTCACTAAGTTCATGTCGACTCCATCCGTTGATACGTTCAGCGGCATGGCTTCGGTATATTACTTTAAACTGCGCATCCAAAAGGGTGACAGCCCAACTGCTGTTATCAATTAATTTTTTAAACGTAAGATAACCTTCATTGATGTTTTCCTCCATGATGATCCCTATGAATACAGATGATTTACGAAACTCCAAAATACAAAAAAACCGGCAATTGGCTAAACCCGGTTTTTATTTCGAATATTAATATGCAACACAAAAACATAGCCAGATTGTTAACCTTAATTATTGCTTTTGCTTAAATTACGCGTTTTTACATCTTAAAAAACACATTAAAAGCACATCCCTCGTCCACTCCGCATTCCACTTCTATTTTACCGCCTGATGCGTCAATAATTTTACGAATTAAGTAAAGCCCTATGCCGGTACCTTCTGTCTCTGTGCTAGCTCTGGTATATTTTTTAAAAACATTCTCTATTTCCTCGGTTGTAATTCCAATACCGTTATCCTTTATCGTTAATACGATAAAACCGTCTTTTTGTTCCGTTTTTATATGAATCTCCGGTGTGCGAGCCGGATGGCTGTATTTCAGTGCATTAGTAATGAGATTAAGTATAATACTTCGAAGGTTTTTTCTTGCAAATCTAACCTCGTCTTCTTGAAAATCAATACTGAAAACCACCTTTGAATGCTTGATTTTTTGTGAAAGAAAATTTTTAATTTCCTCGAATATAACAGGGAAGCTTAGGTTATCATTTTCCTCTTCAGATTCGATAGAACCTATTTTGGCTAAATCTGTAATAACGGCTTTAAAACTTGTTACCGACTTATGTATTAGATCGGATAGTTCCATAACCTCTGGATCTTTTAAATCCAACTTGTCATTCAGGATGCCGATAAGACTTTCGATATTCACAATTGGCGCATTCAAGTCGTGAGAAGCTTCGAAAACAAAATTATTTAGATCGGCGTTGATGCGTAAAAGACTTTGGTTGCTAACATCCAGACGCTTGTTGCTGATGTCTAATTCTTTTACCAATCTTTTCAATTCGGATATGTCATAAAAACTGAGGATGGCTCCCTCTGGCTTTTTACTATTTTTCTTAAGGTAAGGCATCGTCATCACTTGATAAGTGTTTCCGTCTAGCGCCTCCGCCTCTTGTGTAATAGGTTCTCCGTTACGGATAACTTTTTTCACATCCTCAATTAGGGTTTCAAATTTTATATTTGTGGTGATGTTGCTTAGCGGGCGCCCGATATCACCTTCTCGAATGTTGATATGCTTTACCGCTCCTGGTGAATATCTTTTCAGCAATAGGTTCTCATCAACAAATAACTGTCCGTTGGTGTTGCTTCTAAAATAATTATTTAGGTCGTCATTCAAATCTCTTAACTCGTCAATAGTATCTTGGTGGTCTTTGTTAAGCGTTTGCAATTCCTCATTTACAGATTGTAACTCTTCATTTGAACTCTGCATTTCTTCATTTGCCGATTGCATTTCCTCGTTGGCAGATTGTAGCTCTTCATTAAAAGACAACATGTTTTCATTTGACGATGCAATGCCTTCTTGCGCAACATCAAGCGAGTGTTTTAATTGCTCTACTTCCTGTTCCAAACTTATTACGTGTTCTTTGGTTACCTCGTTGATATCCTGTACTTGAATCACATTTTTTTCCGTTGTTTTAGTCTTACTGTCCGTGAACACAATCAGCAGTAATCGTTCTTCAGACTCTTTAACGTAGAAGGGACTGACGGAAATATTAATCAATTTGTGTTTTGCTTTGTTAGCATCCTCTAAGTTAAGTCTGTCAAGCACCACCCGCTCATTTAGTTGCAAAGCTTTATGAGCTGCCGCTTTAACCGCCATAGAAATATGCTCTGGTAATAGTTCAGGTAAATTATAGTTAAAGTTGATGTTTTTTAAATATTTTTTAGTATCACCAAATGATTGCACAACAGATAGCTTCTCATCAGTGCAAACACCATTAAGTTCACATTCTTTTACCAGTGCTGCGTTAACTTGGTTATTAAGTCCGGATTTGGATTCGGCCGTCACTGCTTTTTTACTGATTGCTACCTCTGTAGTTTTAATGTCACTTATCAAGTGAGATGAGAAAGCATCAAATCTCATTATTCTCCCGGTTTTATTACTTTTAAGGATATTCCATTTTGCACTAACCTCCTTAAAACCGTCTTTAATAATTGAATTGCTTTCACTAGGTCCTAAAAAAAGATAACCGCCTTCTTTTAAACCAAAATGGAGCATTGCAAAAACTTTTTGCTGTAAAGTAGTGTTTAAATAAATCAACAAATTACGGCAACTAATAAGATCCACATTACAATAGGGCGGGTTTTTGGTGAGGTCATGTTGCGCAAAAATCAACATTTTCCTGATCTCGTGTTTAATTTTATAAACATCGCCTTCTTTAGTGAAAAATTGTTGTAGCCTTTCTTTCGATACCGTTTCTCCAATGATTTGGGGATAAATACCTTTCGAAGCTGTATCGAGCGCAGCTTTGCTAATATCCGAAGCAAAAATCTTTACCTCTATATTTTTAGTATTTTTATTTAAATACTCTTTTACCAAAATAGCCAAGGAATAGGCTTCTTCGCCAGTAGCGCAACCAGCCACCCAAATCTTCAATACTTCAGTATCGTTTTTCTTGATGATCTCTGGAATAACAGTCTCTTCAATAATCTTAAATGCATCCGGATCTCTAAAAAAAGAGGTCACGCTAATAAGAAAGTCATTGGCCAATAAACCGATCTCTTCCACGTTCTCCTTTAAGAAATCATGATATTTACTCACCGTATTCAGGTTGTGGTGCACCATTCTTCTTTTAACGCGTCGGATAATTGTAGGGCGTTTATAATCGGAAAAATCTAAAGGAAGCTGTCCTTTGATGATGTTAAATATCTTTTCCAACTCTTCTTCACTAATCTGTTCAGCAGACTGATCAGCCGATAATTTCAATGAGCCATTGCTAACGTATTCTTCAATAACCTGAGGCATGACCTTCGGCGAAAGAACTCGGTCGGCGCAATCCGTAGCAATAGCGGCTAGCGGCATTCCGTTAAAACTGGCTGTAGCAGGATCTTGCACCATAACCATACCTCCGGCATGTTTAATATCCTGAATGCCTTTTGAGCCGTCGTTACCAGTACCAGACAGTACAACGCCAATGGCTTTTTTACCAAGATCCTTAGCCAACGAAGAGAAAAAACAATCAATGGTCATGTGAGGGCGTGGCTCATCGGTTTTTTCAGACATGATCAATCTGCCTTTTTCCACAGTCATAAATTTAGAACTGGGTATCAAATAAACGGTATTTGTTTTAATATCTACGTTTTCCGTAGCCTCAATCACATTTAGTTTACTGTGTGGAGAGAGAATCCGCACCATCTGACTTTTAAAATCAGCCGAAAGGTGCTGTATCACAACATAAGACACCGAGTCCAACGGGGTATAATCAAAAAAAGCGGAAATCGCTTCTAAACCGCCGGCGGAAGCACCAATGGCTATAATGTACTGTGAATCTTCAATTTTTGACATTTTTTTTCGCGTTAGATTACTGAACTTGCAATTATACAGCCAACAAGCAAATAGGAGAAATGCATATCCTATTATCTAAATTATTTTAAGCTATTTAACGGGCTTAGTCGGGAAAACGAGCGTAAAAGAAGTTCCTTCCCCCAATTTACTTTCAAATTTAATTTTGCCGTTCATTAAAGCTGCGTATCGGCTAACGATGTTTAAGCCCAAGCCGGTTCCTGATATATTGCCAATGTTATGCGCCCTAAAAAACGGTTCGAACAAATGAAGCTGATCTTCTTCGGGAATGCCCATTCCATTATCTTTAATAATGATGGTCAAATAATCTTTGGTGATATCGGTACAAAATTGAATTAAGGAATCAGGTCCCGAATATTTAATTGCGTTGCTAATTAAGTTAATAATGCCGTTTTTAAGCATCGATGAGTTTAGCGTAACCATCCGTTCTTTGCCGGTGTGCGTATAAATAATCCGTTGCTGTATTTTTGCCAGCGACTGCATGTCTTCTGTAATTTCTTCAGCAAAACTAACCACATCCAGTTTGTTAAGAACTGGATCTACTTTGCCAGTTTCCAGCAGTTCAACAGATAAAAAGTCGTTTAATATATTGGTTAGATTTTTAACCGCATTTTTAATAGTTTCCGTATACTTTTTAAGGGTTGGATTATTGGAGTTGAGGGCTAACCTTGCAATTAATGCGGCGGAAAGTTGTATGGCAGTAAGTGGGGTTTTAAATTCATGAGATGCCATGGAAACAAAACGGCTTTTTAGCACATTTAATTCCTTTTCTTTTTCAAGAGAGGCACTTAGCTTTTCGCGGCTTAATTCAATAATGGCCACCGAATCTATAAGGCTTTTGTTGCTGATATCTAACGCGGAGAGTAATTTTTTGAATTCAGTAATGTCATAAAAGCTAATGATGGCACCATCTGTTTCGCCAGTTTCTTTAAGAATATAAGGCATGGTCATTACTTGGTACATTTTCCCGTCAGAGGATTCCGCCTCCTTTACGATAATCTGCCCGTCCAGCATCACTTGTTCAACATCAGCCACAAGAGTTTCAAATTTTATGTTTGTGGTAATATGCGCTAATGGTCGGCCGATGTCGCTTTTTTGAAGATTAATGTGTTTAACCGCACTTGGTGAGTATCTTTTAAGTAATAAATTATGATCAACAAACAGTTGCCCATTGGTGTTGCTCCGGAAATAATTATTCAAATCATCGTTTGATTCTGTTAGCTCGGCATTGGTTTGCTGTTGTTCCTTATTAATGGTTTGTAATTCTTCATTAACAGATTGTAGCTCTTCATTTGAACTTTGCATTTCCTCATTTGCAGACTGAAGTTCTTCGTTAAAAGACTGAATATTATCGTTGGACGAGTTTACCAATTCGTAAGCCGTCTCTAAATTGCTTTTTGCCTTGATAAGTTCCTGCTCCAGACTGACTAAGTACTCCAGATTTAATTTTTTAAGATCGCCAGATGCAGTTAAAGATTTGTTTTTGTTTTTTCTTTTCTTAGTATTAAAAAGGATAAGCAGCTGGTGGTCTGTAGCGCCGTCGGGGAAAAAAGGACTAATAACGATATCGACTAAATATTTATTTGATAATTCATTGCCGTCAAAACTTAAGCTATTTAGCGTTATCCGCTGTTGTATTTTTAGCGCTTGATGAGCAGCGGCTTTAACAACTGCAGCTACTTCGGCTGGTAATAGTTCGGTAAGTTGAAAGTTGAAGTTTTCATTTTTAAGATAGACCGCGGTATCACCAAATGCTTTAATTACCGTAAGGTGCTCGTCTGTGCAAACACCTGTTAATTCGGCTGCTTCAAGCATAGCGGTTTGCTCATCATTGGAAGCTATTGCTGCCGATTTAGGCACAGCTGATTTATTTTTGTTTTGCACTGCTTTTAAGTTTTGCGGTAGTTGCTTTTGTATTCAATTCCTTGTAAAGGAAAAAAAAGAGGAATCATATAAATGTAACGTATTATAATTCAGTAAATAGAATTATAATTTAGGGTTAGTTACAAGGTTTACATTGTGATAGAAGTCGTTTTGATCATTTACCACTTTTTATCTGATAAGACAGATCGACGCTTGATAATGACAGAGCGGACGAGATTAGGACTGCTTAACCTTTAATTATAAACTTGGAAATTCCTTAAAAACATAACAAAACTGTTTAGTGTTTTTTTGCACAAAAATTAAAGCGTACATCTCGGTCACTAATAAACAGAAAGTTAAAAAAGTAAGTGTAAAAAATTGCTTTTTGAAAGGAAAAGAAATACACCTGTGCAACTGAGCAAGGAAGTGAACCAAACAGCCAAAAAAAGCTTTTAAAAAATAAAAGCCTGAGTTCTTTCCGAAAAAAAACTCAGGCTTTAGCATGCAAGTATTTTGAGTTTAAAAGCGATAGCCCAAAACGTAATAGTTCTCTAAAGAACTTATTTTTTGTTTTGCGTTATCAAAGCTATTTCTGCCTGTGGTATGAATTTTAGTAAGATTGCCCCATCCAGTTTTTAAACTTCCTTGAAAAAATAAGTGGTGGTTGAAAAAGAATTTACCACCTATTTTTGCGGAAACACCGTATCCTGCAAAGTTCCAGAAATGGTTTGCGCCAACTCCAAATAAACGAGCATCAGTACGTGGAATGATAAAGCCTGCACCAACGCCAGTTTCTATATTGAAAGATTGTTTATGGTTTTTAGCTACCCAAACATCATCATAGCGCTCAACTTCTGCACTCACATAGTTGTAACCATCGGTGTGTTCGTAAGTAAGCATGTCGGTATCAACGGCTAAATCATCGTTATCATAGGTGCCTACATATTTTGCAGGGACGATAATAGGGTTTGCCGGGCCGGATATTGATGCGCCAATATAACCAGTCGCTTTAACCGTTTGCGGGATTTTCGCCACGTATTTCATGTGATCCCAACCGATTGAAACCGTATAATTATCTTTAATATAATAACCAAAGTGGAAATTAAATTGCGGAATAGTAATTTCTAAGGGGTTTATGTAGGTTAAATCTAATTTAGTCGGGCGGTCTTTCGCAACCACATCTTTTAAAGTAATATCATAACCTGGACCGTAGAGGCGAATGTCGCTTTTACCATACCAAGAAAAGTTATAACCCCAGTGCACATAAATTTTTCCTTTATTGCTATAGTTTCTGGTGTTGTTTAATTTAAAAATGCTTTTTGCGGGAGTGTTGGCTGTTTGGTCTTGAGCTGAAACTTTTATGGATGTTAAGGCTAAGAAGCTTGCAAAGAATATGCTAAGCGTGTAATTATTTTCCATGAATTAAATATTCTTCGAAATCAAAATAAGCAGTCTCTTTATGTTTAAAAAGGACTGCTTATTTTGATTGTTTTGTAATAAATATGCGTAATTAAACGGTGATGTTTTTACGGATAATATTAAGTGCGGCGCCAGCTTTAAACCACTCAATTTGTTGAGCATTGTAAGTATGGTTTACATTGAATTTGTCAACGCTACCATCTGCGTGATTTAAAACAATTTCCAACGGTTTGCCCGGAGTAAAAGTTATTAAACCGTTTATTTCGATGTTATCATCTTCCTGTACTTTATCGTAGTCTGCGGTATCAACAAAAGTTAAACCTAACATACCTTGTTTCTTGAGGTTTGTTTCGTGAATACGAGCAAATGATTTTACCAATACCGCTCTAACACCTAAGAAACGTGGTTCCATTGCAGCGTGTTCCCTTGAAGAACCTTCACCGTAATTTTCGTCTCCAACTACGATACTTCCAATACCTGCCGCTTTATATTCTCTTTGCGTAGCCGGCACTGGTCCGTATTCGCCAGTTAGTTGGTTTTTAACGGTATCTGTTTTCTCGTTGTAGAAGTTGATAGCACCAATTAACATGTTGTTTGAAATGTTATCTAGGTGACCACGGAATTTTAACCAAGGACCTGCCATGGAGATATGGTCGGTAGTACATTTTCCTTTTGCTTTGATCAATAACTTCAAACCTTTAAGATCTGTGCCTTCCCATGCTGCAAATGGCTCTAACAATTGTAAACGGTGAGAAGTTGGAGATACAATTACCTCAACACCTGAACCGTCTGCTGCTGGCGCTTGATAGCCCGCATCTTCCACTGCGAAACCATTTGTAGGTAATTCGTCGCCGTAAGGAGGATCCAATTTTACTTGTTCTCCTTTTGAGTTTGTTAAAGTATCTGTTAGCGGATTAAAATCTAAGCGACCCGAAATTGCAATTGCGGCAACCATTTCTGGTGAAGCTACAAAAGCGCAAGTGTTTGGATTTCCATCTGCTCTTTTAGCGAAGTTTCTGTTGAAAGAGTGAACAATGGTATTTCTTTCTTGTCTTTCGGCACCAACTCTGTCCCACATACCAATACATGGGCCGCAAGCATTTGTGAAAATGGTAGCATCTAAATCTTCGAAAGTTTTTATTAAACCATCTCTATCTGCAGTATAACGTACCTGTTCTGAACCTGGGTTAATTCCTAAAGAAGATTTGGTTACTAAATTTTTCTCTACTGCTTGGCGGGCTATAGACGCTGCTCTTGATAAATCCTCGTAAGAAGAGTTTGTACAAGAACCAATTAATCCCCATTCTACAGTTAAAGGCCAATCGTTAGCTACAGCGGCTTCTTTCATTTTAGAAACTGGAGTTGCTAAATCTGGTGTAAAAGGACCATTTAAATGTGGTTCTAAAGTTGAAAGATCAAGTTCAATAACTTCGTCGAAATATAGTTCTGGGTTTGCGTAAACCTCAGCGTCTGCTGTTAAATGTTCTTTAACTTTATTGGCAGCGTCTGCAACGTCGTTTCTGTTGGTAGCTCTTAAGTAGCGCTCCATGGATTCATCGTAACCGAAGGTAGAAGTGGTTGCACCAATTTCTGCACCCATGTTACAAATGGTTCCTTTACCAGTACATGACATGGAAGTTGCACCTTCGCCAAAATATTCAACAATTGCTCCGGTACCACCTTTAACGGTTAAAATACCTGCAACTTTTAAAATCACGTCTTTTGGAGCTGTCCAACCGCTTAGTTTTCCGGTTAATTTGATGCCAATTAATTTAGGGAATTTAAGTTCCCAAGGTAAGCCTGCCATTACATCACAAGCATCTGCACCGCCAACACCAATTGCTAACATACCTAATCCACCGGCGTTAACAGTGTGTGAATCGGTACCAATCATCATTCCGCCTGGGAATGCATAGTTTTCTAAAACTACTTGGTGAATAATACCAGCACCTGGTTTCCAAAAACCAATGCCGTATTTGTTTGATACAGAACCTAAGAAATCAAAAACTTCTTTACTTTCTGTATTCGCTTTATTTAAATCTGTTTCTGCACCAACTTTTGCTTGAATTAAGTGATCGCAATGCGCTGTAGATGGAACCGCAACTTTAGATCGGCCAGCTTGCATAAATTGCAATAATGCCATTTGTGCTGTTGCATCTTGCATGGCTACGCGGTCTGGTGCAAAATCTACATAAGAATTTCCTCTTTCGTAAGTCTCTTGCGCTTCGCCATCCCAAAGGTGTGCGTATAATATTTTTTCTGTAAGGGTTAAAGGTTTGCCAACAACTTTGCGAGCTGCTTCTACACGGCTTGCGAAATTTGCGTACACCTTTTCGATCATGTCTATATCAAATGCCATTTTCTGGATTGGTTTTGTGTCTTAAAATTCGGATGCTAATTTATGAAAAATTGTGTTTAAATATGTTTGTTTTGTGTAATAGCCTGATAATTTGGAAGGTTTCTAAGGAGAGTAAAGAGCCAAGACATAGGAATCAAGACAAATTGTTCTAAAAATGAAATTTCATCTTCAATTTTTAATCAATTTGCAAAGCATTCAATCATTCTTTCCTTCAATCCTTCAAAATTACCTAACCCGCCCAGTCAATCCCTTTTTTTAAAAGCGACATTGTTTTAGCCTCTAAGCTATCTGGCAAAGCTTTATAATCATAAACCCACGAAGCCATTGGGGGCATGCTCATTAAGATTGATTCAATTCTTCCGTCTGTTTGTAAGCCAAACTTTGTCCCCGAGTCATATACCAAGTTGAACTCTGCATAACGGCTTCTACGCTGAAACTGCCACTGTTTTTCTTCTAAAGTGAAATGCTTTTCGCGAGTGTTTTTTACTAACTCGGTGTAAATAGGAACAAAAGAATTACCCACTGCTTTTGAGAATTCCAAAATTTGTTCCCAACTGATGCCTGTTGATTCTGGCGTTAAACGATCATAAAAAATACCGCCTACGCCCCGGGTTTCATCTCTATGTTTGATGAAAAAATAATCGTCGGCCCAAGTTTTGAATTTTGGATAGAAACTAGGGTGGGATTGATTACATGTATTTTTGATGTATTGATGAAAGCCTTTTGCATCTTCTTCAATTACATAATGTGGTGTAACATCAATACCGCCACCAAACCAGCGTAATGTTTCGTTTCCATTTCCCTGCATCTCAAAATAGCGAATGTTCATGTGGATGATAGGCACCCAAGGATTATGTGGATGCAACACGATAGAAACTCCTGTTGCGAAGAAATCTTCCTGATCTGTTTGGAAAGATTTTTTTACAGTGTCTGGCAGTTTACCATAAACGGCCGAGAAATTTACCCCACCTTTTTCAATCAATTGTCCGTTTTGAATCACTTTGCTTTCACCACCGCCGCCACCCGGACGTTCCCAAATTTCGGTTTCGAAAAGTGCACCACCATCTAGAGCAGTGAGTTTCTCAACGATGTCATGTTGTATAGCTTGAAAGTCGTTGGCAATAATATTTTTATCGAGCATTAGCTAGTCGTTAATTTTAATTTGTCTCTATATGCAGTTAATAATCGGGTTTTTGAGATAAAACCTACAAAAACTCCGTTTTCAAATGCTGGTAAATTCCATAAATCGGCAGCATCAAATTTAGAGATGATCTCGTCTATTCCTTCATCCATATTAACACGGAATTTTGTAGTCAAAACCAAGTCTTTTACCGTTAGTGTTTGTTGCATTTCTGGATCTAAAAGCACTTTACGCACTTTGTCAAAAACAATGAAACCTTGGTATTTCTCCTCTCTATTTTGACAAACGATGATGTTACGGTTAGATTGCCTTAAAACTGTAATTAGTTCGATTAAACTGCTGTCGTCATAAACTGTTTCGTAATCCTTATCTACTACCTCGTGAAACTTAATTAAACCAAGAATGTTTTGGTCATAATCTTCAGTGAATATTTTCTTTTCGGCCGCTAAATGCTTTAGATCCATAGAATAGGGTTCAAAAATTTTAGCAATCGCGTAAGAAGTACAAGAAACTAGCATAAGCGGAATCATTAATTCATAACCTCCAGTAGCTTCGGCAATCAAAAATATGCCTGTTAAAGGCGCATACATTACGCCACTTAAAATCCCACACATCCCAACTAATGTAAAATTGCTAACGGGTAAATTAACAAAGCCTAATTTGTTAATAATGCTTCCGAAAAAGAAACCCAAGAAAGCACCATTAAATAACGAAGGTGCAAAATTACCTCCACTACCGCCGCTGGCCAAAGTAATTGAGGTTGCAAAAACTTTGGTCAAAAATATTAAACCCACAAATATAATCATGGGCCAATCACCGTAACCGCTGAGGTTGAAAAAGGTTCCTTTTAAAATTTCTTCCGGATGTGCCGATGCTAAAGACTTTACGCTTCCATAACCTTCGCCAAAAAGAGGAGGGAAGGCAAAACACAAAACGGCAATGATTAAACCGCCTAGCAATGCTTTTGAATAGCTGTTCCATTTTAGTTGATGCACAAAGAAGTGCTCCACCATATTTGTACACTTGGCATAGTAAACTGAAACCAAACCGCAGAACACGCCCAACAATAAATAATAAGGAACGTTACCGTGGTTAAAGTCTTTTAAGCTATTGAAGTTGATGAGGATGTCATCATTTAAAATGATTTTAGAGATTAATGCACCACAAACCGCAGCGACTATTAGCGGAATAAAATCCGAAAAAACTACGCCTACTAAAATCACTTCAATGGCAAACATCACTCCGGTAATAGGCGCATCAAATACTGCTGCAATACCTGCTGCTGCACCACAAGCTAGTAAAAGAATTCTTTCGCGATAGCTAAGACCATAAGTGCGGGCAAAGTTTGAACCAATTGCGGCACCGGTTACTGCGATTGGTCCTTCTAAACCTGCAGAACCACCAAAACCAACAGTAAGTCCGCTGGCTATCATTTGCGAGTACATTTTTGAACGGGCAGCTACGCCAGAGCGCTGTGAAATATCCGTTAAAATTTTAGAAACGCCTTTTCCATCTCTGCCATGTAAAAACGTTTTTACTACCCAAACAGTTAGTAAGATACCAACTGCAGGTAAAAAAAGATTTAAAAAAGGATATTCGAATACTTCTAGCTGATGATCTATAAGTACATGGATGCTGTGGACTAGAATCTTTAAAAAAACGGCAGCTAAGCCGGCAGATAACCCAACTAAAACTCCTGATAAAATTAAAAACTGACTTCTGCTTAAATGACTATAAACAAATTTTAATACAAGCCGGTGATGCCTGAAATATTTCATTCTTTATATTATTCCTCTACATAATTTAAATCCTTGCCATAGGTTTCTTCGAGATTATAAACCGCTAGGAAAGCTATGATAATTGTAGAAATACCTACAATTAATGCCGAATTGATGATGCCGAATGGAGACTTAAGCCACTCGAAACTCAGCGTTATTAATACCAAAGAGCCTCTAATGAAATTGGGAACAGTGGTAGTAACCGTAGAGCGTAAATTTGTTCCAAATTGCTCTGCTGCAATAGTAACAAAAATAACCCAAAAACCTGTAGAAATACCTAAAAGAACACATATAATACGGTAAGTTTTTACGTCCATACCGGT
>JBBSQW010000030.1:0-42255 GCA_038243635.1 Sphingobacteriales bacterium
GATAGAAAAACAAGGGAACGGCACACCAATAAATTAAAAGCTCACAGGCTCAATGCTGTTATCGAGATCAATATACTGCATTACCTTGCTATGGATTATAGTCCTGAACAGATGGTTGGAAGAGCGAAAATCGATGGCGTGGATGTTTAACAGTTTTAAAATTATTGATCAGCGCTTATGATAAATTAGAACGAAGGCTCTTACCCTTTTCAAAACCCAAAACCATTAAGGCAAAAAGAAAATTATGAAAAAATACTACGTACTAATCGCATTATTCTTTATCGGACTGTTAATCTCCGGAATAAATCCACACGATTATTTTACCTGGATGCTGGAAGTTTTGCCAGCGGTAATCGGTTTAATCGTTCTATTACTTACCTTCAAACGTTTTAAGTTTTCTTATTTAACATACGTTTTCATATTAATCCACTGTTACATTTTATTCATAGGCGGGCATTATACCTACGCAAAAGTTCCGTTATTTGAATGGCTCAAAGAAGTATTTGACCAAAGCAGAAACAACTATGACAAGGTTGGACACTTTGCACAAGGCTTTGTTCCGGCTATGATTGTTAGAGAGATATTTGTTAGAAATGCAGTGGTTAAAAAACGATTGTGGTTAGCATTTCTTACCGTATGTACCTGCGTTTTTGTGAGTGTACTTTACGAATTTTTAGAGTGGTTTGTTGCAATTGCATCAGGCGAGTCAGCAGAATCATTTTTGGGAACACAGGGATATGTTTGGGATACACAGTCTGATATGCTTTACGCATTATTAGGTGCAATATGCATGGTGTTATTTTTAGCTAAAATACAAGACAGGCAATTATTAAAAATAAAAAGCGACGCTAATCTAAGTTCTTCGCTTAGCGTTATTTGATTATATTTATTGAAATTGATTTAAAATTTACAATAATGAAAGCATACTTGATGATGATTATAGCCAGTCTTTTGCTGGTCTCGAGCTGTAAAACCACGCTCACTGATCAAATTGATAATTCCAATTTAGTGATTAAAGCTGGATTTATTTGCGGTTGGGGCGCTGGCCAAGACTCCTTAGAAATATCACAAGCCACAGTAAAATACACGTATTACGTTCCAAGGAAATCTCAAGAAGCCCAAATCAGAAAAACCAGACCTATTTCAAATTCGGAATGGACAGAAATATTGAACGCCGTAAACATGGATAACTTTGTAAAGTTAAATTACCAAACCTGCAATGTTTGCGTTGATGGTTGCGATGAATGGATATCGATACAAAAAGATCAAATATCTCATCAAATTACATTCAATAAAGACGCAAAAATTGATTCAATTAGTAAATTACAGGTTAAACTGGCGGAACTGAGGGCCGAGTTTAACCCGAAATAAAATGCGTTAAATTAGTTTAAACATTTGCATTTATTCTTTTCTTAGTTTACACTGATAAAAGTTGCTTCGTTTCATAAAATTTGGATAAACACAAATGGAAATCATCGTTCTAAATCATATAGTACTTGAAAATATTCCTAGTGGTTCTGGAATTGCAAAATTGGGCGATGTGTATTATGTAGTTGGCGATGATGCTCCATTTCTATTCACCCTAAATAAAGATTTCAAAGTTATTTCTAGAACGCCCGTTCTCGGATCAAGTAATTTTTCAGACCAAAGAATCATCAAATCAGACAAACCAGATTTTGAAGCCTTGGAAGTGATTGATGAGAATGAGCTCGTTATTTTTGGTTCCGGCTCTAAGTCACCACAACGAGATGTTTTTATACGCATCTTATTAAACGATTCTATGCGTGTGGAACGTTTTAAAATTTCTAAATTTTATGATCAGCTTAGAAGTTTACCAAAATTAATAGATTCCGAATTAAATATTGAAGCCTCCGCATTTTGCAACAATCAAATTTATCTTTTCAACCGTAAAAAAAACCTAATTATAAAGTTTAACTATCCAGATTTGTTAGCTCACCTAAAAGGAGAAACTGCTTTCCCAAACCCAGAAATTACCGAGTTTTCACTACCCAAAATTAACGGAATAGAAGCCGGTTTTTCTGGTGCCACAACTTTAAAAAACGTTTCAAAAATCATTTTTACAGCCTCGGTAGAAGCTACAGATAACGCTTATGACGATGGCGAAATATTGGGCAGTTTTTTAGGGATAATTGACATTTCAAATGATGCGGTGAGCAATGTTTTTGATTATTGTTCTGTTCCAAATGCAGTCGACAAACTAAAAGTAGAATCCATAACTGTTGACGAAGAGATTAGCGCTGGCAAAACTAAAATTATCTTAATAACAGACGATGATCAAGGCAATTCAACAATTATAGAAAGTATGCTTTTATGGTAAAACCGAACAGCCAAATTCTTCATTAACATCAACAGCCCCTAACAACGAAACTACAGCGTGTTTTAAAAAATAATTTTTTATTAAAAACAAAAATCCGTGTAACAAGCGTAACCTTTTTAAAGTCGCTACGCTTTACAGAAAATAAAACCAAAATACACTATATTAGGATTGATTATTAAGGCCCGCAAATAATGACAGATATCCATCAACACAGCATCGATAAAGAACTGTTTAGGCTTGCATTTGAAAATGCAAATATAGGCATGTGCTTGGTTGACTTAAATGGCAATATTTTCAAGGCAAATTCTGAGATGTCAGCTATTTTTGGCTATTCTGTAGAGGAGCTGGAAACTTTTAACGTTCAAGATGTTTCGCATCCGGATTATAAGCACATGAGTATGAAGTTTATGAAAGAAGCGAAACAAGGTGATGAGTCTAAAGTCGTTTTTGAAAAATATTACATTCATAAAAATGGTAATGAAGTAATTTGTGAAGTTACAAGCTCAGCCGTAATGGATCAAAACAACGCTGTCTCCTTCTTTATTTCACATATTCGTGATATTACAGAGCGACGAAGAAATGAGCTGAATTTAAAAATCAGCAAAGAAAAGTATCAGCTTTTAGCCGAAAATATTGACGATGTAATTTGGCTTTTTAACATGCCTCAAAAAGTTTTCACGTATGTAAGCCCATCAGTAATTAATTTAACAGGATTTACCGTTGAGGAGGCCATACAACAAACTCTTAAGCAAAATGTGCGTTTAGAATCGATAACGGATATTATGCCGAAATTATCCGATTTTATAGATTCGTTTTTAACAAATCAAAATAAAGAACGAAGCATTTATCATGAAGTTCAAATAGTCTGTAAAAACGGCGAAACTATTTGGATTGAAACCGTAACGAGCTTACAGTTTAATGCTGATCAAGAATTGGAACTCCTCGCTGTTTCCAGAAATATAGAAAAACGAAAGCAGGCTGAGTTAAAACTACAAGAACACACCGAAGAATTACGACAATTAAATGCCGATAAAGATAGGTTCATGAAAATCCTCGCTCACGATTTACGTAACCCATTTAATGCATTATTAGGTTTCACAAACTTGCTGTTAGAAAACATTCATGAATATAGTATCGATGAAATTGAAACTCAAATTTCAATAGTAAATCAAACATCGCACAAAACGTTCAACTTACTAAACGATTTACTTTTGTGGTCTCAATCTCAATCAGGGCAATTACGCGTCAACTTAGAGAGGTTAAATTTTAAAGAAATTTGTAATCAAACGGTAGAGCAAAATCAGAATCAAGCAAATTTGAAACACATAAATATCACCTGTTTAGTAACCAATAATATTTACTTGCGAGTTGATAAAAATATGTTCAAAATAATCATGCGTAATCTGATTTCAAACGCTATTAAATTTACTCCTAAAAATGGGTGGATTACCATTGACATCGAAAAAAATCAAGAAACGGCCATAATTGCAATTGCCGACAATGGTGTGGGAATAAGTGCAGACGACCAGCTTAAACTTTGGGATTACACCAATCTTTATGTAACGGAAGGCACAGAAAAAGAGCAAGGCTCAGGTTTAGGATTAATGTTATGCAAAGAGTTTATAGACAGGCACAATGAAACAATTTGGGTAGAGAGCGAGCCAAACAGGGGTTCTACCTTTAAATTTACCATGCCAATCACAGTAGGCCATTAAACTAGCTATTAAATAATTTTATTGAACGTGATTCTTGTCACATTTAAAATTATGAGCGTAAAAAAGCGTAATATCACCAATAAAAAAATTTAACGCTACTAAACCATCATTTCCACCTTATGAAAATAGAATTTTTTTCCGCAAAAAAATACGATAAAACATTTTTTGATGCCGCTAACAAAGCACATGGCTTTGATATTGTCTATCACGAAACGCACCTAGGTCCACACATTGTTGATTTAGTTAAAGATGCGCAAGCCGTTTGTGTTTTTGTAAATGATAAATTAACCCGACCAGTAATTGAAGTATTAGCAAAAAAAGGAGTACAAATAATTGCGTTACGTTGTGCAGGCTTCAACAATGTCGATTTGGAAGCTGCAAAAGAATTTAATATCTCTGTTTGCCGCGTTCCAAGTTACTCTCCAGAAGCCGTCGCAGAACATGCTGTTGCTATGCTGCTAACCATCAACAGAAAAACACATAAAGCATATAACCGGGTGCGGGAGCAAAATTTTTCGCTGGAGGGACTTTTAGGCCATAACCTTTCTGGCAAAACAGTTGGCGTTATTGGCACCGGCAAAATTGGCAAAGCGTTTATCAAAATCATGTTGGGCTTTGGTTGTAAAATTCTGGCTTATGATGTTTATCCAGACTCGGCCTTAGCTGAAAAAGGAGTAAGCTACGTTTCTATGGAAAAACTCCTTCAGCAATCAAACATCATATCGCTCCATTGCCCATTAACAAAAGAGAATCATTACCTTATCAATAACGAAACCATCAATTTAATGCAGCCAGGAGTTACGCTTATTAATACTAGTCGCGGGGCGTTGATTAATACAACCGATATTATTGAGGCCCTCAAAACTAAAAAAATTGCGGCGCTTTGTATTGATGTTTATGAGCAAGAAGAAACTTTATTTTTTAAAGACCTTTCCTTAGAAATCATTGATGACGATAAAATACAACGTTTAATGAGTTTCCCAAATGTTCTTCTTACTGCCCATCAAGCATTTTTTACCAAAGAAGCATTAGAAGAAATTGCTCAGGTTACGTTAGATAATGTATCCCAATTAGATAAAAACACTATGCCAGCAGATGCTGTTGTGAGGCTGATTTAGTGTAGAGCAAATTACTTTTGGGCGTCCTGATTGCTATCGGGATAACACGCTCATATATTTTTTTGATAACCCTGGGTGAAGCCGAAAGAAAAAAAAGGATGCCGCTTTTCCAACGGAATTCCTTTAATCAGTGTCATTATTTTATAATTTAAGAAGCATTCCTATTTTTTTCGGCATGTCGAGGGTACGAGACAGCTCACAAGCAAAGTCTGCATATACGAAGTGAAACCTATTTGCGAGTCTTTATTCGACATCACAGAACGCCTTAAATATTAACATTGCTATTTTAAAAAATCGTTAACGCAATAAGAAAGCTACATTAGTATCAAAGCTAAAATGACATTCAATTAATTCCGCAGAGTTTAAGAACGCGTAAATTAGCAGAATGGTCAGTCTAGTGCCAATAAAACTCATAAGAATACCATGAACAAACCATTACATCAATTTTTCACAGAAGATCATCATAGGCTCGAAGGTTTATTAAATAAAGCAACCGAACAACCCAACGAAATTGAAATGAACGCTTATCATCAATTTAGGACAGGCTTATTGCGACATATTAAAATGGAAGAAAAAACCCTTTTTCCGGCAGCAAAAAAAGCTGATCCTACGTTAATGCAAGAACTCATTCCAAGATACAGACTAGAACACGGCGCATTAACAGCCTTGCTGGTGCCACCCCCAACCTTATCTATAGTCAAAACAATTAGGTATATCTTAGAAATCCACGATTTAGCAGAGGAAGAACCTGGAGGGTTATATGATATTTGTGAAGCATTAACCAACAACCAAACGGAAGAACTTTTAAAACAACTTGCACAAACAGAAGACGTTCCTGTACATCCTTGCAACCCGGCACCAATCGCAATAGAATCTGCCAAAAGAGCATTAGCAAGAGCCGGTTATGATTTTGATGGAATAAGTAAACTCTAAAACTAATACCTATGCTTTTAACCAAGCATCTTAATGTCATTAAGTTACGAAACTTTCTTCTGCTTTTCATCCTTTCGAGGTACGAGAAATCTCACAAGCAAAGTCTGCTTATAGCGTTTAATACCTATTTGTAAGATGTCTCACTACCGTTCGACATGACAGATTCCCTTAACTTAATGACATTTTTCAGGCAGCCTTTCCAGCGCAAGCGCTGAATTAAATGAGCCCTAACCCGATCTTATAAAAAGCGAGATAATCACGTTTTTATCTTTCAGAGATTTTGTTATCAATAAAAGTCAAAGCAGAAAAAGAGAGCCATTCCGGCTCTCCTTAAAAAATTACTTATTTGTTTTTATAACTCTCACCTTCCATTGCTCCGGACCTTTTTCAAGGTAATCCCAGTTAAAAGGTTCTTTACTTTCAGCTTCCATTTGATAATATAGAGGCTTTGGATCATGGTCATTGATAAACTCAAATGCCTCACCTGGTTTTATATCGGCAAAAGCTTTGTAAAACATTTCATGGCGCTCTGTTGGTGGGAACGGACGCAAATCAAACTCGTTAACTACCGAAAAACCGTCATCACCTAATCCGCTTTTATCTTTTTTGGTAATGTGCACCACGTATTCATTAGGCTCTTGTTTTTTATAAATCCAAGAATGTTGTCCTTCAAACTTTTGCACAAAAATACCGTGTATTTCTTTGGGGTCATCAGCGGCTATAATTTCCATCGTATCGCCTTGCTCCATCATCCCGTAACGGTGAAAAACAATTTGTTTCCATTCGCTTTCTTTTGCTTTCCTAAGATCAAGTAAAGTTGATATATCTGTAAACTCTCTGCCTTGCGAAGCCTCAATACGCGTAACTTTTACTTTCCACTCTCTTCCTCCCCTATTCAAATAATCCCAGCCAACTACATCTCCATAAATAGAACGGAATTCGTAGTAAAGCGGAATAGGATCATGATCGTTGATAAAGACAAAACTTTCTGCAACGGGCAATTCTTTAAAAAGCTGTATCAATTTTTTATGTCTTTCGATTGGGATAAGTACCCGCATATCCAACTCTTCTGTTTCCAATTTTTCACTCATGATAATTCAATTTAAGCAATAAAGACCTTTTTATCTTTTATTTATCAAACATCGCTGTTTTGTTTTATTTATGCAAACAATATTGGCGAATTAAATTACAATAGCTTTCAAGCTTATAATGAAATAAACTATTACAGCATAAAACATTTTGATTGATAAATATTATCCTATTTTTAGAAATACAAAAAACAACATCTTATTTCTTATACGCTGTTTTTAGAGAAGAATATGGTTGACTATAAAAAACACATCACTATTGACCCTAACATAAGATTTGGGAAACCGATAATATTGGGAACGAGAATTTCTGTGTATGACGTTTTAAATTGGCTAGCGAACGGAATGGATAAAGAGGAAATAATATTAGATTTTCCAGAGTTAAATGAAGATAGTATCAGCGCCTGTTTGTCGTTTGTTGCAAATAGAGAAAACCGGATTAGAGCTAATTCGTGAAATTATTATTTCCAGAATATATTTTTTCGCATAACAAGAAAGATTTATACCATTTTCCCGAACTCAAAACAGGTTAGAGAACTAGGTCTTGAGGACTATTCCGACAGCGACATATGGAAGTACGCAAAATCAAATGATTTTACCGTTGTGACTTTTGATGCTGATTTTTCCGATATCGCAAATTTGAATGGCGCTCCCCCAAAGATCATATGGTTACGAACGGGCAATATGACCACGAACGCAATAGCTACTATACTAGATCAACATTCGATTATTATAGCAGAATTCGTTCAAAACAACGAATATAAGATATTGCATGCCTAGAAATCGAATAATTCCAATCACTACTTTTCGAATAAACACTACAAAAGTAAATTGTTCCAATTCGCTTTAATTCATACTTCATCAGATTTCAGTCTTTTCAATTCATTCCCACTCTTCCCTAAAAAGTGATATCAATCGCTTTTATTTATGACAAATAATTGATAGGCAAAATTGTAGCGCTCAATCTAATAGTTTAGTTTTGTAACGTTTCAAAGTCTTGTAGATCTTTGTTAAAATATTGATTAAAACTAAAACAAAAGAAATGTATCCAGAATATTTAGTTGCCCCAATGCGTTCAGAATTAACAGACGCTGGTTTCCAAGAATTAAAAAACGCTGAAGAAGTGAAAAACGCAATCGGTACAGAAGGTACTACCTTTGTAGTGATCAATTCAGTATGCGGATGTGCGGCAGCTAACGCTCGCCCAGCAGCTAAAATTGCAGCGTCAAGCACAAAAACACCAAGTAAATTAGTGACTGTATTTGCAGGAATGGAAAAAGAAGCGGTAGACTCTGTTAGAGGATACATGTTGCCTTTCCCAGCATCATCTCCTTCAATGGCGCTATTCAAAGATGGTAAGTTAGTACACATGGTAGAACGTCACCAAATTGAAGGTCGTCCGGCACAAATGATTGCTGACAACTTAATTAGCGCATTCGATCAGTACTGCTAAGCTATAATTATTCGTTTAAACCGATACGGATTGATGTGATGATCAAACTGTATCGGTTTTGTTGTTTTAGAAAGGTTTCTAAAATTTATCACCGTATAAATTGATGTACATTATGAATGTATACTCAACGGCTAACCTCAAATTCTTTATCGAAAACTAACCTTATGTCATAATCTTTCCATAAAGACACTAATAATAATGATCCTTATCAAAATAACACACTAAGTCCAATTCTATAATAAATGTGGCATAGATTTTATAATTAAATAGGTATCTATCATCTATCTACATAAACCCTCAGTAAAATGAAAATTGCCTATCTATCTACTTACATGCCTCGCCCTTGCGGTTTAGCTACTTTCAACTCGAACCTAAAAAATGCGATTGAAAAAAATCTGTCTAAGACGGATGGCAAAAGCTATGTCATTGCGATTAATGATCAGGACGATTTAGCGCAATACACGTATGGAAAAGAGGTCGAGTATGTAATAAGGCAGCAACATCAAACAGATTATATACAGGCTGCAAACTTCATTAATAACAGCGATGCAGACATATGCATTATGCAACATGAGTTTGGGATTTACGGTGGAGATAGTGGAATTTATGTTTTACCGTTAATCAACAGACTAGAAAAACCGTTGGTTACCATTTTACATACCGTTTTAAAAGAACCAAGTTACCTGCAAAAATTAATTGTGCAGGATATTGCGAAACAGTCTTCCAAGATTGTAGTAATGGCAACAAAGGCGGTTAATTTTCTGACGGAGATCTATGGTATCAGCAAAGAAAAAATAGCGCTAATAGAACACGGCGTTCCAGATTATGCAGATGATATCCATGAAATTTTAAACAAACCAAAACTATTACCTGGCAAAAGGGTATTGCTTACTTTCGGGTTAATATCCAGAAATAAAGGTTTAGAAACTGCCATAAAAGCTTTGCCGGCTATCGTTAAAAATCATCCAGATGTAGTTTACACCATCATTGGAAAAACCCATCCTCATATTTTAAAAAACCAAGGAGAGGAATACCGAGATTACTTGAAAAAACTAGCGTCGGATTTAGGAGTTAGTAAAAACGTAAACTTCATCAACAGCTTTGTTTCTGAAGAAGATTTAGCTAAATATTTAAGGGCTTCAGAAATTTACATTACCCCTTATCTAAATGAAGCACAAATTACCAGCGGAACACTTTCTTACGCCGTAGGCGCAGGTGCCGCAGTGGTTTCTACCCCCTACTGGCATGCGCAAGAATTATTAGCAAACAATAGAGGTAAGCTTTTTGATTTCGGCAACCATGAGGCACTTTCAGAAATTGTTAACCACCTACTGGATGATGATAAGGCGTTAAAAAACATTCGTGATAATGCGTATTCTTATGGATTATCTCTGAGATATCCGAAGATTGGTGGTTTATATAAATCATTAGCAGAAGATTGTATTTTAAAACACCGCCCACAACCATCAGCAGATAATTTCCATCTAGATACTGATCTATTACCTAATTTTACCCTAGATTATGTTAGAAGATTAACGGACGACACCGGGATTGTTCAACACGCTAAGTACGGTATTCCAAACTTGAAAGAAGGTTATTGCATGGATGATAATAGCCGGGCATTAATTATGGCGCTGATGGCTTATGACCAATACAAGTCTAAAGAAGCGCTAGACCTTTTGCCAATTTATTTGAGTTTTATCCAGTATATGCAATGTGAAAATGGAAACTTCAGAAACTTTTTAAGCTTTAAGCGTGAGTATTTAGATGAGGTTGGAACTGATGACTCTTATGGGCGTACACTTTGGGCCTTGGGATTCATGATTTGCAATTCGCCAAACAACTCTTATAAAGAATTTGCTCGAGAGTTATTTTTTAATTCATTAGAGCATTTAGATCACTTGGTTCACTTACGTGGCCATGCAAACAGCATTATAGGATTAGCTCATTACTTAAAATCATACCCAGACGAGAGTTTGCAATTCAAACTAATGGCTTTAGCCGATAAATTGGTGATAGCTTACCAAAAACATAAGGCTCCAAATTGGCATTGGTTTGAAGAGAAAATGACTTACGACAACGCTATTTTACCTTTGGCTTTACTCAAAGCGTTTGAGGTTACCAACCATTATATTTATAAAGAGATTGGTTTAGAAAGTTTGACTTTCCTAGACGCTGAAACGCTTAACCAAGGTTATTATAACCCAATTGGTAATGATGGCTGGTGTTACAAAAATAAAGAAAAAGCAATATTTGATCAGCAGGCAATTGAGACAATGGCAGCGGTGATGATGTACTTCCAAGCGTTTGAGATTACGCAAGACGTTACATACATTAATAAAATGTTTAAAACTTACATGTGGTTCTTAGGGGAAAACGCCTTACGTGTTCCGTTGTATGATCACGAAACCAACGGTTGTTGCGATGGATTGACTCCTCATGGAATCAATAGAAATCAAGGTGCAGAAAGCACATTAGCTTATTTCATCTCTCATTTAACTGTTTTAAAAGCGCAAGAAAAAGAATACTTATTTACCGAAAGTGCTAAATCAATAAAATTGTGATTAAATGAAAGTTGCAATATTATCTCCCGTGGCTTGGCGTACGCCACCAGTGCATTACGGCCCTTGGGAGCAAATGGCTTCTAACTTGGCAGAGGGCTTAATAAAACTCGGTGTAGACGTTACGGTTTTTGCGACCGGTGATTCATTGACTACCGGCACTTTAAATGCAGTAATTGAAGAAGGTTACGAAACCAAAAAAGGTCAGGATGCTAAAGTATTGGAATGTTTGCACATTAGTAATTTGATGGAACATGCTGATGAGTTCGATATCATCCATAACCATTTTGATTTTTTACCCCTCACCTATTCTAAGCTGATCAAAACACCGATGATTACCACCATTCATGGTTTTTCATCGGAAAATATTATTCCTGCTTATCAGAAATATAACGACAATACTTACTATGTTTCCATCAGTAATTCTGATCGGCATCCAAAACTAAAATATTTAGATACCGTTTATAACGGTTTAAATACCGATGATTTTGCTTTAAACTTGAAGCCATCTGAGCAACTGTTGTTTTTTGGAAGAATTCACCCCCATAAAGGGACGGCTGAAGCAATTGCTATCGCAAAACAAAGTAAACGGACGCTAATTATCGCTGGGATTATACAAGATGAGAACTACTTTAAAAAAGAAGTTGAACCTCATTTAAATGATGACATTCAATTTATCGGTCATGCTGGACCGGAAAAGCGTAATCAATTAATGGGAAATTCCGCTGCACTTCTACATCCAATTAGTTTCGACGAGCCTTTTGGTTTAAGCGTTGCCGAAGCCATGTTGTGCGGCACACCTGTGATTGCCTTTAACCGCGGCTCTATGCCTGAACTAATTGAAGATGGTATTACTGGTTTTTTGGTTAATGATGTTGCCGAGGCCACAAAAGCTGTGGAGAAATTGAATATTATAAAAAGAAGCCATTGCTCCGAAACTGCAAAAAGCAGATTTTCTTCCGAAACAATGGCTAAAAGTTATTTTCAATTATATCAGCAGATACTCTATAAATAATAGCTGGCTACCAACTTTTTCTTACTAAACCTATCGGTTTAATTTCTTTGGTATCTTTCTTTTTTTCAGTTTCCTCTTCATCATCAACATGTGCGTCTGTGGTCATTAACTTATCTAAAAGCGCTTCTAAATTCACTGTCATAAAAGAAGATGAATAATCCGAAAGTCCGTAAGGAATAATCAGTTCACCGTTATTGATTATCGAACCACAAGAGTAAACCACATTGGGTACATAACCTTCACGTTCGTCCGTATTGGCAATCAAAAGCGGTTCTTTAAGTCTCCCGATCTCTTTACATGGATCGTTTAAATCCAGCAAACTTACGCCTAAACAATACCTACGCATTGCACCAACACCATGGGTTACTACTAACCAACCGTGTTCTGTTTCAATAGGCGAACCACAGTTTCCAATCTGCACAAATTCCCAAGCGTATTTTGGTGCCTGCAATAATATAGGATCTGTCCAAATATTAATTTTGTCAGAATACATAATGTAATTATTCCAACCATCAATACGTGACATCATTACGTACTTTCCGTTTATCTTTCGTGGAAATAATGCTAAATTCTTATTCTTTGCTCCGGGACCATACATTGGTCTCACTTTAAAATCGTAGAAATCTGCAGTTTCTAAAAGTTTAGGCATAATGGTTTTACCATCATAAGCCGTATAGGTTGCAAAATATTTTATACTGCCTTCATCATCCATAAACTTCACAAAACGGGCATCTTCAATTCCTTTTCTTTCGTATTCTGTAATTGGATAAATAATACGATCGGAAATATCCGTATCTAAAGAAAATATAATCTCGTGGTACGAATCAGCCAACCATAATAATTTTTGCAGTTCTAACCCAGCTTTATCGCTAGTATCTGCCAACAAATTGTCCACTACACTGTTCAACTCTCTATAGTCAAACTTTTCTGGCAAGTTTTCTTGCGCTATTTTAAGTGTTTTTTTTGAAATCCTAGCGTCTTCTGCTTTTTCCAAAAAAAGCTCTTTTTTGTAGATGTTATTTTTAACAATTTCTGCTTCATCAACATATCTACCAGCAGGCATTACTTCAATGTCATTATTCTGTTTAAGCAAAGCCCTGCGAAAAACAATAGATGAAATATGACCTTCGCCTACCGCTCTAAAGCTGATGATGATTCTACGTTCCCCTTCTATCAAATCAGATTGATCTGGGTCGTCTACAATAGACGGGTTAAAAAACGCAGCAGATTCAATAGAATACTCATGTGTAAAGTATGCGCCTATTAAAAGTTTTCTAAAACGAGACGTTTCTCTAATATTCTGGGCTTCATCTGGAAGCTCATTCATCAACTTATCAGCATGTTTTTCAAGTATTCGCGTAATGTTACGGTGCCTTTTTGAAAATTCCTGCAACATCGGAGCAATTAGGTCGTAAACTTGTTGCTCGTCAAATTGGCTAATGTGACCTAATATCTCTTTTGCTCTTTCCTCGCCATTATAAAAGAAGCGGGCAATCACCCGTTTCGAGTCTGGCATTACAGTAACGTTTTTTCTAATGATGGGTAGTCTCATATTTATATATATATTCTTTTAGCCTCCTTGCAATTTATGTTCTTTTAAAAAGAGATGCAACAAATTAATCATCAAATACGATGTTAACTAATGAATATTGTTTAATAAAAATAATTGTTAGGTTAAAAGTAGGAATTGGTCTCTTTAGGCCTATTTTATCACGTTAAAAAACTTTTAAACTATTGTTTTTCAATTTAATAATATCTACTTTTGCAGTCCCACAAAAAAGTGGGAAATAAAAATAATATTGTAAGAAATGAATCAATACGAAACCACTATCATTCTTACCCCGTTGTTGTCAGAAGAAATTGCTAAAGAGGTGATTGCAAAATTCTCTAAGATTCTTACTGATAACGGAGCCGAAATTGTTATGGAAGACAATTGGGGTTTGAAAAAACTGGCGTACCTGATTGAGAAAAAATCAACAGCGTACTATCACTTGACCGAATACAAATGCTCAGGTGAGGTTATCGGCAAATTAGAAATCGAATTAAAACGTGATGAGCGTGTAATGAGATTTTTAACAATTAGTTTAAATAAGCATGCAGTAGCGTACAATGACAAAAAACGTGGCGGTGCTTTCAATAAGAAAAAAGACAAAGCGGAGGTAGCAAACTAATGGCACAAGACAAAATCCAGTATGTGACTGCTCCCAAGGTGGAGGACAACAGAAAAAAGTATTGCCGTTTTAAAAAGAACGGAATTAAATACATTGATTACAAAGACGCTAACTTTTTGTTAAAGTTTATCAATGATCAAGGTAAAATTTTACCTCGTAGATTAACTGGTACTTCTTTGAAATATCAACGTAAAGTAGCTCAGGCAGTAAAAAGAGCTCGCCACATAGGTATATTGCCATTTGTAACTGATGGTTTAAAATAAGGGAGGCTAACACATGCAAGTAATATTAAAACAAGATGTAAAAAAGCTGGGAGAAAAGGATGACATCGTTTCTGTAAAACCTGGTTTTGGTCGTAATTATTTAATTCCTCAGGGCCATGCTATTTTAGCAACTGAGTCGGCAAAAAAAGTTTTAGCGGAGAACATTAAACAAGCTCAGTTTAAACAAGAGAAAATTAAGAAAGATGCTGAAGCTACAGCTGCAAAACTAGAAGGTGTTACACTTTCTATTGGCGCTAAAGCTGGCGAAAGCGGAAAAATATTTGGCGCAGTGAACACTATTCAAGTGTCTGATGCATTGAAGAAATTAGGTTTTGAGGTTGACAGAAGAAGAATTACTTTTGAAACTGATGTAAAGTTTGTTGGTGATTACATTGCTAACTTAAACTTACACAAAGAAGTAAAAGTGCAAGTTCCGTTTACTGTTGTAGCCGAATAAGCTAAATTTAAACATTATTTAAAAATGCTTTCTGTTTATTCAGGAAGCATTTTTTATTTTAGCCCTATGCCAGCAAAAAAAACATCCACCAACCGTAGGTTTAATGTGCAATCCGTTAGCAAATGGATTTGGAAAACCGTGGTTTACTTTTTTGCAATTAGTATTTTTTGGGTTTTGCTGTACAAATTTTTGAATCCACCACTAACCTATTTAATGGTGCAGCGAGCGTTTGAAAGAAAAGCAAATAATCAAAGCTGGAAAATTGATAAAGAATGGAAAAACTTTGAAAAACTCTCTTTTAACTTAAAGAAAGCCGCCATTGCGGGTGAGGACGCTAACTTTTTAAAACATAGCGGTTTTGATTTTAACGCTATCCAAAAAGCATTTAAAAAAAATCAGCATGGTAAAAAACTGAGAGGCGGTAGTACCATTAGTCAGCAAACAGCCAAGAATGTATTTTTATGGCCTGGTCGTTCTTATATTAGGAAAGGTTTCGAGGCGTATTTCACTTTCTTAATCGAGCTATTCTGGAGCAAAAACCGGATTTTAGAGGTTTATCTTAATGTGATTGAAATGGGTGATGGAGTTTATGGATCAGAAAGCGCTTGTCAAGCTTATTTTAACAAATCTGCATCAAGTTTATCAAAAGGAGAGGCCGCTTTATTAATTGCAGTACTACCGAACCCGAGGAGATGGTCGCCGGCAAAACCAACTGCCTATATTTATCACAGGCAAAGGCTCATTCTTAGAAACATGAGAGGCTTAGGGAAATTGGAATTTTAATACTTCATTGCTTGGCTTTTTTCAAGCCGTGGCAATCTATAAGTTAACAAGGGTTAAATCAGAATTAAAGTAACAGCCCATAAAAGGATATCGCAAAACATGGAACAGATTGCCGAAGCCTTATTGCTCAAAACCCACCGCTTGGGCTTCGCAATGACGGTAAAAATATTAAACCACCTGCTCAAAAACGGGACAGTGCAAAGAAACCAACGGATTGCCACAGCCTCTACTCGCTAAACCCAGCGCTTCAGCTTCGCAATGACGGTTACTGTTGAAAAGAAACCATTCATGTCCGTAGAATTAAGCGAAGCTTTCTACGGATTCAAACATAAACAGGAGTCTCCTGACTCCTTAAATCATTTAAAAAGAAAAAACATTACTATGCCAACTATTGGCTATCGTAGTTTCCCATTTATTTTGATAATCTTGATAATTAGTCACCATGTTATTAAATACTGGCGTATCTGCATTAACAGCTCCATTTTTAATTAATTCTTCAAAACCGCTCCGGTCTACAGATTTAACTTTTTCACCGTCTTTATAAGCTATATTAAACCTATCTAGTAAATTGATCTGAAACTTTTGCTCCAAATCTTTCATTAAATGAACCGATTTATCTATGGAGCAACCACTCGCTCCTGCCTGGCTTTCATCCACTATTAAAATGATAAACCTATCGTATTTAATATCAAAACTTGCTTTAAGCTCCTGATTGTGGGCTGTCCATGAACTGGTGAAATCTTTAAGAATAATACTAATTTCGGCCAACTGCGATTGATCTAATACATTGTTTGATTGGTATATCCATACCCGAGCTTCAGGATTCATCATTTTCAAAAATAATGATATTTAAAAAAGTAGCAGGTAAGTTTTTGTCATATTTTTTATTAAATAAGTTAACAAGTTGATAAATATTTCTTGCACTATCGTTTTTTTGAAATATTTTTATCAATGGTTTTTGCACTAGGCTCAAAAATACTGTTAATCACCCTATCTTGTTTCATACCGAGACAGGATGAATTGACATTTCCAGAGGCCAGAAACCAAGTTCTTAGGCAATATAATCTTCACAGTGCTGAAAGAGATTTCGGGATTAAAACGGCAAATTTCGAAATCTCTGAAAACGGATTTATAAGATATCGAAAAACCGACAATACTAACAAATCGGAATATTATAGTGTAAAGCTGAAAGAGTTTGAAGAGGCTCGTTATTTAGGAGATGAACAAGCCGGTTGGCTATTGCTGAAATTTACAAGTGAAGCAGTAATTTACCAAACCTATAATGACAAAGCAGGCAATATTGACGAAATGCTTGCCGAGATTAGAATACCCTTAAAAAATATAAACGTAGATGACATTAACACCTTATGTAGCGCAATTAACAGCCTAAAAAACTTCAGCTTTAACCTTTAAAGCTACTGGTAAATGCCACCATAAGATTTGACATCGAAATCAAAAAAGTGAATGATTAAGCGTTCCCCTACTGCAAAAACTTAATTGTCACTATCTTTTTTTACTGCAATAGAACTTGATATTTGTTTACCGCTCGGTTTTTTTTACCTTGGTGCAGATTTAGAAATCTGCTAATCCACGTCAATCTTTAATGAAAACCAAAAAGAATCATCATCTTTTTATCATGTTAGGAGTACTTATAACCCATACTGTGCTATTAAGTTTATGGCTATCAGATGAAGAAACTGTCCAAAGAAAATCCAGTATTAAAAGTGGAAAACAAAACGAAGAAATAAATCAACTACCTATTTTAAAAACTAGTTTTATAAAGCATAAAGAATCGGTTAACACCCGTCAACCCGCTGTTTCAACAAAAAGCTTTAACTCACTCCTTAAGTAATTTAATACCCTAAAGCGCTTTTTTTTAGCGACTCCTTTTAAAAATTATGCAGCCATTATAAGCCGTTTACTTTAGCTGTAATTTCTGCAATATCTAAAACCTGAATTTCCTGCTCTTTTTCAAAATGCTTAACACCATCGTTAATCATAGTCATACAAAACGGGCATCCGGTTGCAACAATCTCTGCTTTGGCTTCTAAAATATCGTCCATACGCTCAACATTGATGTCCTTTTTCCCTGGTTCCGGTTCTTTAAACATTTGGGCACCGCCAGCACCACAACATAATCCGTTCGACTTACTACGTGTCATTTCAACCAAGTCAGCATCTAACACTTCTAAAGCCTTACGTGGCGCTTCGTAAACACCATTGCCCCTACCTAAATAACAAGGGTCATGGAAAGTGATTTTTTTTCCTTTAAACTCACCACCTTCTGCTTTAAGCTTTCCATCCTTTATTAAATCCTGAATCAACTGGGTGTGGTGCATTACTTCATAATTACCACCTAAGCTAGGATATTCATTTTTTAAGGTATTGAAACCATGCGGACAAGCGGTTACTATTTTTTTTATTTCATAACCATTTAAAACCTGGATGTTAGAAAGCGCTTGCATCTGAAACAAAAATTCGTTTCCAGCTCTCTTTGCAGGATCTCCGGTACAGCTTTCTTCCTTACCTAAGACTGCAAAATTAACACCTACGTGGTTTAATATTTTAGCAAACGCTCTGGTGATGCGTTGGGCTCTTTCGTCATAACTTCCGGCACAGCCTACCCAAAATAATATTTCTGGTTTTTCTCCATTGGCTGCCATTTCCGCCATGGTTCGTATTTTTATATCTGTAATATCCATTTCTTTTAGTTCAGTTTATTAGTCATTGGTTCATTAGTCATTAGTTCATTAGTACCTAAAATGAGTCATTTGGTCATTAGTTTATTAGTACCTAAAGTGAGATAATTAGTTCATTTAGTCATTGGTTATTGGTCATTGGTCATTAGTGCCTAAAGTGAGATAATTAGTTCATTTAGTCATTTGTCATTAGTACCTAAAATAAGTCAATTAGTTCATTTGGTCATTTGTGCTTACGATTTGGTTAAATGAGTTCTCCCAATAGTTGTAGGGAAGTCATTGGTTCATTAGTTATGATTAGGTTTTGCGTTAACGATAGCAGTAGATACCGGCTTGTGGCTAATGCCTTGTGCAGTATGAACGGATAGCGTGTTAAGACGCCCAAATAATACAACAGTTTCCCATCCACTTTTCTAGTCTCATGTGTCTCACATCTCACCTCTCAAATCTCACTTTTCCCCTTCTGTCCAATTCAACCTATCGGCTGGTGAATATTTCCACGGTGCACCGTTATTTTCAACGTTAGAGAACATTGCATTTAAACTACTTGGCACATTAGACTCTTCCATAACGGCATATCTACGCAAGTCAACGATAATAGATAACGGATCAATATCTATCGGACAAGCTTCTACGCAAGCGTTACAGGTGGTACAAGCCCATATTTCCTCTCGACTTACATACGTATCCAAAAGCGATTTCCCGTCATCAAAATCTTTACCGTGTTTGGCTACTCCTTTACCATACTCTTCCAGCCTATCGCGAGTATCCATCATTATTTTACGTGGCGAAAGTAGTTTACCCGTTATATTGGCAGGACAAACAGATGTACAGCGACCACATTCTGTACAAGTATAAGCGTTCATTAACTGCACCCAGTTTAGGTCGTTAACATCTTTTGCTCCAAATTTTGAATTTGGATCTGCTGGTGGAGATGTAAAAGACGGATCTAACATGGCTTTAACTTCGTTGGTTACCGACTGCATGTTTTCAAACTTTCCCTGTGGATTTAGGTTGCTGTACCAAGTATTTGGAAATGCCAATATGATATGGAAATGTTTTGAAAAGGGCAGGTAGTTAAGAAAAGCTAAAATACCGATGATGTGAAACCACCAACAGCTACGTTCTATCATAACCAAAGTGGTAGCATCTGCCGGCAGCATATTGATTAAAAACTGAGAAATGGGGAAACTACCTGCTAAAATATAATGACCATAACCTAACAGCTGTAATTTATAATCTGCCGCGTTCATGGTTAAAAAAGCAGACATGAGCAACACTTCAATAACTAAAATATAGATTGCGTCTGACTTTGGCCAACTCGTCATTTCGACGCCTGAAAATCTCTTTAAGCCTAATAGTAACCTGCGAGCAAGAAATACAAAAACACCAACGAGTACCAAAAGCGCCAAGACTTCGAAAGAGGCAATTAAGAAACCGTAAAAGCCTCCTAAAAATGAGAATACGCGATGGGTGCCAAAAATACCGTCGATAATAATTTCTAAAACTTCGAGATTAATAATAACAAAACCTACGTACACTAAAATATGCATGATGCCTGCTACGGGCCGTACTACCATTTTACTTTGTCCCAAAGCCACTTTAGCCATAACAGCCCAGCGCTTTGCAGGCTGATCACTGCGATTTAAATCTTTACCTAAATTGATGTTTCGGATGATTTTTCTGACTTGGATGGTAAAGAAAACCACTGCTATTACAAATGCAAGTGTAAAAATTATTTGTGCAATCATTTAATTAGCGTTTATAAAGCTAAGTTAATGAATAGGCTTTATAAAAATTAATATGCAAGCATATTAATTTTAATTTATAGTGATTTAAATTAACAGGATTATTGGTGTTAGTCATTTGATAAAATAACGGCTTGAAGTTGAGTTAATTACGGAAATCGGAAAAAATTTATCTTATTTTTTTAATAAAATATTTGGTTTTAATTAAAAAGAACCTACATTTGCAATCCCGAAACGAATGAAATACTTCAAATAGGGAACGGCGGGTGCCTTAGCTCAGTCGGTAGAGCAAAGGACTGAAAATCCTTGTGTCGCTGGTTCGATCCCAGCAGGCACCACCTTAAAAGAAAGCTTCACAGAAATGTGAAGCTTTTTTGTTTTATGGCTTAGACATCGTTTTAAGCGTGATTTTAACTAGTATTTCCTCTTTTTGAGAACGGTTAAACCATATTATTAATTAATCTAATTTAAGAAAATTCCTTTAGCTTTCGTATTATTTGTACCCTTTTGTCTCTCTTTTGTCTCCCTGCTGTCTCCCTCTAATAACTTATTATCCACGAAGTCAATCAATGATTAAGACTATACGCATTGAAGCTTCCTGCTTTTTCCTATTTTAAGATAACATAGATATGATTTAGGGGTTAAAAAGAAAATCCAATATATCACTAACAAACTACGACTTGTCAACTTAGATTATCGAATTAAATAAATGTAAATTCGTTTTACTATTTACTATGGCAAGGCTCTTAAAATACAACGCGAAAATCAATTACGAACAGCTTACTAACTACCATTTTAGCGCAAAGGCGATAGGTGAAATAAGAAAGGCAAATGGTCAGCCCCAAATCACAGATTTTGAATTTCGGACGATAGTACTTACGGACAACGATAGTGTGAGCATGGAGGTTCTTGAGAAATATTTATGGTCATTATCGGATTTAGGGGTGTTATTACACGAAGGAAACATGTCTTATATCGCTACTCATATAAGGGATCTTGAAGGAAGCATGAACAATGAATCTCCTTTTCATCAAAAATTTGACACTGATATCGAGCTATTATTAAAGCTTATCAAGCTAAAAAATAGTACGGGAAAAATAAGTATCGAAATTAGACATAGACCAATCGGAGAGAGCGTTGAGTTTTTTAATCTTGAAGATAGGCTAGTAACGATCCCAATTATTAACAGTTCGATCGATGCATTATTTAATTCTTTAGTATCTGACGAAACAGTAATGCCATTTGAGCTTATTGATGAAATTAGAAACTTACCCAGTCCAGACGAACAATCTTTAAAGGAATTGAAAGCTAAGCTTTTTATCATGAGAGATAACCTTTTCCATAGCCTCATAATTTCTACTATCTGCAAATCTCTACGAAACTATTTAAACGAGTTTTCTGTTTTGAGTAACCCCACAGCAAATCTGACAAATGATCAGGCTAGAGTTATTTATGAAGTCTGCAAGTTCCATCGTCTTATCCAGATAGAACACGAACTAGATTTTGAAAAATTAAATTATGTAAGATCCATCTTTACTAACTCAGCTAAACAACAAATGATTACTTCTCAACTCTCTGGTTCATAGTGATATAAATTGAAGTCAAAATAGGAAAACCTTGTACTCGCCCCACGGATGGCATAAAGCTCACCTTTGTTATGAAGGAAGAGCAAGCGTATTGTGGAATTCTAATCCTTCTTAAAATAAATTAATTTATTATGAGTACAAACACAGAAGGTAACAACGAGTTACAGGGAAGAAACAGTATTATCGAGAGAATACTGGCAGATCAGACGCAGACCAAAGAGGAGGTTAAAGCCCAAGGAGATTCTAATAAAATCTTAATTACTCACGAAACGTATCTAACTGAAGATTCCGAAGACGGTATTGAAAATGAAGGGTGTTTTATGGACAGGATGGCCACCATTAGCGAAAATTCGTTAAAGGCATTGGAAAAAGTTATTCAGTTAATGAATGATGGAAAAAGGATTAATACTACTGCCTTTCCAAGTATTGACAAAGCTGGAAATGCGTATCAATGGTTAACCTGTCACAGCCTTAATGGATCTATTGAATTTAAACTACCTACTGATGCGGGTATTGAAAAATTATTGACTGGTTACATCAATGGAACCTACAAAGTCAATCTGAGTTTAGAAAAACTCTACAATAAAGTAACTACAGCGGTCTAGTTAAGTATAAGGAGGAGAAATCTCTCCTCCTTATTTCAAACAAACATTTTGTAATTAAAAAAACGACAATAACTGGCGTAAGGGAATCTTATTGCCTAAAATTTAAAAAATGAAAAAAGAAGATAAAACAATTTCCAAAGGACAATTTCTTTGTGACATAATGGATCAAATCCCATCTAACACGATAATATTCAAAACAGTAACGGGGATTGGCGCAACTACTTTAGAGCTTGAATTCGAAAGGAATTCAATAATTATAGAACCCAACGTTCCTGTGATTAAAGGTAAAAAGGCGAAAGGACGATTAGGAGTTTATGAAGGCGTTAACGTGAGAGATATTATGGATTATCTAATTAATCCTAAAATGGTTTTTAAAAAGATCTTAACAACGCCAGAATCATTTCCCAAAGTTTTGAAAGCAATGGATAATCTAAATATAAATATTTACGAAGACTACTTCCTATTATTTGATGAATGCGACAGAACAACGAAAGATGTGAATTTTAGGGAAACCATCATATTTCCTTTGGAACATTTTTTTTCCTTCAGAAATAAAGCATTCGTTTCGGCGACTGCTGTTATTCCTTCCGATCCTAGATTCGACGAACACAATTTTAAGATATTGGTCATTAAACCTGACTATGATTATAAAGAAAATATAGAACTGGTGATCACGAATAATGTTTTCCTTTCTTTTAGTGAAGTTCTTATGGCAAATAAATCAGAGTGTGTTTGCATATTCCTTAGCTCAATAATTGGGATCAATCAGTTAATCAATAGACTTGGAATAAAAGACGAATCCTATGTCTACTGCTCCAGACAAAGTAAAACAGAATTAACCGCTTTAGACTCGGACAGAGTTCACGAGAATTTAACTAAAACGTTTGCGAAATTCAATTTTTTCACATGCCGATTCAACTCTGCTGTGGATATATTAATGAATGTAAAGCCAGATGTGATAATGGTTACAAACCTAGATGTTGCAAATCATACTATGATAGATCCTGACAGTGACGCAGTTCAAATTAAGGGAAGATTTAGAAATGGAACAGCAAATATAACCGTGATATCAAATTTCGATAATGAGCTAAACGTTAAAACCGAAGAACAATCGGACAATTACCTGAACGCGTGTGAGGAATGTTTTAATTTGGTTAAATCGTTAAGAAACGCGACAAACGTACCAGAAGCTTTAGAAGCGTTAAATGAAGCTTTAGAATTGCTTCCTTATTTTCCTTTCTTGAATAAAGACGGCTCTAAAAATCACTTCATGCGTGATAATTTCAAGTATGAAGAAAAGGTAAAATCACTATTTCAAAGTGCTGATGTACTTATAGCTGGTTATCAAAATAATTACTTTTTACCAACGATAAAGACGAGAATCTATAAATATTCAGATAGTGAGGAGCCCATTAAATCAACAGGTTCGGTAATTAGAGAAATGACTAAAATGGTTATTAAAGCACTGAAAAAATTGAACGTGAAAAATGAAAATATGTATTATTTAGACAATAGTGACTATATATACGAGCAATTGAAATTTCGTTTTCCCTATATTGTTGAGGCGTACAATATATTAGGAGAACAAGATTTGCTTTACAATGCCTATTCTAAAGGAATGATAGAAAAGGCCGTTAAAAACAAAAAAATAGACTCCGCGAAATCTAATTTTCCTTTTATTAAAAAGTTACAGATTGAATTTCCAGGCGGATATAAAGCACCGGGCAAAGTTATGACGGAGCGATTTAAGGCGATCATCCGTAAATACAATTTGGAATTAAAAGGAACTATGAAAGAACTGGGAGACTATTTTAACATTAGCAATAGAACCACAGTTTCTAAAGAAGGAGAAAAAGGATTCATAATAATTTCTTCCAAATTCAGTAATAAGTAAAACAAATTTTAAAAAAAATCTCCTGAATAAGGAGATTTTTTTTTCATTTTAATTTAGGACACTTTATTTTTGGTTCTATACCCTTTAAATTTAGTGTCCAATATTCATTTTCAATTAAAAGATATTTCAAAAATTTTTTTCTAAAAATTTAAAATTTGAGTGTGTTTTAAGCAAGAATGCTATATACCAAACAATCCCCCGACCTGATGTTAAGATGAGTAAAATAATAAACAACATCAAAAATATAGTGTAAAAATCGAGAGCGAAAGGTCTATTAAATGCAGTCTTTTATCCGAAAGATTATTTTACTCAAATTAACAAAAGCATTAAAAACTCCTAAGTACCACCCCCTCGTTTTAAGGCTAAAGCTTCTTTTTTAAAGCTATTTATTTAAAAATGATCCCTTTAGCTATCAAAATTATCTACTAAAAGCACATAACAAATTTTAAGCTTCTCATTTAAAAGCATTCCAATTACGGGATGCTTTTTTTATACCCAAAAATTCACGTTTTACGATTAGAAAAAACAAAGCCTTGGTTTTATCAACCAGGGCTTTTCTCATTTATTAACCCTTTAAACTTTATAATTATGATTCATTTTGAATTTTACAATTTCATTGTACCAATTAAAACGTTGGATGAAAAGTACCCTGGTAAACTCAGATACTTTATCAAGGATGTTCCAAACAATACTTATACAGATGATGGACAGCTTGCGTCTGTCAGGTTCTTAAACCTTGAAGAAGTCAATGATTTTGTTGATTTAGTTGCTAAGAAAGGACTTCACTTCCATAGAATGGATTTTATGAGTGATGATTTTACTGTCTGTACCAGTTTAGGAATGTGGTGGAAAGTAAAATGGCTCAACTATCATATCGGAATATGTTTTTATAACGAGCTACAAAATAGTATTTAACCCAAACTATGCCTTATCGATGTTTTTTCATTGATAAGGCTTTACTTAAATTATATAATCATGGAAAAATTATCAGACCAACGCATAGCTTGTGAACGTTTAAAAAGCTTTGTAATTGAAACATTTGCTCAAAAGCTGAGTGCAATAGAGGTAAGTTATTACTCGGATAGATTTATAATAGACCATCTAGATTCGCTGTTTATTAAACCGATGGAGGATTACGAGATGGTTATTAGCAATCCAGATAAATTCGATGATTCAATTATTTCAGCTCATGAAACCATGCTTAAAGGTTATATTGAAAAAGTCAAGGCTGGTCATTTACATATATTTCGCAATTCTCGCTCAACGATTGAGAAAACCCAATTAAAAATTGTTGAAGTAAGAATAAAAGGTAAATTATCTTTTACAATTTCAGAGCAAGAACTTAACAAAGCGCTCAGTTGATGCAAATAGGAGTTGGACTTCAAACCTCAGGGTTTTTACTCAGATGATTTTATTGTGTTTACACCATCTTCAAATTGATGGAAATTGAAGAATCTGGTTTCTGATATTATCTACTGTCATCTGAACGAGTAAAGCATACCAGTCAAATAATACATTTTAATCTTTCACTAAAAACCAAGCAAATGAACTTTACCAATGAAGAAAAACAGGCAACATCTAAACTAATCGGACTGATCTTAGCTGATGAGCGTAAACCTTATTGGAAACAAACAATACTACTTAGAGAATCTTTAGGTGTCGAAATAGGCTTCGTTTTCCGAGCATCAGAGATGCGAATTAAGATATGTTATGCAATTATAGAAGACATGAGTGAAGAAAGCAGAAAGGATTTTTGTGATATTCTGTTTAACGTGATTTCAGCCCATGAAGGCGAAACACTGGCCTTTTCTACTAAAGCGATTAATAAGATTTTTGAGCAATCAGATTTTATGCGAGATCTCGTCACTTCTAACGCGGAGCTTAATGCTGTGATTTCAGAGCATAACTTCTTGAGTACAGCAAAGTTCAGATATTAACTTTGATAAGTTATTTAGACTTTGTGCTATAAGCTGATTAAAAAACAGGATTCTAAACTCTCTCAAATCTCACCTCTCCCACCGTCTGCTTATAAGACGAGAAAGGTGAGATTTGTTCGTTCATACAGTGCGTTAAGTCAATTTCTACAATTTAAAAAAGGTAAGTGCGTAAAGTTTTTGGTTCGGTGTTCCATAGGTTAAGCCTGTGCAAAATGATTAGGGAATAAGGCATTCGCAATAGCTCCGAAGGCATTTAAACCGCCAAATTGGTTTCGTGGATTAGTTTTGCAAACACATCCACTACTCCACTCCATTCCGCTACGCTACATTTCGAATTTGTCACTCCAAATGCTACTTCTCCGGATTGCTCATATATGCTCCCTTTATATTTATTGAAAATTCGCTAAAGTTCGTGGAAAAACTCACAATCGCTCATCCTCATTAAATCTAAACGCATATTTAGTTCAGCGAGCCTGCGATTTCAAGAAAGCTTCGGGCTTTGTCAGGGTTATTGTAAGGCTTCCGCACTTCCCGTTGAACAATAACACCCGCCAAAACCCTTGTGTGAAAAACATATCTTGGTGCTCGTTCTAGCGAACTCCTACACCAAGAACTTTCTTTCCACTCGCATGCCGACTCGCAAGGTCTGTGCTATTAATAAAAGACAGTGAATTTTAAACAGAAGAAAATAAGCATCGGTAATTAATAATTTTTAAATTAGAGAATAATTAGCAAATAAACCCCTATAACTGAGCTGATTTGGAGATGTTTAACGGGTTTTATTGCACATATATATACGTTAGCGGTAAGTGTAAAAAATAATATGGACTTAATTAATTATTAGATTTTGAAAATAACATTGAAACAAAAAAAATTCCTAGCTATTTGGGCTATTATACATTCTATAGCCTTATTTGTGAATTTAGCAAATATCAGAGGGACAATCGTTGAAAGAAGCACACTATTTTCAAACGACGCAAAGTATGTGTATTTATTTACCGACTTGACTTATGAAGACAAGTTTTGGCCATTTACTCCATTTTATGAAAAAACAATAAAACATCCAGAACACACGAACAACACTGTTACTATCACATGTTTTAATGGTATATTTAATAGTTATGGAATATCTGAATTTATTTTTTATATAGTTTCAAGTATTGTCATAGTTTTTCTACCGAAACTGTGGGCGGACGATAAAGTTGAAATCTAACGAATAAGAATTTGGACATTAATTACATATAAATAAAATTGTGTTAGAAATGAACTCAAACGAATCTACAAAAGGCGACATCTTAAAAGCGACTCATCGAGCGCTTAATAAAGGTTATCACTATATCATATATTACGAAGGAAACTCAATTTTGAATTTTTGCGGTTTTATGATAACAAGGTCGAATAAACACGACAATATTCTTATGGACTCCACCCATTTCGAAAATAATGACGAGACTGGTAAGTTATTTCAAGTGAGATTTGATAATACTCACTTGGTAAGAGGGAAATTTTTAAAATCAGAAGAATGGGGACCTTTCGAAAAGGTTGGACAGTTATCTGAAAAAGGAATAGATTTTCTACAGAATACGGTGTGTAATTTAGAACCAGAAACATTTAGGGATTATTTTATCAGAAACAAATTATTATCGTAAAAAACACCTACCGCTAACCGCAAATTTGTTCAAAATGGCTGACGGTGGTTCAACTCAGGTTTTTCGTTAATTATTTTGGTCTGTGGGGTGCGACATTGGTTCTGCAAGCAATGCCATTTATGCACAAATTAGCAAAACGTTATAGGCAATTTTAAAACAACAAAACGAATAATGCAAAATAATAAAATCGACATTACTTCCACAGTTTTAGAAAAAGGCATAGACACCGCTAAATCGTTTCTAGACAAGCTCATTATGCCATCCATTGAGGAAACGGGACTTTTAATAAAAGACCATGTAACAATGTGGAAATTTACCAATCAAGTCAAGATGTTGAATAAAGCAAAACTTATTTGTGAAAAAAACAATATTCCAATAAAGAAGATTTCATTAAAACTTCTATGCCCCTTGCTAGACCACTCTGGATTGGAAGAAGATGAAATTTTATTAGACAAATGGGCTATACTATTATCCAATATGGTAAATTCAGACCTAAACATTGAAAATCATGTCTTTCCATACATCTTAGGTCAACTTTCAAGTAACGAGTTTGTGGTTTTGGAAAAAGTATATGACGAAAAAGTTGTAAGAGTAAATAGATACACAACTGAATTAAGCGAATTCAAAGAATCTCAACAAAAAATCGAAAAAGAATTAGACGAGAAAATTTCTGAAATTAATAGAAATATTCAGCAAATTAAAGATACTACAAACCAAAATTTCAATCTTGAAATTCATGACTTGCAAGATGAACGAACAAAAATTGAAACTAAAAAAAAATCATTTAAACATAAAGAATCTAGCTTAAATTATAATATTAGGAAAACAGAAGAAGTTCCTTACAATGTTCTTAAAGACTTTGAACTATCAAATGTCATCAGACTTGGACTAGTCAAGGAAGAAAAAGATTTTTACGCAAATTCTCAAACTCTTGAAATACCTAATGAAAGAAACCATGAAGACTATTATACCAACATAGACCTTGACATAGAAGTTGGGTCAAACACTGAAAACATTTTGACGCAACTTGGAGAACTTTTTATAAATGCTTGCAAAGTCAGAAAAAACAAAAACAGCCTATAACAGCCTATAACAGCTAATTTGCGCAAAAATGGCTGACAGTGGTTTATGTTAATTCATTCGTTATTTACTTAATTTGATGCGGTACGACAATGGTTCTGTAAACAAAACCGCATTTTCTTAACCCACTAAACGTTATTGGAACTCTCAAAATAATGATTGAAATAAAACAAAAACTAACCTTCTGTGAAGCAATTTAAGTTTGGTGCAAAAAATTAAGACAGCCCATGGAAATCGTTTTAATCCTAGTTTTCATCGTCGTTTGTTTCGTAATATTCATTAAATATCGAGATAAGAAGTTATTAGAAACTGTCACAAAATCACATAGAGGTACACGAACTGAGAGAGCGTTAGTTTTAAAGCTTCTTAAATCTGGAACACCAGCAGTAACCATTTTCCATGACCTATACCTTAAAAATCGAAATGGTAATTACTCTCAAATCGACATAGTCGTTGCTACAAAGGTTGGGATAATCGCATTTGAAGTGAAAGATTACAACGGTTGGATTTTTGGGACTGGTTATAAACCGCAATGGACTCAAGTACTGGCTTATGGCAAAACACAACATCGTTTTTATAACCCTATAATACAGAACAAAAAGCACATCGATGATTTAAGAAAACAGCTTAAGCAATTTGAAAATATACCCTTCTATTCAATTGTGGTATTCTATGGAGATAGTGTGCTAAAAGATATTACCTTCGTTCCAGAAGGAACATTTATTGTAAAACCGAAAAGAGTATTAAAAGTCATTAAAATGATTTTAAAAGATAACGAACTAGCTCAATATACCAACAAAAGAGAAGTTGTTAAGGTGCTTAAGGACGCTGTTAATAACGGAGAAAACAGCGAGGTTCAAAGTCAGCACATCTCCAATATCCACAATATGCTCAGTCGACATAGGGTATTCGATTGATGGCAATCCAGAGATAAAAAGCTCGGAATGATGTGTCGGATAGATTCACTATACCAATAATTATTTGTTAACATCTGCTCTAAAATACTAATATTTTTAGTAAAATTGTATCCGAACTAGAAAAAGGATGGAATATGGTTTTTACTGAAAATAGGGTTGAATTTGGTGTGATCTCATCAAATTCTAAAATGGAGATTGGTCCAGAACGTTTTACTGCATCATTTCCCAATTCTCAGATACACTCGATTTTTGAGATATGGAACAATGATGCAGAACACTTGGGGATTAAGAGAGGGAGCATAGTTTGTGTTAATCAATCTATAAAACCAAAAGGGGGAATGTTGCTTATTGTTAAGCAAAAAGAAAAGTGGATGATTAGGCAAATGTTGACTTATGGGGATATCTGTTTAATATCTACTGGTAAAGAAAATAACAAACCTATACACGCAAATGAAGTTGAGATTCATGGTGTGGTCACGTGGTGCTGTTCTGCTAAAATAGATTATCCGTTATAATAAGTTAGTCAACAACCGCTCAATCAATTACTGTTTATTTTAGAGATAAAAAACAAGATATATATCTTATAATTTACTATCCATAAAATTTCAATCCTTTGTTAATACTTCCAAAGACACCTACTTCCAAAACCGCGCCTTGCAAATGCTTCATTTTGAGACTTTCCTCACCTCCTTAGGGCTTTGGTTATTCACTCAGAAAAGTGTCATAAAAATAGGGGTCGTAAAATGAAGTTACGATATTATTAGTTGTTGTTAAAATTTATATATTAGGAGAATATGTGTAAAAATACTCTAAAGAAAACATAAACTGCTTTAATTGTAAAAAGAACAACGAAATGAATAGAACAAATAAGGAAATAAAAAATAATCCTAAATTCTTTCAAGAACTTCTACAGGAGAAAAAAATAGTTCTAAATAATACGATTCAACTAGATCACAAGCGAAACAATGTTATATGGGTAATTGGTCAAAGCAACGTTCAGCATACAAGTATTAATGATGAAATTTTATTGATAATCGAACAAAGTAAAAGAGAATCGAAATATGGAATAAAATTGAGGTGTTTAGCTTGTACGCAAGAACCATTTTTTAGATTTGATTCCGATGGACCGGCTCATAGAAATAGTTTTCCGGAAATTCCATTAGACGAACAATCTATAACTACCCCACATTTCAATACATTTAATAATGATGGTAAACCATTTGCATATAAGAATGCTACACTAAAAAAAGAAAAAGAGACGAAGGCAATTGAAGACGATATAAACTTTGGAGTTTCTCTTTTTTGTATGGAATCAAATACAGCTTTAAGCGATGGTAATTTCCCGAATATTGCAGAAAAAAAACCTGAGATAGCGTTCGAAGTTGCAAAAACTATTAATTTCGACCACATAAATTTTGAGTAATGGACAACGCTAAAATTATAGATAGAATAAAATCCTCATTCTGCAACTTAACTAATTTTAAAGTTAGACAGAACGTACTTGAAGTTATTACAGCTTACTCTACATTAAATAATAAGTTTGTGTCCGTCTTTATCACATTTACTAATCAAAAAATTGTTATTACAGATAGTGGTTGGATAGACCAAAATTATTATGATACTCCCTTATACGAGGAATCAGAGAATATTGTAAGAAAGATAATATCGTCATATACAACATCATATAACATAAAATCTACTTTAGATAAGTCCGGTAAAGAGTTTTTTTATAAAACCTGTGAAAGCGTAGAACAGATTCCGAGTTCTGTATTCGATTTAGCTAATTTCATTGTTGGAGTTGTAAACTCTTTCTGTATCCAATATAAAGACGAGAAAGAAGAGAAAGAAAGAGAAACTTTCAGAAAAGATGCTAATGATTTTTTAAGATCATACTATGATGATAGAGTTAAAATAAGATCGGCATTGGATGATTTCAAGAATATAAAATTTAATGCAATAATCAATAATCGTTCACAGCTTATTTTACTGACGTATGTAACAGGATCCTCTGCAACTTACTTCGAAAATGATCTTAGAAAGTCGATTGTGAATTTTGAAATCGCTCAAAAATCAAAATTTAGAGAGTTAATAAAAGAGAGAATTACAATAGTAAATGATTTATCCGAAGGATATTCTCTCGAAAGATCTGCAAACATTTTTGAATTGTTAAAAGAAAAAACAACTCAAGAACCCATTAAATGGACCGAAAAAGAAAAAATATTAGAAATAGTTTAACGAATAACTGCCATAGAAAATCATTTAGAAAGTCATAAAATCCCTTGTTGGTCTACCTTTAGACTCGAATAGTAATTATTATTAATAAGTCAGGAACAGAGATTGATTTTAGAATCTCTTTTGAGGAAATAAAAACATAAAGGACAGTAAAAATTAGGTTCTATACCCATAAAATAAATAGTCCACGTTGGAATTCTACTTTTCTCTGTTTTCTAAAAAACTCATATAAATTAAAATCTGAGCCTGTGCTTTCTAAGGAGGGTGGGGTAATCATTAATAATTTAAAGAAATTTAAGCTTGTGGTTTTTAACACGTTTAAAGAAATTCCGGCATAAACCCCCCTTATAGCAACCGCACGATCTATTTATTCCGTTGCTTTTTTAATTACAACATTATTGAAATGAGATTTATTAAAAATATAATGGACAGTAAAAATTAGGTTCTATACCCTTAAAAATTACTGTCCATAATTAAATCTACAAATTTTTAATATTTCATTTATAACTCTGGCAATGCATCCATCAATTGCTCAGTATTAATCTCCCCAAGACCTCGCAGATAATTAAGTGTAACGATCATATTAGAATGCTGTAAAAGCTGTTGAAGTACATGAAGATCTTTTGTCTTTCGATATACATTTACCGCTGATGTGTGCCTAAAAGAATATATTGTATGACCTTTTTCTAAAAGTCCTAAATCTATCATTCGCTTTTTAGCTCTAGACCATTGAGTGTTGATATAACTTTCATTATAGGGGAAGATTTTTTCACTCAGAAGATTAATCTCTGGATTTGTCATCTCTTCTAATCGCTTTTTTAAAACTTCTTGCACAAATCCTGGAATAATAGAGGTTCTTACCCTCCTACTTTTATTTTCCGAAGCGGATAATACAATTTTAGTTATCTCATCATTAACATGCTTCTTTTTTAAAAGTCTTATTTCTTGATGCGGTCTTAAGAAACATCCATAGGTCAGAATACAGCAAAAATGTAAATTCGGATAATCTTTTTCTAAAAACCCTAAGACCGCTTTAAGTTGTTCTTTCTCATAAACTTGGTGAAGTTTGGGAATTCTTTTCATTGGACGAGTATCTTTAACCGGATTTTCTGCAAGCAATTTTTTACGTACAAGCTCCGAAAAAAATACATTCGTTGTTTTCCGTTTACTCATATAATAAGTGCCAGAACTTTTATATTGATTTAGGAAGCTCTCGATATCGATTTCCTTTATTTTAGTTATGTCCTTGTTAATAAAATCGTCACCCAGATAATCCAAGATTGATTTACAAACCTGATTTAAATCTCTTTTATAAACCTTACTAAGATTAGAATCTAATTTTTCTGCAAGAACACTTTTAAGAGCAGTATTAAGTGTGAGTGAAGGTTTAACAACATCTGCTTTACGGACTGTTACTATTTTTGGATCCCAACCATTTTCCAAAATCTTAGTGACTTCATAGGCTAATTGCCTGAGTGCTTTTAAACGTTCGTTATAACTTTTAATTGAATTCGGATAGACATCTAATCCGAACTTTTTACCACAATATTCTTTGTAACGTTTACCATTTACGTAATAAAAGATGAAACTTCTTTTTTCTAAATCCTCTGATAAGGAAATTTTGACTTCATTAAACATTTGTCTCTCATTTTGTCTCTATGAGATGAAATATTGATTCAAACCACGTTTAAAGATGATTAACGTACGACTGAAAATCCTTGTGTCGCTGGTTCGACCCCAGCAGGCACCACCTTAAAAGAAAGCTTCACAGAAATGTGAAGCTTTTTTGTTTTTGGGGGTTTTCAGCTTCACGCTACTAATAAGAAGAATTTACTTTCCCATAGAATTGGATATCCGTTCAAATAGTTGATCAGGATTTAAGGTCATTAATTTAAGGCGCTCTTGAATATCCCTCCATTGATAATCGGAATCAACCATTTTAATTGGCTCGTCAAAGTTAATATCATGATGATAATCCAGTGCTTTGATAATCATTGTCGGGTTTCTCGTTTCATACTTATGCTCATACGAATTAATCATTTGAGATAAAGTGAATTGGGAAGAGAGATAAGCGATGTCTATAAAATCTTTTACTCTTGTTCCGTTTACAGCTAACGCATTTAGTTTCATCGCTGAAATATCTTCGATGGAAGCCATTCGAACATCTTCGCCCAATAATAAAGGTTTTACTAAAGGATAGTTGTGACGAACTAGATCAACTTTTACGCCCTCGATTTCCCCTTTCAGTGTATTTTTAGATTGATAATCTAAGCGGAACTTATACTTTTCTTCCAATTCGGATAGCATTTCATCTTCATTAAATGGTACTAATGAAAATAAATCAATGTCGATACTTATTCTATGGCCGATTTGTAATGCCAATGCGGTTCCACCCACCAAAAAGAAATCTTGAAGTAAGTCATCTTTAATTAGTGTTTTTAGGAGGTCCAGCGTTGCGGAACTGACTGTTTCTTTTCGAAGCATTTCATCGTAGTTAAAGGAATGTTAAATTGATGAGATACAAAATTCATATCCTTATCATTAAGGTAAATGATAGTTTTGATTGACGATTTTACAGCTTCCAAGCCATAATAGTTTAACATAAAGTACCAATCGTTAGGCCAACCTCTCTCAATCACACGCTGAACCACCACATCACGCATTTTATCAAAATCAAAATCATTTATATCATATTCCCACAATAATTTAGGATTTAAAGAGGCATCTGGAAAGTCTTTGTATTTGTAAAAGTACATACTCAAAAATACAAAGTTTTGGGGTTAATGAAAATAGCGGATAGCGGAATAAGTTTTTAGATTTTAGCGCAATGCCTTAATTTTTGAGCAAAAAAGAAGGCGAGTTGCCCCGCCTTAAATGTTTTCACAACGGAATAATCCTTATTGTGATTTGCTTTCATTTCAAAGATATAATTATTTTCTTAACAACGTGTGGCGACGTCAAATTTTTTAAAATTTTTCTTTTTTAAGGTTATTTTTAGGATATTGTTTTAACTGCAAAACCACCCTTTTTAACCAATTAATTAAGCAGGACTCTTTAAAGATAAATTTAAACACATGAAAAAAATATTAGGACTTGATTTGGGAACAAATTCTATTGGATGGGCGTTAATTGAGCAAGATTTTCCCAATAAACAAGGTGCAATTCTAGGAATGGGAAGTAGAATTATTCCTATGTCTCAAGAAATTTTGGGCGAATTTGGAAAAGGTAATTCTGTCTCGCAAACTGCTGAACGAACTAATCACAGAGGTGTAAGGAGACTTCGCGAAAGATTTTTATTAAGAAGAGAGAGATTGCATAGGGTTTTGAATGTTTTAAACTTCTTACCAAAACATTATGCTTCACAAATCGATTTTGAAAAGAAACTTGGAAAATTCAAAGAAAATACTGAACCGAAACTAGTGTATCTTAATAAAGATTTTATTTTCAAAAAATCTTTTGAAGAAATGCTTCTTGATTTTAAAAAACACCAGCCTTTTGTTTTAAAAAATGATAAGGGTGAGGAAAAATTAATACCATATGATTGGGCAATTTATTATCTCCGCAAAAAAGCGCTTTCTCAAAAAATTGAAAAAGAAGAATTGGCTTGGATACTATTAAACTTCAATCAAAAGAGAGGTTATTATCAATTAAGAGGAGAAGAGGATGAAGATGCAACGAGAACCGCTCAAACAAGAATCTATTTTGACACACAAGTAATTGACGAAATCATTGATACTGGCGCCATATACAAAGGACTTAAGGTTATTCAGATAAGACTTTCAAACGGAGAAACTGGCAAATATTTCTCTAAAGAATTACCGAATTGGGCAGGAGAAAAGAAGAATATTATTGTCACTGTTGATTTAGATAAAGAAGGTTATGATAGATTAGAGGAAGATGGGACGATCAAAAGACGTTTTTCAATCCCATCTGAAGATGACTGGGATAAGAAATGGAAATTAGTTAAAATTAAAACTGAAAAAGAAATTAAAGATTCCAATAAAACCGTTGGAGCCTACATTTATGATACATTATTAAAAAATCCTAAACAGAAAATCAAAGGAAAACTTGTTCGTACCATTGAAAGAAAACTCTATAAATCTGAACTAAACCAAATTTTAAATAAACAAAAAGAATTTCACGCAGAACTACAAAATGATGATTTGTATAACGATTGCGTAAGGGAATTATACAGAAATAATGAAGCGCATCAGTTGACTTTAAGCAAAAAAGATTTTGTGCATTTGTTTTTGGATGATATTATTTTCCATCAAAGACCTTTGAGAAGTCAGAAATCATCTATTTCAAATTGTACTTTGGAATTCAGAACCTATAAGGATGAAAACAGTGTAATAAAGACAAGCTATCTCAAAGCCATTCCAAAATCAAACCCATTTTATCAGGAATTCCGGATTTGGCAATGGATTTATAATCTTAATATCTACAAAAAGGAAAATGATGACAATGTAACTTCAGAATTTTTAAATTCTATTGAAGATTTTGAAAACTTGTTTGAATTTCTAAACACTAGAAAAGAAGTTGAACAGAAACCTCTTCTTAAATTTCTTTTAGAACAAAAAGATTTTAAAGGGAAATTGCTCAACGCAGAAATTGAAAAATATAGATGGAATTATGTAGAGGATAAAAAATATCCTGGTAACGAAACAAAAACGTTAATTGCTACAAGATTAGCAAAGGTTGAGAACATAGCGGAGGATTTTCTGACTAAAGAAATGGAGCAGAAATTATGGCATATTATCTATTCAGTAAATGATAAAATTGAATTTGAAAAAGCTCTAAAAACTTTTGCCTATAAAAACAACTTAGATGAGGCTTCTTTTACTGAATCATTCAAGAAATTCCCACCTTTCAAAAGTGAATATGGTTCTTTTTCTGAAAAGGCGATTAAAAAATTATTGCCATTGCTAAGATTAGGGAAATATTGGAATTGGGAAAATATAGATACCTATTCTCAAAATCGAATTTTGAATATCATTAATGGAGAGTATGATGTAAACATCAAAGATAAGGTAAGAGAAAAAGCCATAGATCTTACCAAAGAAGATGATTTTCAAGGTTTACAATTGTGGTTAGCGCAATATGTTGTATACGGCAGACATTCGGAAGCATCGATAATTGGAAAATGGAATTCTGCCGATGACTTGGAAGAATTTTTAAAAGAATTTAAGCAGCATTCACTTCGCAATCCGATTGTGGAACAAGTAATAACGGAAACGCTACGTGTAGTAAAAGACATTTGGCTGAAATACGGAAACGGCGCAAAAGATTTCTTCAATGAAATTCATATCGAGCTGGGAAGAGAAATGAAACAAACAAAAGATGAAAGAAGTGATGCTACAAAAAGAATAACGGAAAACGAAAACACCAATCTTCGCATTAAAGCTTTACTGGCAGAAATGATGAATGATGGAAATGTAGAAAACGTTCGCCCATATTCGCCGATGCAACAAGAGATTTTAAAGATTTTTGAAGATGGAATTTTAAATTCTGAAATTGAAATTGAAGACGATATTTTGAAAATTAGCAAAACTGCGCAGCCATCATCATCAGATTTAAAACGATATAAATTGTGGCTAGAACAAGGTTACAAATCGCCTTATACTGGGCAAATTATCCCACTCAATAAATTGTTTACATCTGAATATGAGATTGAGCATATCATTCCACAAAGCCGATATTTTGATGATAGTTTTAGCAATAAAATTATTTGCGAATCTGCCGTCAATAAACTAAAAGATAATTACATCGGTCTTGCTTTTATTAAACAATTCCACGGAAGCATTGTGGAATGCGGTTTTGGAAAAAAAGTGAAAGTTTTAGAAGTTGAAGAATACGAAGATTTTATAAAAAAACACTACGCTAAAAATCGAAGTAAACGAAACAAACTTCTCTTAGAAGAAATTCCAGAGAAAATGATTGAACGCCAAATGAATGATACGAGATACATTAGCAAATTTATTTCAAGCGTTTTATCGAATATTGTAAGGGCTGAAGATGGAAGTGATGAAGGCGTAAATTCGAAAAATATAGTTCCCGGAAATGGAAGAATAACTACGATTTTAAAGCAAGATTGGGGCTTAAATGATGTTTGGAATGAATTGATTTTGCCTCGTTTCGAAAGAATAAACCAATTAATTAATTCAACAGATTTTACCGCATGGAATGAAAATCATCAGAAATTTTTACCGACTGTTCCAATTGAATTTTCTAAAGGAGTTTCCAAAAAAAGAATTGACCATCGACACCACGCAATGGACGCTTTGGTAGTTGCTTGCTCCACGAAAGACCACGTTAACTTATTAAATAATCAATCTGCAAAATCGGATACGAAACGATATGATTTGAAAAAGAAATTAATGAAGTTTAAAAAAGTAACTTACAATCATCCACATACTAAAGAAAGAACTGAGAGGGAAGTAGCGAAACAGTTTTTAAAACCTTGGGAAACTTTCACGCTTGACGCAAAAAAAAGTTTAGAAACTATTGTGGTAAGTTTTAAACAAAATTTACGTGTAATCAATAAGGCCACTAATCATTATGAAAAGTATATTGAGAAAGATGATGTGAAAGTAAAAGCAAGAGTTGAACAAAGTGGAAAAAATTGGGCGATTAGAAAGTCATTACATGAAGAAACTGTATCTGGTAAAATTAATTTACCGTGGGTAGAGAAGAGCAATGAAGAATTTATAACTGCTACAAGAAAAGCTTTAGATACAAGTTTTAATTTAGAAAAGATTAACAAAATTACAGATACAGGAATTCAGAAAATTTTAAAAAATTACCTTAAAACAAAAAATACCAATTCAGAAATAGCTTTTTCGCCCGAAGGAATTGATGAATTAAACAAGAATATAAGAGATTATAATGATGGTAAACCTCATCAACCTATTTTTAAAGTGAGGATTTATGAAAAAGGAAAGGGAAGATTTGCTCTTGGACAAACCGGAAATAAAATTAAAAAATATGTTCAAGGTTCACCAAACCTATTTTTTGCTATCTATAAGGATAAAGGCAATAAAAAAAGTTATGAAACCATCCCTTTGAATTTGGCTATTGAGAGATTAAAGCAGATTTTAAATCCAGTTCCAGAAACAAATAAAAACGGTTCAACTCTTCACCAGATATTATCACCTCTTGATTTAGTTTATATCCCAACCGAAGAAGAAATTGAGCTTCCAGAACTTGTAGATTTTAGTAGAATTAAAAAAACTCAAATCGAAAGATTATATAACACAAATGATTTTTCGGGGTATACAATCTACTTTAGCCAAAACTCATTTGCTAAAAACATTTACCCGAAAGAGATGGATATGACTTGGAATGAAAAAAAGCAAAAGTCTTCCGGTTCATTTGACTCAAAGACGGCCTCTTTTAATAAAAAACCAATAAAAGAAATCTTCATTAAGTTAAAAGTTGACAGATTAGGAAATATCTCTAAAGCATAAAGCACATCGCAGTATGTCTAAATTAGCCCTTAAAAAAGAACTTACAAAACTTACAAAAGAACAATTGATTCTTCATGTGCTCGACCTGTATGAAAATAATAAGGCTGTAAAAGAATTTTATAACCATTTTCTTAACCCACAAAACGAAGATGAATTAGCTAAGAAATATAAAAAGATCATTAGAAAAGAGTTTAACGTTGAGAATCCCATGAAAAGCACTGAAAAGTTTTCAGTCGCCAAAAAAGCTATTTCGGATTTTAAACGCTTACAACCGTCACCTAAAGTTTTTGCTGACGTAATTTTACACCTCCCAGAAAGTGCTTGTGAACTTACCCACTGTTATGGCGATTTTTCTGAACAATTCTATATTTCAGCATGGAAAAATTATAAAACTGCTTTAGAATTTATAGCTAAAAATGGTCTGCTAAAAGAATTTAAACCGCGAGCTAAAAATTGCGTGACATGGGCCTCTAATTGTGGATATGGTTTTGCGGATGATATAGGTGATGTTTTTTATGAATACTATAACGAATAAATGAAAATTCAATAATGGAATTTTAAACACTTTGTATAATGATCAAAAGAACCCTCTATTTTAGCAATCCTGCATATCTAAACTTAAAAGACCAGCAATTACAAATAGATTTACCACATTTGAAAGCGGTCGGAGAAGAAGGTCTCAAAAAGATTCCAATTGAAGATATTGGCGTAATAGTGTTAGATCATCAGCAAATAACCATTACGCATGGTTGCATGGTGGCTTTGTTGAGCAATAATGTTGCGTTAATTACTTGCGATAAAAGTCACATGCCAACGGGCTTGCTCCTACCGATGGATGGGCATCATACCCAAAGCGAACGTTTTAGGTATCAGATAGATGCCTCGCAACCTTTAAAAAAGCAGTTGTGGCAACAGACTATCCAATATAAAATTTTAAATCAGGCGGCCGTGTTGTTTGAGCGAGGAATACCCTGCGAGAATATGTTGCATTGGGCGAAATCGGTAAAAAGTGGCGATCCTGACAATTATGAGGGCAGAGCAGCAGCCTATTATTGGAAGAATGTTTTCCCGAAGAAAATAGAGTTCTTTAGGGGCAGAGAGGGAGACCCACCAAACAATTTATTGAATTACGGCTACGCCATTTTAAGAGCTATTGTGGCCAGAGCGTTGGTTTCGTCTGGCTTATTGCCAACCTTGGGAATTCACCACCGTAATAAATACAACGCTTATTGTTTGGCGGATGATATTATGGAGCCTTACCGACCCTTTGTCGATCAAATTGTATTAAAGATTATCGAAAAAGGAGAGAATTTTTTAGAGCTGGGAAAAATGATTAAAGCGCAACTATTGGGGATTGCCAGTGTGGATGTTTGTTTTGAAAGAGGAACTAGCCCGCTAATGATTGGCTTGCAATATACTACTGCATCGTTAGCTAAATGTTACGAGGGCAGTATGCGGAAAATAAACTATCCTTTGATTAAAGATTTTGATGTAAAAAAAATCAAGAAATACAACATCGAAAACCAAAACAGTCTCTCTATTGCGGCGGATGAACAGGAAAGCTACGCCATAAAGAAGAGTGACGATGATATTCCTCTGCCTTTTTAATGGACCGCTTAAACCAATACAGAATTTTGTGGATACTTGTATTCTTTGATTTACCTACGGAAACCAAATCACAAAGATCGGTTGCTGCAAAGTTTCGGAAAAACATTTTGCGGGATGGTTTTGCGATGTTTCAATTTTCGATATACCTGCGCCATTGTAGCAGTAGAGAAAATGCCGATGTACACATTAAAAGGGTTAAAAATATTTTACCGGCAAAAGGCCACATCGGTATTATGACCATTACCGACAAGCAGTTTGGAATGATGGAACTTTTCCATGGAAAAGTCGAAAAAGCACTTCCTGATACGCCACAACAACTCGAACTTTTTTAATAGGATTATAAAATTATTTAGAATTTAAATCGAAGAGCTATAAACGCTTCGATTTTTTTAATTCTAAATTTTCAATTAAACTACTGATATTCAATTTTTTAAACTAGGGTATGTTGTTGTAAATATCAGTAGTTCAAAGAATGAAAGCAAATCACAACGTGTTGTCATAGCTTGTGCATAAATAGCTAGTTGTTGTAAATATCAGTAGTTCAAAGAATGAAAGCAAATCACAACGGAGTAAACCTTGCAGATTTGTCGTTTTTGGTTGTTGTAAATATCAGTAGTTCAAAGAATGAAAGCAAATCACAACTAAATACGGCAGAAGGAATTGTAAAAACAGGTTGTTGTAAATATCAGTAGTTCAAAGAATGAAAGCAAATCACAACTATCGAGTTGCAAGCTTTCTATCAGATTCGGTTGTTGTAAATATCAGTAGTTCAAAGAATGAAAGCAAATCACAACCTAACTGTTGGGCCTCTGAAAGCTTCTTTTGTTGTTGTAAATATCAGTAGTTCAAATAATGAAAGCAAATCACAACACGATTGGTCATAGGCATATTTTGCCGAAGGTTGTTGTAAATATCATTAGTTCAAAGAATGAAAGCAAA
>JBBSQW010000031.1:0-40079 GCA_038243635.1 Sphingobacteriales bacterium
GATGCTTATTGGCTTTCCGTGTTTAAGACTGAAATAATAGCGGACAGTTTTGGCTTATTGCCTAAAAATGGAGAGAAGGTAATGGTTGAGTATTCATCACCAAATACCAACAAACCTTTGCACTTAGGGCATGTCCGTAATAATTTATTAGGTTTTTCTGTTTCCAATTTGTTAGATGTTGCTGGTTTTGAAGTGGTCAAAGCCAATCTGGTTAACGACAGGGGAATACATATTTGTAAGTCAATGCTGGCTTGGCAAAGATCTGGTAAAAACGAGACTCCTGAAAGTACTGGTTTGAAAGGCGATCATCTTGTTGGAAAATATTATGTCGAGTATGATCAACAAGAAAAAAAAGAAGTACAAGAATTGATTAACCATTTTGATAATTTAAAAGAAAGTTTGGATGAAAGCTCTAAGCTTAAATTAGGTGGTGCTATTGGAGTATTACAAACAGCGATAAATCAAAATGATATCCCGTCTTTTAAAAGAGGATTGGAAATTTTTATGAATGTTGCTCAAACAACATTTAATGAGAATGGCGATGATGATAATGCGCTAAGAATACTGTTATTCACTAATAAGATAAATGAGAGTTTGTTTTTGTCTGTTTCGAGAATGCTCCAAAGATGGGAGAGAGGTGATAGAGATGTTCTTGAACTTTGGACGACGATGAATGGATGGGTTTATGCGGGTTTTGATGAAACTTATAAAAAACTCGGCGTAAGCTTCGATAAATATTATTATGAATCTGATACTTACCTATTAGGAAAGGATATTGTTGAGGAAGGTTTACAAAAAGGTGTTTTTTTTAAGAAAGAGGATGGTTCTGTTTGGATAGATTTAACAGCCGATGGTTTAGATGAAAAGTTGGTTCGTAGGGCAGATGGAACTTCGGTTTACATCACTCAGGATTTAGGAACAGCGCAATTAAAATATGATGATTTTAAAGTTGATAAATCTATTTACGTAGTAGGTAATGAACAGGATTACCACTTTAAAGTTCTTTTCTTGATTTTAGAAAAATTAGGGAAAGATTGGGCTAAAGGTTTGTACCATTTATCTTATGGAATGGTAGATTTACCATCCGGTAAAATGAAATCGCGTGAAGGAACAGTGGTAGACGCCGATGATTTAATCGACGAGATGAAAGTTACCGCCAAAGAAAAGACTGAAGCTTTAGGCAAGGTTGATAATTTTGAAGAAGCGGAGAAAGAAGCGCTTTATGAGATGATTGGAATGGGTGCTTTAAAGTATTTTCTACTAAAAGTAGAACCAAAAAAGCGTTTGCTTTTCGACCCGAATGAATCCATTGATTTTCAAGGGAACACAGGTCCATTTATTCAATATACGCATGCTCGTATTAAATCTGTTTTGAAGAAAGCTGATTTTAAAGATGGTGAAATTGAATATCCAGCTACTTTAGGCGAAACAGAAGTAGAACTACTTCAGGGATTAAGCAAATATCCAGAAACGATATCGCAAGCAGCAAAAGATTATAACCCTGCAGCTATTGCAAATTTTGCTTATGACCTAGCCAAGACTTACAATAAGTTTTACCAAACAGAATCTATTTTAAAAGTGGAGGATGATTTATTGAAAGCTTTTAGGTTGCAACTTTCCCTACATACCGCAAAAACGCTGAATAAAGCAATGGCGATTTTAGGAATTGAAATGCCGGAAAGGATGTAATTTGATTCGATTTCTTTTTATAATAAAACGGGCTATCTTTTTTCAAGATAGCCCGTTTTATTTTTGCGTTAGGGATTGATTGACCTCCTTTTTTGTCAGTCTGAGCGGAGTCGAAGACAGACAAAAAAGATATAACGGAAAGCCCGTTAAAACGCCCAAATTATTTTACTGATCGCCAGCAAGCTTGTCCATTACCTCCAAGCTTACTCCTGTTGAAGAGTAACCGCCATCATGGAAAAGATTTTGCATGGTAACCATACGGGTTAAGTCTGAGAATAAGGTGATGCAATAATCAGCACAAGAAGCAGCACTCGCGTTTCCAAGCGGTGCAATTTTATCTGCATAATCGAAGAAATTATCGAATCCTTTAATTCCGTTACCTGCGGTAGTACGAGTTGGTGACTGAGAAACAGTATTTATACGTACCTTTTTCTCTAAACCATAATGGTAACCAAAACTACGAGCAATAGACTCTAACATCGCTTTAATATCAGCCATATCAGTATAAAAAGGATAAGTACGCTGCGCAGCCATGTAAGTTAATGCAACTACGCTTCCCCACTCGTTAATAGCATCCATTTTTTTAGCAACGGCTAACATTTTGTGTAAAGACAGCGCAGAAACATCAATTCCTTTCTGGAAATAATCGTAGTTAAGTTCTGGATAAGGAACTTTTTTACGGATGTTCACGCTCATCCCGATAGAATGTAAAACGAAATCGATTTTACCGCCTAAAATTTCTTGTGATTGTGTAAATAAGTTTTCCAAATCTTCAACGCTAGTAGCATCCGCAGGAATGATTTGAGAACCTGTTTTTTCTGCTAAAGCATTGATTTCTCCCATTCGCATAGCGATAGGAGCATTTGTAAGCACAAAAGTAGCACCCTCTTCGTGTGCTTTTTCTGCAACTTTCCAAGCAATTGAATTTTCATCTAATGCACCGCTGATGATGCCTCTTTTTCCTTTTAATAAGTTATAAGCCATATATTTTTTTGTTTCTTTCTTAATTTTAAAATAGTTACGCTAATTCTTTTAAAACAGCTCCGAGTGAGAACCAGCCCGCAATAAGATGATTTCGTTCTCATTTATTATTTCAAACCAAATTAATAAATAAATCTGATTTAATATGTGCTTCCCAGTTGTCTTTGTAGTTGCCTGTTAATTTATGCGTTTTATATTTTTTAGGTATTCCTACAGCACCGTCTATTTCAAGCTTTTCTAGAAATTCAGATATTGATGAGAAGTGTGAGTCAGTTTGTTTCTTTATTTTTTTTAAGTCTTTTTTAAACTGATTAGTCGGTATTAGCCTGAACATTAAATTGAGTCCATAAATTTTTTGATATTTACGATTGGTTTCCCAAGGCCCTTTCCTAATCTAGCATTATCAAGCGTTTTTTGTGTTAATTTATTGGGAATATGATCTGTTTCGACTAAGATCTTAATATTCATTTTTCTCAAAACCTTCTTTAAGAACTCCTTTTCCTTTGCTTCAAATTGGATGGTTAAAGTAGTCATAACGTTAAATGTATTTTAACAAAGATAAAAATAACCCTTAATTAATTCTGCAATAATTCCCTTGCGTTCTGTAAAGCAGATTCTTTCGGCTTTTCGCCACTAAGCATTTTTGCTATTTCTAAAACTCGCTCTTCATTATCCAAACGTCTAATTTGAGTATAAGTGAGATCATTTTTAGTGATTTTATGTACAAAATAATGTGCATTTCCTTTACTTGCCATTTGCGGAAGGTGCGTGATGGCAATTACTTGCATGGCTTTTGAAAGTTCTTGCATAATTAAACCTACTCTGTTTGCTACTTCGCCAGAAACTCCTGTGTCAATTTCATCAAAAATGATAGTTGGCAAAGCTGTTTTTTGTGCAATTAAAGACTTAATGCTCAACATTAGTCGTGACAGCTCGCCACCAGACGCTACTTTGTTAAGCTCGTTTAACTGATGCCCTTTGTTGGCGTTGAATAAAAACCTCACTACATCAATTCCGTTACTGTCAAATTTTTGGTCGGGTAGGAGGGTTTGCTCAATTTTAATTTGTGCGGTAGGCATCCCAACTTCGGCAAGTGTTTTTACAATGTGTTGCTCAATATTTGGAATTACTTTTTTTCTGTTTCCACTGATTTGGATTGCTTGTTTTAGTAATTCTTTTTGAGCAATCTGTAACTCTTTTTCAAGTTTCAGCAAATCTTCATCGGCAAATAAAATATCATTTAGTTTACCTGATAAATCATCTTTAAGACTTAACAGTTCTTGTACGTTATTTACACGGTGTTTCTTTTGTAACGCGAAAAGCTGACTCAAACGCTCATTTATTTCTTCGGTTCTTGACTCATCAAAAACCGTGTTTTGCTCTAAAGTGTCTAGCTCGTCGGCAATATCTTTAATTTCTATGTTGCAACTTGTCAAACGCTCTAAAAGCGGACTAACTGTTGCCTCATAACTTTCAATTGCTTGTAGTTGAGCAATTGCTTCTTTCAATTGCGATAAAACCGATTGTTCAAACCCGTCGATTAGATGGCCAGAACCATAAAGGTTTTTCTTGATTTCTTCTGCGTGTGTTAAGCTATTGAGTTCATTTTCTAAAGCTATTTGTTCATTCGCTTCTAAGTTTGCAGCTTCCAGTTCATCAAATAAAAACTGAAAATAATCCTGGTCCGCTTTGGCTTTATCGCTTTGCGTTAATAAGGTAGTGTGTTTTTTCTGAGTTTTTATATAGTTCTGGAAATTAACCTTGTACGCAGAAACTAAGTTTTGTTGTTCCGCAACCACATCTAAAACCAGCAATTGGAAAGTAAGATCGTTTATATCTAAAGTAGCGTGTTGCGAGTGAACATCAATCAGTTGTTGTCCTAGAGCTTTAAGTGTGGTTAAATTAACCGGTGTGTCGTTTATAAATGCTCTCGATTTTCCGTCTAAGGCAATTTCTCTGCGTAAAACAGTTTCATCGTCATAATCTAAGTCGTTGTCAGTAAAAAAATCTTGAAAACGATAGTTCTGAATATTAAAGAAGCCTTCGACAACACATTTTTTCTGCTGATTAAAGAAGTATTTACTTTCGGCTCTTTGTCCTAAAATTAAGCCTAGCGCTCCTAAAACGATAGATTTTCCTGCTCCAGTTTCTCCAGTAATGATGTTTAAATCTTTATCGAAAGAAATGTCTAGGTTGTCAATTAACGCGTAGTTTTTGATCAGTAATCGGCTTAGCATTTTTTATTAAAAGTGGAATGTAAAAGTTTAGATTGAAGGATAAGCGTTATTTGATATTCTTTAATTCTTCGTATTTCGATGTATTAGCGGGGTCAGCATCAATCATTAAATTATAAATTTTGGTGCGTTCCATTGGGTTTCCTTTACTAAAAATATCAACTATTTCATCGGCTTTAGCCAAAAAGAAAACTTGATTTAGCATTGATCCTTGCTTTTGTTTGTCTAAGTCAGCTAATTGTGGCAAAGTATCGGCAATTGCTTTTCGCCCTTTGATGATATCCTCGCTCATAATATCTAAACCCAATCTGTGGTAGCTGTATAAGATGTTTCGGATGGGCATGAAGCTTTTGTTATTTAGGTTTTCGACCAGCCAATACCTATTTTTTAAATTTTCAAAAGCTTTCCAGCCTGGGAAAGCCGCGTTTTGTGCATTATTAACAACTGTTTGTGCTTTTGTATAATAATCGGTTCCACCTAGTTTAGAAAATGAATCTGAATCAAAGCCAATAATTACGTAGGCGTAAAATGCCAACATAGAACTTAGGTTGTTTTGGTAACTTTGCTCCGAATAGTCTAAAGGCTGACCTTCAGTGAAGCTGAAATCAAAATTTTTATCATTTATACTGAGTAGGGTTGTATTGTACGAACTGCCAAAAACAGGTCTGCTACTTAAAATTTGTGCTTCACCTTGGAAGTTACTGCCACCATCCCAGTTTTTTAATGTAATTACTAAATTACAGTCAATTCTTTCTGGCGATTTCAATTCAAATTCGGCCCATTTTCTGTTGTTCAAAAATTCGCCGATAGCAATCTGTAAATCTTCTAAAGCCTTTTTATTTGTATTTTGAATTTGCGGAGATAAAATTTGAACCCTACAATTTAAGTCTTGGGCAAAGGAGTGTAAGGATAAAAAAATAATTACAAAAACAATCAACTTCTTCATATCAGCGATGCTATTTTGTTGCAAATGTCTTTCGCAACTTCTTCTTTAGATTTTAAATTAAACTCTGTTTTTGTCAAATTCTTATCAATAATGGTGATTTTGTTGGTGTTAGTTTTAAAACCTGCACCTGCATCATTTAAAGAGTTGAGTACGATAAAGTCGAGGTTTTTGCGATGTAGTTTTTTAATTGCATTTTCTTCTTCGTCGTTTGTTTCGAGGGCAAAACCTACCAAAATTTGATCTCTTTTTACCTCACCTAAGGTAAAAAGAATGTCAGTAGTTTTTTTTAAATTGATAAAAAACTCATCGGTGTTTTTCTTGATTTTTTGAGTGGAGACTTCTTGTGGCGTATAATCTGCCACTGCAGCACTCATTACACAAATATCAGCATCATTAAACTCTTTTTCGCAAGCGTTAAGCATTTCAGATGCAGAGGTAATGTTGATGGTTTTAATTCCGGCAGGTGCAGTTAAGTTTGTAGGACCACTCACTAAAGTAACCTCGGCACCTTGCTTCTGCAATTCTGCAGCAATCGCATAGCCCATTTTACCAGATGAATGATTGCCAATAAACCTTACTGGGTCTAATGCTTCATACGTTGGTCCGGCGGTAACTAACGCTTTTTTGTTTTTGAAAGGTAAGTTTCCGGCTAAGTCGTGGGTAATAAAATCAAATATTTCTTGAGGCTCTGCTAATCTTCCTTCGCCGTGTAAACCGCTTGCAAGTTCTCCACTAGTAGGTGCAATTACAACGTTTGAGTAATGTTTAAGCTGTGCAATGTTGTTTTGTGTACTTTGATGTTTCCACATATCTAAATCCATAGCTGGAGCGATATATACCTTACATTTAGCAGAAAGATAAATTGCGGTAAGCAAATTATCGCAAATTCCGTTTGCAAATTTAGCAATGGAATTAGCAGTAGCAGGGGCAACCAATATGAAATCGGCCCATAAAGCCAGTTCTACATGGTTGTTCCAAGTACCTGTTTCTGTGTCAGAATACGTACTATAAACCGGGTTTTTAGATAGCGTGGAAAGAGTGAGCGGAGTGATAAAAGATGTGGCATCTTTTGTCATTACAACCTTTACGTTTGCACCAGCTTTTACAAATAACCTAACGATTTCTGCCGATTTATAACTTGCAATGCTGCCGCAAACGCCAAGGAGTATGTTTTTGTCTTTAAGCAAAATGGACATGCTCAAATATAGAACAATTACTTTTGTTCTTTAGCTGGATTTCTGTGATAAACTTTACCGTGTAAAAATTCATCGATAGCAATTAATGAAGGTTTCGGCATTCTTTCGTAATGCTTAGAAATCTCAATTTGCTCTCTGTTTTCAAAAATCTCTTCTAAATTGTCATTTGAACTCGCAAATTCGGCCAATTTACCATGTAATTCCTCTTTTACATTTGCAGCAATCTGATTTGCTCTTTTGCTAATGATCACTAAAGACTCGTAAACGTTATGCGTTTCAATATCAAACTCTCTTAAATCCCTAGTTACTGTTGTGTTTGCCACAGTTGGCTTAATTACATCTTTACTGTTCATCTTCTTGCTTGGTTTTATAGCCGTAGGCTGCTAAAGTTTCTTTTGTTTGTTCTATTCCTTTTAAAGATGCCTTTTTTAAATCATCGGCTTCTTTTGCATAAGTGCTTTTTGGGTATCTTTCTACAAATCTACCATATTCTTCGATTGCTTCATTATACCTTTCTTCTTGTTTGGTTTCTAAACTATTTTTTGCGTATAAATATTGCGCTTGGATGGTTAGGTACTCCATTTCTTCAGCAAATTCAGTGTCGGGGAAATCTTTTGCTGAATTTCTGAAAGCAATTGTCGCCGCTTGGTAATCTCCGATATCCAAGAATAGTTTTGCGTTTTCAAATGACTTGCGCTCCAATTTCTCTCTTAAATCCGCAATCAATTTGCTTGCTTCTACAACCCGCTCGCTTTTTGGATAAAGGTTAATAAACAGCTGTAAAGATTCTATTGCTTTATAAGTATTATCCTGATCTAACGAATAATTAGGCGAATCTAAATAAAAGCAGTAAGCAGCTAAAAACCTACATTCCTCTGCTTTTGGACTGCTAGGATACGTATCTGCAAAAGTTTTGAAATGATATCTCGCTGATAGATAGTCTTTTAATTTATAATTTGTGTAGGCGTAATAGTAATAAAGATCTTCAGACTCTGATCTTCCTCTATATCTTTGCACCAAATCATCAAATAAAACTAAAGCTTTTGAATAGTCTTTCTTATTGTATAAACGTATAGCTTCCTGATACTTTTTTGCTACATCAGTACTTGCTCTAAGTTTCTCAAATCTGCTTTTACACCCTGTAAAAACTACAGTAAATAATATAAATAAGCTTAATACGGCTAAGCCCTTGTTTTTAAACATTCTGCAAAGATAGGTTAATAAATAATAATGTCAATTGTAAAATAATATGAAATGCTAAACTAAAATAATTCTTTCAACCTTGCAGATAATTAACAAAATTTAACGCGACAAATAATTTCATTGGTATGGCTTAGTTCGTTAGTTAAAATGGTTCATTTGTTCATTAATCTTATGATTGTCGAAATTGTTGACTAGTTGGATTAATTTGCTCGATAGTCCAGTCATTCTACCATTCACTCCTTTAAAATTCGACCCTTCAATCATTCGCTAAATCATTCACTTATTATTTATACTTCATAATTACCGAGTCACTTTTAAGAATCACAGTTTTAATAGAACCATCTACTGAGTTAATTTTTACCTTCTGTTCATCTAAATAGGTCATCACTTCTTCGTGAGATTTGCCTGTGTAATCCGGGTTAAAGTTATGCATCCAATTCATCATTCCTTCATCGGCAGAAGCTAGCTCTGCTATCACTTTGGTAAGATCTGTTCGCACCTGGATGGTATCTAAGTTTGGATTTGCGGACTTTAAACTATCAAGATGGGTAAGCATTTTGTTAATTTCTGTCTTTTTTTCCATTAGTGTACCCATTTCAGTCATCACGCTATCATGTACGGCAATTACAGATTTTTGCAAATCTTCTTGGTGTTTTTTATTGTTGTTACATGCTACAAAAAGTAAGCTTACGCCAAGTAAAACTAAGAACCTATTTTTTAGAGATTTAAAAATTGTCATGGTTTTTGTAATTAATGTACAATAGTTGTTTTAAACGGAGCGTATTTAATACCTTATTTGGTTGCAATTGACCAAATTTATTAAAACATTATCTATTAAAATGCTGTATAGTAAATAGATTTGTAATGAGAATACTTATATTTGAATTTTAATTATTTTATGATGGAATTACCTGTTGGATCGAGAAAAGAAGTAATGAGTTATTTGGAGCCTTTTATGGTGAACGAAATGGCTGATTATTTAAAACCGGTTGAAGATATGTGGCAGCCTGCAGATTTTTTGCCAGATGCCAGCAAAGACACTTTTTTTGATGAAGTTAAAGATTTGCAAGGCAACGCAAATGAACTTTCTTACGACTTAATGGCTGTTTTGGTAGGAGATACCATTACCGAAGAAGCTTTGCCAACTTACGAATCATGGTTAACCATGGTTGATGATATTTCTAGAAGCGAGCAAGGCGGATGGATGAAATGGGTGAGAGCTTGGACTGCTGAGGAAAACCGTCACGGTGATCTATTGAATAAATACCTTTATTTATCTGGAAGAATTAACATGAGAGCGATGGAAGCATCTACTCAATATTTAATTCAAGATGGTTTTGATATTGGTACGGGTTATGATCCATACCGAAACTTTATTTACACTTCTTTTCAAGAAATAGCGACTAACATTTCCCACAGAAGAGTTGCACAGATAGCCAAAAATTCTGGCGATAAGCAACTCTCAAAAATGTGTGGTGTAATTGCAGCTGATGAGGCTCGTCATGCTAAAGCGTACAAAGCATTTATTAGCAAAGCATTTGAAGTTGATGCTAGCGAAGTGATGATCGCTTTTGAGGATATGATGCGTAAGAAAATTGTAATGCCAGCACATTTTTTAAGAGAGCTAGGTACAAACATTGGTCATACTTTTGGACACTTTACGGATGCAGCACAACGTTTAGGTGTTTACACTGCGGTTGATTATGTTGATATTCTGAAAAACCTAATTGAAGATTGGAATATTGAAAGTATGAAAGATTTGAACGAGGCTGGAGAAAAAGCTCGTGATTATGTTGTTGCTTTGCCAAACCGTTTAACTAGAATTGCCGACCGTATTAAGATCCCAAACCTTGAATATAAGTTTAGCTGGATTATTGCTTAAGTTAGTTTTAAAATATATAAAAGCTCCTTGATTTATCGATCAAGGAGCTTTTTTGTTGTGACCTACGCTTTCTGATTTAGCCAGCTAATTTATAAAACATAAGTCCATTTTTTATTGAGCTCTGAATTTAAATATTTTTCCCTCTCATTGCTTGCGATACTGCTTTGTCCATTAAACGCTCAGCAAAAGGACGAGTATAATCATTCAATGCATCAATCGCATTTAGGATTCCGTCTTTATTCTCGTTTTTTATAGCTTCCTTTAAATCAGCAACTAATTTTTTTGTTCTATTAGTTTCTTGCTCGTCTAAGAAACTTCCGTTTTTGTTTAAAAACCGCTCAACGGTGTAAACCATTTGGTCTCCTTCAGTTTTGGCTTCTACTACCATACGTTGCGAAACGTCATCTTTTGCGTGAGTAACAGCATCTAAAAGCATTTGCTCAACTTCCTCATCTTTTAAGCCGTAAGTAGGTTTTACGTCAACTTCTTGTTTTACGCCAGAACGTAGTTCTACAGCTTGGATTCTTAAAATTCCATCGGCATTAAGCAGAAAGTTAATATCTACTTTGGGTAAACCTGCCGGCATAGAAGGAATTCCTTTCAATTCAAATTCCGCCAGTTTACGGTTCTCTTTCACCAAATCTCTTTCGCCTTGGTAAACCGCGATCTTCATGTTTACTTGTCCGTCAATAGATGTCGTGTATTGTCTCCCAGCTTTTGTAGGCACTTTGGAGTTTCTCGGGATAATGGTATCCATTAAGCCGCCCATCGTCTCTATTCCTAAAGAAAGTGGGGTAACATCTAACAATAAAATATCTTTTCTGTTGCCAGATAAAACATCGGCTTGTAAAGCAGCTCCTAAAGCGACCACCTCGTCGGGGTTAATGGTATCATTAACGGGTTTGCCAAAAAATGCCGAAACCTGGTTTTTAACTAAGGCTGTGCGGGTAGAACCGCCAACCATAATAACTTCATCAATATCGTTGGCAGATAAATCAGCATCTTTTAATGCGTTTCTACAGGCTAATATGGTTTCTTGTACGTTATCGCTGATTAAACTTTCGAAGGTTTTTTTGTCAATGGTGCAAAAAATGTCACTAATCTTTTCGTTAAATAAATTTTGGTGCGAGAGTGCTTTTTTTGCTTCTTCCGCTTTTAAGCGAAGTTCTTGCATTGGGATTTCTCCAGAAAGCTTGTTTTGCGCAATCCAATAATCAACTATTGCCCTGTCAAAATCATCACCACCTAATAACGTATTTCCGTTAGTCGCTAAAACTTCGAAAACTCCGTTTTCAATTTTTAGGATAGAAACATCAAAAGTTCCGCCACCTAAATCGTAAACAGCTATAATTTTTTGTTCATCGGGGTTTAACCCAATTCCGTAAGCTAAGGATGCGGCGGTGGGTTCGTTTACGATACGTAAAACATCCAAGCCTGCTAATTTACCAGCATCGCGAGTGGCTTGGCGTTGCGAATCGTTAAAATAAGCTGGAACAGTAATTACTGCTCGGTTAACGTTTGTTTTTAAAGCATGTTCTGCTCTGGCTTTTAATTCTTTTAATATCAATGCCGAAAGCTCAATTGGCGTGTAAAAAGTATTTCCAACTTTTATTTTAACTAAGCTTTCATCGTTGGCATCGTCAATAATTTTATAAGAAAAATAATCTTGGTGTGATTGTAAGTCTTGGTATGAACGGCCCAACAATCGTTTTACAGAAAAAATAGTATGCTGTGGATCTTCAATTAAAAAATCTCTTGCCTCATTACCTACTACAACTTCACCGTTAGCATCAAAATGCACTACAGATGGTACCAAAACGCCTTTTCCAGTGTCGTTAATAACCTTAGGGTTTCCATCAGGTGCAATAAAAGCTACTAAAGAGTTTGTTGTTCCTAAATCAATCCCTACTATGATATCTTCTTTTTGTATAGAACCCGTCGTCAGGTTTATCGAAACTTTTGCCATAATCTTTCTGTAAGGGCAAATGTAAGATGTTTTGATAGATTGCGTGTTAAAAAAATGTCATTGCTTACATAATGGTAAAAGGAGAGAATGAGAGAAGGAGAGAAGGAGTATAGAAAATTTTGAATGATTGAATGATAGAAGGAAAGAATGATAGAATAAGCGTATTGCAGTCTCAAATCTCATGTCTCAATTCTCAACACTTCTAAAAATCAAACATTAATTTGACACTAAGTCATCGAAATATTTTCATTTAAAAAATTAGTCCTTAACTTGTGCGTATTATTAATAACAATATAAAATCAAGATAGATCATGAAAATTTCCGTAATTGGAGCGGGTGCCGTTGGAGCTTCCTGTGCTGATAATATCTCTAGAAGAGAATTGTCAGAAGAATTAATTTTGTTAGACATCAAAGATGGTTTTGCTGAAGGTAAAGCTATTGACATGATGCAGACGGCCGCTTACAATGGCTTCGACACAAAAATTAAAGGAGTTACTAATGACTACGCTGCAACTGCAGATTCTGAAGTGGTTGTAATTACTTCTGGTATTCCACGTAAACCCGGGATGACACGTGAAGAGTTAATTGGTACAAACGCTGGTATCGTTAAATCGGTAACAGAAAGTGTGTTGAAATATTCTCCAAACACCATCATCATTGTGGTTGCTAACCCAATGGATACCATGAATTATTTGACTTTAAAAACTTCTGGTTTACCTAAAGAAAAAATTATTGGTATGGGCGGTGCATTAGATTCTGCTCGTTTTAAATATTACTTAAGCCAAGAATTAAACTGCTCTCCTGCAGATTTAAATGCAGTAGTTATTGGTGGTCACGGTGATACAACCATGATCCCTTTAATTCACCACGCTACTTGGAATAGCATTCCAGTAACGCAACTGTTAAGCAAAGAACAACAAGATAAAGTTGTTGCTGCAACAATGGTTGGCGGTGCAACTTTAACTAAATTGATTGGTACTTCTGCTTGGTTTGCGCCAGGTGCTGGAACAGCTTTTATGGTTGAGTCAATTGTTCGCGATCAGAAAAAATTAATTTCTTGCGGTGTTGCTTTAGATGGCGAATACGGACAGAAAGATATTTCTTTGGTAGTGCCAGTTATATTAGGTAAAAACGGTTGGGAGAAAATCGTTGACTTTAAATTGAGCGATGATGAGCAAGCACACTTTAACAAGAGCGCTGATGCCGTTAGAACGATGAATAACGTATTGGATTTATAATGCCTCACCCTAAATCCCTCTCCGAAGGAGAGGGACTTTTCTTGTTTTGTGGAAAAGAATGGGGTGAGTAATTTTCTTTAACAAAAAAAGCTATAAAACCTTGCAGAACAACAACGTCGATAACTCCCTCTCCTTCGGAGAGAGCTGGGGTGAGGCTCTTCTCTCCCTCGAATTAGTGGATTTACAAGGCGATGGATTCCATCTTTTGGTAGATTTGTCGGTTTTTGGACAATCCTTTAAAGCTGTTTTAGATACGGGCGCTTCAAAAAGTGCTTTCGATATGGAAATAATATCGGGTTTAGCGCCAGAAGATCAAATTGTCCATGTGCCAGATCATCACGCAATTGGTCTCGGTACAACTACGATGGAGCGTTATTACGTAATCTGCCCGGAGTTAACGCTGGGAGATTTGGTTATTCACGATTATGAAGCTCCAGTTTTTGATTTGTCTGCCATTAAGTTTGCTTACGATAAGTTAGATTTACCACCAGTCATTGGTGTGTTAGGTGGTGATATTTTAAAAGAGCATAACGCTATTATTGATTATAAAAAGCTTACATTAAGTTTAAAAGCTTAGGTTTTGATTGTTGAAAAGAGAATGTTATGAAAACAGATATACTTAACGAAGTTGATATCAAACGATTAGTTGACGAATTTTACACGAAAGTAATTGCTGATAAAACCTTGGGCTACATCTTTACGGATGTTGCAAAAGTTAATTGGGAGAAGCATTTGCCAATTATGTACGGATTTTGGAGTGCTAATTTATTAGGTACTTCAGCCTATAAAGGTTATTTGATAGATGCGCATTTTAAACTGAATGATAAAGTTACGTTAACCGAAGAACATTTTGATGGCTGGAAGCAATTGTTTAACGAGACCGTTGATGAGCTTTTTGTAGGAGAAACTGCAGAGTTAGCAAAAGGTAGAGCAAAATCTGTAGCTGATTTAATGTTCTATAAAATCAGCAGTCAAACACAAACAAAAAAATCAGAATAAATCCGGTTTTCAAGCCTTGTCGTCACGTTGATCCGCTGGCTGGCGGATCAACATCTCACAAATAGAGTGTAAATTCTATGAGGAGACTTTTCGTGTGAGATCTCTCCTATCGTCGAAATGACGAGACGTAGAGAGATCCGGTTTTCCTATTTTTAAAAGTTAGGTTTCAATACGTATTTCTCGTAGAACCTAAAAATATGTTCCGCAGCTTCCTCGGCAGTGTCAACCAATCTAAATAAGTTTAAATCTTCTGGATTAATGTTATGTTGAGATTCAAGCATGGTAGTTTTAATCCACTCAATTAAACCTTTCCAATAATCTACGCCTACCAACACAATCGGGAAACGAGCAATTTTACCAGTCTGGATTAAGGTCATCGCTTCAAAAAGTTCATCCATGGTACCAAAACCACCAGGCAGTACAATGTAGCCTTGCGAATATTTCATAAACATCACCTTTCTCACGAAAAAGTAATCGAAATCTAATACCTTATCTCTGTCGATGTAACGGTTATGGAATTGCTCAAAAGGAAGCTCAATGTTTATCCCGACAGATTTTCCGCCAGCTTCGTAAGCACCTTTGTTTCCGGCTTCCATAATTCCAGGACCACCGCCAGTAATTACGCCGTAACCTCTTTCTGTTAACCTTCGGCCTATTTCTACAGCGGTTTCGTAATGTTTATTGTCGTTTTTAGTTCGGGCAGATCCAAATATGGAAACACAGGGGCCGATTTTAGCCAGTTTTTCAAAACCATCAACAAATTCTGCCATGATTTTAAAAATTTGCCACGAATCTGTTACTTTTATCTCCTGCCACGTTCTGTTTTCGAACGCACTTCTTATTTTATCGTCACTTGTCATATTATCCTTTGATATCGTTTAAGCAATTTGTGCTTTTTTTTTCGAAATAAATAGCAAACCTATAAACGTAATTAATCCATTCACTAAAATCAATTCATTATCAAACACATAACCTCCCATTAAAGTTTGGGAATTAAGGTTTAAGAAGTAACAAATGGCTGGTGAGAGTAAACAAATTATTGGAACTAGTTTATCGTGTACGCCTCTTTCTTTCATAATCAATCCAAAAGCATAAAGACCCAATAAAGGTCCGTAGGTATAAGAGGCGACGGTAAATATGGCGCCAACCACCGCTTTATTATTTACCTCGTTAAACAAAATCACGGTTAAAAACATCAATAAAGAGAAGCCTACATGCACCCAATGCCGTTGGTAGATGCTTCTTTTAGAATTGATGTCTTCTTTTTTATTGAAACCTAAAAAGTCAACACAAAATGAGGTGGTTAAAGCGGTTAGTGCCGAATCTGTTGTGGCAAAAGTTGCTGCCGTTAAACCCAACATAAATACGATTGCTGGCACAACGCTTAAATGGTTTAGTGCAATTTCTGGGAAAAGGAAATCGGTACGCATCGCACCATTTGCATCAGTAGGGATTGCGATTCCATTTTTTTGCGCATAAACATAAAGCAAGGCACCAACACTCAAGAAAAACAGGTTGATAATTACAAAGATTCCGGTAAAAGTGAACATGTTTTTTTGTGCTTCGCCGATATTTTTACAGCTTAAGTTTTTCTGCATTAAATCTTGATCTAAACCAATCATGGCGATGGTCACGAACATCCCACCGATCAATTGCTTACTAATGTGAAAGCGGTTAGTCATAAAATCGTCCATGAAAAATATTTTGGAGTAGCCACTATTCTTGATGGTTTCAAAAGCTTCAACAACACCCAAGTTTAAGCTATCACAGATGAAATAAATGGTTAAAATTACGGAGAGCACTAAAAAAGAAGTCTGCAAAGTATCGGTAATGATGATGGTTTTTAAACCTCCTCTGTAAGTATAGAGCCAAATCAGCGTAAGCGAAATTAAAACGGTTGCAAAAAATGGAATGCCGTAACTATCAAATATGAATTTTTGTAGCACAATTACCACCAAATACAAGCGAAAGGCAGAGCCAACGGTACGACTCATTAAAAAGATGCCTGCGGCGGTTTTATAGCTAACATTGCCTAATCTTTGTTCAATATAACCGTAGATAGAAGTTAAATTTAACCGATAATAGAGCGGAAGTAATACCGTTGCAACCACAATAAAGCCGAGCGCATTACCTAAAACAAACTGAAAATACTCGAACTGATGTCCTGCTAAAGAGCCCACTTGTCCGGGAACAGAGATGAAAGTTACACCACTCAAAGCGGTTCCAATCATACCAAAAGCCACCAAATACCATTTTGAGTTACGATTTGCAATAAAAAAAGCCGAATTATCAGACGATTCCTTCGACGTTAAAAACGCTACAAAAATTAGGACTAGAAAATATCCGATAATAAAGGATAGCAAAATATTCGGGGACATAGTGTCTGTATTTGTTTAATGGGTTAATGCTTAAAAGCAATCGCTAATTAGCATTTAATTTTTAATTTAGCAAAATGAATTTTTCCTCTAAATTATTAGAGAACGCCGTTTCTGAATTTGGAAAATTGCCTGGTATTGGGCAAAAAACAGCTTTACGTTTAGTTTTACATCTGTTAAACCAAGAGAATAGCGAGGTTAACAAATTTACGGAGAGCTTAACTTTGCTTAAAAATAACATTAAGTTTTGCAAAAAATGCCATCATATTTCTGATGCGGAGTATTGCGAGATCTGTACTTCCCAAAAAAGAAACCAAAAAATTATTTGTGTGGTGGAAGATAGTCGGGATATTATGGCTATTGAAAACACCAACCAATATCATGGCCTGTACCATGTTTTAAACGGGTTAATTTCGCCGATGGATGGCGTTGGTCCTTCAGATTTAACCATTAATCAACTAGTACAAAGAGTTGCAGTTGAGGATGTTGATGAAGTTATTTTTGCATTGAGCGCTACCATGGAAGGCGATACTACTATTTTTTACCTTCACAAAAAACTACAACCGGCGAAAATAAAAATTAGCACTTTGGCAAGAGGAATTGCTTTTGGTGGCGAAATTGAATATGCCGACGAATTAACCTTGGGTAGATCTATAACAACGAGAGTTCCTTACGAAAACTCGCTTAGCAAATAGCTTTTGAAACTATCAATCATTATTGTGAGCTTTAACGTGAAGGATTTGCTTAAACAAGCAATAGATTCATTATTAGTAGCATCTGAGGATATTGATTGTGAGTTTTTTGTAGTTGATAATGCTTCAAAAGACGAAACAGTAGCGCTACTCAAAGGCGCTTATCCGCAAGTTAATTTGATAATAAATACTAAGAATTCAGGTTTTTCTGTAGCGAACAACCAAGCTATTGCACAGGCAAAAGGAGAGTATGTTTTAGTAATAAATCCTGATACAATAACGCAACCAGACACCTTGGTTAGAGCGATTGATTTTTTAGATAAACATCCCGAAGCAGGAAGTTTAGGTGTGCGGATGGTTGATGGAAAAGGTAGTTTTTTGCCAGAATCGAAACGTGGACTGCCCACTCCTTGGGTTTCTTTTTGTAAACTATCTGGGTTTTATCACCTGTTCCCTAAATCAAAAGTTTTTAACCGATATTATATGGGTTGGGTTAATGAGTTTGAAACCAAGGAAGTAGCTGTTTTAACAGGCGCATTTATGTTGTTGCGTAAAACTGCTTTGGAAAAAGTAGGTTTGTTTGATGAACATTTTTTTATGTACGGAGAAGATGTGGACCTTTCTTACCGTTTGAATTTAGCGGGCTACAAAAACTATTATTTTCCTGAAGTTTGCATTACGCATTTTAAGGGGCAAAGCACTCACAAGTTGAGTTTGAGATATATCAAGAGTTTTTATGGCTCGATGTTTATTTTTGCAAAAAAGTATTTTTTAAAATTTTGATATGAGTTTGAAAGGCAAAGTTGTTGTAATTACGGGTGCTTCAAGTGGTATCGGCGAATCATGTGCTTACGAGTTTGCAAAGCGAGGTGCTCATGTGGTGCTAGCGGCTCGTCAGTATGTAAAACTGTGTGAGATTACGCAGGAAATCCATGAGCAATACAAAGTAAAAGCACTTGCTGTACAAACAGATGTAAGTGTAGAGAGTGATTGTAAGCATTTGATGTTGCAAACCATTTCAACTTTTGGGCAAATTGATATTTTAATCAATAATGCTGGCATTTCTATGCGGGCTTTATTTAAAGATTTGGATTTAGAAGTGCTAAAAAAGGTAATGGATATTAACTTTTGGGGAACAGTTTATTGTACCAAATATGCGCTGGATGAGCTATTGAATAGGGGAGGATCCGTTGTTGGCGTTTCATCTATCGCGGGTTTTAAAGGTTTGCCCGGCCGTACCGGATATTCTGCTTCTAAATTTGCAATGAACGGTTTTTTTGAGTCTTTACGGACAGAGAATTTAAAAAATGATTTACACGTAATGGTTGCCTGCCCAGGTTTTACCGCTTCAAATATTCGTAACGTGGCTTTAAATAATAGTGCCGAATCTCAAGGAGAGTCTTCTATGGATGAAGATAAAATGATGAGTAGCGATGAAGTTGCAAAACGAATTGTTGACGGTGTTGTGGCTCGTAAGCGTTTGCTAGTGATGACAGGTCAGGGAAAATTGACGGTTACGCTTCAGAAATTTATTCCTGCTTTTTTAGATAAGTTAGTTTATAATCATTTTAAGAAAGAGAAAGATCCGTTGATTAGGTAAGATGTTTTCGTAGTTATTTCGGTGTGGCAGCTCAAGAACAAAAAATAGGATTTATATTAGCTTGATATGATGTTTTCCTACCCGTAGAAGTAGTATGAGCATTCTCAAAATTGATTGATGGTTAGTAAGTGTTTAATTTTTCTCTAAATTTCATTTATCAAGCCAATCGTTTATTATCCAATTACAATTCTTATCTTGTAATATAAAACAACAATAAGCTATGGTGACTATTATCAAAAAGGGGACATCTAAAGACGATATTAAGAAAAAGATTAAAGAGGCTTTTGATAAGAAACCCGTTTCGGATATTTTAAGGTACGCAGGGACTTTGAAAACTAAAATAGATCCGCTAGAATATCAGAAGCAAATGAGAGATGAGTGGGAGTAAAATTTTTGTTGATACTAATATTTTAATTTATTTCATAAATTTTAATATATTTCATAAGAGGAGATCAAGAAATTATAGATATAATTTACGATAAAGATCTAGTTATTTCCTTTATAACCGAATTAGAATTGCTGTCTTTCGGTTAAATTTCTGATGACACTTCGGAGATTATCAAGGGGTTATTAAAAAATTGTTTGATAATTCATATAACCCCAGAAATTAAGGAGTTAACAATAGCGTTTCGGAAGAAATCAAGATTAAAACTTCCTGATGCAATTATTACAGCGACTTCTTTTAATTTGAAAATACCACTCCTAACCGCTGATGAGCATTTCGCATCTATCGAAGAGTTGTCCGTGATACTTTACGAAGCTTAATTCTTGATAATATAAGATTTTCAAGCCGTGGCAATCGGTAACTACGTAGGAAGCACATCTTTTGTAAATACGAAAAGACGAGAAATCAGGTCAGTACAAAAAAAGATTAAAAACTGACACAGCCTCCAACACTCATTCCCAATGCTTCGGCTTCGATAAAATTATCTCCTTTGGAGCAATGACTGCGGTTTGCCTGGCATCGTAAAATCCAAACCCCACACAATTCTCGTAATTCAACATGTGGCATAATTATGGGTTAATCCGTAAATGTTGCGGTAGAAAACAGCAACTGAACATATCTAATCAAAAAATGAAATTTCTTTCCATTCTCTCCATACTATTACTATCCATTACAATTTTGTGTTTTTCGAAAGTTAAAAAAGAAAAAGATATCGCATACGCTGATAATGGAACTGCAAACTTATTAGACGTTTATCACCAAAAAAATATTAAAAACCCACAAGATGTAATTGTGTTTATCCACGGAGGATCATGGAATAGTGGTAAAAAAGATACTTACTGGTTTTTAGCAAGAGCTTTCGCCCGTAAAGGAAAAGTAGCCGTAATCATAAACTATCCGCTTTCGCCCGATGCCAAATACAAGGAAATGGCATTTGATTGTGCAAGAGCCGTAATTTGGGTCAAACAGAACATCAGTAAATACGGTGGTAATCCGGAACGGATTTTTGTAATGGGACACTCTGCAGGCGGGCATTTAGCGGCTTTAATTGAAGCCGACAAAAGCTATTTCGGCAAATTGGGGCAGCCAAATCCGATTAAAGGCGTCATTTTAAACGACCCCTTCGGTTTGGACATTAATCAATATTTAACACGGCAAATTAATACTGGAGACAAAAACGTTCCGGGCTTCTTAAAAGTCTTTACAAAAGATTCAACGGAATGGAAGAAAGCGTCTCCCTACAATAAAATTGAAAACATCAACGATCCTTACTTGATGTTTATGGGCGGAAAAACTTTTGAGTCCATAAAAATACAGTCTCCAGCTTTTCGTGATGAAATGTTAGAGCAAGGCAAAACGGTAAGTCTAGAAGAGATTAAAGGTAAAAAGCACATCGGCATGATTACCCAGATGATTTTTGGCTGTAATAAACTTTATGAAAAGATTGTCGATTTTATAGATGAAACTTAAACCTGTAAATCTGTTCCTTAAATAGGGTAACGTTTTAATTCGATTAATTTTTAGGGCTTAAAATCAAACTTTAACATATTTACTAATTTTACCCATATCAAGTTCAACAACACCATTTTCATCGGTTGACATAATTTGCTCAAACGTTGCGTCAAAGATAATTTCTTGGGCTTTATATAAAGTACGAGAATGTACTATTTGCGAAAATCCATCGTCAAAAGCTTTTAGCATCACAATAATTTCGGCCTCTCCATCAATCAAATCTTTAAGCGTCAGACCTTTTAGTGGGCTATCATCGCTTAACGGATGAATTACTGTCCAACTTAGGGAAAGCATATTCACTTCGTTTCGTTCCAAGTCTAAGCTGGTAAACTTTCGTATTATTTCGCCGTCTTCCTTAACATTTATGCTGAGCAATACGTTTATGGTCAGATCAATTAATTTATTGCTTCGGAGGTTTGCTAACCGGAATATATAAGCTGAAATGCCGTTGTAAGGGGCTACAAGAATATTTTTACTATATCTGATTTTGGAAGTTGGGCGAGAAAAGCGACCGTATAATAGACCCGTTGCTAAAGCAAAAGCCAGAAGCCCGAGCATTGATTCTATCGCAGCTACAACACTTGTTGCGAATCCTTCGGGGCTTAAATGTCCGTAGCCAACGGTAGAAAGTGTTTGCGCAGAAAAAAATAAACAATCAAAAAACTGATCAGTTAAAGTAATGCCGGTTTGTCCAGCGATATGTTCAACTCCAATAAATAAGTATATTAAAGCAAATAAAATATTAATCAGTAAATAGGAAATAAAAACAACCGACCAAAACTTTTTCCACGACATATAAATCAGTGAATTATAAGCTTCGTGAGGTTTGAAAAATGGCAAACCTTTTCTTATAATATTTAGGCTTCCATCTTTATTTAATAACCTTAAGTTGTTTTCAGTTGGGTTGTGCCCAAAGTCCAAATCTTCTGTAATTTTTGAACTTCTCCCCGACTTAATCTTGCTCATTCTGTTTTAAATTAATTTAAATTTTTAACGTATTTAAAAAATCACCATATTTGCTACACAAAATGAGAAGCGTAAATATAAATACAATTTGGTGGTGGCATTACGAAAATTCGTAGGTCAACCATATTTTTGTATTTTTAATTAAGATAGATATAAGGGTTGCCATTGGTAACCCTTTTTTTATGAAATAAACTAACAAAAATGAAAGCGATTTTAAATCACTTATTTGAGAATAAAAAATTTAGCAAAGCAGAATCTAAAGAGATTTTGACCAATATTTCATCTGGTAAATACAATTCGTCGCAAATGGCTGCATTTATGACGGCTTATTGCATGCGGAATATTACGGTAGATGAGCTCAGTGGCTTCCGTGAAGCTATGCTGGAACTTTGTTTGCCGATTAGTTTAAACTCAGATTATAACTTGGTTGACTTATGCGGAACCGGTGGCGATGGAAAAGACACCTTCAATATTTCCACCTTGGCATCTTTTGTAGTGGCTGGAGCGGGTTATCACGTGGCAAAGCATGGTAATTACGGTGTTTCTTCGGGTTGTGGTTCATCAAACGTGATGGAGTTTTTGGGTTATAATTTTACCAATAACGAGGACTTGCTAAAGCAGTCGTTAGACAAAGCTGGGATTTGTTTTTTACATGCACCACTATTTCATCCGGCAATGAAAAATGTTGCGCCAATTCGCGGAGAGTTAGGTGTTAAAACATTTTTTAATATGTTAGGTCCAATGTCTAACCCAGCGAAACCACAAAACCAGTTAGTGGGTGTTTTTAGTTTAGAGCTTGCAAGGCTTTATGCTTACTTATACCAAAATTCGGATAGCAATTACACCATTCTTCACGCTTTAGAAGGCTATGATGAGGTTTCTTTAACCTGTAACTTTAAAAGTTTTTCAAACAAAGGTGAAAAGATGAATGACCTGAGTAGTTTAGGTTTTGAAAAAATTGATGCTAACACTATAAAAGGAGGAGAAACTGTAGAAGATTCCGCTAAAATATTCGTGAGTGTTTTAGATAACAAAGCAACGGAGAATCAAAAAAACGTGGTGCTTTGCAATGCGGCTTTGGCTATTCAAACTATTAATCCCGATAAGTCGTTCGCGGACTGCTTTTATGAAGCCGAACAAGCGTTATTATCCGGAAAGGCAAAAGAATGCTTCACGCAGTTATTGGCGGTAAAATAATGAGCGATTTAAAAATTAAGGTGTGTGGGATGAAAATCCCGGAGAATATTGAAGCAGTATCTGGCTTAACGCCCGATTTTATGGGTTTCATATTTTATCCACCTTCTAAACGGTTTATCGGCTTAGATTTCGAAAGAGATCACCTAAAAACGATTAGTAAGGAAATTGTGAAAACTGGTGTTTTTGTCAACGCAACTATCGATGAGGTTATAGAATTTGGGAAACTTTACGGAATGCAAGCTATTCAGCTTCACGGGAATGAAAGTCCCGAATTTTGTCAGCAAATTAAAGATGTAGGTTTCTTTACCATCAAGGCTTTTGGTGTGGATGATGCTTTTGATTTCGCCAAGTTAACCGCTTACGAAATTCATGTTGATTTATTTTTGTTCGATACCAAAACGGAACAACACGGTGGTAGCGGAAAAACTTTTAATTGGCAGATTTTACAAAACTATAAACTAGAAAAACCGTTTATGTTGAGTGGAGGAATTAGTTTAGAGAATTTAGACGAAGTTTTAAAACTCAAACATTCGCAATTTTACGGAGTAGATATCAACTCAAAATTTGAAATTGAGCCAGGTTTAAAAGATATGAAGCAGCTGGAAACAGCATTTAAAAAAGTAAAAAGATAGAAGATGAATTATAGAATTGACGATAGAGGTTATTATGGCGATTTTGGAGGTGCATACATTCCCGAAATGTTATACCCAAACGTGGAGGAATTAAGAACTAAATATTTGGATATTATAGCGCTTCCAGAGTTTAAAGAAGAGTTTGAATCTTTAATGAAAGACTATGTTGGTCGTCCTTCACCGTTGTTTTTAGCAAAAAGATTATCTGAAAAGTACGGAGCACAAATTTATTTGAAAAGGGAAGATTTAAACCATACCGGAGCACATAAAATCAACAATACCATCGGACAGATTTTATTGGCCGAGAAACTTGGAAAAAAGCGAATTATTGCAGAAACTGGTGCTGGGCAGCATGGTGTAGCAACCGCAACGGTATGTGCGCTTAAAGGTTTAGAATGTGTAGTTTACATGGGCGAGGTGGACATAGAACGCCAGGCGCCAAACGTTGCTCGTATGAAAATGATGGGAGCTACTGTTGTTCCGGCACTATCTGGCAGTAGAACCTTAAAAGATGCTACTAACGAAGCGATGCGTGATTGGATCAATAATCCAGAGGATACGCATTACATCATTGGTTCTGTAGTTGGTCCGCATCCTTATCCAGAAATGGTTTCTAAATTTCAATCTATCATTTCAGAAGAAACAAAAAAGCAATTAATTGAACATACTGGCAATGACCAGCCAGATTACGTATTGGCTTGCGTTGGTGGCGGAAGTAATGCAATGGGCATGTTTTACCATTTTTTAGATGATGAAAACGTAAAGTTAATTGCAGCTGAAGCAGCAGGCTTGGGTGTAAACTCTGGTCATTCCGCGGCAACATCTGCATTGGGAAAAGAAGGTGTATTACATGGCACTCGTACCATTTTAATGCAAACTGCTGACGGTCAAGTTGTAGAACCATACTCAATTTCTGCAGGTTTAGATTATCCAGGAATTGGTCCTCAACACGCTCACTTACATAAAGTAAAGCGAGTGGAATATGTCAGTATTACGGATGATGAAGCGATGCAAGCAAGCTTGTTATTGGCAAAGATGGAAGGAATTATTCCAGCTATAGAATCTGCTCATGCATTGGCGCAGTTAGAGAAAATGACTTTTAAAAAGGATGACGTAGTGGTCGTTTGTTTATCCGGTAGGGGAGATAAAGACCTTAATACTTTTATGAAATATTTTAATTTGTAAGGAGTAAGAGAAATCCGAAGTTTTAAAGTCCGTTGTCCGCAGTTTAGGTGTCCGACCAAACTACGGACTTCGGACAGCCGACCAAGGACTAATGAACTCTAAACTAGTGAACTCAACAAAATGAACAGACTTAACAAACTCTTCGCAGAGAAGAAAGAAAATATATTATCAATTTACTATACAGCTGGTTACCCGGAAATTGGAGCGACTTTAAAGATTGCACAAGCTTTAGAAAAAGCGGGCGCTGATTTTTTAGAAATCGGTTTTCCGTATTCGGATCCTGTGGCAGATGGACCAACAATTCAGCACAGCTCACAAGTTGCTATTGAAAACGGAATGACATTAGCAGTGCTTTTCAAACAGCTGAAAGATTTGCGTCCGCAAGTGACCATTCCTATTTTGTTGATGGGCTACGTAAACCCAATGTTGCAATATGGTGTTGCAAATTTTTGTAGAGATGCAGCTGAAGCAGGTGTTGACGGAATTATTGTTCCAGATTTACCTTTGTATGAGTATGAAGAATTGTACAAAGACGAGTTTATCAAAAATGGTTTGAGCAATATTTTTTTGATTACGCCACAAACTTCTGAGGAACGTATCCGAAAGATTGATGAGTTATCTAACGGTTTTATTTATATGTTATCCTCATCATCCACTACCGGAAAAGATTTAGATCAATCTGATGAGATTACTAAATATTACGAAAGAGTAAAGGCAATGAACCTCAAAAATCCCTTGGTTATCGGTTTCGGTATTTCTGATAAACAGAGTTTCGATAGAGCAAACGAATATGTTGATGGCGCCATTATGGGAACTGCGTTTGTTAAAACAATTGGTAATAAGGAAGATTACCTTTCGCACATTCCAGAATTTATTAGCAAGATAAAAGGAGTTTAATCAATAGAATTCCCTGAGGCTCTGCTGAGGTGGTTAAGAGAAAAGTTTAAAAACCTAACGTTTTCATCAAACTAAAAATAGATTCTCTTTTTCTGTACCGTTAATAATAGCTCGGGTTATACCTGGATTTTTAATACTGTTGATTACATACGCTGTTAACATTGCATTACTTTTTTACTACATATTTCAGGTTATCGAATAGTCTTTCAATAAGTCTTCTATCATTTGTAATAATTTCTGCTGTTCCTTTTGCTTCAGCTTTAAAATCCAATTTAGTTCCATAATTGGTTTTTAATTGATCAGGAAAAGTCACTAAAACCATATAAGTGTCTAACTGGCTTTTCTCTGTTTTTACGGTATTTGTTGTTAAAGATATGGATTTTACCACCCCTGTAATCGAACCATATTCTAGGTGTGGGAAATTATCAAGTTTTACTATTACTTCCTGACCTATTTTTATTTTACCACTTCCCTGGGCAGGCAGTATAACTTGACCAAATGCTTCATCCTCTTTTGGTACAATGGTAAAAACTTCCTCACCAGCTTGTAAAAACTGATCCTGATGGTAAAATTTTAGAAACTGGACCTTACCGCTCATTTGCGCTTTAAAAACATACTTTTGTTCCCAAGCTTTAATGTTATCAATCAAATCATTATATGCAGATACCAAGGAAATACGTAGTTCTTGTTCCTTTTCTGGTATTTGAATTGCAAGTTCTTGTATTCTGTTTTTTGTTTGTTGTGCACTTTGTTTTGCGTTGATAAGATTGCTGATCGAGTTTTGTAACGCATTTTTACTAGAGAGGTAACTCATTTGACTTTTGTCCATTTCAGATTCACTAATTACCTGTTTTAACAATAAAATAGAATCTCTACTATAAAATTTATGGGCATAATTCAAACTCTTTTCTGCCATTTGCACCTTAACATTTTCTGAGTTGATAGATTTTAACTGTTCTTTATATAGTTCTTTAAAGTTTTTGCTCTGCTTATCATAAAGCCTATCTTCTTCATAGTTGGAGTATTCCTGTAAAGCGTTGATAAATAGATAATATTTAGAATTAAGTTCTCCCAAAGAGAAGCTTTTTGGTAAACGTTGTACCAATTGAATAATGCTTTTAGGGTTGGTGGGATTATCAATGAATGCAATTAACTCCCCTTCTTTTACATTGTCCATTGTTTTAATACCCAATAACTTTAGTTTCCCATTACTGTTTGCAATTAGTTTTAAAGGAGCCGAATTAGCGTTTATAGTTATTTGTCCAGTTACTATATCTGGATAGCGAACCGCCCATCCAAATAAGAAAAATAAAACAAAAAGAAAAACTACGATAAGCGAAATCACGAACCCAAAACGGGTGGGCATACGACTGATGATTTGCTGGACCTCTTCAGTACGTTGATCTGCAAAATGTAGTTTTTTCTCATCCATAGTGTTCAAATAATGATTTTGTTAGCGTTCTTATTTTAATTTTCTAAAAGTTTCGGTAATTCCAATATTTCCTCAGCACTTGTTAAATCTACTTGAGACTGTACTAGTTGAAAATAACGTCCCTTTCTTTCCATCAAGGATTTATGAGTGCCAATTTCTGCCACCATACCACTTTGCATCACAATTATCTGATCAGCCTTGCGTATAGTGCTTAGCCTATGTGCCACAACAATAACCGTTTTATCTCTAAAAACATCATCTAAAGCATCGGTAATCTTTTTTTCGTTTATGGTATCTAAAGAATTTGTGGCTTCATCAAAAAATAAGTAATCGGGGTTTTTATACAATGCCCTGGCAATCAAATCCGCTGTTTTTGTCCTCCGCTTAACCCACGTCCCTGCTCACCCATCATTGTTTGATATCCTAATGGCAATTGTTCTATTTCCTGTGCAATATTTGCCGTATGCAGGGCTTTTTTTAGTTTTTCATATTCTATTTTTTCATCGTCAAGCACAATATTATTCATAATGGTATCATTAAATATCTTACCGTCTTGCATTACTGCACCACATTTGTCTCTCCACTGCCTTAAATTTATATTGTTTATATTCATGTTGCCTATCATAATCTCACCATAGCTGGGTTTGTATAAACGGAGCAATAGTTTTATAAAGTAGATTTGCCACTACCGCTATCACCTACAATGGCAGTTACTTTTCCTTCAGGTATGATAAGGCGGATACCCTGTAAAACTAGTTTACTGTTTGGCGTGTACTGAAAAGCGATATTGTTTAACACTAAACTTTTGTTTTCTGGTAACTCCACGCTGTTGGTTCCTACATGGTCGTGTTCATCGTCCAGCTGGTGTATTTCGTTAAGCCTTAAAAAACTTATTTTAGCAAACTGGAAAGAAATTACAAATTGAATAAACTGCACCACAGGGGCATTTAACATGCCTATGATAAACTGAACGGATATCATTACCCCAAAAGTAATTTCACCGGCAATTACCGCTTTGGCGCAATAAAAAACAATGAAAAGATTTTTTAAGCTGTCAATAAATTGTGCGCCTAAGTTTTGGGTATTGGTAATATTAAGTACTCGTAAATTTACTTTATATAACCTGGCCTGTATATCCTCCCATTTCCATCGCTTTTGCTTTTCATAATTATTGATTTTAATATCCTGTATGCTCGAAATCGTTTCTACCCAATAACTCTGGTTTTTGCTCACCAAGTCAAAATACTCCCAGTCCAACTTCTTACGTATTTCCAAAAAAGCCATTACCCAACCCACGTGTATGATACTGCCACCTATAAAAATATAAAAAATGACGGGGTTGTAAACAAACATGATGATACTAAAACCACGAAAGTTAAAGTAGAAAAAATCATGTTTAAAGAATTGTTTATAATAAAGCTGCGGATGCGCTCATGGTCTTGCGCTCTTTGTAAAATATCTCCAGTTAATTTGTTTTCAAAAAAAGTAATGGGAAGCCTCATCAGTTTAATGAGGTAGTCAGAAATTAGCGCTATATTTATTCTGCTGGTCATATGTAGCAATATCCAGTCTCTTACCATATTGCTGAGCAGCATACTTACAATAATGGCCACATTAGCAATTAATACAATGTTTATAAAATCAACATCGTGGGTCTGTATCCCTACATCTATTACTGCTTTACTAATGAAGGGCAAAATCCCCTGTAATATGGTAACTAAAAGCATCACTACAAACAGATTTACAAAGCTCTTTTTGTACGGTTTAAAATAGCCAAGAAAATTCTCGAAAGTTTTTCTACGCTTTAACCTTTCATCGCCCTGCCGTTCATAAAAATCTGCCTGTAGTTCTATAGCCATTAAAACGCCTACTTCATTGTTTTGTAACTTTGATTCGGCTTTAATCCATTTGGCAGCAAATTCTTCGCAAGTGTATTTAATAAGCCCTTTTGCAGGGTCGGAGACATAAATTAAACCCTTTTTATTTCTTTTATTATTGGTTTCGTCACTTCGCCCCGTTAACTCTTTATCCTTTATCTTTCCTCCATCTACTTTATATACTACCACAAAATGGCTATTGTCCCAATGTACAATTGCAGGTAATGGTATTTTAAAAAGCAAATCATGGATGGTACATTTTAAAGATAGCGAACGCAAACCTATACTTTCTGCAGCGTGGCTTATATCTAAAAAAGAAACTCCTTCTTTGGTAATGCCACATTTATCTCTTAAATACTGTAGGCTATAAAATTTTCCGTAGTGCTGGGCGATGCTTTTTAAACAAGCAGGACCACAATCCATTATGTCCAACTGATTGTGGCAGGGGAATTTGTTTAACATAGTTTAGGTTTGAAAAAATAAATATCGTTTTTTTATTCAAATAAATATTTTTTTATCGAAAACTATTTTCTAATTTTGATTGAAATTCAGTTAAAAACAGCCTTTTATTAATTTTACATTAATCAACATGAAAAGAACAAAACATGTTTTAGCTTTTGAGCAATTAGAAGCCGAAATGGAGGTGCTCTCTAAAGAACAAAAACAATTTTTTTCAGGAGGTTATTCGTCGTCTGGAGAAATAACTGATTCGTTGTCTAATTTCTTTGGAAAACCAGTTACGTCGTCAGTGGATGCTTATGGAAACTGGATGATTTCTATTGGTGGCAGCAGTCCAATTCCGCTTACTTTTGGCTTGAGCGAAGTTACTGTAACTGCCACTGGAGGGGTTACTTCCAGTTCAGGACAATCTTTTGCCAGTTTTCAACAATTTTTCAGTTCCTCTAATAGCAACTTTGACTATAATTCCTTTATGACGAGTAATGGGTACGGGAGTAGTGGGTATGGGAGTAACGGGTACTATGGAAGTAGTGGATACGGGAGTAATGGGTACTACGGGAGTAGTGGATATGATGGGAGTAACGGATACTATGGAAGTAGTGGATACGGGAGTAATGGAGCTTCCATTGGAGCATTCGTTAACAGTGGTCAAGCTGGGTACAGTTTTCTTGATATTGCTGGATTTATGAACAGTGCTCTTGGAACAGCAGCGTCACACGCAGACGTTGCAGCCACAGCTGCAAAACTAGAAAACTCGCTTAGGTTTACGAATACAGCGCGTGTTTTTGCAGTTTTCGATATTGGTTCTAATGTAATGGAGATTTTTAATGATAAGGCAACAGCTGATCAGAAACTAGAAGATGGAGGGCAGACGGTATTAGGAATTGCATTGATTTTTGCAGGCCCAGTTACGGTACTGGTTGGCGGAACTCTATTGGTAGGATGGGAACTGTATGAATACAATAGAGATAACTAGTCTTAAATTTTAAAGCTATGATCAAAAGAAAACTAGCTAACCTTTATAAAGTAATGTTCAATTATTACGTAAAAAAAGATGGTTACAGCTCAACATCCCATATACTTCCCTCTTTAATGGTCGGACTTACGATCATGTTTTTGTTTCTAAGTGTAATGGGCTTAATTAGTTTAATAACGGGACAGTCTTTTTTGTACCACGCGGAAAACGGCAAGGGATTGGTTTCGATATTTATTGCTATTTATTTTTTGTTGATTTACATTATGTTATTTTATGGATTTAAAGTTGACAAGCATGGTAGCGAAGAAAATCATCTTTTCTTTATAAACGAAAATACCTACTCAAGGGTCTGGTTGTTTTTTTTTGTAAATACTGTTATTTCCTTCGTGTTCATTTTTCTTGCAGTTTTTTTTGTAAAGCCTTAGAAGCTCTCTAAATGCGAATGAATAAAATGCTATATGTTGAAAATTTGATAAAAAAGCCATCCTACGGAAGCAATGGTTATGGAAGCAATGGATATGGAAGCAATGGATATAATAATAGTGGATATGGAGGAAGTAATGATGCAGGTTCTGGAAGTGAGCCGGTAGTTATATATGTTCAGAGATTCTCTTCTGGACCTAGATATACAGCGTCATCTTTTTATGCAAATTCAAATTTTGGTTCTATAAACGGGTATTTACTAGAGCCTGGAGGGCCATCTACGGTTTTGAGTCAACAAGACCAAAGAATTCCCGCTGGAACTTATCAACTGCATGAAAATATCATTAAAAAAGGTATGTATGAATTATACAATGAACAGGTTTCAATTGATCGACATATAAAAATACATGCAGGTAATTCGGGTTCAGACACTGAGGGTTGCCTCCTTCCTGGATCGAGTTATAATTCGAATGGAACTGTCTTTGGAAGTGTAAGTGAATATGCTAGCATAATGTCCTTCATTTTATTAAACGGAGGTGCAACAAATGTTAATATTGTTATAGTGGATATGCCTTAATATAATTAAGATATGAAAAATTTTTTTGTTTTATTATTTTTAATCATTTTTAGTTTAGCCACTAGATCTGAAACTAGAACAGACACGCTACAGTTTGGGAGGATGGGCAATAAATTTTATATTGTTTCTGATATCGGAATAAAATATATTGATAAAAATGAAATAAAATGTTCTGAGTGTTATATTATTGATAACAGAAAAAACGTTGTTGAATTTTACAATGCCTTGTTAAATTGCTATATAATCGAAGATGGAGATAGTTTGGTGGTCAAATTGAAATTTGACTTACCTACTTTGTTAAGCTCTCAAAAGAAAAGTGGTTTCTTGTATTCTGATATCTATTATTATGATCAAAATCAATCAAAACGCAGCGTACGGTTGCATAAAGACTTTTTAAACTATCCTCCTAAAACCATAAAAAATATGAATAACAGATTTAGATTTGTATTTAAAAATGGTTTGGATAAAACAAATAGGTTAAGTCTACTAGAAACTTCCAATTGGATTGAATGCCTTTTTATCGGAGCAATCAATGGTTCGGAAGAAAGTGCCAAATATCTTTTAAATTTCCCAAACTATTTTAACAAAGTAATCGACGGAGAGTTGGCAGAGACTTTACATGAGTATCAGGCACTTTATAGAAAATTAAAATAATTCAAATAGTCACAGATGTCCTTATGAACTTACTTAGCTTGCTTTCTCAATTATGAAATCTGAATTCAAGTAATTTGATTAGTATTTGCGATGATAGTATTATTGATTGAAAACTATTTTCTAATTTTGATATACCTATTTAATTTAACCCTTAGTTAGTGTTAGATGAAAAGAACAAAACATCTATTAGCTTTTGAGCAATTAGAAACTGAGATGGCTTTGCTTAATGCTAGAGATCAATTATCCATCCTTGGAGGGAATGGAGCCTCGACACAAGACATCATAAATTATATGCTTTCAAATGGTGTTAGCTACATGGGCTCTGGCGGAATTGATGATTGGACAAGCAGTTTTGGAAGCAATGGTTACAGTAGTAACGGTTACGGGAGCAATGGATATGGAAGTAATGGTTACGATAGCAACGGTTACGGAAGTAATGGATATTTAATCAGCGGATACGGAAGCAGTGGGTACGGTAGTGCGTATGGAAGCAATGGTTATGGGAGCAATGGTTATGGAAGCAATGGTTATGGAAGCAATGGATATGGAAGTAATGGATACAGTAGTAATGGATATGGTAGTTCAGGGGCCAATATATCTGTTGGTTCAGTTTCTGTTACTGGAGTCGAAGGCGATTTTGGTATGACGGGATATCCAGTTCTACAAGAAGGTGAGGGCATCAACGGTATTTGGTCTTCAAATGGAAGTTACGGTATTTCTTTAACGGATAATGGTAGTTATAAGCTTGGTTTGTCGTTAAATATGGTTACCCCTCAATCTTTCAGTGGTCCTTATAGTTCTGCGAATGTTACAGTGTTGATTAATGGTCAATTGGTTGATTCTTTTAGTATGCAAGATAGTAGAAACGTATATGAAAGCAATATTTATCAAACGGGCACTGTCCCATTAATAGGCTCTTTAAAGCTGCCAGAAAATTTTCATGGTGGTGTTGTCGAGGTGGTAATCCATTCAGGTATATACAACGATAGCGGAGCGGGAATGTACGGAAGCTCGTCCTCTAAAACTCTTTATATTACATTACCGGCACCTTAAATTAATATGAGCCTGATACTTTGATTGTTAGGCACCTTAACGCAATTAAACAAAATAAATTACATTATTTTTAACTGTCATGAAACAATACCTTTCCATATTACTTCTCTTTCTATATGGGCTATCAGCTAGCTGTCAATCCAATCAAGAAAATCAGCCTAGCAAACATGCCATTCAATTAAATAATAAGGCAATAAAAGTTGCTTGGGCGCTGGGCGACGAGAAGGAACAGCTTAAAAAAGCCAATACATTATTAGATAGTGCTATAGCAATTGACCCCGATTATATAATCGCTAGACAAAATAAAATTGCGAACCTTATTTCTCTAAAGGATTTTGAGAGCAGTATACAGGAAATAGACGAAGTATTAGCTTTAAGGCCTAACTATATAGAAATGGTCTGTTTCAAGGCGTTAGTTTTGGAATTCATTGGCCAGCCAGAAGAGGCTATGCGTCTTTATGAAAAAGTAGCTTCTTATTACAAAAGGAATTATGGAACTAAGCATTCGTTTAATGCCTTGGAAAACTATGTCATCAGTACATTTTTATTACGTAATAGACAAGAGGCCTTAACGATTTTGAATAAGGAATATGAAAAACTACCCGAAGATGAACAATCACCAAAGCGCTTGCAAGTTTTTAGGGAAATGATAAGTAGCGTTCAAAGGCAAAGTTTCTTAGGCGTGAATTCTCCGCAAAAGATATTTCAAAATAAAAACCAAGTATTGGACTACTAAACATGCCTCAGGTTACCGTACTTATACCTACTTATAACTGTGTTAAATATTTAAAGGAATCAATAGATAACATATTCAAACAAAGCTATAATGACTATGAATTACTGATTATCGACGATGGCAGTACCGATGGAACAGAAAGAACAGTAAAAAGTATCTCTGATGAACGTATCAGATATATTAAATACCCAAAAAATTTAGGTATCGTAAAAACCTTGAATAAAGGCATCGGTTTAGCTAGGGGCAAATACATTGCCCGTATGGATGCGGACGATGTGATGTTAGGCAACCGCTTACAGGAGCAGTGGGTACGGTAGTTCGTATGGAAGCAATGGGTATGGAAGCAGGGGTTATGGAAATAGTGGATATGGTTGTGGATATTCCGTCCATTATGATAATGGAGGATACTATTTGCAAGATAATGCTACTTATTATGGGTCTTCTGGTGTAGCTTATAATAAATTTTCCTTTAATGGAGGCAACACTTGGATGGATGCTACTCAAGATACGGCAACAATATATGGATACTCTAGTAATGGAGAAACTCTGACACGAGTGGGTGCGGCATTTAAAATGGTATTTGCTACGGGTGAAATAGTTGTCGGCATTGTTGGAGCACCCGAATCAGGTGGTACTAGTCTTGTTTTAGTTATTGATGGAGTGACAAGGTTTGGGACTAACTTAGCTGATTTTATTGAGCCTGGTCAGGGAGCAGAAAACCTTGGTGCTTTAATAGGTAGAAATGTGAGCGGAGCAGATGTCGAAAGGTGGGGCGGTTTAATCAATGATGCACTTGTAGCATTTACTGGTAATGGAATGGTGGGAGAATTTTATGAAGCGGGAGCTGCTTTTAGTGCTGGCAAATACGGGACTGGTTCTTATTATTTTGGTTCTGGGGTAAATGCAGGTATTGACATATATAATATCTTTAACTAATAACTAGTCAAACAATGAGATACACAATTACTCAAAACGCTTTAGCTGAAATATTAAAAGGAAACAGGAACCTTAAACGCGGTATTATAATTGTTCCTTTAATAGGTAGTGTTGTAGGTTATGGTTCGAATTTAAACCGTCTTTATAGAGGAGGGACTTTTGATATAGGCGGTTTTATTGTTTTTGTAGGATGTGCTTTAATCTTTTTTGTTTTCTTTTTGTTGTCTTATAAAAAAAGTTTATTACTTAATAATCATATTATTCATGAAATTGAAATTGAGAATGGAAACTTTGGTTTTAGATTATCTCCTGATAAAGAAAAAAACAGCAGTTCCGGTATTATTAAAGTAGAAAAAATTAAGCTACTTCCCGCAAATAAAGGGGAGAGCATATTTTTTAAGGCAAAGGATTTCATGGTATTTGAAATAGAGGAGTTTGGCGGAAGAGGCTATTTTATTGATGAGTATTTCGAAGAAACTCACTTGATTCTGGAACAACTTGATATACAAAGGGGAATACCTGAAACGAAATAAATTAAATGCTACAAATAGCAAAAACATGAAATACAGATATGATGAGTTTTCGAACTGGGTAACTATTCAAGGGGAATTATTGAAGAAACGGCTGCTTTACAAGCAACCATTTTTAGTTGTTGTTTTTTTATTGGTTATCTTATTTCCTAGCGTAAAAAATAATGTAAGTTTATTATTCAAATTGGTAGGTTGTTTTGTATTTTTAATGTTCTATCTACCATTAATTGTTTATCCGTTGATAAGGAAGGCTAAACTAATAGGCCACATTATCAACAGAGTTGAAATTAAAGATAATTACTGCTATTTATATTACAAAAATATATTTAACGCTGACGAGTCTTACGATGTTTACGAATTAAATGATATTTCTATTGCTGAGCGGGAAGTTTTTCAGGAACAATTTTTCAGGACAGAAAAATTTGTAGTATTGAACGCTAAACAAGAAAAATTCTATTTGGTTGGTCAGTTATTGATCCAGTACGAATCGGCTTTCAGCGAGGTTAAAGGGAGCAAATCACTATAAACCCACGCCGGTAGATGCCTCAAACCACCATTCTTATCCCAGCCTATAATTGTGGGAAATACATTTTAGACACTTTAACTAGTGTTTTAAATCAGTCTTATGTTAATTATGAGCTACTTGTTATTGATGACGGCAGTACAGACAATAGTTGTGAAATTATTAAAAGTATAGCAGATGATCGAATTGTTTTTTTACAAAATCCAAAGAATGTAGGTATTGTAAAAACCTTGAATAGGGGCATCGGTTTAGCTAGGGGCAAATACATTGCCCGTATGGATGCGGACGATGTGATGTTAGGCAACCGCTTGCAGGAGCAGATCGATTTTTTGGAAAACAATTTAGATTATGGAATGGTTGGTGGCTGGTATAAAGTTACTGATGAAGAAGGTGAAACTTTGGATTGTTTAAAAACCGTTTTAGCACATGAGGATATTAAGGTGGGTTTGATTTTTACCAATCAGTTTGCCCATTCTTCCGTTACTATGCGGACTGCCCTTGCTAAGCAACTAAAATACAAGCAAGACTTTATTTATACTGAAGATTATGACCTTTGGTGCAGAATGGCTGAAATTACTAAAGTAGCTAACCTTCCACTATTTCACTTGAGTTACCGCTGGTACCCTAATAATACCTGTAATCTTAAACAAAAGGAGCTAAAAAGTACCGTAGTCAAAATTTTAAGTAGAGAATTGGATAAATATGAGGTAGAACACAGTACCGAAGAATTAAAAATACATGCCGCTATTTGTTTTGGTTATCGTAAACGGTATTTTAACAGTGCAGAGAGAGTACAGGAATTAAATAATTGGTTAGATAAAGTTTTCTCTGCTCCAAAGGTGAAAGCGCTTCATCATCCTTTTGGTATCTTAAATTGTCGGCATCGGGTACTGTCCAAAATATTTCTTTAAAAATGCAGACTGATAAAGTTCTAATTCCAAAAATTATCCATCATATTATTGGGCAACCTTTCGATATGTTAATTGCTAGGTGTTTAAGATCATGGCAAATTTTAAAATCACAAGGATTTGAAATAAGAGTTTGGAATGATGATCTAATTAAAGATTTTCTGTTGAGTCATCATAAATTTGCTTATGAAGCATTTGCCAACGCAAGGAACCATGGGGAAGCGGCAGACATTGCCCGTTATTTGATCATCTATACTTTCGGTGGCTATTATGTAGATTGGGATATTGAGCTGTTGAACGTAAATAAGTTTAAACAATTGATCTATAAGTACCCGAAAGGTTTTATGCTCTGTGACCCATGCAACGATACATTAGCATCAGAGTTTTTTTGTTGTGTACCCAATGACGGATTCTTAATGCTTTTGTGGTTGGATATTGCTTTTGTTTATGAAACAGGGAAACGCAATTTAATGGATACGCCTTTGTTTTCCGGTCCTTTCAGGATGAGGGACAGCTTGAAATTACATCCTAATACTTTTATGGAGAAGATAACGGTTAAAGAAGCTTTTGCTTACGATTATCGAGAAATAAGAAACCCACCGCCTGGGGAGATTACTCAACCACTCATTCATTATTGGACCCATTCCTGGATTAAAAAATAAAAAGTTTAAATTACTACGCTAATCATATGAAAGAACTTATTGTATTAATAGGTTGGTATAATGAAACCAATCCCGAAAAAATCAAAGCATTTGCAGAAAACAAAAAAACTTTTGAACCCTGATGCGGAAATTATAACGGTAATGAATACGTTCCATGGATTAGAGGATAAAAAAAAAGCGTGGCTTTGTTCAGATATTCCCATGTATCAATGGTATGTAGAAAATTCAAAAAAATATCCAGCAAAACGTTATTTATTGGTAGAATGGGATTGCTGGTGCGATGTAGATTTAGCTGAATATTTTAATAAAGTTTGGGATTGTGATTTAGTTGTACCAAGCGTAATGTACCCTGAAAGAGATTCATGGTGTTGGTTTTCTACCATAAATCAGTTGCCAGAAAGTGCTGTTAAATATGCGGTTGGAGTGGTGCCTTTCTGCGGAATATTGATATCCAACAAGGCTTTTAAACTAATATGTAAAGAGATTTTAAAACCGGAATATAGTAAAGTTATTAGCGAACTTAGGCTTGGAACCGTGGCAACTTTGCTCAATATAGATCCGGTGCCTAATCCAGTGCCTAGTCGGATTTTAGGATGGAGAGGAGTTAGCTCTTTTGATAAGGAATATAAAGGTCGTCATCATCCAAGGAAAACACTTTAATTAGCTATCGGTTGATGGAGCAAAATCGCTATGATTATCTAATTGTAGGTTCTGGTTTATTTGGGGCCGTTTTTGCTCACGAAGCTAAAAAAGCTGGCAAAAAATGTCTGATGATTGATAAACGAAGCCATCTAGGAGGAAATGTTTTTTGTAAGAAAATAGAAGAAATAAATGTTCATGCGTATGGTGCTCATATTTTTCATACTAATGATAAGTTTATATGGGATTATGTGAATCAGTTCGCAGAATTTAATCATTACATAAATTCACCAATCGCCAATTATAAAGGTAGTTTATACAATTTACCTTTTAATATGAATACTTTTTACCAGCTTTGGGGAACAAAAACTCCTGCTGAAGCGCAAAAGAAGATTGCGGAACAAATATTGAATCTTAATATTAAAGATCCGAAAAATCTGGAAGAGCAAGCTCTACTATTAGTAGGGCCAGAGATATATGAAAAACTGATTAAGCATTATACAGAAAAACAGTGGGGAAGAAAAGCAACTGAGTTACCGGCTTTCATTATTAAACGCTTACCACTTAGATTTTCCTTCAATAACAATTATTTTAATGACAATTATCAAGGCATTCCAAAAGACGGCTACAATCAAATTATAAAAGGGTTGTTGCAAGGGATTGAGACAAAAATTAACGTAGATTATTTTTCAAATCGGGACGAACTTAATGGAATGGCAAATAAAGTTGTATTTAGCGGTAGGATTGATGAGTTTTTTAATTATCAATACGGAGAATTAGAGTATAGAAGCCTACGATTTGAAGATGAAATTCATGAAGTTCCAGATTTTCAGGGAAATGCCGTGTTTAATTTTTGTGATTCTGATGTTCCGTTTACCAGAATCATCGAACACAAGCATTTTGAGTTTGGCAAGCAAAAAAACACAGTAATCACAAAAGAATATCCCCTAATTGGCAATAAAACAACCGAGCCTTTTTACCCGATAAAAGATTGCGCAAACATGAAAAGATATGCCAAATATCAACTATTAGCAAAAAATCTACCTAAAATTATTTTTGGTGGCCGATTGGCAGAATATCAGTATTATGACATGCATCAAGTTATCGGTTCTGCATTAGCAGCTACAAAAAATGAGTTCGATTAACCTATTGGTTATCGGTTTCGGTATTTCAGATAAGCAGAGTTTTGATAGAGCAAACAAATATGTTGATGGTGCTATTATGGGAACTGCTTTTGTGAAAACCATTGGCAATAAGGAAGATTATCTTTCACACATTCCAGAATTTATTAGCAAGATAAAAGGAGTTTAATCCTTTTATCTTGTTCTGAATAGCAATAAAATTACGATGTATTTCTTTTTGGTGATGCTTGTGTTATTTCGAAATACACCTTTCTAGTTTTTGGATTTAACAGGTTTGGTGGTTTGTAAAGCTTTTGTTTTACTTAAATAATTTAGAACCATATAACCCACTGTAGCGGCTATAATTGACGATACCAAAACAGAAAATTTTGCCTCTAACTGAAAAACTGGATTAGCAAAAGAAAGTATAGAAACAAAGATGGACATAGTAAAACCTATTCCGCCCAACATACTCACTCCCGCAATTTGATTCCAACCGGTTTTGTCTGGCTTTTTAGCTGCTTTTAGCTTGATTGCAACCCAAGATGCAAAAGTTATTCCCAGCGGTTTCCCGATTACCAATCCAGCTAGAATTCCTAATCCTAAAGGGTTTGTTAATCCTTTTAACATTTCCGACTCAAAACGTATGTTGGTGTTCGCTAAAGCAAATAAAGGCATGATTACATAGCTAACTGGATTGCTTAAAAAAGATTCTAATTTTTCCAATGGTGATTGAAC
>JBBSQW010000032.1:0-39093 GCA_038243635.1 Sphingobacteriales bacterium
CAAGCCTCTACGATACCCAATTCCTCTGATTTACCTAGGATTTCTAGCTTCTCTGCTAAGCTCCATTTCTTGTATTTCATGTCTCAAATGTATTATTTGAAATTCATAATAATACTCCGAACTTATTGGGGGCTAAAATATCTTCTAACGTCAAATTTTCTAAAGAGGATAAAGATTCCAACATATGTGCCTAAAGCCTCAATTTAATAAACTGGATTGTAACGGATACAGGCAATGTGCCTAAGGCCTTGTGGCGTATGAGTGGAAACGCAGACTGTCGGAAATTACTTGTACTACAGCACCTTTTCAAAAATAGACGACAAAAAAAAGCCGGCTTATCAATACCGACTTTAAATTTTATTTAGATGATATACTTTTTATGCGGTTATCTTTTTTATTTCATCTATAATTCTTGAGCGGGTGGTATCAGTAACTTTTACTAATGGCAAACGTAGAGTGTCTTTGCAAATATTTAAAGCCTGCATACTTGCTTTAACACCTGCTGGATTCCCTTCTGCGAAACACAAACGTGTGAACTCTAAGAAACTAAAATGGGCTTCTTGTGCTCCTTTAAAATCGCCAGCTAAACATTTGCGGACCATAGCGGAGAGTTGTGCTGGAATAGCATTTCCGATTACCGAGATAATACCTACGGCGCCTAAAGCAATCATAGGAAGTGTTACAGGATCGTCTCCAGAGATTAATAGAAAGTCTTTAGGTTTGTGTGCAGCTAGCTCATTAAAGATATCAAAACTACCCGAAGCTTCTTTTACTCCCAATATGTTTTTAACGCTGTTGGCTAAACGTAATGTGGTTTCTGCCGACATGGAAACACCTGTACGTCCTGGTACGTTATATAAGAGTACAGGTAATTTACTAGCTTCGGCAACTGCTTTATAATGCTGATAAATACCTTCTTGGTTTGGTTTGTTATAATATGGAACGACAGAAAGTATGGCTTTGTAACCTGGCAAATCAAATTCGCTTACTGCTTTTACAATTTCGGCAGTGTTATTACCTCCAATGCCAGCCATTAATGGCACACGGTTATTGGTTATTTTCGCGGTAAATTCAAAAATCTCTTTCTTTTCTTCGCTGGTTAAAGTGGCAGATTCGGCGGTTGTGCCCATCACCACGATATACTCCACTTTACCACCAATTAAGTGTTCAATGGTTTTTTCTAAAGCATTATAATCAACGCTTCCATCCTCGAGAAAGGGGGTAACCATGGCTACACCTGTTCCGTAAAAAATGCTCATTTTATCTTATCTAAATAGTATTTTAACTCGGTATTAAAACCGCTGATACTTTGTTGTTGGGTGGCTAGCATAAAATCATAAAAAGCAGAGTTCTTTTTATGATATGCGCCGACTTTAAAAAGTGATTTTGAAAGTGCGGTAATGTAAACCAACGGGAAACAAATTTCGGTGCACAAGTTAATCAGAATATCAAACTCATTGTTTACAAAATTGATTATTTTTTCACGTTTAGGAATAAAGTTCCAATTTACGTCTTCGTTAGTAATCAATTGAATATTGGTATTAGGCAAAGTCTTTAACGTTAGGTCTGATGTAAAAGCCAATAGGTGCACTTTTTTGTTTGCTTTTTGGAATTCAAGTGACACTTTCTCTACCTCATGCAATTGCTTTTGGTTATGTACGGTAACCAGAATTCCAATGTACTGAGCCGCTTTAAGCGACACTGACTTGTTTATCCGGGTAATCTTTTTGATTTCCTGCTTTAGTTTATAAAACCCAGATTTTATACGGTATTTACTTAATAACTCTCTCATTTTATCAGTTCTAACAAATCCTCAGCTGTTATCATGGAGATTTGCAATTTATTTGCTTTTTCTAATTTGGATGGACCCATATTTTCGCCAGCTACAAGGTAATTTAATTTGGCAGATATGCTGCTTAAAATTTTGCCGCCGTTAGCTTCAATCATATCTTTGAGCTCGTCTCGGCTATAGCTTTCAAAAACACCCGAAATAATAAAAGTTTTACCAACTAAATTTTCGCTTTGCAAAACTACTTCCTTTTCATCGCTTTCAAAATTTAGGCCTGCTTGTTTTAGTTTTATTATTTCTTCTTGATGTTTAACGCTCGAAAAATACTCAATAACGCTTTGTGCGATACGTTCGCCAATTTCATCTGCAGCAATTAGCTCTTCGAAACTTGCTTGGCTAATGCGGTCGATAGTTTTGAAATGCTTAGCCAGCTTTTGTGCAACTGTTGCCCCTACATAACGTATTCCCAAACCAAATAATACTTTTTCGAAGGGCATTTGTTTAGATTTTTCAATGCCTTCAATTAGATTAGTAATTGATTTTTCGCCGAAACGCTCTAAGCTTTTTAAATCTTCTTCATGATTTTTGAGCGTGTAAATATCGCTAATATGTGTAAGTAGATTTTTTCGATATAGATTTTCAACCGTTTCTGCACCGATGCCCTCAATATTCATTGCTTTACGACTAATGAAATGCTGAATGCGTCCAACAATTTGTGGCGGACAACCTTCATCATTTGGGCAATAATGCACTGCTTCGCTTTTTGTACGTACCAAAGGCGTGTTACATTCTGGGCAATTTTGGATGTATTCAATTTTTTGAGTTCCTGGTCGTCTTTTTTCCAGATTTACCTGAATGATTTTGGGAATAATCTCTCCACCTTTTTCTACTAAAACCGTATCGTTTTCGTGTAGACCAAGTCGTTCCATTTCATTGGCGTTGTGTAGAGTTGCTCTTTTTACGGTTGTGCCGGCCAACAAAACTGGTCTTAGGTTTGCAACTGGTGTAACAGCGCCAGTCCGGCCGACTTGATATGTCACTTTTTCTAAAACCGTTTCAACTTCTTGCGCTTTGTATTTATAGCTGATTGCCCAGCGTGGAGATTTTGCTGTAAAACCTAATTCTTGCTGTTGTGCATAGCTGTTTATTTTAATTACAATTCCGTCTATATCATAACTTAATTTAAATCTTTTCTGGTCCCAGTATTGGATAAAATCTAAAACGTCTTGAATGGTAGCGCAAAGTTTACTTTCTTCGGAGATTTTAAATCCCCACTTTCTAACCGTCTGTAAACTTTCCCAATGTGTTTTAAACGGATTTTTATCGCTGTAAAAGAAATATAGGAAACAATCTAATGGACGTTTGGCAACCTCTGCCGAATCCTGCATTTTAACTGTTCCGGATGCGAAATTACGGGGATTGGCAAAAGCTTGTTCTCCGTTCTCTACGCGTTCTTGATTTAGTTTTTCGAAAGCGGCGTGGTGCATGAAAACTTCGCCGCGGATATCGAAATAGTCGGGCATCTGAGCTCCATGAACTACTGTTGGGATGGTACGTATCGTTTTTACGTTTGAAGTGACGTCATCGCCTTTGGTTCCATCACCACGGGTGACCGCTCTTGATAATTTACCATTTTCATAAGTTAAACTCATGGATAAACCATCAAACTTTAATTCACAAACGTATTCGAAATTTTCGCCGACGGCTTTTTTGATGCGCTGGTCAAAATCCAACAAATCCTGCTCGTTGTAGGTATTTCCCAATGACATCATTGGCCATTTATGCTGTACCGTTTTAAAGTTTTTAGTAATTTCTCCACCTACTTTTTGCGTTGGCGAATCAGGATTTAAAAATTGGGGATTTGCTTTTTCTAAAGCTTCTAACTCTTTTAGTTTCTGGTCAAAATCATAATCAGAAAGGGTAGGCATTGCCAATACATAATAATTGTAATTATGCTGTTTTAGCTCCTGCACCAAGGCATCTATTTTGGCTTTAATATCGTTAGCAGACATGGCAACGAAGATACATTTTTTAAGAGCGTGTTTAAACTTAAATCCTTTATTGCGTGACAGTTTTTAAACCACATAGGAACATAGCTGCTAATTTTATAAAAGAACTTTTATATCACTTATCTTTAAATAATAACCTAAAATTCGCCAAATAAAAAAATAGTTTTTGATTGTAGACAATATGTGTTTTAGTTTACATAGCGTTCCGCTTTGCGGAATATAGCTGTGTGTCCAATTTCTCTTTGAAATCTATGTGGTTTTATTTTTTGTGGTGTAGTTAGCTTAAATCCCTAAAGCCGACTTCAATTTTGGATAACCCGTTTTGCTTACAGGAATTTTTTGTCCGCTTTTTAAAATTAGCAAATGACTATCTTTTTCATAAGCTTCAATTTTAGTGATTCGGTCAATTTTTACGATGTGCGAACGGTGAACCCGAACAAATAAATTTGGATTTAGGTTTTTCTCGAAGAAAGCAAGTGTTTGATTTTTAAGGAACCCTCCTTCGGCAGTATAAATTTTCACATAATCATCATCGGCAGTCATGTGGCTAATATCATAAAGAGAAATCACTTTAATCTTATTACCTAGCTTAATGACAATCCGCTCATTCTGAGTTTGGCTTTGTGCAGAAACTGCTTCTACAATATTTTGGACAGGTGTTTTTTGCTCTTCTTTATTGGGAAACAAAAATTTATCCATCGCTTTTTTAAAGCGTTCCTCGTTAAAAGGCTTTAATAGATAATCTACCGCATTTGCTTCAAAAGCTTTTAGTGCAAACTCATCAAACGCGGTGGTGAAAATGATTGCAGGTAATTCATCCAACAACTCCAAAAGTTCGAAACCTGTAATTTTAGGCATTTGTATATCTAAAAATACGAGCTGGGGTTGGTGCTGATTAATCGCTTTTAATCCCTCGAAACCGTTTCCACACTCTTCTACTATTTCTACTTGAGGGAAGTTCAATAGATATTCTTTAATGATATTTCGAGCTAACGGCTCGTCGTCGATAATTAATGCTTTAATCATATTTGCGGTAGTTTTAAAGTGCTGATGAACTGCTCGTCTTGTTTTTTGATAGTTAGCAAATCGGTGCGGTTATAGAAAAGTTGTAACCTGCGTTGGGTGCTTGATAAGCCGAAGCCTGTGCCTTTGTTGCTGTGAGAAGTTTCGAGGTCAAAAGGGTTGGTAATTGTGATCTGTAGATAAGGATTTTGAAAAGTCGCCGATACGTTGATGGTGACTTCGTCCAACGTATCATACAAGCCAAATTTAATAGCGTTTTCTACCAGCGGTTGTAAAAGCATTGGTGGCAAGGTTTTGTTTAAAACGGATTCATCTGCTGAGACTAATGTATTTAAGCGGTTTCCGAAACGTACTTTTTCAATTTCGAGGTATAATTCTAAATGTGCTAATTCCGTTTTTAAATCGGTTAGTGGTTTCCATAACGTTCTTCCCATCTTCTCCTTCTTTTACATTCGTTCTTTTTAAGGCCTTTACCAAAAATGAAAAAGATACCTAAGCCGATTAGAAGTACGGGTCATGTATATTGGGAAACTGACAACGCTGGAAAAATGCGTTCGGCAAGAAATACAGCTCCTACTAAAACCATAATTATCCAGCCGTTGGTTTTAAATTGTTGTTTTATTCCGCTTGCAATACCGATAACAATTAATATCATTGGCCAGCTGAGTAACCATTTTGGGAATTGGACGCCCATTTGTTTAGCGAGTAAAACTAAACCTATTAACAAGATTGCCGAACCTAACACCTTTTTGCCGTGTTGATTTGGTCTGTTTTCTAATTCTGGATTTTCCATCTCTTTTGATTTAATGATATAAATGTAGGAGTTGTGTTTGATTTGGTCGAATAGTATTCGATGAAGTGTGTTGAAAATTCGGTGGAGCGTAGATATTTGTCGGCGAAATAATTGAATAGGTTTTTTTAGGATTTAGAGTGGTCTGTATTCCCCAACTTTAACAGTTTTCCGGTCAAAAGACATTCATCTTTAACCAAAAACGACTAATTGAAGTTGTTCAATTAGTCGTTCTAAAATATGCGAAAAAGAATAATGTTATTTAAAACAACCCCAGCTGCCCCTTGTCATCCAACTTAATATCATCTGGATTGGTGATTTCAAAATCTACTTTTTTTGCAGGTTTAGGATTTGAAGTAAAAGTTGGCTTTTTGCCTTCTTCTGGTTTTGGCGCTTCTTTTGGTTTCTCGTCCGTTTCTTTCGGAGAAGTAACCTTGGTTTCAGGTTTTATTTCTTCAGTTTTAAAAGCCTGCTTTGGTTTTGCTTTCTCTTCCGGTTTTACTTCTTCTTTTATCTCTTCTGGTATTATATTAACTTCCGAATTACTTTCACTGTCATCTCCGTTTTCGTCGTCATTATCATCTTCTGAATCATCATTTTTAATTTCCTCTTCAGCTTCTTCTGCCTCTTCGCTTTCTTTGGAAATTAGAACAATATGCTGTACATCATGTGGACTCAGCTTGTTTCCTTGCGCTTTCATCCCTTTTACATCAATCGCTTCGGACAAATCAATTTCTTGTTCATCAAAGATTTGAGATTTTCCTTTGAGCGCTTCCACCTTAACAATTGGGTGGTCCGAAGCACTTAAAATGAGCATTTTAGAACCTGGTTCTTCGCTGATAAAACCTGCTCTTTTACCAATTGCTAAATCTTCGAAAACAAAACGCTTGATGTAACAGTTTTTAGACTTGCCATCGAGATGGACGCAGGCAAAAACTTTTTCAGATCTAAATTTTTCAATCCGAACCATTTTATCATCAAAGTGATTGGTTAAATCGAAACTCGAAAGTTCGTAACTGCCGTCGTTAAATACGCAAAGTATTTTATCCTCTGCTTGGAATTCGCCCAAGTAACGTCCATGACCGTTCTCGTTTAAGCGCTTTGTGATCGGATCGTACCAAATTTTTCTCCCTGCCAAAGTGGAAACACCTTTAGATTTTAAGGTGATTTTTTTGATAGCAAATTTGGTTAATGTATTTCCTTGTGAACCTCTTCCCTTAATAGCGGTTTCCGCAAAGTCATGATCGAAAGTGAGTTTTCGCAGTTTCGACATCGGCTTTAAAGCCACATTTATAACTTCTGCTTCACCATTAGGGTTTGCGGTAAAGTATAAAGTCTTGCTGCCTTTTGAGCCTTTGGTTAAATCATATTCCTTGTCGCGGGTAACACCGCCAATTGCGAAACGTTTAATGTAAGCAAAGCCAGTTTTTCCATCTTTATAAATCATGTTATAGATGGTGCGTTCATCATTCTTCTTAAAAACGCCGATGTGCAAAATCCCTTTGCCTACAAATGTTTTATCCTGAACTTTGGTAACCAAACATACGCCATCGTCTCTAAACACCACAATATCATCCAAATCCGAACAATCGAAAACGTATTCGTCTTTCTTTAATCCCGTACCAATAAAACCATCGGTCCTGTTTAAATAAAACTTGGTATTTGCTAAAGCAACTTGCGCCGCTTCCACTCTATCAAAAGTTCTAATTTCGGTTTTACGCTCTCTGCCTTTGCCGAATTTTTCTTTCAATCGCTCAAAGTAAGCAATTGCGTAATCTGTTAAATGTCTTAAATCGTATTTTACTCCTTTGATTTCTTTTTCAAGATTAGCCATTTGTTCATCCGCTTTTTTAACATCAAAACGGGTGATGCTACTCATTGGCTTGTCAATCAATTTTTTGAAATCCTCTGGTAAAATCTCACGATATAAACTAGACTTAAACGGCTCAAACAATCGGTGTAAAACGATTAGAACTTCGTCAAAATTTGTAGAATTCTCATAGTCGGCATGTTTGTACATCCCTTCCTGAATAAATATTTTCAGTAACGAACTAAAGAAAATCTTCTCCTGTAAATCATGGAGTTTGATTTCTAGTTCTCTTTTTAAAAGGTTTTTGGTGTAATGAGTGCTTTCGACTAAAATATCGTTCACACTCATGAAATGTGGCTTGTCACCTTTGATGATGCAGGTGTTTGGCGATATAGAAACCTCGCAATTGGTGAAAGCGTAAAGTGCGTCAATGGTCACGTCCGGAGAAATTCCAGGAGCTAAATGCACTACAATTTCTACGTCTTTTGCGGTGTTATCCTCAATTTTCTTGATCTTGATTTTCCCCTTATCATTCGCAGAAATAATACTATCAATTAAACCAATGGTGGTGGTTGAAAAAGGGATTTCCGTAATGACTAATGTTTTTTTGTCGATTTCGGAGATTTTACCCCGAACTCTGATTTTGCCACCTCGTTGACCTTCATTGTAATTGGAGAAATCGGCCATACCACCCGTCAAAAAATCAGGAATAATATTTGGTCGATTCCCTTTTAGAACTTTAACGGAAGCATCAATCAGTTCAATAAAATTGTGAGGCATTACTTTGGTAGCCAAACCTACGGCAATACCTTCGGCTCCTTGCGCCAATAGCAAAGGAAACTTTACAGGCAAGGTAACAGGTTCTTTATTTCTACCATCGTAGGAGGATTGCCACTCGGTAGTGTCTGGATTAAAAACAACTTCTAACGCAAACTTCGACAAACGAGCTTCAATGTAACGTGGAGCTGCTGCAGAATCTCCGGTAACCGGATCGCCCCAGTTTCCTTGCGTATCAATTAGTAGGTTTTTTTGTCCAATTTGCACCATGGCATCACCAATTGAAGCATCACCATGCGGATGATACTTCATAGTGTTACCAATTACGTTGGCCGCTTTGTTAAAACGTCCGTCATCCATTTCTTTTAATGAATGCAGAATACGACGTTGCACAGGCTTCAATCCATCAAAAATATGAGGGACAGCCCGATCTAAAATCACATAAGAAGCGTAATCTAGAAACCAGTTTTCATATAAACCACTGAGTGATGTTACGTTATGTAAGGTTTCTTCTTTTTCGTAATTGTTTTCGTCCATAATCTATTTAACCACAGAGGTCACAGAGTTTTTTCACAAAGTTCACAAAGGTAAGCTCAGTGAACTCTGTGCTTTTTTCTTTGTGTATCTTTGTGGTTAATTTTTAATAATAACCATTTATAACTCTTTTTACTCCATCCTTCAATCGAAGAACATTAAAGTTAATTAACAGTCCTAATTTACATTTTGATAACTTCAAATAAGTTAAGGTTTGCGCTAAATGAATGTCATTTAATGCTTCGACGGATTTTATTTCAATTATCAATTTATTTTCTATAATGATATCTAATCTATAACCGCAATCCAGTTTTATGTCTTGATAAACGAGTGGAACTGCTTTTTCTTTCTCAACCAGTAGCCCGCTTTTCTTTATCTAATAAAAGAAGCATTCTTTATAGGCGGACTCTAGTAAACCTGGACCAAGTTCTTTATGAACTTTTATTGCTAAGCCTGTCGCTTCTGTGGCGAGATTATTTTCTCTTTCCATCTTATTTAAAGTATTAGAGTTTTCATAAAAAGCATCCTAAGGTTCTCTCCATTTCTTCTCTGTGCAAAACTCCGTGACCTCTGTGGTTAAGTCGCCAGCCTATCCTCCACAAACATAAACGGCAGGAAACTCTTTACACCAGTCGTTTTCCATACCGCACCATTAATGCAATACAACAAAATATCCATTTTAGCAGTTTGTCGTTGTTCGCATTCTGCCATTACTTGCAAACAAGAACCACAAGGTGTTACAGGTTTTAACAATTCAAAATTAGTTGTGGAAGCTGTTATTGCAATCGATAAAATGTTATCATTAGGAAAGTTAGCGCCAATATTAAAAAGCGCAACACGTTCTGCACATAAACCAGATGGATAAGCTACATTTTCTTGATTGCTGCCGTAAACTATTTTTCCACTGGCAAGTTTTACCGCAACCCCAACTCTAAAGTTAGAATAAGGCGAATAAGAATTTGCTAACGCTTTTATAGCTTCTAAACAAAGATCTTTGTCGGCCTCATTTAGTTCGTCAATACTTTCGAAATCGTCAAAAGCAATATTAATTTCCTTTTTTATCAATGGCTTAATTCTAAAATTAGATATATGGCTTTAAGCTTTTTGCCTTCAGCTTTAAGCATAATTAAGCTACCGATTCTTCTAACGCTCCGGCAGCTGCTTTTGCTTCAGCAATAATATCAGCGTCATCTTTTTCGACCCTTAAGTTTTGTATAATGTGTTGCTGCCTATCCATGGTGTTTTTTCCCATGTAATATTCTAACAAGTTTTTAATCTTGGTTTCGCCATGTAAAATCACCGGGTCTAAACGGATATCTTCTCCAATAAAATTCTCAAACTCATCAGGAGAAATTTCTCCCAAGCCTTTAAATCGAGTAATTTCTGGCTTTCCGCCAAGTTTATCTATCGCTAACACACGTTCCTCATCGCTATAGCAATAAATGGTTTCTTTCTTATTACGAACCCTAAACAGTGGGGTTTGCAAAATAAAAACATGACCCGTTTTTACTAAATCCGGGAAAAATTGTAAAAAGAAAGTCATCAGCAATAGGCGGATGTGCATCCCATCCACATCGGCATCGGTTGCAACCACAATATTGTTGTAACGTAAACCTTCTAAACCATCTTCAATATTTAAAGCATGTTGTAATAAATTAAACTCTTCGTTCTCGTAAACTACTTTCTTGGTTAAACCATGAGCATTCAAAGGCTTTCCTTTGAGCGAGAAAACAGCTTGTGTTCTTACTTGGCGAGCTTTGGTAATTGAGCCCGAAGCTGAATCTCCCTCGGTAATAAAAAGGGTTGTCTTTTTTCGGTCTTCTTCGCTTAGCTTTTCATCATCCAAATGCCACTTGCAATCACGCAGTTTACGGTTGTGTAAACTTGCTTTTTTTGCTCGGTCGTTCGCTAGTTTCTTAATACCCGCAATATCCTTACGTTCTCGTTCCGACTGTAAGATGCGTTTCAACAAAGCATCTGCGGCTTCCGGATATTTGTGGAGGTAATCATCAAGCTGTTTTTTAACAAAATCGTTGATAAAAGTACGTACCGTAGGTCCATCCGGACCGATATTTAAGGAACCTAATTTGGTTTTGGTTTGCGATTCAAAAACAGGTTCTTGTATTCTAACAGAAATTGCCGCTACAATTGATGCTCTGATATCCGAAGCATCATATTCTTTTTTATAAAATTCTCTAATCGTTTTAACAACAGCCTCTCTAAAGGCTTGTTGGTGTGTTCCACCTTGGGTAGTATGCTGGCCGTTTACAAACGAATAATATTCCTCGCCATATTGTTGGCCATGCGTCATCGCAATCTCAATATCTTCACCATGTAAATGAATAATTGGATAACGATTAGCTTCAGTATCAGTATTTCTAGTTAATAAATCATATAAACCACGTTCGGAGAAAAATTTTTGTCCGTTAAAGTTTACCGTTAAACCTGCATTCAGAAAAACATAATTCCAAACCATGTTCTCAATAAACTCGGGGATGTAACGGTAGTTGCGGAAGATGGTATCATCCGGAATAAAAATGATAGCCGTTCCGTTCCGTTGCGTAGTATCAATTATGGAGTTGTCTTTAGTTAACTCTCCTTTTTCAAATTCGGCTTTTTTGGCTTTTCCATCACGGTAAGATTGCACTGTAAAAAAGTTCGACAATGCATTCACTGCTTTTGTACCTACACCGTTTAAGCCGACAGACTTTTGGAAAGCTTTAGAATCATACTTACCACCTGTGTTAATTTTCGATACACAATCAATCACTTTTCCTAACGGAATTCCGCGGCCGTAATCCCTTATGGAAACTTTATGGTCGCTCACGGTAATGTCGATAATTCGACCAGCACCCATCACAAATTCATCAATAGAGTTATCCACAATCTCTTTCAGCAACACATAGACGCCATCGTCATAAGCCGAACCGTCGCCTAGTTTACCGATATACATTCCTGGACGAAGCCTAATGTGCTCTTTCCAATCCAGCGACCGGATGCTGTCTTCGCTATAATTTACACTTAATTCAGCCATTTGTTAGATTTGAGTGTTGAGATATGAGATATGAGAATCTGCAAACCGCAATGAACCTTTACAAAGCTAAAATTTTGTGCAAAATAGGCAAGTATAAGATTTCAACATATTTTAAAAGAGTGGATTAGTTCGCAGGTTCACTGAAATTCAGAAGGCTTTTGAGGATGTTTAGAGTATTTTCTAATTGGAAAAGTAAAACCTGTGTTTTGTCGGTTCCGGTAGTCCCGTGTTCTGCTTTACTCCTCGATTATTTCCGTAAACTCCAATAATCTGTGGGGTACCGCTGCCACCCAGGTTTATTTAACTTAGGGTTGTGCTGTTAAGGTTCCGTCCAATAAAAAACAAACCTTATTATATCGTTTGTTTAGCTTCCTTTGTCCTTTAAACAGACTTAAAAAGTAACCGAATGATGAAAATCCAACTCCAATAAAGGTATTCCCAGTTGCGAATATTTTTAACAAAATATAAAAGTCTGATTGTTAAATGTTAAAAACACGACAATGCGAAAATTTATGGAGAGCCAAAAAACCTGACCTTAATTTGCGGGAAAAATAAAAATTAATTTCTACTTGCCTTGGCTTGTTTTTGACATTGTTACTTCTTACTCGGGCTACCAATGGTTACGTTAAAGAAAGTAGTTGGTTCGGCAAGGTAAGTATCGGCTATTCCAATGTCTTTAACTAGTTTTTTTGAAACACGTTTTAAAGGCACTTTAATCTCAAAAATATCTTCAAAAGGGTTAGAGTTAAACTTAATAGTGTTTCTGTCTTTGTAAGAAGCAATTACTTTTGTTTCCCCATCTTGATGGAAAAACTTTGAATCCGCAAAGCCTTTTTTAAATAAAGAAACTTCATCGTCTTTACTCGCTCCGGGTTTATTCATGCAAATATAAAGTGATAAATCATCACAGAATTTTAGCATTTGAACCTGATAGTGCAGTAAGCGAGTATGAGGGATTTTCAACTTTGCTACGAGATGATTTTGACGAGATCTTTCACGTTCCACAAACTGCGTAGCTATTTCAGATGAAGATGACGAGACTAGGTTGCAATAATGCATGCTGCAAAGTAGTGCAGCGTAAGAATTGGCATGGTTTACTTGTTCAATCCCCAATTTGTAAAAATGCAGCCTTAATTTTTCCGGAAAATCTAGGAAAGTAAAAGGTTTTTGGGTAACGTCATTTAATAAAGGGTGTGAGTCTGGAATAATCCATGCCCTATCGTGTTGGTGTACTGCAAATTTAAACGATTCAAAATGCTCTACAGCTATAAATTCTTTTTTGAAATGAGTTAACAACTCTCCAGCAATATACGCATGGTCATGTTGAGTAATTAAGATGTAGTTCTCTGTATCTTCTCTAAGTATCATTTTGAGTTAAAAAATAAAAATACAAATCTTTAGCCGAACAAAAATACGGCCGATATCTTTTTTAATTCTATAAAGTCCAGGGATTGGTTTTGGAAGATGAATTACCCTAGATGTTATTTCAGTAGGTAATGTTTTAATAATTATAGTACAATACCTAGATCAAGTTGGGAGCGTAATCAGGTCAACTTTAATGCATAAAGTCCATCAAAACAGAAAAGGTAGCTAAAATTTTCGGCTACCTTTTATTTGATGTTTTTTATTATCTACTCATTCCAAATTTTGACTCGTAGTTTTTCATTTTGTTTTCTAACTCTTTGTTCAAAACCGGTTCTCCATACTGTTTCGTCATTTCTACAAACTGAGAAAGTACAAATAAGTTGAGTTGAATATCTCTGCTGCCTAAGTTTTCTTTTCCTTGGATTATACTGTAGTGATAATCGAGTTCCTGCGTAACTAAATTTTCGGTTTGTTTTAACAAACTTGTAGCATCAGTCTTTAAACCTAGTTGGTACATTAAGTTAACCAACTCATATTTGCTCAAAGCAAAATTACTGTCGTAGGTTGTATAAATAGGTAAAACCTTCATACATTCTTTCACCACATTTCTAGCGCTATCTATTTTGCCTTCAAATATCAGATTTTTGGCTAGCTCAGTAAATTTATTTACCGATAAGAATACCATTTTTTGAGATTCAGGATCTAGGTAAGGAGATGATTTTATGGTACCCCAATCAAACTTTGTCATCAGGTTGTTGTACATCTCTTTCGTGTTTACCACTTCCGTTTCGCCAAGTGGACTGTCAGAAGGAATTTTTCCCTTAGTTTTTGGTTCTAATCTTAAAGCGAAACCTTCATTAAATAGGTAGTTATCTAAACCTAAGAAGTTGCTGCTAGGTACGGTAAAAGCAAAGTAAATTGGACGTTCCCAATTGTTGTGCACCAACATATCTACAATAGCTAATTGCCCTTTAGTTAAGTAATTGCCAGGAAAATTCCATTCCATTGCCGGAACAATTTTACCAGCTTCATTTGCATCAACTGTTTTGGTTGTTAAAACAGTTTTGGGGTCAATTGTTAACTTGAAATTTTTTGTTGGTAAAAAGTTTTCTGATCTACCGCTTTGGTAATCAACTTTTGCTTCAGGGTTATTTGAAGTCACAAACTCAAATACATCTTTAAGTTCTTGTGCGCCTTCTAAATTAAAGTTTTGGTAAAAAAGGACATCCCTTGTACCTGTTTTGTACATTTCAGGGTTCATCGTAATTGGTAGCGGAGCCGATTGGTTAAAAGGCCTTCTCAATTGGTTAATGTACCAATCTGTATCAAACAAGCTTAGGTTTACAATTCTAATATCTGGTCTAAAATTTTCTACTTCTTGTACGTACCAAAGTGGATAAGTGTCATTATCTCCGTAAGTAAACAAAATAGCGTTTGGTGCACAGCTGTTTAAGTAGTTGCGAGCAAAATCTCTAGCCGTAGACTTTGTAGAGCGATCGTGGTCATCCCATTCTTGACTTGCCATTAGAATAGGTGCAGCCAACAGTCCTACGGAAGTCGCAAGAATTGCAGCTGTTTTTGGAGTAACTACTTTTCGTAACCATTGTGATATTGCGAATACACCTAGTCCAATCCAAATCGCAAAAGCGTAAAATGAGCCTACGTATGCGTAATCTCGCTCTCGTGGTTGATTAGGCGTTTGGTTTAAGTAGATAACAATTGCTAATCCTGTAAAGAAAAATAGCAGCGCAACAATTCCCGCATCTTTTTGACTGTATTTAAAATGCCAAAATGCGCCTAACAACCCTAAAATAAGAGGTAAGAAAAACAGTTGATTATTTGCTTTGTTTTTTGTCATGCTGTCTGGTAAGTGAGATTGATCTCCCAACCGCATGGCATCTAAAAATTTGATACCGCTTATCCAGTTTCCATTTGTATAATCGCCTATTCCTTGACTATCATTTTGTCGGCCTGCAAAGTTCCATAGGAAATAACGCATGTACATAAAGCCAACTTGGTAAGTTCCAAAAAAACCAATATTTGTGGCTAGGTTAGGACTTTCTTGCGGACCCAAATTCATCCAGTCTCTATAAACCGCTGGGTGGTTACCATCATCGCTGTACATACGGGGGAACAACGTATTTCTATCATATACATAGGCTTGTTTTTGACCAGCTATCTCGTATTTCTTTTCACCTTTTACGTAAATGTTTCCGTTCTGCTTTGTTTCAATTGGCTTAGAGTCAAAGTATTGTCCATATAATAAAGGACGGTCGCCGTATTGTTCTCTGTTTAAGTAGCTCAAGAAAGAGAAAGCATCTTTAGGGTCGCTATTGTTTAAAGTTGGGTTCGCCTTGGCTCTAATTACAATCATTACAAAAGAACTGTAACCAAAAAGGATGAAAATGAACGATAGCATTGCTAAATTTAAGGTTGGCTTTTTCTTTTGGATAGAGTAAACGGTTAGCCAGATGGTTGCTAAAAGCAATATTATTGCAAAAACAGTAACTCCAGACCCAAATCCTAATCCTAAAGTGTTTACAAAGAAAAGATCGAAATTAGCACCTATTTTGATAAGGTATTGTATAATGCCATATTGTATAATGCCTAAAATTAAAATGCCAGCAGCCATTGCTGTTATCACTCCTTTTATAGTAGCTACTTTGTTTTTTCTGAAATAATAAACCAGAGCCATTGCTGGTATTACTAACAAGTTTAAAAGGTGAACACCTATTGATAAGCCCATTACATAAGCTATAAAAATCAACCATTTATCAGCGTAGGGTTCATCGGCATGTGCGTCCCATTTTAAAATAGCCCAAAAAACAACCGCTGTTGATAAGGAAGACATTGCATAAACTTCGGCCTCTACTGCTGAAAACCAAAACGAATCTGAGAAAGCGTAAGCTAATGCACCTACTAAACCAGCACCCATAATGCCAATAATTGTAGTTGTACTAAATTTAGCATCTGTAGTTAAACTTACTTTTTTACCTAGTGCAGTAATGGTCCAAAACAAAAACATAATAGTTGCAGCGCTTGATAAAGCGGAACTAACATTTACAGCGTACGCAATGTTTTCTGGCTTGCTAGCAAACAAACTAAAAATTTTACCAATCATTAAAAACAATGGCGCACCGGGTTGGTGTACAATTTGTAGCTTAAGTGCGGCCGAGATAAATTCGCCACAATCCCAATAACTTGCAGTAGGCTCAAGCGTTAATATATATACGGTTGCTGCAATTAAAAAGGTAAGCCAACCCAGCAGGTTGTTAATTTTGGAATAGGTCATTTTTTATGATTCAATTTTAACCGCCGAAAATAATGAATTGAATTTAAATAATTAGTAATTTAACATTTATTAACCGGCAGATAAACAAAAATAGCTGAGAACGAATGCTTTATGAGGATTCTAGAAATATTTTGAAAAAGATTTGCATCCTTTGTTTAATGCTCCTATATTTGCATTCCATTTCAGGAAATACGTTCCCTGAAATATAATGATTGCCCGATAGTATAAAGGTAGTACAACGGTTTTTGGTATCGTTTGTCTAGGTTCGAATCCTGGTCGGGCAACAATTGAAATTCGGAAGTTGAATATATTTAATTTCCGAATTTTTTATTTTAAATCTCTCGAAAGCTTATGCCTTCCACAACTAACAACATCAAACTTTTCTCTGGTACAGGTTCAAAGGCTTTGTCTGAAAAAATTGCGAAGTGTTACGGAAAAGAATTAGGAAAAGTTATTTTATCGCGTTTTTCTGATGGTGAGTTTCAGCCACATTATGACGAATCTATTCGTGGTTGTGATGTTTTTCTGATTCAGTCTACCTGCCAGCCAAATGATAACTTATTTGAACTGTTAATGATGATTGACGCAGCTAAACGAGCTTCAGCGCATTATATCACTGCAGTTATCCCTTATTTTGGTTTAGCCCGTCAGGATAGAAAAGACAAGCCGAGGGTTGCAATCGGCGCAAAATTAGTGGCTAACTTGTTAGTTGCTGCCGGTATTCATCGTATCATGACAATGGATTTACATGCGGCTCAAATTCAAGGATTTTTTGATATTCCGGTAGACCATTTAGATGCGTCTGTGATATTTGTACCGCATATAAAAAGTTTAGGATTAAAGAATTTAACAATTGCTTCTCCAGATATGGGTGGTAGTTACAGAGCAAGAACCTTTGCGAAGTTTTTTAACGCCGAAGTTGTAATTTGCGATAAGAGAAGAAAAAGAGCCAACGAGATCGAATCAATGTCTATTATTGGAGATGTTGAAGGTTTAGATGTTGTTTTAATGGACGACATTATAGATACCGGAGGTACTCTAGCAAAAGCTGCTGAATTAATTATGGAAAAGGGAGCTAGAAGTGTGAGAGCGGTTTGTACTCATGCCGTTTTATCTGGAAACGCTTACGCTACATTAGAAAAGTCGGCATTAGCAGAGTTAATTGTAACAGATACAATTCCGTTAAAACATAGCAGCCCGAAGATTAAAGTATTATCAACCGCAGATTTTTTTGCGAAGGCAATTGCCAACGTAAACGAACATGCGTCAATAAGTGATTTATTTAAAATAGTTTAAAATTAATATATACGAATATGAAATCAATCGCAATTAGCGGTTCTCCAAGAGAGAACGTAGGGAAACGCGACGCAAAGGAATTGCGTTACGAAGGTAAAGTGCCAGCTGTACTATACGGTGGAAAAGAGCAATTTCACTTTGCTATTGATGCGCCAGCACTAAGAGACTTAGTTTACACTCCAGAAGTAAATTTTGCTGAGTTAAACATTGATGGTAAAAAATTCAATGCAATCATGCAAGATATTCAGTTTCATCCATTAACTGAGAAAATTGTACACATCGATTTTCTTCAATTATTTGATGATAAAAAAGTAACCATTGAAATCCCAGTAAAATTAACCGGAACTTCTCCAGGTGTTAAAATGGGTGGTAAATTGGTTCAAAAATTACGTAAGTTAAAAGTTAACGCTTTACCTAAAAATATGCCTCAAGAAGTAGAAGTATCTATTGAGCCATTAGAAGTTGGTAAATCTGTAAGAGTACGTGATTTGAAACCAGCTGATTACGTAATCACTAACGTTTCTGAAGACACTATCGTTTCTGTAATTATGTCAAGAGCGTTAAAGCAAGCAGAACAACAAGCAACTGTAGGTAAGAAATAAGTTTCCGCCGACTAAAACAAAAAAAACCTCGTTAATTAATTTAGCGAGGTTTTTTTGTTTAAAAAAGTCACCGACTGGATACCCAAATTCAATTTGAAAAATTAACTTTGAAGAAGAGTAAGACGTAGTGAGATGTGAGTAGTGAGATTTGAGTTAAAAGTATCAAGATGCTTGTAATGGCGGCGACTTAGATTGCTTATACCTAATAAACCTAAGTTGCTAATGATTGATGAATTAAAAGATTAAAGAATTTATAAGAAATGGGAAGAGCATTCGAGTTCCGTAAAGAAAGAAAATTTAAACGTTGGACTAAAATGGCGGTACAATTTACCCGTATAGGTAAAGATATCGTGATGGCGGTGAAAGAAGGTGGTCCGCATCCAGAAACAAATTCAAAGCTTAGAACTGCTATACAGAACGGTAAAGCAGTAAATATGCCGAAAGATCGGGTTGATGCAGCTATAAAAAGAGCATCTGATAAAGACATGGCGGGTTATGAGGAGTTTGTTTACGAAGGTTATGCACCTCATGGCGTAGCTATTTTAGTTGAAACCACCACAGATAACACCAACAGAACGGTTGCAAACGTAAGAAGCTATTTTACAAAAACCAATGGTTCTTTAGGTAAAACAGGTTCTTTAGATTTTATATTTAAAAGAGTTTCTACTTTTAGATTTGATCCCGGAGAACTTGATATTGAGGAATTAGAGTTTGAATTGATAGACGCAGGCTTAGAAGATATTTTTGTTGAAGAAAACGAAGAAGGCGAAGCTATTGCGGTTGTGCATGCAGGGTTCGAAGATTTCGGCAATATGCAAAAAGCTTTAGAAGAAAAAGGAATTGAACTTAAGCAAGCCAAATTAGAACGAATTCCGTTGAGTTATAAAGAAATAACTGAAGAGCAAGTGACAGATGTTACAAAATTGTTGGATAAACTAGAAGAGGATGAAGATGTGCAGGCGGTTTATCATAATATGGAGGAATAATATAAGCTTAATGCCGAAAGCAAATATTAAATGTTTTAAAAAATGGGAATAGTTAGTAACCGTAGAAAAGATCAGGAATTAAAAGTTGTTTTTAACGATGACAGTTTGGTGGTGGATTTAGATGGTAAAGAAACTGCTATTCCGCTTTTATGGTACCAAGCTTTGTTGAACGCTTCTGATGAAGATAAAGCGAAATGGAAGCTAAGCGGTGATGGAACCAAGTTGATTTGGGAGAATTTGAATGTGGAGATTTTGTTATGACATTTGAAGAATTCTTTTTAAAAAAGAAAATTGATTTAGACCTTTTGAAGTTGGGTAAGCCCGATGTTTTTGCAGAGTTTGTTTCTCATTATGAACAGATGAGCGAAAAAAGTTTTGATCACACTAAAAAATATTGGTTCAATAATTTGCGTATCGCTTATCCTTTAACAGGCGAAAAAGAGCTGTATTTAAAAGAGGCTTTTAAACCTAAGGTTGAGGCTGTAACAGTAAAAGAAGTTGTTGAAACATCAGCGGAGGTCCTTCAAGAGAATACTACGAAAGCACCAGCTTTTAAACGCCGTTTTAAAGCGCCATTAAGTGAGGAAGCTAAGCCACTAGGGTCTGAAATTGAGCCAGAAGAAGTCGAAGTTTCTGTGCCAGTTGCTCCAAAGCCAGCCGGGTTCCAACCTCGTTTTAAAGCTGGAACTACAAAGCCAGTGGAAGTTGCTGAAAAGCAATCGGAAATAATAGCTACAGAAACACCCGTAGAAGATAAACTCGTTGTTGCTCCAAAGCCAGCCGGGTTCCAACCTCGTTTTAAAGCTGGAACTACAAAGCCAGTGGAAGTTGCTGAAAAGCAATCGGAAATAATAGCTACAGAAACACCCGTAGAAGATAAAGCTGTCGTTGCCAGACCAGCGGGCTTCAAACCTCGCTTTAAAGCTGGAGTTACAAAGTCAGTGGACGGTGTTGAAGAGCGAACTGGAATAGCAAAGGAAGAAACACCCGCAGAAGAGAAAGCTGTTGTTGCAAAACCAGTCGGCTTCAAACCTCGTTTTAAAGCTGGAGCAACAAAGTCAGTGGAAGTTGTGGAAGAGCAATCGGAAATAGCAAAGGAAGAAACACCCGCAGAAGAGAAAGCTGTTGTTGCGAAACCAGTCGGATTTAAACCTCGTTTTAAGGCTCCGAAAAAAGAAGAGTAATTAGCCCGAGGATGTTAATTCTTTAGCAGCTTCATTAAGCTTCGAGCCTTCTTTATTGCAAAAATCTAAGGCGACAGCCATTCCCATCATAGCCCAAAATACAACCGCAATTTTATCCTGACCTATAAAGTTATTGAGTAATCCGTGGAAAAAGTAGCTCAACATTGCTAATAAAATTGCTAAAGAAAGCATCCTAATTTCTGGCGTTGCAGGTTTGTAATAAATTCGCATTAAAATTCCTATGTAAGTAAAAAACAATGCTAGGACGGTGGTTAAACCAATAACGCCACTTTCTACCAATGGGCCAAAATATTCACTATGCATAGAACCCATATCTCCATGTGTAGTGCTAATGCTGGTCATCTCATGTGCTCTCTGATAGGGCGAATATGTAAACATATACGTCCCCGGCCCGTAGCCTAAAAAAGGTTTTTCTAAAAACATTCTGTAGCCAGATTCCCAACGGTTGATACGTTCTACGTTTGATTCATCGGTCTTTACGTTCGATATGGAGCGAATATCTGTCGCTAAGTTTTTGCCAGAAACTGCATTGTTGAATTTTACATTCTGGTAAATCTGCTTGCTAAATGACAATGTTACTGCTAGTACAACGCAGAATGAAATTAGTATGGTTTTAAACTTTACTCGCCATCTTAACAGAAAACTGAACCCAAACACAAATATTAATCCCAAAAAAGCAGCTCTTGAGTAAGAAAGCTTAATACCCACAGCGCAAAAAATGATAAATATTAGAAGAAGAACTTTATTACTAAGCGGAAGTTTGTTGTTTTTAAAAGTTAGCAACACTAAAGAGTAAATAAACACAATGCTACAAACGGCGCTATAAACCGTGTGGTCATCCATTATTGGGCGCATCACCAACATGCTTTTGCCCTGCGAAAAACCTACAGCTTGATGATTAATAGTGGTATAAATTATAACCAGACATAAACCTAAACCAAATGCGGTAAAGAAGGATTTGATGTTTTTGGTGTCTCTAAAAATAAGCGTACCCCAAAAAAGACCAAAAACAACAGTCCAAACCCTCGCTAATAAAAATTTAAACGAAATAATGGGTAGCGTACTGGTGATGGAAGTTATAAGCAACCAGAACAGATTGATTAGAACTAGTACGGTTAAAGGATGTTTTAAAATGAAACGGACAGCGCTAAAATCTTTAAATAGTTTTACTAGAAAGAGCAACAGAAAAACTAACATTAAAGGTTCATTAGGGACGTTAACCCCAGAATCCCCAAACATGTATTTAATAGAAATAGGTGTACAAAATGCCACTAAGTAGTAAACCTGCTCAATGGAGACTAAAAAAAGTCCAATGAATAATATTAAAAGAGGAAGAGCTAAAACGTAATACTCGGGCGACCCAAAAGCTAAAAAAGCACCTAATAGAATAATGACGATACTACCAGCATATAGTTTTTTAATATCAATAGTATGTAATCTCCACATTAGTCTTTAAACCGCGGTGCAACAAACGCCAAATAAAACACAGATAAAAAGCTGATGAGAAAAGCCGAAACTGTAAACAGAAATATCATTAGCGCTTTGTTGGGGTATTTGCTTTTTTCTGGAATGCTGGCTTCTTCAATTAGAAAATGTTGCGAAATAACACCTTTATAATCCAGCTCGGCGGCTTCAAACCTTAATTGCAAATTTGCTAACGACTCTTGTTCATTTAAATGAAGCATCTCGAGCGCTAAGTATTTTCCGCTCAGTTTTCCAAAATTAGTTACGGTAGGCTTTATCGATTGGTAAGTTGCTTTGGCGGCTGCTAAACGTCCTTCTGTTCTAATGATAGTGCTATCAGGAAGTCTGTCTTTATTCCGTTGATATACCTGAAGTCGAGCTTCCTCAGCTTTAACGTTGGTTTGAGCTTCAATCATTGCTTTGCTCAACACTTTCGATTGCGCTTCGTAATCAAAAATACCTTGCGCTCTAATTTGAGTTAATTGGTTTAAAATCGAATCTACTTCGGTTTGCTTTTTATGAAATTGCAGTTTAATCAATTCATAAGCTTGTTGCCCTCTTGCTTGTCTAATTTGGGTACGCATACTATCTAAGCATAAAGAAATATAGTTTGCCATATTTGCAGCTAAAACGGGATCTTCATCCTTCACTGCAACTTTTATTGCCAGATTATCAGTGCGTTTAAACTCTGTATTAGATTCAAGATTTTTTCTGGTTTTTGTTTTTGGATACTTTGTGTTGCCACCAAGTTTATAATAGTTTACCAAATCAAATTTCGCAATGACCTTATCCTTTAAAACCTCAGAATTTAACATTTCCAAAGTCTGGTCAATTTGATCTTCATCACCATAACTCATGAAGTTTTCTAAGTTATTTTCTGCAAGTAATGATTTCGAGATTGAGTTATTTCCAGGGATGTAGAAAACCGTGAAAGCTTCGTATTTTGGTGTAATCATAAAGGCAGTTACCACGCCTACAATCATCCCGATAAGGGTAATTAAAAATATGTGCTTGCTGTATTTCAAAGCAACTTTTATTACGTCGACTAAGTCAAAATTTGTATGCTTATTTTCCATAAATAAATTGAAATTGTGAATTTAAAGAAATAATTAGCTAATGCAGATAATATAAAGATTTTAAGGCTTAAAGCTTAAAGCGAATGATGCCTTGGATGTGTTTAAGGTCGAAAAACTTTAATAGGCCAGTTATGATTGTTGCGAGTAGGATATAAAAAACGAAGCCTAACATCCAATTTTGTAAGACGTAACTTATTAAATAGCCTAACAGAATTAATAAGAAAACAAGGGATAGCACCTTAATCCAAATAAGCGCTTGAAAGGGATGTTTGAACTTTACATAAAAAAGAAAGAGATATGCCAAACCCACGATAAAGAAACTGACTAAAGAACTAATTGCAGCACCTAAGGCTTGGTAAATTGGAATTAGTAAAATATTTAAAACAACGTTAATTACCAATCCTCCTGTAGAAACTAAGTTTAATAATTTTAAGTGATTGCTTGCGGTAAAAAAAGTGCTGAATACATAATAAACCACAACTAGCGGCAGACTAAACATTAATATGCCGAAAATTAAGGAAAGCTGTTCGCTACTATCTTGAGCATATAACGATTGCATTAAGTTATTACGGTAAAACCAACTTGCCATTGCAATAATTATAGTGATTGGGATTAGGATGGAGATGCTGTTATTGATTAATTCATTAACCTTTATTTTATCCGAGATGATGTTGCAGAGCACCGGATAAAATAACGTCGCAAATAAAATAGGAAGCATGCTTGCGGCATCTAAAAAGCGATAGGCAGCAACGTAAACGCCTGTTTGCATAGCTCCGTTGGGCAACATTTTGGCCAACATTACCGTGTCTATTTTATTGTAAGCTAATACCAAAAATGCAAAAACTGCAAAAGGAATAATTCTTTTTAGGGTGAGTTTTATTGTTTTCCACTTTAAAAGTAGTCCCTGCTGCCCTGAGTAGACCGTGTTTGCATGGTTTGTGTCTTTTGAAAGATTCAAGGTTTTTTCAGTTAAATCAAAAATAAAAATCTTCTTTTGATACAAATGATAAACACACAAAATTAGCGAAAGCGTGACTGCTATTATTTGAGCAATTACGTAAAAGCTAATTGTCCAATTGAAGTAACTGTTAAAATATAAAAGGGGAAGAAATGCAATAATGAATAAGCTTTTATCTAGAACAGAAAAAAGCATTTCTGATTTTAAAAGCTGATTTGCTTTTAAGAAACCTCGGAAATAGTTTAAGAACGAATATAAAACTTGATAAAGTATTAATAAAGCCAGCAAGTAGTAATTAAGGAAACCAAGCAATAAGCCAACTAGAATACTGACAAATACATATAAACCCGCTAAAAATGTTTTGATGTAAAAGAGTTCGGATACATGCTGGGTAGCCGTTTTATTTGTGCTTAAGTACTGTATCAAGTAATTGTTTAAGCCAGGGTCGTTAATTACACCCAGTATCAATGTAAAGCTGAAAATGCTATAATAGAGTCCGAAATTTTCAAAACCTACTGTTATTTGCACTTTACGTTCAATAAAGAAAATCCAGACTAACTTAACCAGTAGGTTAACCAAAATTAGTAGCGTAACCTGGCTGGCGAATTTTTTATTGTCCATCGATAATGCCAAAATAAACCAATAATAGTAAATCAGCAATTTTAATATGCGCTGGCATTGGTTATCTTAGCCATTCACCATTTTTAATACATTGCGAATAGCCGTAAATACCAGATTATTAATCAAAGATAGTTTAGAAGGAATCGGAAGGTTTACTTTTGAAACCTTACGCAGGTTGGTGTTAAGCCATCCCGAAGTGGAGTTTGTTTTTTGTTTCGACAGAAAGTTTGACAGCGAATTTATTTTTGCACTTAATGTAAAAGGTGTGGTAGTTTATCCGCAGGCTCGTCACCCTTTTTTGTATTATATCTGGTTTCAGTACCGCTTACCAAAAGTTTTAAAGCGAGAAAAAATAGACTTATTGCTTTCACCCGATGGATTTATTCCGTTGAATTCAAAAGTTAAAACACTTGCTGTAATCCACGATATTGCTTTCGAACATTTTAAAAATGGCGTAGGCTGGTTGCATCAGTTATACTACAAACATCATTTTCCAAAATTTGCAAGGCAAGCAAATCGAATTGTGACCGTTTCTCAGTTTAGCAAAGCTGATTTAATTAAAACTTATCAACTGAATTCAGATAAAATTGATGTGGTTTATAACGGAGTTTCCGCGGCTTTTAAGCCTATAGCGAAGAAGCTAAAAGATAAAACACCATATTTCATTTACGTAGGAGCAATTCACCCTCGTAAAAATATCTTAAATCTGTTAAAAGCCTTTGAGGAATTTAAAATACAAAACCCACAGTTTAACCATCAATTGTTATTGGTGGGCCGCAAATCGTGGCAGCTTTCTACCATTGTGAGGTATTTAAAAACGATGAAGTTTAGGCGAGATGTTTTGTTCAACAAAAACGTGGAAGACGAAGATTTAAACCTGCTATTGAATAATGCAACAGCGTTAATTTATCCGTCGTTTTTTGAAGGATTTGGTTTGCCGGTAATAGAAGCATTTAGTTGCGGAATTCCGGTAATTACAAGTAAAGGAACGGCAATGGAAGAAATTGCCCAAGGCGCTGCGTATCTTTTTGATCCGGAAAGCGTTACTGAACTTTCAGAAAAAATGTACGAGCAGGCATCTGGAACCGCAGAAAACCAAGAAAAAATAAATTTAGGTTTAAAGTGCGCCCAACAATACAATTGGGATCACTCTGCACAACTTATTTGGCAATCCATCTTAAAAACAATCAAGTAAATGCTTTTACCATTTTACCAAAATGAATTTTTAGAAGCCGGTTGTGATGAAGCTGGAAGGGGCTGTTTGGCTGGTCCAGTTTTCGCGGCAGCAGTAATTTTGCCCATCGATTTCCACCATCCACTTTTAAATGATTCCAAGCAAATTAAAGAAAAAGATCGCTTTGCATTACGGAAAGAAATTGAAGAAATCGCCGTTGCTTTCGCAGTCGGTATTGTTGATCATCAAGAAATTGATCAAATAAATATTTTGAATGCGTCATTTTTGGCGATGCACCGGGCAGTAGAGAAGTTAAAATTAACACCCGAGTTTTTAATTATCGATGGTAACAGATTCAACGCTTATCCAAATATCAAACACCAATGCATGGTTAAAGGAGATAGCAAGTATTTCTCTATTGCTGCGGCATCAATTTTAGCAAAAACTTATCGTGATGATTTTATGGATATGATTGATGTTGAGTATCCAGCTTACCATTGGAAAAAAAATAAGGGCTATCCAACTATCGTTCATCGGCAGGCCGTTTTAGATTTAGGTTTTAGTCCGTATCACAGAAAAACTTTTAAAATTAGCAATCCTCAACTCTCCATTTTTTAGTATTTTGCAAACATGCGCATCCTATTATTAACTAACAGAGTTCCGTTTCCTGCCGATGGCGGATATGCTATTGTTGTTCATAACACGATTCAATCGCTATTAGATTTAGGTTGCGAGGTTACGTTGTTTAGTTTAAATACCACTAAGCATTACGTTCATGTTAATGATATTGACGACCCAATTTTTCAAAAAATAAAGTTCCATCAGTATAAAGTGGATAACAGAATAAAGGCCCAAAATGCTTTTTTTAATCTTTTTTCAAGTAAATCTTATAATATTAGCCGTTTTTATTCTCCCGGTTGTGCCAGTAGAATAGTGCATCTTTTGAAAAAAGACGATTATGATATTATCCAATTTGAAGGTTTGCAGGTTACGCCTTATGTTTCTATCATTAAAGCTAATTCTACAGCTAAGTTAGTTTACCGAGCGCACAACATTGAGCACCAAATCTGGAAACGACTAACCATAAAGGAGAGTTTTTTAATAAGAAAGCTTTATTTACATTTATTAAGTCGACGTTTAGAGAATTTTGAATCTAACATATTAGCAAGCTTCCATGCTATTTTGGCCATCAGTTTTGTGGACCAACATTTTTTTAATTCTTTAGGATTTAATCATCATGTGCATACTTTTCCCGTTGCTTTAAACCTCGAAAATTATCACCATGATTATAAACTGTCGCCAAATAAAAGTGTTGGTTATATAGGTTCTATGGATTGGCGACCAAATATTGAAGGTTTAGATTGGTTTTTAGAACGCGTTTGGCCAAATATTTTACAGTTGGGTTCGGGCATAACTTTCCATTTAGCCGGTAAAAACATTCCGGAAAGCTACCAGTTTTTGGCCAACGAACATGTTATTATAGAAGGACAAGTAGATAACGCTAAAGAGTTTATTGCCCGCCAACACGTGATGATTGTGCCGTTACTATCTGGCAGTGGCATGCGTGTTAAAATTATTGAAGCCATGGCTTTAGGGAAGTGCGTTATTGCTACATCTATCGCAGCAGAAGGGATTAGCTACCACCATGACCGGGATATTTTGATTGCCGATTCTAGCGATCACTTTTACAAACAGATTTTACGTTGCTTTACCGATAAAACTTTGATTAATAGGATAGGAGCGGGAGCCAGAAAATTAGTGGAGAAAGGTCACGATCAAAAAAAGTTTGGCGAAAAATTGATTAAAGTATATGAGCAACTTTTGGAAGAGAAAGCTTAAATTTTGTTAATTTCGCCCTTTAAATCTCGATAGTTCTTTGGCTGTCCCGATATTATTTCTGAAGAATGAAAACCACCGCTTTAACCGCAAAACATATTTCTTTAGGTGCCAAAATGGTTCCTTTTGCAGGATTTAATATGCCTGTACAATATTCTGGTATCAATGCAGAACATGAGAGTGTTCGCAAATCTGTCGGCGTTTTTGATGTTAGCCACATGGGCGAATTTATTTTGAAAGGTGATAAAGCCTTGGATTTAATTCAGCAAGTGTGTTCAAATGACGCTTCAAAACTGTTCGATGGAAAAATACAATATGCTTACTTACCTAACAAAACAGGTGGAATTGTAGATGATTTACTGGTTTACCGTATCAACGATAAAACCTATATGTTGGTGGTAAATGCATCTAACATTGAAAAAGATTGGGATTGGATTAGTGGATTGAATACTTACGGAGTAGATATGAAAAACATATCGGATCGTACTTCTTTACTAGCCATTCAAGGTCCAAATGCAGCAAAAGCATTGCAAATTTTAACTGATGTCAACCTGGCTGAAATGGACTATTATACCTTTAAAAAAGGGAAATTTGCAGGTTTTGATAATATTTTGATTTCTGCAACTGGTTATACCGGTGCAGGTGGTTTCGAAATTTATTTTGATAACGCTTACGCTGATGAAATTTGGGATGCCATTTTTAAAGCCGGCGAGGCTTATGATATTAAGCCAATCGGTTTGGCCGCTAGGGATACTTTACGGTTAGAAATGGGTTTCTGTTTATACGGAAACGATATTGACGACACCACTTCTCCTTTTGAAGCAGGCTTAGGTTGGGTAACCAAGTTCAATAAAGAATTTACTAATTCTGAAGTTTTAAAAATCGAGAAACAAGCTGCATTAACACAAAAGTTGGTGGGATTTGAGATGGTAGAAAGAGGAATTCCTCGTCATGATTATGAAGTAGTTGATGGTGAAGGAAATGTAATTGGTAAAGTAACATCGGGTACACAATCCCCATCTTTACAAAAAGCCATTGGTTTGGCGTACGTGAATACCGAATTCTCTAAAGAAGGTCAAAAGATTTATATAGAAATAAGAGACAATAGAGTAAAGGCGAAAGTGGTAAAGACTCCTTTTTATAAAGATTAATAGGGATGACTGCAAAAGGTAAATATATCGATGTAAATGGGATACAAATAGCAATAACTATAGCCCATCAATCAGATTTTATTTCGCTTACGGATATTTCCAGATTTAAAGATCTAGAAAGAACGGATACCACCATCCAAAATTGGTTGCGAAACCGAAATACAATAGAACTATTAGGGTTTTGGAAACAATTGTATAACCCAGATTTTAAATCCATCGAATTCGATGGGTTTAGAAAGCAAGCTGGTTTAAATAGTTTTACACTAACTCCAAAACAGTGGATTGAGAAAACTAATGCGTTAGGAATAGTTTCAAAAGCTGGAAGATATGGTGGAACGTTTGCGCATAAGGATATTGCCTTCGAGTTTGCTTCTTGGATTTCTATAGAATTCAAACTTTATTTAATTAAAGAATTTCAAAGGCTAAAAGACGATGAGAATAGCCGACTAAAATTGGATTGGACTCTTCAAAGAACCTTAGCCAAGGTAAATTACCATATACATACAGACGCCATCAAAGAAAATCTAATTCCTCAGGAGATTTCGAAAGACAAAATTGCGTTGGTGTATACAAGTGAAGCGGATATCTTAAACGTAGCATTATTTGGACTAACGGCTAAACAATGGCGAGATCAAAACCCAGGTGTAGTCGGAAACATAAGAGACTTGGCAAGTCTCGAACAACTAATCGTACTTTCTAACCTAGAAAGTATAAATGCAATTCTTATTCATCAAAATTTAGCACAGAGCCAAAGATTAGTGCAGCTCAACCAAATCGCTATCGCTCAAATGAAATCTTTATTGAGAAGTGTGGCATTAAAAAAATTAAAATCATCATAAATAAAAGATGCAAAAAAATATAGATGTTTGTTTAACCCCCGCTTTACTTCCACTTTACGATTTAACAAATTCTATTGTTGTAGTGATTGATATTTTTAGAGCAACCAGCTCTATTTGTTACGGAATTGAAAATGGTGCAGAAGCAATTATTCCAGTTGCGAGCATTGAAGAGTGCAGAAGCTATGGAAGTAGCTGTCTTTTGGCTGCCGAACGAGATGGCAAAGTAGTTGACGGATTCGACTTCGGCAACTCCCCTTTTTCTTATACGACTGAAAAAGTGCAAGGGAAAACCGTAGTTTTAACCACCACAAATGGCACTCATGCTATAGATGAATCTAAAAAAACAGCTCACCAAGTTATCATCGGTTCTTTTTTAAATTTAGATGCCGTATGTGATTACCTTAAATCACAGGAAAAAGATGTGCTTTTGCTTTGTGCAGGCTGGAAGAAAAAGTTCAACTTAGAAGATACTTTATTTGCTGGCGCAGTGGTGCATCAGCTTAAATCAGAAGATTACTTTTTAGACGACAGCAGCATTGCCGCCGAAGATCTTTACATTTTAGCTAAGGATGATTTAGCAGCCTATACTGCTAAAACTTCCCATAGTGAAAGGTTAATTAAGTTGGGAATTGAAAAAGATATTAAGTTTTGTTTAAATGTAAATACCGTTAAAAGTATTCCGGTTTTAGTGGATGATAGATTGGTGAAACTTTAAAAGACATTTCCAATAGAATCTTTACAATCAACAATACGTTAAAGATTTATATTTGGCCTAATAACCAATTAAACATTACATGAAAAACCTGAACTTGTTAATTGCGTTTTTGCTAATGGTAACTTGTGTTAATGCGCAAGATAAAATAGCTCAAAAATACGCGTCAACAATAACCGAAGAAGATGCCTTTAGCATCCTAAGCGTACTCGCTTCTGATGAATTTGAAGGAAGAGGAACCGGGCAACCTGGAGCGGAGAAAGCTGCGCAATACATTAAATCCAAGTTTGAAACTTACGGACTAACTGCGCCGGTAAACAATAGCTATTTCCAACAGCTAGATCTTAAAGAAATTACTCCCAAAGAACGTAAAATCACTGTCAACGGAAAACCCCAAACATTTTTAAAAGATTTTTACGCTTCACCAAGTTTTTTTCAGGACATCAAGAAGAATTATCAAGATTTTGTTTTTGTAGGTTATGGCATTAAAAGCGAAGTTTACGATGATTTATCTGGTTTAAACTTGGAAGGGAAAGTTGCCGTAATTTTAGAAGGTGAGCCGATGATTAATGGAATCTCTTTAATCACTGGAAAAGCATCACCATCAAAATGGAGTACGCAACGAAACAATAAGATTGCTGCAATTGCAAAAATGAATCCTTTGGCTATTTTGGTTTTAGATGCTAACCTGCATCAAATGAAGGTTAATATCGAGCCTTACAGTAGAAGATCTCTGGTGTTGGGCGAGGCAAAACCTTCGACTTCACCAATGACGATACGAGTTTCTGAGCGTTTTCTGAACACTTTATTAAAGAGTTCTAAAAACAATGTTTCCCAACTCCGTAACAAAATAGCTTCGACAAAACTTCCTGCTTCTTTTAAGTTTAAAGCGCAATTAGATATCGAATTTACCGTGAATAAAAAACAGCTAGACGCTAAAAATGTGTTAGGTTTTTTGGAAGGAACCGATCCCGAACTTAAAAACGAAGTATTGGTAATTACAGCGCATTACGACCATTTAGGAATAAATGCAAAAGGCGAGATTTTTAATGGTGCAGATGATGATGGTTCGGGCACAACGGGAATTTTAGAACTCGCCGAAGCTTTCACAAATGCCAAGCAAGAGGGTAACGGACCAAAGCGTAGTATTTTATTTATGACCGTAGTAGGAGAGGAGAAAGGTTTGTTAGGGTCCGAATGGTACGCTGATTATCCTGTTTTTCCTTTAAAAAACACCATTGCCAATTTAAATATTGATATGATTGGCAGAGTTGGAGAGCTATACAAAGGTAGAGCGGACTCGGCAAATTACATTTATGTAGTAGGTTCTGATAAATTGAGTACCAGCTTAAAGCAAGTTAGCGAAAGCGTTAATAAAACCTATAATAACCTAACGTTAGATTATAAATACGACGATCCAAAAGACCCGATGCGAATTTATTATCGATCAGACCACTATAACTTCGCGAAAAATAACATTCCAATTATTTTTTATTTCAATGGCATTCATGAAGATTACCACAAGAAAACAGATGATATCGAAAAAATAAACTTCCCTTTATTGGTGAAAAGAACCCAGCTAGTTTTTTATACAGCTTGGGAATTAGCAAACCGAGCCGAAAAGCCGGTGGTAGATCAAACAGATAACACGCAAAATTAAAGGCATAAAAAAAGGGATTAATTACTTAATCCCTTTTTTATGATTGATATATGTTTAAGCAAGTTGTACCACGTTTAATTTAGAGAAGAAATGTTCAAAATTAACAGTGTTTCCGCTTAACCAATTTAATAAGCTAATAATGCCGTTCTCCTCTTTTTTACTCTGCCTAGTTTGCTGAATAAATTTATTCATAATCACAGGTATCGCTTGCTCACTTAACTTTTTAGCGTCCTTAATATTTAAATTAAAGTAGCTGTTTAGTCGGTTTGCATATTTGTTCACCATTGCATTTGTTAATTCTGGATAGTTTGATTGCTCGCCATTGAAATACGACATCAAGTCGTTTGCTTTACCTCGGTCAAGTTGTGTTTTTAAAACATCAACAATAACTCCACTTGCTTCATGCATGGCATCGTTCAAAGCATTTTGGCTAAGATCAGATGCTAAGAAAGTCTGTTCGCTTTCTTTTACAATTTGATTCAGTTTTTCAAACATGTTAATATAGATTAGGTGATTAACAAATACGTTACAAAGTAGCGGTATAATACTCAAACATCAAGTTTAATCCTGTTGTAATTAGGTTATCCGTATGATGATGACCTTCTGATTATAAATCCTTAAAAAAAGGAGCTAAAAAAAGGAAATCCGTTAATGTGATTTCCTTCTTTTATATGTTTTGTGCTTTTAAGACTAGTCAGTAGCAGATTTTGCGTCTTGCTTCATTTTAGCGTTAGCAACAATCACAATTTCAACCCTACGGTTTTGTGACATTCCTTCTGCAGTATCGTTAGAAGCAATTGGCTCATTCTCACCTTTTCCAACAACTTTTAATCTGCTTGTGCTAACACCTTGAGAAACTGCGTAATCTCTTACAGAAGCTGCTCTTCTTTCTGATAACTTCATGTTATAATTGTCGCTTCCAGACGCATCTGTATGACCAATTACCATAATATCTGTATCAGGATATTTGTTTAAAGAAGCAGCAAGGTTATCAATGTTTTGCTTTGCATTTGCTTGCAATTCTGATTTATCAACTCCAAATAAAATACCTGAGTCAAACTTTACAATAATACCTTCTTCGTAAGGAATTACTTCAGCTCCTGGAATGCTTTGTTGGATTTCTTTGGCTTGTTTGTCCATCTTACGTCCAATAACTGCTCCAGCAGTTCCACCAATTGCCCCACCAATAATTGCACCTACTGCAGTATTTCCTGCTTTTTTACCAATTAAGGCACCAATTGTACCACCTGCTACTGCACCAATACCAGTACCTTTTTGAGTGTTTGTTAATGATTTACATGCAGGCATAACGCTTGCTACGCCTAAAACTGCAATTAAACCTAATGCTGTAACTTTTAAATTATTAGCTTTCATAATTTCTATTCTTGTGATTGTTTCCACAACAATACAAACTAAATGCCAAAAAATAAAATTCTTATGTTTGTTTATCATGCAAAATAAATCTATCAATAAAATAGCAGTAATTGGGTGCGGATGGTTGGGTTTACCTCTGGCAAAACAGCTCCAAGATCTAGGTTATTTAATCAACGGTTCTACAACTAACGAAAGCAAACTATCAGTATTAGCAGATTACCAAATCAACCCTTTCCTTATCAAACTAGGGGATGAAGTTGATGCTACGCAATTGCAAAAGTTTTTAAAGGTGGATTTGTTGATTGTAAACGTTCCGCCGGGTAGGGCATCTAGCACCGCCGATTTATATGTAGAAAAAATGATCCTCTTGAAAAATGCAGTGCTAAAATCGACTGTTCAAAAGATCATATTTGTTTCCTCTACCTCTGTTTATGCAGAGGATAACACCACGCATACAGAAAGTAGTCAGGCTTTTAGTACAGAAGGCAATGCAACAAGATTATTGGATGCAGAAAAAACGTTTTTAAACCTTCCAAATATAGAAACCACAATCATCAGAATGTCGGGCTTAATTGGCCCGCAGCGCCACCCAGGTAGGTTCTTCGCTGGGAAAAGTGATATTCCAGCTGGTTTAGCGCCTGTTAATCTTATTCATTTAGAAGATTGTATTGGAATAATTGCTAAAGTTATTGAGGCTAATCTTTGGAACGATGTTTACAATGGTGCGGCGCCAACGCATCCAACAAGAAAAGATTTTTATGATTGGGCGAGTTTTTCACTTTACGGAAAACATGCAGAGTTTATCCCCGAAAAAGGAAAATTTAAAATTATCGACGGTAGTAAAATTATGGAAAAGGGCTATCAATTTAAGCATCCTGATTTGATAGGTTGGTTAAAGCAAGCGCATCAAAATTAAATGAAGTTTTATCCAAAATATCCCAAGTAGAATCAGAAAGAAGCCTTACGGTTGATAAGGACTTGGAAAAAGATTTTGAACGTCCCCATTCTTCCGGTGCAATCATACTGACTAAAAATTTTTTTTATTCTTTTTCGTACAGATAATAAACCTGACCTAAAACCGGTTTAAAACGCATCTCTGATTTGTAGATCAATTCAGAAATTTTCAATCGTTCTTCAATTTCTTTAACCTGCTGCATAATCAACTCCGCTTGTTTGCGCAATAGGTCAATTTGTTGATGCGCCTGCAAATGCATTGCTTCCACCGCATTTGCCTGTAATTTATTTTTATCAATTGGCCTAATTACCGGCGAACTTACCGTTAAAGGAACCGGAGAAAATTAGCTTCGCCTTGGTGATGTTATGCGTTTCTTTTTCCATAATGCCTTAACGTAAATAAGTGTTTTTGGTTTTAAACTTTTGTGTTTATTGAAATTGTTGAGGATAATCGTTTATTCTTCTTGCACTTGAGATGGATTATCCATGTCATCATTGGGGCGTTCCCCGATAACATTCGGGGCGGGCTTTCCGCTACAATCTTTTTTTGTCATACTGAGCGGAGTCGAAGGACAAAAAAAGGATTTTCACTGCAATCCCTAACGCAAAAACCTATCTTATTTTAAAAATTTTGCTTTGTCAATAATAGATAGCTTGTTTTAGATTCAATCTGGGCAGTAGGTTTTTGAGAATGAATTATAAAGTTAGTATCAATCTGGCTGATTCAGTAAATTTATGAGCCAAGATATTTTCTTTAATTACACGATAAATCCACTAAGCATGCGCTTGGCTTTTTTTGCCTCACAGAAATCTTTATTTATTGAAATAAAATTTTTATTTTAGAGAAATTATAAAGTAAATAACCCCCCACAAGCGAGCTGATTTGGAGATGTTTAGGGGGTTTTATTGCACATATATATAAGTTAGCGGTCATTGTTATCTCATAGAATATCGCGGTTTATAAAAATAATTGCCGACCGAACTGAACGAAATTTTTTTTAAAAAGTATTTAGCCGAACAATTTGCTCTTACGTTTTTTTTTGATCGACCGAACTGAACTTTTAGGTTTTGGCAATTATGTTTTAGTTTGCCGACCAAGTCGCTCAGCTGTGTTTTTGACCGACCAGAACTGACCGACCGAAACCAATAAACTAAATGTTTCAGCCGACCTGAACGAACAAAATCAATCGGGAAAATGAACGTTTTTTTGCATTTAAGAACTAAAACTAATTACAAATTGACCGACCGAAATTCATAAATTGCTGACCGAAATGGATTTGCAAACTTAATTGGGTAAGAAAATCACCCATAACGTCTGCTAAGAATAGGTTTAAAAAAAATTGCGAGCGAAGTACTTTCAATCTTTTATACTTTTTATAAATTTAATGCGGGCTGACAGAGTTTCTGCAAGTAGGAACGAAAATCCTTAAAATAGCAATCCGTTACCGGTAAGTGTAAAAAACAATTCAACAAAAAAAGGAAAAACATGAAAAAACAAATTTTAATCATCTTCTACTTAGTTCTATCATTGTCAAGCTACTCACAGGGTATAGAATTTGAAAATGGAACATGGGCAGAAGTTCTTGCAATAGCCAAGCAAACCAATAAACCGATTTTTGTAGATATTTATACTACATGGTGTGGTCCTTGTAAAAAAATGAGTAATGAAGTGTTTCCTCTTGCAGAAGTAGGGAAGGTTTATAATACAAACTTTATTTGTTATAAAATTGATGCAGAAAAAGGTGAAGGAGTGAAAATCGCTAAGCAATATGAGGTAAATAGTTATCCTACCTATCTTTTTGTTAAAGCTGATGGAACCTTAATAATGAAAGGTATAGGAAGTATGCCAACTGAAAAATTCATAGAATTATCTCAAACAGTAAAAGATGAGTTGAGCAACCCAAAGTCACTGGCAGTGTGGGAAGAAGAATATAAGCAGAAAAAAGCAGAACCAACATTCCTGTTGGCTTATATGAATAAACGCTCACAATTGGAAAAATCCAACACAGAACTATTTGATGAATATTTGGCGCTACTTCCTACTGACCAGCGAGCTAGTGCTGAAATTGTAGCAATGTATCAAAAAGAAGCCCGTAATGTAAAAGTGAATTCTTTGGCATATAAAAACTTACATGATAATGCCTTTTTGTTTTATCCAAAATTAGGTAGTTATGTTTATGTGCTTATGTCTGGAGCTATAGATAATTCATTTCAAGAAGTAATTTTAACCAAAAACGAGCAGTTGTTACAGCAATTAATTGAAGCTAATGGAAAACTTCCAAAAAGTCCAGTAACTAAATTAAACGAAGAGTATTATATGAATTATTACAAAGCTGTAAATAACATAGAGAAATATATCGGCTACGCTACCACTTATTGTGATAGTTCATTGATGACAATTTCCGCCGACTCTATAGCAAGAACTGATAAGAAGATGCTCGAATTAATTGAAACTACTCAAAAAAGTGGGCTTGCTGGGAAAATAGATCCAACACAATTAAAACTTCTACTGGATTACATGACACATGCCACAAGAGACAAATACAGTAAGTCATTAAATGATGTAGCTTGGAGTTTCTTCGAAAGAGCTGTAGATATAAAAACGCTTGAAAACGCTTTAAGATGGTCAAAACGGTCGCTTGAGATTTATCCTGACAATCATATGTACATCGACACTTATGCAAATCTTCTTTATAAACTGGGAAGAAAAGAAGAAGCTTTAACTAAAGAAACAGAAGCTTTGAATATTGCGAAAAATCAAAAAGCTGATACTAAAGTGTATGAAAAAAATCTTAAAAAGATGCATTCAGGAGTGAAAACTTGGAAATAAAAAGCTAACCATTATCACCGGCTAGCCAAACTACTTCCCCACAGCGTACCGCAGTCAGAGATTGTGGCTCGCTAGCGGTGGTGGGCATGTTCGGTAACATATAAAGATTTATAATAAGTATTACCGACCGGGACGAATTTTTTTAGGGTTTTAGTTAAATAAAGCATTAAACTGTAATTTTAGCTCTTGACTTTTACAGTTGTTCAGCTGAACGAAACAAACTAAAAAAAAATTTTCAGCCGACTTGAACGAAAGAGATGAATCGGAAAAATGAGTGTTTTTTTAAATTTACGAACAAAAAAAATCATTAAAAATTGACGGAACCAAATTCATAAATTGCTGACCGAAATGGATTCACAAAACTTAAATATCGCAAGAATAGCAACCACAACGCCACATAACAGCAAATTTGCGCAAAAATGGCTGACGGTGGTTCAACTCAGGTTTTTCGTTAATTATTTTATTCAGTGCGGTGCGACAATGGTTCTGCAAGTAATGCCATTTCTGCATAAATTAGCAAAACGTTAGTGGCAAGGCTACTCGACAAAACGATAAACCACGAAAATGAATAAAAAGCTGATTTTAATATTTATCGGACTGACTTTTTTGGTTACGGCATTTTTCGTTGGTACGCCTTTCGAATTTTTAAATGTAACAGCAGATACTATTTCGACTTCTATAATAATGGTTCTGTTTTTATTACTGTTCGTTGTGTTATTCATAGAAATTAGACGACTCAACAAAAAATTATTTAGGCGGACAACACTAGGACTATTGATAATAATAGCTATACCTTATTTTTTTATCGGAATTTGGGCGACACTTTTGACATGGTCAAGCTATCACCCAATGTGGCAAGACCTCATTGTTTATAACAATGATAAAAACGAAAAAGTTATCAGCCAGTGGAGGGAAACTAGTGGCTCAATTTACGATTATCGAGATAGAAAAATAATCGCCGATTATGGACAATTTCGAATTTCACTTGACTGCAATGCAAAAAAATTAAACGGCATCTGGAAAAAATATAATATTGAAAATAAAACTACGACAACTGTAAATTTTGACGGCAAAAAATAAAATGAAAAGAACGTATAAATACAGCCCAGCCACTAACCGCAAATTTGCACAAAAATGGCTGACGGTGGTTCAACTCGGATTTTTCGTTAATTATTTAGTTTTGTGCGGGCTGACATCGGTTCTACAAGCAATGCCATTTATGCGCAAATTTTCAAAACGTGTGTGTCTTGAACAGATTGCGGAAGCAGTCTGATGCTTTAAAAGAGATGAGAGTAGGTCTCTCGGTGGCGACTTTCAGGAGTAGCCACCAAACCACTTTATGGTGCGATTGCTGAAAAGCAATGGTGCTGAGCGATAAAGAAAAATGGCTACAGAGATAGCTGTAGGTAAGTGTAGAAGAGCTCTGAACGAATTGAACCAATGATGAAGCCTCGTAAGAAAGATAGGTGTTGTCGAAAGCAGGTAGCTACGTTTGTATCTGTGAATAAAGTGTACCGGACGACCTGATTAAGGGTACACGGCGACCGGGGTAAAATTGGCAAGACTTCTACACAGGCTCTATTAAGGAACAAGAGAAATCTGTTTCGCTTTGTAAAATCGAGAGAGGAAACAAACAGCATGGATGTGGCTGAGAAACAGGTGGCAGACCCAATCGTTTAGTGAAGAAGTGTTTGTAATGAACATGGAGCGAAGGTTTGGGCATGTTTAGTATTCAAAACAATTTACAACCCCACAAGGAATGATTTATTATTTTGAGACAAAATCACAACTGACGCCGTTGGGCGTTGGTACATCCATAAAGATAGAAGTATCTTTAGGTGATTTATGGACATGAAGAGCCGTATGAAGGGAGACTTTCACGTACGGTTCTGTGAGAACGCAAAGGTGAAATTCCTTTTCGTGACTCGATTA
>JBBSQW010000033.1:0-38671 GCA_038243635.1 Sphingobacteriales bacterium
AAATGACGAAGTTACTTTCGACCTACAGGACGGAAAAAAAGGATTAAATGCAGTGAATGTTAAACTTGCTTAAGCAGGTCTCTTAATATAATCACATTTAAAGTCATCAAGCCATCGCCACAAAGCGATGGCTTTTTTGTTGTTGGATGTTTTGGGTGATAAAGTTAACTACTGAGGAAACAGAGGTTTACGCAGAGGCATACGAAGAAGCTGGACGGTAGTCTTTTAAACACAGAGAGCGCAGAGGTCACAGAGTTGGGCTGGTATTTAGTGTCTTTGTCTGATTATTCTGTAAGATTTTTTTGACGAGCGCCAAACCTCACGTCATGTTGAACGATTTGAAACATCTCACAAATAGGTAACCAGCTCACTATGTAGAATTATTCGTGAAATTTCCCTTGTCGGCTGCGAGAATACAGCAGGAAGAGAGAAATTCTAAGTCACGAAATAGCGCTTCGCCACTTTGCACAATATATTAGACGAGATACAATTTTAGGTGAACTGATTGTTATTTGCTCATTGGAATAAATAAAAAGCAAATCTTGAAATTTCAATATAACTCAAAGGAAACACGAATTAGAATAAACTACCTCTAAAAACAAGCCCTGAACCTCGTTTATTCGAACTTATTTAACAAACGTTAAGTTGCCTGATATTCCTTCCTAGTTTCTTTTAACAAACTAAACGACTCCGTAGAAGTAGATTGTTTTTCGGATTTATCCGCTGCTATAAGCTCGTTTTCAGCATCACGCTTCGCTTTACCAATATCCGCAGGATCACCAAAAAGATAAAACATTTTCTTTTTAAATCCTTTTGCGTCGCGAACATCCTTCCACATATCAATAACTTCGTGAAAGTTGATATAAATCGGATTGCCCTTTTTCGCTAACTTATGGGTAAGTCCGTAAATTACTTTCTCCTCTTCGGGTTGGTAAGTACCAAAAATACGGTCCCAGATAATAAAAGTAGCACCAAAATTTTTGTTGATATATTGTTCTTGCGAACCATGATGCACCCGGTGGTTAGATGGCGTGGCAAATATGTATTCAAAAGCTTTAGGTAATTTTTTAATGTATTCTGTATGCACCCAAAACTGAAAGAGTACTGCAATTTGGTTAGCCACAAAGAAAACCAAAGGATGAAAGCCAGAAAGCGCTACTGGTAAAAAGAAAATAATTTTAATGTGCTGAATCCAGCTCAATCGGAAAGAAACAGTAAGATTGTAATTCTCGCCGCTGTGATGCACCACATGGGTTGCCCACCAAAACCGTTGATGATGCGATATTCGGTGCGACCAATAACTACAAAAGTCGAGAAGGATATAACAAGGGATCAACATCCACCAATTTAAGCTCATTCGCCATGGCAATAAGTTGTAAATTAACACGACCAGAAAAAACAATCCAAATTTTAATAGAAAGGCTACCGCCACATTCCCAATTCCAACAAATATGGAAGCAATAGTTTCTTCTTTTTCGTATATATCACGGTGCTGTCTTTTTGCAACAAACCATTCTATCAATACACACAAAAACATGACGGGTGCCGCCCAAACAATAATTTCTGGCGCATCGCCGCTTAAGTTTTTTAAATTATTTAAATCAATAGGTGGTGCACCAAAAAGGTTAATAGTCATAGAAAAAATTATTGTAAAAAAAGATGGTTTAAAGAAAACCAAACTGAGTGAACAGTCAAAAGGTAAACAAATGACGATCCCTTCGCGTAGGTAATTATCCGTAAGTCTCTAAGGTACTTAATTTAAGTAAAAAATCGAGTCCCGAAGATAGATTTCTACTTGCTTTTCCTTAAAGAGCAGTAATTTCGCCCCGACTTATACCTTTTTATGAATAGTTTTTCTACCTAAAAAGCTCTACGGTTATATCCATAAAAATTGATCCGAATAGCTAAAACACTCATTAACCTTACCCGTTAAAAACATTCGCTCTGTGCCAACTCATATTTTCTTGAGATGGATAGTATTGCTCACCAGACGGCAAATGAATTTGCTTACCTTCTAATTGCTTAAGACTGTAAACATGTAGTGTATCTTCTATAATTTCAGAGGAAATGACTATTCTATAATCCGGGTCTATACTTAATAAGCCTCTATCAAAAGCTCTTTGTATGTTAGGGCAGAGTGCGGTCCCATTCCCTATTTTATCATCGTGTGTAAAGCTAAATGGGACAATATGACAAGCGTCTATAAAATTGCGCCCATACGTTGAGCTAAGTTGCATACCCGTAAAGCTACAAGTAGATGAGTATGCTTTAGGCACCAGCTTTTTAAATAATCCACCGCGGACGAAAATATCCTCTTCTGTTTCAATTTTAGATAGTTATTTAATATGTTCCAGCATTGCTGCACAAGCTTATTGAATTAAACGTAATAATCCAAATAGCAACAATGGAGCTCATCTCTGCTATAGCAATATATTTGGTATCCTTTCGAATAGAAAAGGCTTAACATTAGTTGAACTATGCCTCATATCAACCAACCAACAGCTTCGCAGCATCTTTCCATAAATAATGTGGCATCGGCTCACTTAATTGCCATTCTATACTCATCGGTTTGGAGCCATAATGCCTTTTTAGTTGTCCTTCTCCGATAAAAACATAAGCCATTGTGTTTCCGAACTCGTCCTCTGCCTTTTCTCTCACAAACAACATCAGCCTTTTTTGATTTTCTTGATGTTTGATGTAAGAAAGCCCTTTGGGCGTTTCTGGTCCAGCAGAATTTTGGCTTTGCCAATGGAATAATTGCTCGTTGATGGCGTAATCATCATACATGGTAGATGGGGAAAAATTCTCTTCGGATTTGATCAAATTAATAAAAAGCAATTCTACTTTTAATGCAGAGTTTTCTGCAACACCTTCCCTACTAGAAGACTTTTTATCGAATGTACTTAATCCAAATGCAATTAGAATTTGATCTCGAGTATATCTTGCATGAACTTTAAGAGGTTGTGTGAACGGAAGATCAATGTCGATTTCTTTAAAATCTATCCTATCAATCAAAATTCCCAAAACCTCAATTAGCTCTTCTACCAGCATTTTGTTTTTACCTATCTGCGTAATGCTTTTGTCTAGCGAACTAAATTTACCCGCTACTCGCCAAACATCGTAGTGAAGCATCAGTAACATTATTTTCTCTGTGGGGCTAAAATTAATTGAAGAAATATTAAATTGTTGTTTGGCTAGTTTAAGGATGAAAGTAAAATAACTGCTTGATTTACAGGATAGCAACTTTTTTAAAATAGCTGACACAATTTCCTGTTCGTTTAAGTCACTAAAGTCTTCTATTTTACCAGCCATTTGACAAAGACGCTTCCAACTGCCTCTTTTGTAAACAGATTGAAGGGTAACATTATTAAATAACAAAAAATTCTCTAGTGTTAAGGGTAAGCTTGTTTGATGTTCAAAGTTTTTAATTTTCTGGATCAACTGATTTTTATTCAAAGAAGTTGCAGCAGCGATGTTTGCTAGGATAACGTCCTTAGCTTTCCTCTCTAACACAATAGAACAACCAAGTGGCAAATGAGGGAAATCATCTTCAATTTCCTTTAAAATGGTAGTGGCTGTTTTGCCAATAATTGCCCGAAATTTATTTTCAAAATTATATTCTGGTCTTGAATTTCCAACAAAATCAAGTACAGTAAGACAATCTTTATCCTCCGCCAATCGTAAACCTCGTCCTAACTGTTGGAGAAAGACAGTTAAACTTTCCGTAGGTCTCAAAAACAGAACGGTATCAATTTCAGGTATATCAACGCCTTCGTTAAATATATTTACAACAAACAGGTAATTAATTTCTTTTTTTAATAATTGCTCTTTAACTAAATCTCGATTCTTAGTATTTGCACTGGTTAAATAGTCAGCCTTAAGACCTGCAAGCAGAAATTTTTCAGCCATAAATTTTGCATGCTCCATATCCACACAGAAGCCTATAGCTCTTACGGCTTCGATATCTTTGGTATACTTGTTTAACGAATCAATAATTTCTCTAACTCTTCTGTCATTTTTGGTGTAAAGACTTGTTAATTCGCTTGAAACGTAACGACCTTTTTCCCAAGTTACATTTGAAAGATCAATGCTATCGGTAATTCCAAAATATTGAAAAGGGCAAAGCAACTTTCTATTCAAAGCTTCCGGCAACCTGATTTCCGCAGCTATCCGGTTATAAAAATCTTCTTGAATATCTCCACCATCCATTCTCTCGGGCGTTGCGGTAAGCCCTAATAATACCTTCGGTTTAAAATACTCTATAATTCCACGGTAGCTATTTGCAGTGAGGTGATGACATTCATCAATCACGATATAATCAAAATACTCGGGTGAAAGATTAAGCTGATCAAGCTTATTATTGAGCGTTTGAATAGAGGCAAATACATATTCATAACTATCAGGAATGAGACCATCCACCCACAATTCTCCAAAATTATTATCCCTCAAAATTCCACGGTAAGCAGACAAAGATTGAACTAAAATCTCTTTTCTGTGCGCCAAGAACAAGAGCTTCGCAGTTGTATTATTGCGCTTAAAATTTTTATAATCAAATGCTGAAATAACTGTTTTGCCAGTACCAGTGGCTGCTACTACTAAATTTCTATTTCTATGGTGTACCGATCTTTCTACCTCAAGTTTCTCTAATATTTCGGATTGAAACTGAAATGGCTTAATATCGAAAAACGAAACGTTGCTGCTTTTCAACTGGGAACTTTTACCTTGATTTAAAGACGTAATTAATTTTTCTTTATGGAGGGTATCATCAAACGACTCGAAATCGTCACTTTCCCAATAGGAGTTGAAAGTTTTCTGAAACTTATCTATGATATGACTGACTTCGCTTGTGGTAATTTTAACATTCCATTCTAGCCCGTCAGTCAGCGCAGAACGAGAAAAATTGGAAGAACCTATGTAACCAGTATGAAAGCCGGTATTTCTATAGAATAAGTAAGCTTTGGCATGAAGTCTTTCGTTACCAGAATTATATGAGATTTTCACGACTGTATTTTTGAGTTTAGACAATAACTGTATGGCTTTATAATCCGAAGCGCCCATATACGTAGTTGTGATGACTCTAAGCAAGCCTCCCCTTTCGGTGAATTCTCCAAGTTCTCTTTCAAGAATAATAATCCCTTTGAATTTTATAAAAGATACAAGAAGATCAATTTTATTTGAGGAAAGAATCTCTTTTCTGAGCTCACTCTCCAGTGATAAACCGACATTTCCACCTGTAAATAGTTCGCTATGAATCAATCTTGTATAAGGTGTAATCTCTTTCAAATGTAAATTGAAATTAGTAAAGTGACTATCAACTTTTGAAAATACAGCCTTTAAAATTTCACCTTCAATAGCAACTAAATCATCATTAAACTCCTCTTTTTTAAGCTCGTCTTTTAAAACTAGTATGATCTTGTTCGCAATTTCAATTTGAACATCTACTTGGTTATCACCTTTTATAAGATTCAACGCATACTGGATGGTTCTTGAAAGATGTTTGGCCAAAAAACTCGCAGCTTCCTCTTTATCTATTGCACTTTTATTTACATAGAATGCCTCCTTATTAAGCTCTGTTATTTTTCGTGAGACTAACTGCGTCACTAATTCTTCGTAAATACCTTGATTCATAGACTAAGGTATTGTTTCACAATAGAGATATCTGCGTCTGCCCAGTCAAGTTTAGCAAGTTCTTCTTTTTCGAGAAGTAAGTATTGTTGATGCTCTTTCAAGCTTACTTGTCCGGATATATATTTTGCGATAAAAGGAATTAGCTCTATTGAGAAATCCGGATATTCAAAAAGCGATGAGTCTAGTCGTTTTTCCACTTCGATTTCAATATTTAACTCTTCTTTTATTTCCCTAACTACACAATCCGTCTCGGATTCATTACCCTCAATTTTACCTCCTGGAAATTCCCACTTTACTGGTAACTTCATATTCTCACCTCGTTGAACAATAAGAGTTTTACCTTGTAAATTAATTATCGCACAGCACACCCTTAATCTTGACATATATAATATTGACATCCAAAAAATTTAAGCATGCTATGCTCAGCATGCTCATGAACTAGGCAATTAGCAAGTAAAACTTGTGTGATCGACCTTTCATACTCGTACTTGTTTCACATCTAAAGTAGGAAATTTAAAATAATAACATTCACTTTGCCCAATCATTCTGACAACAAAAACTCGGATCGATAACAATTAACATCTTCTCAAAACTCCCAACCCGCTCCAACTTTCTTCGACAATCCTTCGAGAAAACAGGAACATTTCCCGAAGCGGTCCCGAAGAAATATCGAAGAATTCGGAAACATCCGGCAAAACCCGGCAAAGTTCGGAAATGTATTTCCGAATCGCCATTTTAATACTTTTCACCACTATCTTTGAACTAGACAAAGGATGTTTGACGCTGAAAAACTGGAAAGATTAAAATTATGAAAACACAAAAAAGACTCGCCGTCTATCAAAAATTGGAGAAAGAAACACACAATTATTTAACTTCCTACTCAGCTCGCTCTGTGACCTCTGCGTTCTTTGTGGTTAAAATTAACTGACCATCTAGCTCGATAAACGCTGTGTAAATTAATGCTCTATCGGTTTTACCACAACCAAAAAAGTTAAAAACCGTTAAAAACTCACTCTTCTCAAAAAAAACCTCAAATTTGCATATCTTAATTCCGAATTAAAAAAAGAAACAAAATGTATAAAAAGATAATTCTTGGTATTGTTGCGTTATTGATAGTCATCATTTTAGCATTAGCTAGTATTCCCCTCCTATTTAAAAATAAAATTGTAGCAGGTGTAAAAACAGCCATCAATAAAAACGTAAACGCAAATGTCAATTTTAAAGATGTTGACTTAAGCATCCTCAGCACCTTCCCTAACTTGGGGATTCAGTTGAATGATTTGGTGGTGATTGGTGTGGATAGCTTTGCGAATGATACTTTAGCAAACATTAAAAGTTTGGAATTGAACCTCAATTTAATGAGTGTGCTAAGGGGCGAAACTTACCAAATTAATTCGGTTAATCTTTTTGAACCCAATATTTATGCTAAAGTTTTAAAAAGCGGCAAAGCGAATTGGGACATCATGAAAACGGATTCTACCGAGACCCCAACAGCAGATACTGCACAAACTAAATTTAACGCAAGCTTACAAAAGTACAGGATAGAAAAAGGTAACATCACTTACGACGATGCTTCTTTAGGTTTCTTTATGAACATTAAGGATGTAAACCATAGCGGTAAAGGAGACTTTACCCAAGATTTATTTCAGCTAAAAACGGAATCTGACATTCAACATTTAACGGTGAAATACGCGGCAATTCCCTACCTAAATGATGTAAAGCTGCAAGCCGATTTACCAATAGACATCGACCTAAAGAACATGAAGTTTAGTTTTGGCGACAATAAAATTAAGCTGAATGATTTGCTTTTAGCGGTTACCGGAAGTTTAGCAATGCCAAACGATACGGATATGCTGATCGACTTTAAGTTTGATGCGCAACAATCTGACCTAAAGAATTTCCTTTCTTTAATCCCTGCAGTTTACGCCAGTAATTTTAAAGATATGGATGCCAGCGGAAAATTTGCTTTCAACGGTTTTGCAAAAGGAACGTATAATGAAACATCTTTACCTGCTTTTGATGTGAACCTTACTATTAAAGATGGAAAAATGAAATACGCTGGCTTACCGGCCGCTGTAAATGATATCCAAGTAAATGCAAAAATCACCAATCCGGATGGTGTAATTGACCATACGGAAGTGAATATTCCAGCTTTTCATTTAGCTTTTGATAAAGCACCGATTGATGGAAGACTATTTGTTAAAAACCCTATAAGCGACCCATACATAGATATGGCCTTGAAAGGAAAGTTAGATTTAAAGCAGCTGACCACTATTTTCCCAATGAAGGATATGACTTTGAGTGGAACTTTAGATGCTGATGTGCAAGCCAAGGGAAACAAATCGGCTATTGACAAACAGCAATACCAAAACTTTTACGCCGCTGGGCAAATGTTGGCTAGCAATTTTATTTATACTGGCGAAGCCGTTGCAAAACCTGTTAGCATTAGCTCGGCTAAAATGACTTTTAATCCGCAGAATATAACCTTAGCTAACTTGAACGCTAAAGTTGGTAAAAGTGATTTCGCGGCTAACGGAAGCATCACCAATTATTTGGCTTATATCTTCAATAAAAATCAGGCTTTAGGTGGCACTTTCAACTTAACTTCCACCTTGATGGACATCAACGAACTGATGGGTCCAGAAAATACGGCTACAGCAGAAACAGACACTTCCAAATTGAGTTTAATTAAAGTACCAGCAAACATTAACTTCTTAGCGAGTGTGAATGCTAAGAAAGTCTTATACGATAATTACGACATTAGCAATGCAAAGGGAGCTTTATTGGTGAAGGATGAAAGTGTTTATTTTAAGGATATGGCTTTGCAAATGTTGGGCGGAACCGTAAAAATGAACGGAATGTATACCACCAAAGATCCTAAAAAACCTTTTGTTGATATTGATTTCGGTATTGAGAAAATGAGTATACAAAAGGCGTTTGCTACTTTCAACACCATTAAGCTTTTGGCGCCGATTGCAAAATATACCAATGGCGTGTTTAGCACAACTCTTAAATTTAATTCGCTGTTGCAACAGGACATGATGCCGATTTATTCGAGTATCAATGCATCTGGCTTTGCAAATATTATTGAAGCGGTGATTAATGGCTTTGAACCTTTGAACAAATTAGCGGCAGGCTTAAACAACGGAAATTTGAGGAAGCTGGAAGTACATGACTTGCTCACCAAGTTTAACATTAGCGATGGCCGATTGAACGTTGCGCCTTTCAACATTAAAAAAGGTGATATTTTAATGAACATAGCCGGTTCTAACGGCTTAGACCAAAGCCTAGATTATGTTTTAGGAATTAACTTACCTAGAGCGATGTTGGGCAAAGCAAACGAAACAGCAAACAGCTTACTGGCAAGTTTAAATAAGAAGGTTGGAAGCAATGTCGCGGTTAGCGATATGATGAAAGTTAATGCACTTTTAGGCGGAACTATTACCAAACCAACCATTAAATTAAATTTAGCTGGAGATTTAAAAAACGAAGCTCAAAGTGTAGTGAATCAGCTTATTGCCGATAAAAAAGCCGAGTTTGAAAATAAAGCAAAAGAGGAGGTAACTAAGTTTACCGACCAAGCTAAAGAGAAATTGCAAGAAAAAACGGACACTTTAAAAAAGCAAACGGAGCAAAGGATTCAGAATGAGGTTAAGAATAAGTTGAATAATTTCTTTAAGAAGCGGAAGGATAGTATATAATGTAAGTGAAAAGGTTAAAGTAGAAAGTTCAAAGTTTATAGCATTCTGTATAATCGCAGAATCAGGGTTAGTCCGCGACGCACCCTGATTGATCGAAAAAAGACGGGTAGAGTATAAGTGGGAGGTTTTAAGTGGTAAGTTTTTTAAATGATAAAGCGCCCGCACCGTCATGTCGACGATAGGAGGCGTCTCACAAATAGGTGAGGAATTTTGTTTCATATAATTACTTTAACCTAATCAATAAACCTCAAATTGAAATGTTCGGCGTCTCCGCCCTAGGCTTTCCTGCCCTCATGCCGGGCGCTTGGCAGTTCCTTTTTTACAGAAAAAAGGAACCGAAAACTGTCGGCTACGCCCTTTGCTATGAACGTTAGTGCTTTTACTTTCAGCATCGATACCGCAAAGGCCAAGGCCGATGGTAACTTTAACTCAGGTTTGTGCTAGGACTTGATAGATTTAAATTCTTAGTTGTACTAATAACTTGACACGCCATAATAACTAATACGTTGCGCTTAGTTTCGGAATTTCTTTTGGTTTGGTGGAATTCCGGCAGAAGATTTATCGGGCTCCAATCCAAATATTCAGAGGCCGGATTCGCATAGTTGATATGCAAAGCCGATTACTTGGTATTCGAGCAAACTAGCTAAGACGTTTTATTTACGCTCGACTAAATTCAGTGGAAATAGAATTTTAAAATTAACTAAAGTACAATCGGCATCGTTCATTGTTAACCGATAATTTCCGCCTTGATTTTTGCGGTACTGATGCAAAAATAATAGCACTACATTTGTAGCAAAAAGCGTAGCGGTGGCGTTATTCAGTTGGCTTATTATTTTTATAGGCTTTCATGTGTTCACTTCGTTCGGATTTTTGGTTACTTTTTTCAGCTATTGGAAAAAAGTTACTAGCCCTCCCGCGGCAATGAGCGGTAAGATTTTGAAATACACGACCAATCAATTATTTAGAAAATAGGATTAAAAATCTAACGCTATAACTCTGGATTAATAATCTTCAACAACTCCCCTTTCATCACCACACCAGATTTCCGCCATTTTTGTTGACCTTTTTTAAACAAAATCAACGTTGGAACACCCTGAACTTGGTAAGCTTGTGCGGCTTGTTGATTTTTATCGATATCTATTTTGATGATACTAATTTTATCTCCTAAATCTTTTTTCAGATCTTCCAATATTGGCGACATGGCTTTGCATGGCCCGCACCAAGTAGCGAAAAAATCAACTAACACTGGTTTATCTTGATTGATGATCTCTTTAAAGTTTCCCATTATTTTTGTTTTAGAACCAATACATTTTGGTCAATTTTAGTACCAAGATTGATAGCGGTGCTTTAACCACAGAGAATGCAGAGCTTCTTTTACGCAGGGTCGTCTGTGACAGACTCTGCTTGGACAAAAGTTGGATCAGGTGATTACTTAGGTAACAAGTTTTTCAATCGCGGGGAATAGTTACGTAATAATCTTCAACGCAAGGTGCTTTACAACAGCCTCTGCTTAGATGTTTAAAATCAATTCTTTGTATTCTTTGCTGTTTTTTCTTTGTGAACTCAGTGGTTCGCTACCGATCTTCAGGAATTCTTTTTAAAACTGTTAATAATCCACCTCACAAAATCCATATTTAAGGCGAAATAAATAACCAATACTATTAGAACGCCTTTGACTTTACCAAACCGTAAACCTATCAGAATTAAAAATCCTAAGGTAATAAGATGGCGATAGATGAAATATTTAGTGGGTTTCAAACAGCTATTTTAGTATTGAGTGATAAGTAGTGAGTAACGAATCTTTAAACGATTAAGATTTTCGACCTTTAATAAATTATTTTACGGTTGAGCGTTTGCGGCAGGGATTGAAATGGTTTAGTACCGGCTTTTTTTGCCGGTACCGTAGCGATAGTGGAGCCATGTAAAGCCCGTCCGTCCGCCCAAAAACAACTTATCTTAAACCGCTGGTTCTTGCTGACTTAAGCAGTGGAAACTACCTAAACCCCAGATAATATCTGTTGAATCTATCCCAACTGTTTCCCTACTTGGAAAGCATTTGGCTATAATATCCAATGCAATTTGGTCTTTGCCACAACGGTAAGTTGGCACAATTACGTGGGCATTGCTGATGTAGAAATTAGCGTAAGAGGCTGGTAAACGGGTATCTTCAAAAATTACCGCATTTGGCATGGGCAACTCTATAATATTAAGCGCTTCGCCATTTAACAAGCGCATGGCTTTCAATTCTTCAAGATTAGTCTGTAGCAATTCGTAATTTTCGTCATCCCGATTATCCTCAACCACGGTTAAAACAGTATTGTGGTTTACAAAACGAACGGTATCGTCGATGTGTCCGTCGGTATCATCGCCAACAATGCCATCGCTTACCCAAAGCACCTGTTGCTGTCCGTAATAATCTTTTAAATATTGCTCAACCTGTTCCTGACTTAACTGTGGATTTCTGTTGGTATTCAGTAGGCAGCTTTTAGAAGTTAAAACAGTTCCTTCACCGTTAAATTCTACCGAGCCACCTTCCATAATAATACCTGGATGATAAACCGGAATATTGAAATGTGCCCCAATTCGAGTCGGAATTACATCATCCAAATCAAACGGAGGATACTTTCCGCCCCAAGCGTTAAACCCCCAATCTACAATTACTTTCTTCTGCTCGGCATTTTTGTTAATTAAAAACGCAGGACCGTGATCTCTACACCAAGCATCGTTACTTGGATTAAAGTAAAACTCAACTTTTGACAAATCAGCTCCAACTTCTTCAATATGCTTTAACGCAAAAGCTTTCATATCCTCATCAATCACGTTGATACGGACTTTTTCCGAAAGCGCTAAGTACTTGATAAACTCTGCGTATTTAGAATAAATAGCATCAATTTTCCCTGGCCAACTTTCTTCTTTGTGAGGCCAAGTAAGCCAAGTTGCTTCGTGTTTTGCCCATTCTGGAGGGAAGGTGTAGCCCGTTGGGAGCGTCGGCTGTCCGCTGTCGGAAGTCAGGAGACTGGATGGTGAATTTTTGTCGATAGTCGATGGTTGATGGTCCATAGTTATAATGTATTTCTTAAAGCTGTTATCCTTTTTGATAAAACTTCAATATCTGTGTAAATCTCTTTAAATAATTCTTCTGTAATGTAATTTCTCTTTCTTGCTAAAAAGACACATGAAATCACTTCAATGCCCGAACGTAGCGCATAACCTAAAAAAGTTTTAAAAACGGGATTTGTTTGCCCAGTGCACCCTTCCGCAATATTTAAAACTATAGAGTCTGCCGCCCTTCTTATCTGTGGTGTTAATATAAATCGTTCATCCTTCGGGAAATGGTTTTTAGTTAATACTAAAATCTTATCATTAACTTCCATAGCATCTCGCCATACCTTTAAATTTTCGAATTTAAATGCCATAATTAAAATTTATAAAAATGAGTTCTAGACGTCTCGCTTTGTCCATGGACTATCGACCATTGACATCCTTCTTACTCCTCGTCAATAAAACGTTTGGTTATCTCACTATAAGAATCAATTCTCCTATCCCTTAAAAACGGCCAATGTATTCTGTAACTATCGGACTTCCCTAAATCAACTTCTTGTACGTGAACTTCTTCATCATCCACAGAACCTTTGTATAATAGTGTTCCAAAAGGATTTGAAATGAATGAACCACCCCAGAATTTAACGCCTGCTTCTTCTCCTACCCTATTTACGCCAACAACGTGAACACCGTTAGCAATCGCATGAGAACTCTGTATAGTTTGCCAAGCGTTATGTTGCTCGTTGTTAGTTTCTTGGTCTTGCGAAGTTGCCCAGCCGATTGCTGTTGGGTAAAATAAAATCTCTGCACCCATTAAACTGGTTAATCTGGCAGCCTCTGGATACCATTGATCCCAACAGATTAAAACGCCTATGGTAGCGAATTTTGTTTTGAATACTTTGTAGCCTAAATCTCCTGGCGTAAAATAGAACTTCTCGTAAAAACCAGGATCATCCGGAATATGCATTTTGCGGTATTTTCCTAAATAAGACCCATCCGCATCTAAAACAGCGGTAGTGTTATGGTAGATTCCTTGCGTACGTTTTTCAAAAAGGGAAGCAATAATCACCACACCCAACTCACCAGCAAGCTTTTGTAATGCATCAGTAGAAGGGCCAGGAATAGTTTCCGCTAAAGCGAAATTGTCGTAATCTTCAACATCGCAAAAATACAGTGAGGTAAAAAGCTCTTGTAAACAAATAATTTGAGCACCCTTTTCGGCAGCCTGTCTTATTCTGATTGTTGCTTTTTCTAAGTTATCTTCTTTGTGTGGCGAGCAAGACATCTGCACCAAGCCTAGCTTTACGTTTTTCTTCATGGTATCGTCCTAATGATTTCTGCAAAAATAAGAAATTGAAATTGATATCAGAGTGCAGTTTAATCAAGTTTCGGTAACAAAAACGTTTGCACACTTATCAACCGCTTCATGTAATCGTTGGGCAAAAAAATCCTCTTAAACTATTCTAAAACTCATTAGTTAAATCATTTTTTTAATTACATTTTTTAGGCCTATCAAGTTTGTAAAACCTAAATATTTTCTTCGCCTGATGAAAACTATTTCCATCATTCATAAATAAATGTTTGGAAATATGATTTAGCCTGCTAAATTTGGAATATTGAGGTAGAACCAATTAACCAATTTTAACCCTCATTTTTTTTATATATGGAATTATTACAAACTAATTTAATTTATTTAATACCAGTATTGGGGCTCATAGGTATCCTAGTAATGGTTTCAAAATCTATTTGGGTAGGCAAGCAAGATGCAGGAGATGCAAAAATGCAAGAGCTTGCTGGTTACATTGCAGATGGGGCAATGGCATTTTTAAAAGCAGAATGGAAAGTATTAAGCATTTTCGTTTTGTTTGCTTCGGCGATATTAGCGTATTCGGGAACAATACATGAAATTAACGGCAAAGAAATTCACTCTAGCTGGATTATCTCGATAGCTTTTATTATTGGTGCGGTATTGTCTGCTTTCGCAGGATACATTGGCATGCGAGCTGCAACAAAAGCTAACGTACGTACTACGCAAGCTGCCAGAACAAGCTTAAAACAAGCGCTCAAGGTTTCTTTCACAGGCGGAACGGTAATGGGATTAGGCGTTGCTGGATTAGCAATTTTAGGTTTAGGCGGATTATTTATTGTCTTCCTTTCTTACTTTTCTGATTTAGGAGTTGATACCGTTAAAACTTCTATTGAAGTATTGACAGGTTTTTCTTTAGGAGCGGAGTCTATCGCATTGTTTGCTCGTGTTGGTGGTGGTATCTATACGAAAGCAGCAGATGTTGGTGCAGATTTAGTTGGTAAAGTTGAAGCTGGTATTCCGGAAGACGACGTGAGAAATCCTGCAACCATTGCAGATAACGTAGGTGATAATGTTGGTGATGTAGCAGGTATGGGTGCTGACTTATTCGGATCTTATGTGGCAACTATTTTAGCAACCATGGTTTTGGGACAAGAAATTGATGCTTCGGGAGATGCATTTGGTGGAATGTCTCCAATTTTACTACCTATGGTAATTTGCGGTTTGGGAATTTTGTTCTCTATCGTTGGTACTTGGTTTGTAACCATTAAAGACGAAAATTCTAATGTACAAAACGCATTAAATTTAGGCAACTGGTCTTCTATTGCCATCACTGCAGTTGCTTCATTTTTTATTGTGAGATGGATGTTGCCAGACGTAATGAGCTTACGTGGGTACGAGTTTACCAGCATGGATGTTTTTTATGCCATCATGGTTGGATTGGTAGTAGGAACCATTATGAGTTTAATTACCGAATACTATACAGCAATGGGTAAAGGTCCTGTTGACTCTATCATACAACAATCATCAACTGGTCACGCTACCAATATTATTTCGGGATTAGCGGTTGGCATGAAATCTACTGTTATTCCAATTTTAACCTTGGCGGCAGGTATTATGGTTTCTTACCATTTTGCAGGTTTATATGGCGTTGCTATTGCTGCCGCTGGAATGATGGCTACAACTGCTATGCAATTAGCAATTGACGCTTTTGGACCAATTGCCGATAACGCAGGTGGAATTGCAGAAATGGCGCAATTACCTCCAGAAGTTCGCGAACGTACCGATAATTTAGATGCAGTGGGTAACACAACTGCGGCTACCGGAAAAGGTTTTGCTATCGCCTCGGCGGCTTTAACTTCTTTGGCATTATTTGCTGCCTTTGTTGGCGTTGCAGGTATTTCAGCAATTGATATTTATAAAGCGCCAGTATTAGCAGCGTTATTTGTTGGAGGGATGATTCCTTTCGTTTTCTCGGCTTTATGTATTCAAGCTGTTGGAAAAGCAGCCATGGATATGGTAAACGAAGTAAGAAGACAGTTCAGAGAAATTCCTGGAATTATGGAATATAAGGCGAAGCCAGAATATGAAAAATGCGTCGCAATTTCCACAAAAGCTTCTCTTAGAGAGATGATGTTGCCGGGTGCAATTGCGTTGCTTAGTCCAATTATAGTTGGTTTTGGATTTAAAAACATGTTTGCTGATGCTAGTTCTGCCGAAATGTTAGGTGGTTTATTAGCAGGGGTTACCGTTTCTGGTGTGTTGATGGGAATTTTCCAATCTAACGCTGGAGGTGCTTGGGATAACGCTAAAAAATCTTTTGAAAAAGGTGTTTTGATCAATGGTGAAATGCACTACAAATCATCTGAGCCTCATAAAGCATCCGTAACTGGAGATACCGTTGGAGATCCGTTCAAAGATACTTCTGGTCCCTCAATGAACATTTTAATTAAACTAATGTCGATTGTTTCTTTGGTGATTGCACCTTATATCGCAGTACCAAGTTCTACCTTGGCAAACGGACAGCATCATGCTAACACAGAAATGGCTCATGTAGCTTTTATTGCTGACAAAGTTTGTAGCGAAGCAGAAATGGCACAATTGAAAAAAGAAGGTAAAACTTGTCACATGATGGAACCTGCATCTGAAACCGAAACAACCATTAAAAGCTGTTGCGAAAAACCAGGTTTGAAAGACCGATTTAAGCAATAAACGTAAGAAGCGTAACGCCGAAAGCTTAAGGCTTAAGACGAAAAATATTTATAGTTTTATAAAAATCCCCTTACTGATAGTTTGGGGTTTTTCTCGTTTAAACCCACATCGTCATGTCGAACGATAGAGAGACATCTCCAGGTTCCTTCGCACTCGCTTGGTTCGCTGAAGAAACCAACAGATTTATTCATACTTCTTTATGTCTTTATGAGACTTCATCGTTGCATTATAAATCTCCTTTTACCTTGTTTTAAATGAAGCAAAGTTCTATTCCGGCCCATACCCAATTCGTTATGTCGAACGATATAGAGAAATCATATAATTCAAGTTCCTATACCGTTCCAATCAAAAACATATCACATGGAAACCTATTTGAGAGACCTCTCGTTCCTCGAGGTGAGGTAGATTGGTTCCTAAATCTTACTTCCAACTGACTTCCTAAATTCTACATCCGAAAATTTAGATTTATCTTTGCAAAAATTAAGCATACAAATAATGAGTAAACACGGGAGAATTTTGGTGGCAATGAGTGGTGGTGTTGATAGTTCTGTGGCAGCAGTAATGTTGCATGAGCAAGGTTACGAAGTCATCGGCTTGACTATGAAAACTTGGGATTACGCTTCGTCTGGGGCTAACGCTAAGGAAACTGGTTGCTGCAGTTTAGATTCTATCAACGATGCTCGTTCTTTGGCCGTGGGTTATGGTATGCCTCATTATATATTGGATATTAGAGATGAATTTGGCGATTTCGTCATTGATAATTTTGTTGATGAATACCTTGCCGGCCGTACACCAAATCCTTGTGTATTGTGCAATACGCACATCAAATGGGAGGCTTTACTTAAACGAGCCGACAAATTAGACTGTGAATTTATTGCAACCGGCCATTATGCAAACGTTCGTCAGCAAGATAGCGGTAGGTATGTAATTTCTAAAGGAAAAGACGAAAACAAAGACCAGTCTTATGTGCTTTGGGGCGTATCGCAAAAAAATTTAGCTCGTACTCGCTTTCCACTAGGTTCGTTTGCAAAAGCCGAAATCAGACAGATGGCTTTAGATATGGGCCAGCAAGAATTAGCTAACAAAAGCGAGAGCTACGAAATATGTTTCGTACCAGAAAATGATTATCGATCATTTTTAAAGCATCGCGTTCCAGAATTAGAAGCAAAAGTTGATGGTGGAGATTTCGTTTTAACCGATGGAACCAAGGTGGGTAAACATAAAGGCTATCCTTTTTACACCATTGGGCAGCGTAGAGGTTTGGGTTTGGCTTTTGGTCACCCCATGTTTGTGACGCAAATTATGCCAGAAAGCAATACCGTGGTTTTAGGTACCGAAGAAGAATTGCAAAGAACTGAAGCAATGGTTAAAAATGTAAACCTCATCAAATATGAATCTATTTTAGAGCCAATGGAAGCCATTACCAAAATTCGGTACAAAGACGTTGGTGCAACAAGCCAAATCCAACAGATTGGTAATAATATGAAAGTTGATTTTCACCATGCTGTTTCTGGGATTGCGCCAGGTCAGTCTGCCGTGTTTTACGAAGGCAATGATTTGCTAGGTGGTGGATTTTTAATGTAAATATTCATTTTTTAATCTTCATAATACTAAATTAGCTTCATGTTAAAGCGCATTCTTTTCTTGATTGCTTTTGTTAGTTTGCTTTGGGTTTCATGTACCAAAGAAAATAATGCTCCTGCTATTGATCTGCAATCGGAATTTTATCCGCTTAGGGTAGGTTCAGTTTACATTTATGATGTCGATTCTACAGCTTATGACGATTTTATTGGACAGTGCAAAGGAACAAGTGTAAATTATAAATTTCAGTTAAAAGACACCGTCGCCGACACGTTTATGGATTTATCTGGGCATGTTAATTACCGCATTGAGCGTTATCGAAGGGTCACAATTAAGGATGCGTGGAGGATACAGCAGGTCTACAGTAGAAACAAAACATCAAGAGCCGGAGAAGAATTCATAAATAACCAACGCTTTGTTCGTTTAGTTTTCCCGCCTTCCCGAGGTGCTTATTGGAATGGAAACTCAAAAAATACGATTGGAAAGCAAGAATATATTATTGAAGAGGGTATTTTACCGCTGATGATAAACTCGCTTAGCTTTGATAGTACAGTAACTGTTAAAGAAATTGAAGATTTTAATCTCATACACGAAGATTTGGCAAAATCCACCTACGCTAAAAATATAGGCTTAGTGCAAAAGGTCGTCACTTCAGTCGATAAGTGCATCAATACAGGAGAATTTATAAAAGGCACTGTTTACACTTATAAGCTGTTGTCGTTTAAAATAGAATAATTTTTAAACGCAATTAGTTCGCCAATGTTTAAAAACGCAGGGTTCTCGAAAAGAAAAACCCTGCTTGGACAAAAAACTCTTTTCCCGTCCGCCCGTCACCTCTACCAAAGGAGAGGTGTGTTCCAATTTTTAAACTAACCCTTTCAATCGGTTATCAATCAACGAAATCACTCTTTCTATTGACAGATATCTCCTCCTAAAGTCGTCGATATGACGGTGAGATGGAGTTTTTCTCCCTGACCGTCTCCCGTTCCGCCGTTACCTCGACCAAAGGAGAGGTCTGTTCCAATTTTATCACTAACCCTTTCATGCGACGATTGATTAACGGAATCACTCTTTCTATTGGCAGATATCTCCTCCTACGGTCGTCGATATGACGGTGAGGTAGAGTTCGTTTCCCAGTTCGTCTCCCGTTCCGCCGTCATCTCGACCAAAGGAGAGATCTGCTCCAATTTTTAAACTAAACATTTCATTCGATAATCAATCAACGTAATCACTCTTTCTATTGACAGATATTTCCTCCTAAAGTCGTCGATATGACGGTGAGATGGAGTTTTTCTCCCTGACTATCTCCCATTTCCCGTCACCTCGACCAAAGGAGAGGTCTGTTACATTTTTTGCACTAACCCATTCATGCGGATTGTCGGTTGACGGAAAAACTCTTTCAATTGACAGATATTTCCTCCTAAAGTCGTCGATATAACGGTGAGGGAGTTAGTTTACCCTACTTTGAAAGCCTGCCATAAGAGTACTATCCCTATGAGAACCAGACCCAGATGGACGTACTTTAAAAAAGCGCCACCTTTAATTTTACCATTCAAGTAATCACCCAGATAAATTGCTGGCAAAATAATAGGAATACTCACCAAAAAGTACCAGAAAACAGTGATATCTAAAATTCCGTAAAACCAATAACCTAGAAGCCCAATCATACCCAAAGGAAGAAAATAAGCCTGCAAAGTAGCCCTAAAATGCAATGGAGTCCAACTACGCATATCCCCGTAAATAACAATTGGCGGGCCATTTAAACCGTAAGCACCTCCAAAAACACCTGAGAAAAAGCCACAGATAAAAAGCCAAAACATACTATCGGATTTTAACTTAAACACATTGGTCGATATTAACGAATAAACCGAATAAGCAACAATAAATACACCCAATACAGCTTTTACCATCATTCCATCTGCATAAATTAATGCAAACAACCCGAAAGGCACACCCAATATTGCAAAGATAATCAACCACTTAGCGCTATTGAATTGCACTTGTTTCCTATCCTTTAAAAGCAGGATTGCTGCAATAAAAATGGAAAGTAATACAGACAAAGGAACTGCTGTTTCAATAGGCATATAAAATAAAAGCAAAGGAACTGCCACCAGAGATTCGCCGAAACCAAAAGTTGAACGAACCAATGTGGCAATAAAAATAATGAGTAGGATGTAAATGGTAGTTGGGTGCATTCGGATGTTTTTAACTTAAACGTTTTCTCATTTTTCGAACAATCATTTTCGACTATAAATGTCGTCCTTTTAATGGATTTCAAAGGGATTATTCTAAAACCGTTTCCTGTGTCAATCTCTTAAATGACGTATATCTCATTACTCTCCACTTACTAATCGGTACTCAATACTCACTCCTCTCCTCTCACTAACCACCCATCCCCGTCACCTCGACCAAAGGAGAGGTCTGTTGCAATTTTTACACTAAGTCCATGTTGATTACCGGCTAACAGAATTACTCTTTAAATTGACAGATATCTCCTCCTAAAATCGTCGATATGACGAGGAGATGGAGTACCTTTCCCTTAACTCCTCACCTCGACCAAAGGAAGACTGCAACCTTCTTCCCCAAGAATACGTAAACGCTTATGATATTAGAAAAACTAACGTCATTAATTACGACCCAACAACCCGACCAACTAACAACCTGACCACCTAACCAACTAAAAAATTAACCAACTAACAAACCGTTTTATTTTTTTCTGTTTGATTTTATTATATATCTTTACCGCCAATAATAAATTTATTAATTTATGTACAAAACGAATATCTACCTCTATCTGTTCTTATTGATGATCTGCAGTTCATGTGGCTCCTATAAAAGCATTCCTTATTACCAAGATCTTGACCACTCTAAGCAGACCAAAGAAGAAGTAACGAACTACTCCCCGCTTACCATACAGCCTGCGGATATTTTAGGGATCAATGTAAACAGCAGAAATCCTGAATCCTCTGCTGCCTTTAATTATAACCTCAATAGAGTAAATGGAAGTAATTTCGACAGTTCTTCTGATAATCCTGTCACTGGATACCTAGTTGACGAAAAAGGAGAGATCGAGCTACCCCTTATCGGAATATTAAAAGTTTCGGGACTTACTACTTCTCAGTTAAGAGCAAAGATGAAACCCATCCTATTGGAATATTATAAAGACCCTACGGTAAGTATCCGCATCATCAACTTGAAAGTGGCCATTTACGGTGACGTACAAAGACCCAATGTTTATACACTCCAAAACGAACGTACCACCATTACCCAAGCGCTGAGTTTGTCTGGCGACTTGAATATAACAGCGATGCGAAAAAATATTATTTTAGTTAGAGAGATCGACGGGAAAAGAAATTATATCCCTATAGACCTCACCTCTAAAAAAATCTTTCAATCTCCCTATTATTATTTAAAAAATAATGACGAGATATACGTACAACCCGACCGTACCAAGTACGCAACCGTTGATCGGGGGTATCGTACCGCAACCCTTGTATTATCTGGACTTTCCATCATTGCCATTGTCCTTTCAAACTTATACCGGTAAATCTTTTTATGGCTACGCAGCAACCCCAAATTACAACCCTGATTATTCCAGAAGAGAAAAAACGATCGTTGAATATCAAAGGTATATTTACAAAATACCTTTATCACTGGCCACTATTTATAATCGCACTATTCGTGACCTTTGCTGCAGCAATGGTTTATCTCCATTTTGCTAAGCCGACTTATCAAATTACTGCAACTTTAATTATCAAAGATGATAAAAAGGTTCCTGGACAACAGTCGGCACTGAGTGAAATTGACTTGGTAAATTCCTCCAAATTGATTGAAAACGAAATGGAGGTCATCAAATCTAACCGTCTCATCAGCCAAGTGGTCAACGAACTGGAGCTCGGAATAGTCTATCGGGAAAAAAACGGATTAAAAGGTTTTGATCTCTATAAATCATCACCGGTAAAGTTGATCCTAATAGCTGCTTCTGCAGCTCCTAAAAGAGAAGCCACGAAAGAAGATAAGAAAGAAATTGCTATTGTTATAAAAGACAAAAGCACTTTTTTTCTAAAAAACGAAGATGACCAGCTAAAGGAACACGCGTTTAATACACCTATCCGTAGTTCTTGGGGTAGTTGGAAGCTAGCGCCTACAGACCTGTTGCCAGAGTATAAAGATGCCACGATACAAATAGCTGTGCTGGATACCAATCAGTTGGCACTGGACTATCAAAAGGCCATTGAGGTTTCCTTAACCAACAAGTTAGCTACCTCTATTTCTTTAACTTTAGAAGATCCAGTTGCCCAAAGAGGAAAAGATATTCTTAATAAACTTATTTTTGATTATAACCTTGCTGGCACCCAAGAAAATGAACTAAACGCCAAAGCTACATTGGCTTTTTTGGATAGTCGTTTGGACTCCTTATCCGCTGGACTTAATGAAGCAGAGGCAGGTATCGAAGGGTTCAAAAGTAGTCGTGGCCTTACCGATATCAGCACCGAATCTAAGATTAACTTGGAGAATATGCAGGTAAACGACCGAAGTCTAAATGAGGTAAACGTAAAGTTGAGTATCATTGAGGGCATCGAGAATTATGTCAACTCTTCCAAATCTGGCCAAGCACCTGCAACAATGGGCATCACCGACCCAGCCTTGAACAATCTAATAGAGAACTTATCGAGGTTGCAATTACAAAGAGACAAGTTATTGGCTATTGCCCCTGAGACTAACCCTGATTTTGACCCCATCAATAGACAAATTGCAACAACTCGGGCGGCGATTAAAGAGAACGTAGGAAACATCAAGTCATCTTTATTAAATACCCGTTCCAAACTACAATCTTTCAATTCAGGTTTCGAATCTTCCATCAAAAACGTTCCCGCACAAGAGCGACAATTGGTAAGCATCAAAAGGCAGCAGGCGGTAAAAGAAGGATTGTATACCTATCTTCTACAAAAAAGAGAAGAACTAGCTGCTAATTATGCAAATATTGTATCCACAGAGCGAGTAGTCGACGAAGCTTATGCTGGAAAGGCTCAGGCTCCTAAAAAAGCCATTGCTTTAGCCATGGCGCTTCTTCTAGGACTTTGTATCCCAGTAGGGATTATTTATGGTAGAGACAACCTAAACGATAGTATTGTTGATGTTCAGGAAATCAAAGATGCGCTTGACATTCCAATCATTGGAGAAATATCTTTTGAAAAATCACAAAGTTTGATCTCCATCAAATCCGCGGGCACTAATGTCATCAGTGAACAATTAAGAACACTCCGTACAAACCTTTACTATTTATATGGTGATAAAACCACTGGTAGAGTAACTTTGATCACGTCCAGCGTCCCAGGCGAAGGCAAAAGTTTTATTAGCGGTAACTTAGGTATGACCTTAGCGCATATTGAAAGAAAAACCGTCATTCTAGAAATGGACTTACGCAGACCTAGACTAAAAGATACGTTTAATATCAAAAAAGATGGGCCAGGTATCACTGAATTTTTAAATGATAAGGCAACCTTACAACAGATTATTCACCCATCTGGGTTAGACCCTAACCTACATATCATAGGAAGTGGTGCTATAGCTAATAATCCGTCGGAATTGTTGGAGAAAGAGCAGTTAAAAACATTAATCGCTACGCTTCGTAACACTTACGATGACATTATTATTGACAGCCCACCTGTTCATTTAGTTCCTGATGCAATGATCGTCTCCCGTTTAACAGATATTACTTTATATGTTATGAAGCAGGGCCATACAGACAGAACTGAGTTAGACTTTTTGAGGGAAATAAACAATAAGCAACATTTGACTGATATCCAAATTGTGTTTAACGGTGTAGAGCGAGCCAAGTATGGGTATGGTTATAATTACAATAATAGCTATTATAACAAGCCTGAGAAGAAGACTATTTTTAGCGATTTTTGGAAAAGGTTTTAAGGAGATAAAAAGTTTGTAATCTGCTTGCTTATCCTCATCTAACTTAAAAATGCGTGGCTATGGAAACGCATAATTTTAACGTTAAAAATGCGGAATTTATTTTCACAACATATACTTGGAAATTGCCGGCTATCACCGTAATTTAAATGTAAGAAAAGACAGCTATAAAGTATTTGCGCTACCTGCGATTTCAACATCATGGTGCTGGTAAATATTGGTGTTCTTAAAATGCGAATTGAACAAAAAAAATAATATAAAATCGGCATAACTAAGCTATATTGAAGATAGTTGTATCTTATCAAAATAAACTTCCATTATATTCATATCGCCGTTGTGAACTTAGGCGAACAAACTATCCACATTTATCTAATAGAAAATAAATCCACAAAATAGTATTCCGTTACTAAATCAAAACATACAAGTAACATAATAATATGAAAAAAAAAATGCCTCGTGTTGCCTATTTAACTAACGTACCTGCTCCGTACAGAGAGAGGATGCATGAAATAATTTCAGAACAAAAGCTTTTTTTATATACTGTTATTTACTGTACGCAACTAGAACCAAACAGGAAATGGAAATTAAAGCTTGGAGATTACGAAAAAAAAATTTTAAAGGAAACATCAAATACTTTCTTTCATAATAACTTAAATGTTTGGAAATTGTTAAATAAGCTCAATCCAAATGTTCTGATCATAACGGGTTTTAAGCCTACCATGTTATACGGTGTTGCTTGGTGTTTAATGAATCGGAAAAAAATTGTTGTTTATAACGATGGTACCTTTGAATCGGAAAGAAGATTTTCTTTTATACAAAAACTAATTAGGAAAATTACCTTTTCGTTTACATCAGCATTTGTCGCTCCGGGTAAAGGTACATTCGATTTGTACCGTAGTTATGGCATTACTGATGATAAAATGTTCAGAAGCTGTTTGTGTATTGATAACTCACGCTTTGTACATACAGATATAAAAACTCGTGAATTTCACATTATGTTTTCTGGGCAGATTACTGACAGAAAAATGCCTATGTTTTTTGTTGAGGTAGCAAAAGGACTTAAAAACACTATCTCCAATTTAAAAGTATTGATTGTTGGCGATGGGGACAAGCGCTCTGAAATGCTCCACGAATTAGAGAAATCTAATATAGACTTTACTTTCACTGGCTTTCTTGACCAAGAAACGTTGCCAGCTTATTATTCGAAAACTAAGCTTTTTCTATTCCCGACCTTAAATGATCCTTGGGGAATAGTTGTGAATGAGGCTTGTGCAAGCGGAACTCCTGTATTGACCTGTCAAAATGCAGGAGCCGCGGACGACTTGGTCATACATGGATTGAATGGTTATATATTACCACTTGAAGTTGACATTTGGGTTACAAATGCAACTCTTTTACTGGATAATCAAATGTTGTTGAAATCATTTTCGAGTAGTGCAATAGATGTAGTGAAATCATTTAATCATAACCAGGCAGCAAATGGAATAGCAGAAGCAGTTACATTTTCCCTTAAAAAAAATAAATTATAGTCTGTATTTTATGTCAACTTCAACTGACCAATTAAAAGTACTTTTCCTATTGCACCTCCCGCCTCCTGTTCATGGATCTTCTATTGTTGGCGTCAATATTAAAAATAGTGTTTTAATAAATAAATCCTTTCGATGTTCTTATGTCAATCTAAACTCTTCTTCGAATTTAGCCGACGTAGGAAAAATCAATATCAAAAAGGTATTTGGCTTTTTTTTTACGTTTGTAGAATTATTCATAATCATAATAAAAAAGCGCCCTAAACTTTGTTACCTAGCGCTAACAACCACTGGTACAGCATTTTATAAAGATTTTCTAATAGTTGTTCTTTTGAAATTATTTCAAGTTAAATTGGTTTATCATCTACATAACAAAGGAATAAGTCTCCATCAAGACAATGCTATAAATAAATTCTGTTACCGGTTCGTATTTAAAAACACTAAGGTCATCCTATTGTCTCAATATTTATATGCTGATATTCAGAGTTTTGTTCCTCAGTCAAATATATACATATGTCCTAATGGAATTGACTCTAAATGCGTAAAAAAACAAACCGACGCGATGAAAAGCTCGGTAAAATCAGTACCGCAATTACTCTTTTTATCCAATATGTTTGAATCTAAAGGAGTGCTAGTTTTGCTGGAAGCATTAGCCTTATTAAAACAGAAGCAGTTGAAATTCGAGTGTGTTTTTATCGGTGAAGAAAAAGACATTTCTTCTTCACAATTTGACGACTTAAAGAATAAATTGGCCTTAAATGAAATGGTATATTTCAACGGAAAAAAAATTGGTATTGAAAAAGAACTTGCGTTGTTAAAAGCAGATATTTTTGTAATGCCGACATTTTATTCCAAGGAATGTTTCCCGTTGGTTTTGTTAGAGGCGATGAGCTATTCGTTGCCCATAGTTTCTACATTTGAAGGTGGGATTCCAGATATAGTTGATGATTCTTTAACTGGTTTCTTAGTGAATCAGAAAGATTCAAACCAGCTTGCCCTAAAACTAGAGCTGTTAATTAGACAGCCAGAGCTACGTTCAAAGATGGGGGCTTCTGGAAGGATAAAATATGAAGCTTTTTTTACAATGGAAAAATTTGAAAATAGACTGATAGAAATTTTAAAACAAGTTTGCTAAGTGGAAATTTCGTTATCGATCTTCATATACTAAAACTCTCGCAGTTTGAGATCATATCAGCTTTTCACTACAATGATATGGGTGTTTTGTTAAAACTTTTGCCATTTGGAAAAATCGTAATTTGAATTTGCTTACAATAGCTTGCAAAGCGACTGATATAAACTAAGGTGTCGCTTAACGTCGGTGAAATGACCATTTTATGAATTGTTAAAGAGTGAAAATAATCATATGGAAACACTAGGAACCAATGGCCTACACGCACTGTCAAGAATATTCAATTAAATCCTCCTGCACCGAAATAATGATATTTCTAATAACCAAGTTTTTTATAGGCATGGCTTGTCTATAACTTTTGGAGCGTAATAGTTATATAAATTTAGATCTTGACTACAACACATTTTTCGCATCCTCTTGTAGATCGCTGGATAAAAACACGATGTTGCATCATTAAGAATGATAGCATCCTGCTCGAAGAAGAAAAATATAATTCGTTGACACTAATCCTTAATTAAACAGTATTGAAAAAAAATCTTAACGTCATTTACTTAAAACAGATGTTTAAATCTCTTAATGAAGGAATATATATTGATATCTAAGAACCCTTTATCTGTTTCAAAAGAACTCACACCGGTACATATTTTCGTTTAATATCAAACTTTCGTTGATTGGATGCTTTCTTAAAAAATTTCAGGTTTTTAAGCTCCACTTATCAACCCTCGATATACAGCAAACATTTTTGAATATATAATCCATTCAAAAATGTTTAACCTCTCAAATTATTAGACAAGAAAGACTTAAAATTTTATATGGTTAAGAAGCAAGCATCTTAGTTGAGAACATCTTTCGCCACCACTAGAAGACGCGATATTTACAAATTAGAAATTATTTAGAAAAGATTATTAAGTCCGCATTCAAACGCTTCTCCCATCGCCGACACCATCAAAGCTGATTTCCAAGATTTATATGGTTCAGAGTTTTCTTTTTTAAACGAGGCTCAACCAAAATCGGTTTTTTTGGTGGAAGGATCAGGGATTTTAATTAGAGATGGGAAAGTGATTAAGTCCTAACGAGCAACAAAATAATATTCCTCTCCCGTTTCAAAATAGTCGCCACATCACAAATCATTAAATATCACCTTTTTAAACAAGGTTTTATTTACAGTTACTAAGCGTACAATGTATGCACCAGTCGTCAATCCATCTTTCTCTAAACGAAAATCCATTGGTGTACCGGCAAAAACATGACCTGCAAACAATTCACTAACCATTTTTCCCTGCAAATTGTAAACACTCAACCTAGCGCTCCCAGATTCGTTTAGAATGAACTGTATATTCAAATGGCTGGTGAAAGGATTAGGAAATGTACTGAATTCAATGATTTCTGTCACCACATCCAATTGTCCATTGACCGCTAAAGGGTGACTCACACTGGCTGACTTGTAATGATCTTCTTCTAGCTGGAAAGCAGTTATTGTGGCTAAGCCAGATCCGGTTATCGTTGCCAACCATCGCCCCGATTCGTTTGAAACCGTGACAGCAGCTGGATTGGAAGAGGTGAAGCTTATAGGAGTTTGACCGTTGCTGGCAGCTATAAGATCGAAGGGTAAATCATTGATCAGTTTATCAGAGAGCTCTTCGAATTTCAGATTTGGATTAGCTTTGTGAACGACAAAACCTTGATTAACAGTACTAGCTGGATTGTACGTTCCATCTCCTGATTGAGAACACGCTATGATAACCGTACCGGCGCCTTTTACTTTTACGGTGTTTCCAGAAACTTCTGCGGGGCCGGATAGAATCTTATAACTGATCGGTTTGCCAGAGCTTGAGGAAGCTACTAATGTAAAAGGAACATCGCCATAAACCTTGTCATTAATGCTTGCGAAGCTGATGCTTTGATCAATTTTATCAGCCTCAACCACAAAGATATCCTGAATAACAGGAGGAGCGGAATGGTAGTTATAGTTTCCTGCCTGCGTCGCTTCGATGATCACATTTCCTGCTCCTGTAATACTCACCAAATTCTCTGAAATACGAGCAGAACCTGATACAACTCTATAGCTCACCGGTAAAGCAGAACTAGCTACGGCTAACATGGGGAACGGGGCATCACCGTTTTTTTTATTGGCAATGCGACTGAAATTAATCGTCTGATTCGTTTTGTTAACCGTAAGGATTTTTATTGAAGAGCTTGCTTTATATTTAGCATCTCCCGATTGAGAGGCCTCGATGCTGACCGTACCTGCTCCTGTCAAACTTATCTTGTTTCCAGATATCTCAGCTGGACCGCTAAGCACTTTATAACTTATCGCTAAGCCCGAAGTGGCTGAAGCGCTTAATATAATTGGAGCATCGCCATAAGTCCGATCAGCTAGGGTTGCGAAGCTGATGCTTTGATTGATTTTTTCAGGAGCAACAACAGAAAAATTCTGTGTCGCAATTGAAGCCGGATTATAATTATTACTCCCCATCTGCGTCGCTTCAACGGCCACTATTCCTGTCCCAGTAAGACTGATTAAACTTTCGGAAATACGACCAGGTCCAGATTTAATTCTATAGCTCACCGGTAAGGCAGAACTTGCGGTGGCTGCCAAAGTAAAAGGAGTATCACCGATGGTTTTATTGGTAATGCGATTAAAATCAATCGTCTGATTCGACTTTTTTACCGTAAAGACATTTATCGCAGACGCCGCATTGTATTTAGCATCTCCCGATTGAGAAGCCTCGATGCTGACAACGCCCGCTCCTGTTAAACTAACTTTATTGCCAGACATCATAGCCGGACCACTCATTACTTTATAGCTTATCGTTAAACCCGAACTGGCCGAAGCTGTCAATATAAATGGGGCATCACCATAAGTCCGATCAGCTATTGTTTGGAAGCTGATGCTTTGATTGATTTTTTCAGGAGCAACAACAGAAAAATTTTGAGTCGCCGTTGGAGCCACGTTAAAATTATCACTGCCCATTTGCGTCGCCTCAATGGCCACTGTTCCCGTTCCAGTAAGCGTTACCACATTCCCTGAAACTAGCGCTGGACCAGATTTGATTCTATAGCTCACCGGTAAAGCAGAACTAGCTACAGCTATCATAGAGAAAGGAGCATCGCCGATTGTTTTATTGGCAATGTGATTAAAATCAATCGTCTGAGTCGCCTTGTTAACCATAAAGACTTTTATCAAAGAGGCCGAATTATGCTGAGCATCGCCCGATTGAGCAGTCTCAATGCGGACAATACCCGTCCCTGTCAGACTAATCTTGTTGCCAGATAGCTCAGCCGGACCACTAAGCACTTTATAGTTTATCGCTAGACCAGAACTGGCTGAAGCGGTTAGTACAATTGGCGCATCGCCATACGTCCGATCAGCTAGGTTTGGGAAACTAATGCTTTGATCTATTTTATTAACAGAGATATCTTGAGTCGCCGTAGGGGCCGGATTATAATTGTCACTTCCGATTTGTGTAGCTTCAATGGTTACAGTCCCTGTTCCAGTAAGCGTTATCACATTCCCTGAAACCATCGCAGGTCCAGATTTGATTCTATAACTCACTGGTAAAGCAGAACTAGCAACAGCTATCATAGAGAAAGGCGCATCGCCGATGGTCTTATTGGCAATACTACTAAAATTAATCATCTGGTTCGCCTTGTTTACCGTAAAGACTTTTATCGAAGAGGCTACATTATGCTGAGTATCTCCCGATTGAGAAGCCTCGATGCTGACAACACCCGCTCCTGTCAAACTAACCTTGTTGCCAGATAGCTTAGCCGAACCACTAAGCACTTTATAGCCTATCGCTAAGCTCGAACTGGCCGAAGCTGTCAATATAAATGGGGCATCACCATAAGTCCGATCAGCTATTGTTTGGAAGCTGATGCTTTGATCGATTTTTTCAGGAGCAACAACAGAAAAAATTTGTGTAGCAATTGAAGCTAGATAATAATTCTCATTTCCTGCCTGCGTCGCTTCTATCGTCACTGTCCCTGTTCCTGTCAGTGTTATCATGTTCCTTGAAACCAGCGCTGGACCAGATTTTATTCTATAGTTCACCGGTAAAGCAGAACTTGCGGTGGCTGTTATGGAAAAAGGAGCATTACCGATTGTTTTATTGGCAATGCGACTAAAACTGATCGTCTGATTAACCTTGTTTACCGTAAAGGTTTTTATTGAAGAGGCCCTATTGTATTTATCATCTCCCGGTTGAGAAGCCTCGATGCTCACAACACCCGCCCCTGTCAAACTAATCTTGTTGCCAGACATCTCAGCTAGGCCACTTACTATTCTATAACTTATCGTTAAGCCTGAACTGGCCGAAGCGCTTAATACAATTGGCGCATCGCCAAAAGTCCGATCAGCTATGCTCTGGAAGCTGATGCTTTGATTGATCTTTTCAACCGTTACAACAGAAACATTCTGTGTAGTCGTAGGAGCCGGATTATAATTGTCACTGCCCATTTGTGTAGCGTCAATGGCCACAGTTCCTGTTCCTGTCAGTGTTACTAAGTTCCCTGAAACCAGCGCTGGACCAGATTTAACTCTATAACTCACCGGCAAGGCAGAACTTGCGGTGGCTGCCAAAGAAAAAGGAACATCACCGATTGTTTTATTGGCAACACGACTAAAATTAATCGTCTGATTCGCCTTGTTAACCGTAAATACTTGGATCAAAGAGGCCACATTATGCTGGGTATCTCCCGATTGAGACGCCTCGATGCTGACAACGCCCGCTCCTGTCAAACTAACCTTGCTGCCAGATATCTCAGCCGGGCCGCTAATCAGTTTATAGCTTATCGTTAAGCCTGAACTGGCCGAAGCGGTTAATACAATTGGCGCATCGCCAAAAGTCCGATCAGCTATGGTTTGGAAGCTGATGCTTTGATTGATCTTTTCAACCGCTACAACAAAAATATTCTGAGTAGTCGTAGGCGCCGGATTATAATTGTCACTCCCCATTTGCATCGCTTCAATGGCCACTGTTCCTGTTCCGGTAAGACTTATTAAACTTTCTGAAATACGAGCAGGTCCAGATATAATTCTATAGCTCACCGGTAAGGCAGAACTTGCTGTCGCTGTTATGCAAAAAGGCGCATCGCCGATGGTCTTATTGGCAATACGACTAAAATTAATCATCTGGTTCGCCTTATTTACCGTAAAAACTTTTATCGAAGAAGCCACATTATGCTGAGGATCTCCCGATTGAGAAGCCTCGATGCTGACCGTCCCTGCTCCTGTCAAACTAACCTTGTTGCCAGATATCTCAGCCGGACCACTAATTACTTTATAACTTATCGTTAAGCCTGAACTGGCCGAAGCTATCAATACAAATGGGTCATCGCCATAAGTCTGATCAGTTAACGTTGCGAAGCTGATGCTTTGATCTATCTTTTCAACCGCTATAACAGAAAAATTCTGAGTAGTCGTAGGAGCCGGATCATAATTGTCACTTCCCATTTGTGTAGCCTCAATGGTCACAGTTCCTGTTCCTGTCAGTGTTACCATGTTCCCTGAAACCAGCGCCGGACCAGATTTGATTCTATAGATCACCGGCAAGGCAGAACTTGCGGTGGCTGCCAAAGAAAAAGGAGCATCACCGATGGTTTTATTGGCAATGCGACTAAAATTAATCGTCTGATTCGCCTTGTTGGCCGTGACGATTTTGATGGAAGCGCTTGCTTTATAATTAGCATTTCCCCATTGCAAAGCCTCAATGCTCACAGCACCCGCCCCGGTCAAACTTACTTTGTTGCCTGATATCACAGCCGCGCCACTAACAACACTGTAACTTATCGCTAAGCCCGAACTGGCGGAAGCCGTCAATACAAATGGCGCATCGCCAAAATTTTTGGTCGCCGGCAATTCAAATACAAGGCTTTGATCACCTTTGCTTACAGAAATACTTTGGGTCAAAGTAGGAGCTGGATTGTAAGTATCATCTCCTGGTTGTGAAGCCTCTAAAATCAATGTCCCTGCTCCTATTAATGTAATCATACTATCTTTCAAGATTCCAGGCCCAGATAAAACTTTGTAAATTATGGGTAAGGCGGAGGATGAAGTTGCTCGCACATTAAAAGGTGCACCTCCATATACCTGATCAGGAATAACGGGAAATTTAATCATTTGCGATGATTTAGCAACGGTATCCCCTACCGCAATCAGCACCAAAGAGGTAAAAGGCGCTAGAGTTATTTTCTTTTGATACCGATTGTTCTTTGCATCCACATAGATCTTATCGAGACTTACAGTCTTAACAGCGTTGTTAGCATTATATTCAAACCGGATATGGTCATCAGGGTTCACAATATCCACATCAGCTTCGTATAACTCAATATTGTCTAGCCAGAGTGTTCCGTCAGTGCCGCTTAACTGAAATACGATATTAGCATTTGTTTCACTTTTTGGAAAAGACAGTAGCACTTCATGATTGCTCCGTATTGCCGGTATGGTGATATATTGTATTGGAGTTAGAGAAGTGTAAGGAGTATTAGATTTACGTAAAGATACTCCTATGCTTCTCTCTTTAGTTAAGCCTAAAGTACTGAATCTTAAGATATAGTTTTTAGTTGAACTTAATTTCCCTATATCACCAATTATTAAATCGGCTTTCGCAAACGTTTGAGAAGTATAAGAAACCTTAAGGGATCCCGTTCCGTCTATTTTTCCCGATCCATCATAAGAACTAACTGATTTTCCATCTATCGAATAAGTAGAAATCCATGGGATATCTGTTCGTCCTTGGAATGTGCCATAACGATATTTATTAGCACTAACTAAGCCTTTCAGTAAAAGAGATGGTACCTTAATTAGAGATTTGGTAGAATTCTGCTCCTGATTATAAACACTTTTCCAATTTTGAAAATCTAGAGGTTTAAATGAAGGCTTCTCGTTATTGACTTCCGTAACAAACATTACGTTTTGTTGAAACGGACTCGCATACGCGTTCTTGTCGAACATTCCAAAACTTCCAATATCATTTTTTTCACTTAAAAGATGTGCCGCTAATTGAGAACGGCCTTTTGAAAAAGATATATTGTCTGTAAATTTTATATTCCTTATTAAATCATTTTCATTGTCTTCCAGCATATGTAATTGAACTTTGTTATTATACAGTGTGTTGCTAGATAATTGAATCTCATGCGCATAGTGTAGATAAATTCCTTTTATGCAGTTAGCTACTGTATTTCCAGATATTTCAACATTTGAAGTATTGTCATCCAGATAAATACCTTCAGCAAATCTCGAATCCGGGTAGTCAGTACCTTCTCCTGTTCCTATACCGTTTAATACAATATTGTTCAAAATCTTTCGATCAACAAAAACATCAGGAGTCTTTCCTTTATAGTGATAAATCCCGGCGCCATCATCTTTTGTTAGACAGAAATTACTCACTAAATTATTTTTTATTAATACGGAACTGCCATGAAAACGTATCCCTATATAACCTGCACTATCAATTTTATTACCTTCAATAAGCATATTTGAACCATTAGTTATAATAGCTGAGTAGGTACCATAACCTAAACTAGTAATGCTCTCACCCCAACCATCCCCACTCTGTCCCATTCCAGCAATAAGACCGGTGTTTTTTATCGTATTACCTTTTATAACCACATTTGTACATTGGCCATCTAGTCTAATCGCATTGTTATTTGTATGGTTAATCGTCGTATTTTCTATGCTTAGATAAGTAGACATTGAAGTGCCTGTGATTGCGTTTATACCGGAAAAATCAATATCACAGCTCTGTATCTGAATATTTTTTCCGTTGTCTAGATGAAAAGCAGATACGTTCGCTCCTTCTAAAGAAAGATTTTCAAATTTAATATAGTTATTGTTCTTAACAGAGACTAAAACGTCAATCACGGATGATTTTACCAGATAAGAGTTTGGATTATTTCCGCCGAAATACATCTGCATTTTTTTATCAGATGGCTCAAAATACCACTCCCCTAATTGATCAAGGGTTTGCGGACTTTTTTGGATAAAATAACCAAACCCATCTAAAGGAGCATATTCCGAACCTGATCGATAGGTCAAGGTGCTTCCGGAATGATTTTGAATTTCGTTTCTGTCAATAACCCAACGATTTTTTCGTATCACGAGTTCTGCACCTTTCCAGTTTGGCATCCCTGCTAAACTCTTATCGTATATGGAGCGAACCCCAGAATGAGACTCAATTTTTAGATATCCGCTGTTCGGATACCTCCCTATAGCTTGCTGAACGCCGTTTACAGTAACCATGTTACCTGTTATAATACAAGTAGGGCAGTCACTTTGGAAAATACTTCCATCTTTTGAAACCCAATTGGACAACGTAATGAATCCACTTATAACGGGTTTCGAACCAGTCCCGTAAGAACCTATCACGATTGGCAAAGAGGCTGATCCTGATTTTGTTACTAATAGAGACCCATTGAATGTTTCTCCTCTTTTGAAAAGGATAGAATCACCAGGGTTTATTTTTTTAAAAAAGCTATTGACCTTTTCCAACGTCTTCCACGGAGTAGAAGAATTTTGTGCTTGGAAATCCGTATAACCATCATCGCCACTGGTCGATGAGATATAATAGATTTTTGCGTTAGACACAATTGCCATCATACAAAACAATAAAACCAATAAATATTTTTTAACGCAACCCATAAAAGCTTTAACTTAGTTTTTGCTTTTTACGGAAGAGAGTTTAGAAAGTTATAGGTTTTGAAAGTTTTAATTTAAACCCCTAGTTTATTAATATTTTCTACAATTACTTGTTTTATAACAACTTAAACAGTGATAGCATTCTCTATTTGCTAATATTCTTAACCAGAAAATTGAAGATTTGACTTATCAAATTTTGTTGTGCTGCATAATCATATTTATCAATCAAAATATTGTAATTAAACATTTAACATCTGATATATTTTTAAGGTTTCGTCACAAGTTTTCTCCCAGGAATAATTTTTCACCGCAAATTCCTTTATATCTCTGTGTCGGTTTATATTATCGTTTCTCCACTCAGTCTTGAATTTGATAAACGCTTTAGCTAAACTTTCAGGATTATTAGGTTCAAATAGATATCCGGTTTTGCCCGGAAGTATATCTTCAGGAAATCCACCTAAAAAAGGAGCAATAACGGGAACACCATACGCGTACGACATAAACAAGACCCCACTTTGACTCGCCTCCTTATAAGGCAATACGGTTACGTCAGATGCTTTAAAAAAATATTCAATTTCGTCGTCTTGTATATATCTAATGTGAAAAATGTAGCGATCTAATTTATACCGTTTTAACAACCCATTAAATAAGTTTTTGTATTCCTCCTGCATCTTTCCTGCTACTAATACAGTTAAATCAAATTTACCGTCTATTTTACTTAAGCTTTCGAGTAAAATGTCAAAACCTTTATATTCTGAAATTCCTCCGAAGAATAAGATTACTGTTGATGAAGGAGATAAACCAAAATGTCTTTTCGCTAATTCCCCCGTAATTGAAACATCATCCGGCCTTTGATAAACACCGTGAGGGACAACATCGATTTTTGACCCATTGATATTGAACTCGGAAACAATTCTCGATTTTATATACGAAGTGTGAACGACAAGCTGATTGTGAATTTTGTATATTAGTTTAAATATCAACCTATTATAGAAATTATCTTCTGAATGTGGTAAAACATCATGAACAGTGTAAACAACCTTCTTACCAATTGCCCGCATATACAACGTCAGTAGAACTCCCTCAATGATATAGAAACGAATCCATTGAACATGAATGATTGTTGCTTTCGTTCGATGAAGATATTTAACTAAACGAAGAAAATACTGTATCTTTCTCAAAGATTTTTGAAAAACAGAACCGTTTGCTTCATCCATACCTTTTAGATCATAGAATCCAATTTTACGATCAATTTGCCGCTCAGAGTAGATGGAAGTTCCAATAAGATCAACTTTATCAACTTTTGCTTTTAGATTGTTAACAAAATCTGTTATATAGTCTACCTGAAAACCATTTGCAATTATAGAAACATGCATATTTTATCAATTTATTTGCTTCTTCTAAAACAACCCTGTTTTAACCTGTCTAATAATAATTTATTTTTTATTCTATTTGTCAACACCAACTGAGTTGCGATCTGTCGTCTAAGTTTTTACAAATGACTAAAATTTGGCGAATATACAACATCCCATACTATCAGCCTGGGTTAAACTGAGTAAGATGACAAAATATCGCTTCTTATTAATCGTTCACTCATTTTCAAATTTATAGATTTTCATCAATTAGCCAATTTAATATATTTTTTTATGCTTTAAAATCAAGTATATTTAGCCCAAAACACCTTAGCTCTTGCATTTAATTCATGAATCTATCGGCATGGGTGTTATGGGAAATTTGACCGAAAATCACTATTATGAATAGGTATATCAAGTTTATTAGACAAATAAATTTAAAATCGCTTTATTTCAACCTGAAATATCTGCCAATAAAGGACGCAATGAAATTACCTTTCCTAATTTCGAAGAATGTCTTTCTTCTTGAAACAAAAGGGACTATAAAAATTCAAACTCCTATTAAAACTGGAATGATAAAAATCGGTTACGGAAAAATCGGAATCTTTGACATGAAACGATCAAGAAGCATCTGGCAAGTTGCAGGTGATATCGTATTTAAAGGTAAAGCTGAGATTGGTCATGGAACAAAAATTTCTTTAAATAAAGGTGCATACATAGAATTCGGGAACAATTTCAAAGTAGCTGCAGAGTCAGAGATCGTCGCTCAAAAAACCATTAAATTTGGAGATAATGTTTTGATTTCTTGGGACTGTTTAATTATGGATACAGATTTTCATGAAATATATAATGAAACCGGGGATGTAATCAATTCTCCTGAACCTATAATTATTGGGCAAAAAGTTTGGATTGGATGTAAAAACGTAATATTGAAAGGAAGCAAAATATCCGATGGCTCTATAATAGGCGCAAACTCTTTTTTAAATAGGGATATTTCAAATCAATCCGGTATTTTTGCTGGAAATCCAATTCGTTTTATCAAAGGTAATATTACTTGGGAAGATTAGAGTGCTCATAATCAGGTAGTGATTTCGAAATAAACCCAATTGAGTCGATTTTTATTTGTTGTTCTCAGTTTATTTGAATAGTAGTTAAATTGAGTTCTTTTACTTATCAATTTATCGTAAATACACATTGTTTCCAATTATGCAAATAATCAACGTCACATACCACAAAAAAAACGCTCAAGTACTACAATTTAAAAAAGGGTGTGATGTTAAATATTGACTCAAAATAAACATCTATCATAAAAAGTTATACTATAGCAAACTAACTCCCGTTCACAAGCCAACATCCAACTCTACGAATCTTATTCCATCACCAATTCTTCTTTTGAGCGAAGTCATGATGAAAGCTTTCAGTTATAAGAATTCTGCTTATAAAAACCTTATCTTCAATCACTTGTACAGACGTTGGCTAAACACAAAACCATTAACTCCGATTACAAAGAAACTATTTAATATTACCTGGGCATATGTTGATTGTTTAATTTCGAAATTGGTCAATGTAATATCTTTTAATCCAAATCCATGCACAATTGTATGATGGCATATAATCATTAATATTAATACAATTCTTAAAAGTTCAATATTAGATTTTCTTATTGTTTCCCCATTTTTTCCACATTATAACCGTATTCGTGTGTGCCTATTAAGATGCTAATAGCAGTTTTGATACAAATGTGACGTCATATTTATAGGGTCTTATTTGTGAATTAACTATGAGCGATTTTGGATTCAGTCTCTCTCGTTTCGATAAAGTTCAAAAGTACCATTTCCGAACAAAATTCCTATACCAACCAAAAGATTCAAACCGCATAATAAAACCCTTCAAACAAATTTAACCCTCAAACGATAACACCTTTTAATGAATACGTTAAAACACCTAATGGATGTGCTGAGTTACTAACCGAATTTTTCTATAGTTAAATTCATAACTGTCCGAACAAATAATATACAAAAAAGCTCTGTAAGATTCTAATTTTGAGTTGCAAAACTTAAAAAGAAGAAAAACCCACAGAGCTAATGACAAAAGTACAAAAGAGAGGGATAAGAACTGCAATAAAAAGAGA
>JBBSQW010000034.1:0-38034 GCA_038243635.1 Sphingobacteriales bacterium
AAAGGCTACATTCCAATGCTGGAGATTTACATAAAACTCAACCAATCAGTTTACGAACCGCCGTATACGAGACCCGTACGTACGGTGGTGTGAGAGGCGCACTCTGTCAGATTTCTGGCAGAGCCGTCTACTCGATTAGCGGTTCGGGCTTTTCTTTATTACTTCTCGTATTTCAAACCTGTTGGTTTTTCCGTCAATATGAAAAATGGAACTTGTGATAAAATTAAAATAATTCCTGAAGATGCTCGTCCGACATAATTTTGATTAATATAGTCACGAGTGATTGAGCGGTCTGATAATAGCTTGTTCACAGCATGTCTAAAAATTTCAATTTTGATTTTCCCATTATTTCCACTTGAAGTTGTCCTTTCAATACCACTCCAATCTGCTTTAATTATTTGGTTTGTTTCTCCTTTACTTCTCATCAATGTTTTGCCTTGAAGAGGAATTACATAATCTTCCCAAATTTGCTCAAACGTTTTTTCAGTTTTGGTCTTTGTTACAGTTTTGGTCTGAGAGGTGATTTTCTGAATTTCACTTAAATACAAAATTTCAACTTTCAGTTTTTTAGCCACAAGTAATGCGTCTTGTAGAAAAGTACCATCTGTTGCAATAATTGCTTTTGTACAGTCAAAAAAATCTTTCGCACCGTGAAGTTCCATCACAGTTTGTCGGTTGATTTTCCTTGTTGTATGTCCGTACATTTTTGATTGTATCGCTATTTTTTCTTTACCCTTGATTGCAAAGCCGTCAATTCCATAGTCGTTGCTATAGGTAGTAAGTTCTGTTTCATATCCTTGTTGGCGAAAATGTTCACAAACAAATTCTTCAAACTGTCGTGGGTTCATTAATCAGCAAGATTAGCAAAGGGTCTCTTTGAAAACTCTGAAACAAATTGTTTGATTAATGTAGTTTCCGTTCCTCTTGGGTCGTCGTTTAATAATGGTTTCCAACAAACAATTAAATCATTACAGTTTTTTAGTTGCCATATTAATCTGCCTCCCCAATGTCCAATATTTTTTCCTTGTCCGAAACCAAAATACTGCTTTAATCGAGTATTAAGTGTCGCCTTGCTTATGTCACTTCCTGCTTTTCCAATATAAACAACAAGAGAATTGTCAACCCAATTTGATTTCAGTTCGTCAATTAAAACATTCGGATTTTTTCCTTTGAAATGTCCACCTGTTCCAATTTGTAAATATTCGGCTTTTTTATAGTTCGGGTTCAATACAAGATAAACTCCTTTTATTTTTGGAATTGATGAGCTGTCAATAAAAAGTTCGCTCATTTTTTTAAAACCTATAAAGCCTGCTTTCTTGATTTCATCTAAGTTGTTGAAGTCCATAATTTTAACTGTAATTTTTTGGGTTAAGTTCGTTCTTTAGCCTGACCGCTAACTTATATATATGTGCAATAAAACCCCACATATAAGTCCGATTTGAGTCGGTTGTGGGGGTTTTGTTTCGCATATATAATGCTAATATATATATATTATAAATCATCGAATGGACTTTTTACATTCTGTAAGCTCTTAGTACTCACATGCGTATATATCTCAGTTGTTTTACTGCTTTTGTGTCCCAAAATTTCTTGTATATATCTTAAATCTGTTCCACTCTCTAATAAGTGAGTAGCATAACTATGTCTCAACCAATGTAAACTTACGGGCTTTTTGATGTAGGCTTTATCAACCGCCTGCTTCAGCACTTCACTTAAACTTCTTTCATCATATTTAGTTCCTGCTTCACGTCCTTCAAACAAGTAGGTAATAGGCTTGTTAGTCTTATAATATGCTCTCAACATAACCAATATCCCTTGCGATAAAGGCGCTATCCTGTCCTTTCTACCTTTGCCTTGTTTTATAATCACAATATTCCGTTTGCTATCTATTTCATTTAGCTTTAAATTAATCAATTCGCTTCGTCTTAAACCACAGCTGTAAATTAATGAGAGCATAGTTTTATGCTTAATGTTGCTATGCGCACTCAATATTTTTTTTACCTCTTCTTTGCTCAGCACATTTGGCAATAGCTTTTCTGTTTTTGGTCGATATATTTTTTCAACATTAATGGCCGTTTCTTTAATTATTTTAAAATATAGCTTGATAGCATTTATAATTTGATTCTGAAACGATATAGATAACTTTCTCTCTAATATATAGTTCTTGTAGAACTCCACAACATCGCTATTATCAATGGTTTTGATTTCCTTATCGTTAAAATAAGTAAAAAAAACTTGCAAGGATTCAGAGTATGTTTTTATGGTGTTGGGGCTGTATCTTTTAGTGTTTAAGTATACTTTAAAACTTTCAATCTCCGCTACCTTATCCATTTTAAGATTGCCTTTCCCCTTATCTGCCTCCAGCTTAAATTTATCACGGTTTATCGCAGTGTCGGGTATGTGCCAAACCTGCAACGTCGAGCTCCATTTTGAGTCGTTCAATTTTCTAAACCTCGCAATTAGGTCAGGCTTGTTTTCATACCAAACCGCAATCCTGTTTTTATTACGATGCCTAATTAATTTTGCCTCAAAGTCCATTAATTCAGGTTAATATAGAACGAAAATAAAGGTAAGTAAAAAGTATAAATTGATATCATGCTCAAAACGAATATTTCTGGGGGTTGCCATTTTACTCTCTTTTCTAAATAATCACTCTTCATGTTTCTTTACCAACAAATACCAATCATTTTCCAGAGCCAAATAGCCATAGTCATAACAAAAAATATACACTGCGCCTTTAGCGGTTTGGTATTGGTGCGTAAAATACGAAAAGTTGAATCCAGCTTTCTCCAACTTAGCTTTCGGGATTTTGGTTTTACCTTCTGGGTTTAAGGTCACCAGTATCTTTCGGTTTTTAAAAAGAATACTATTAATTCGTTTCACTTCCTTACTATCGTCGGCTTTAATCCGGTTATTATAATTGCTTCTGCAATGATCATCGCAAAATTTCTTATCGGCTCGGCCTTTAATAATGGCGCCACAATCCAAACAATTTTTATCCATAAGGTAATGATCAAAAGAGGTTTATGAAATAAATATAGAAATATTATTCGTGTTTATCCGAATATATACGCATATAGCTGTTTAACATCCGACTAATTCTGAGCGCTATTTGCACATTTGTTGAGTCGGTTAGCCATGGTGGTTAGCTGTTCGTTAAAAGGTATTTACTATTTAAATTTTAAGATCATGAGTAATTTAAGAAACAGCGTAAGATTAATTGGGTTTTTAGGTGCAGCGCCAGAAGTAAAAGAGATTTCTAAAACCAAAAAATTAGCTAAAATGAGTGTAGCAACAAACGACAGTTACAAAAACGAAAAAGGCGAAAAAGTAGAAGAAACGCAATGGCATAATTTAGTATTGTGGGATAAGCAAGCAGATATTGCAGCCAAATACTTAAGTAAAGGCAGTGAGGTTGCAATAGAAGGTAAATTGGTTACCAATAGCTATACCGATAAAGACGGTGTTAAAAGATATTACACAGAAATTGTAGTGAATGAAATGGTGATGTTGGGTAAAAAATAGTTCATCTACCAACGAGCGAATTCTTAATTGCTTTAAATATTGAAAACCTGAGTTTGATTTTTAATGTAGTTATTTGGGCGTTCGGGCGAGCTTTTCGTTACTCCGAAGAAGTTCCTTTGGAATAATCTTTTTTTGCGCCAGCTGGCGCAAAAAAAGGATTTTCAATTAGCCTTAGGCTTTTCTTATGGCAATGTAATTATTTAAGCGTTTTGCTCTACTCGTCGTCATTCGATAGCTATAGGATGACGACGAAAGGAGAAATGTCACGAGCAAAGTCTACCTATCGGGTTGACCACCTATTTGTGAGATGTTTAAAATCGTTCAACATGACCACCTTTCTTAAATAATGACATTGCTCTTTCGGATAATCCTTAACGCAAAGCCTTTCTATATTCAAAAAAAATGCTTTATCAATAGCAATAAGTTGGTTTTAATTTAAATCACTGTAAAAACTAAGACTAGGTTAACGTAAAAATTCTATATCTAAGGTTTTACAATAGTTATTTGGTCTACTAATTATTGAGCATTATATCATTAGTTAAGGCTTGTGATTAAACTACATCACAAACCTTAATGTAAATAAAAGCGGGTTAAATATGAATATGGATGCGTGTTGGTTTTTTTAATAAACGCGGAATACAGCAGATTTTATAAGAAATAAGAATAAACTGATTATTTGACGCTAAATAAAACTAGGTATATAAAGCTTGCCGAACTAAAACCTTTTTTGTGCGCCAGCATTTCTGTAATTACAAAGTTGTCAATCTACTTTAAGGTTTGAAGGGCGATCTCTAAAATTATGTGCTTTATCATAAATGGTTTCATCGGCTTCTAAAGTTTTAGAAACGATCGAGTGAATCACTTCATCTAATTCTTGTGTTGCTTTTTGGAGATAATCAATGATAACTCCATTATTATCATCAGCTAAATTTTCACTGTTAAATAAACTGATTAGGCCAAGAATGCTGGTAACTGGTCTCCGCAAATCATGTGAGCTAATTTGCGCAATCTCTTTTAGTTTATTGTTTTGATTAATGATTTCAATTTCTCTTTCTTTTAAACTGCTAATATCTTGGATAGCGCCAATAATAGAAATTGGAGAGTTGTGGCTATCATAAATGATGTAGCCACGGTTATATACGTGTTTAAAACTTCCATTTGCGCATTTCAGCCTATATTCCGCAATCCAACCAGATTTTTTTTCTTTCAAACATCGTTTTAACAAACCAATGGTCTCATCTCTTTCATCTTTATGGATGTGGTTAACCCACCAGTTTTTAGTTTGTTGTGCCTCTAGCGGTGTAAAACCAAAAATGTTAAACAGGTTTTCGCTCCAGTAAACTTGATTTGTTTTTAAGTCCCAATCGTAAATTGCATCATTTGTTGCCATGGTAACCATTTCATATCTGTTGTTCATCAATAAAATGGCATCATCTTGTTTTAAATCTTCGTATATAATTTTGATGATGTTACATAAACGAGCAATACTTTTTAGTTCATTTTGCGTGGGTAATAAGTTTTCTTTGGTGTAAAGCGCAAAAGTTGCCATTACGTCTGGGCTTTTATTGCTTAATATTGGGAAAGACCAACAAGACTTATAGCCATAAGGTTTAATATGCGCAATAAAAGGATTCCATTTTACATCGCTTTCAATGTCAAAAGATATTACGCTTTTTCTGTTATAGGCAGCGCTACCACAAGAACCCGTATTTGGACCAATTGTAGCGCCATCTATTGCCCAACAATATTTTAACGGTAAACTAGCGCTTACAACACTAGTTACTTTTTCGTTTTCTATTTTTAAAATAGAAGCGTGTAATTGTGGGTAAAGCTCTTCAAATCCTTGTAACAAACTTAAAAGGATTTCATTAACAGGTTGATTCTTAGCAATGTTTAATTCAAATGTTTTTAGTTCTAGTTCATTTATCTTATGGTCAATAATTCTGTCTGATATGTCGTTAACTAAAATATTTAATTCGTTCTCATAAGGCAACACATCTATATTAAACCAGCAATTAAGTATGGAAGAAAACTCTACAAATTTTAAATGTGTATTTGTATTTAATGAGCTTGTAAAATGATCAAAAAACTTTCGGTTGGTTTCTTCAGGAAAGCTTCCAAAAAAAATATTACTGTCGTCTTTAAATTGAGGATGGGCGAATTTTTTAATAGCCGCTTTATTCTGAAATACAATATTAAAATCTCTGTCTAATAAGAAAAAGCAATCGGAAGCATTGTCAACGATTGTTTTAAGCCTTCTATCGGCATTTACAAGCGGATTGTTTACCAACGATTTAGAAAAAACACCTCTTATAATTCGCAGGTTTTCAAATTTTGAGAAATGCCACGATACAGAGATTAAGCTATTATCTGCGTTTTTGATGTTATTGTTAAAACGCTCTTCTTCTACAAGGTTTATTACGGCGTTATAAAGTAGTTTATTTAATTTTTCGTTCTCCTGCGAAAAAAGTTCTTGAATACAGGTTCCAGCAAGTTGGGTAAAAACTTTGCCTGCGTTTTGAGCAAATGCTTTGTTTATTCTTACGATGGTTGCTTTTTCATCGCAAATGCAAATTAAATCTGCACTTTGAGCAATTAAGAAATCAATTAAAGAAGATTGTTGACACTCTAACATTTAATAGATTGCTACAAGTTTATTTTTTAAATTCAAAATCTGAACGTTTAAAAGTACCTGGAGAAGCATGATCGCCTACAGGAAAATCAAATTTTACCAAAGTAACTCCCGGAATCTGTGTAAAAGAATAAGTACACTCAGCCATATAAATTTCGGCACCCATTGTTCCAGAACCTTGTGTTAAATAGCTAGCATCTTTGATTTTTACAAAAACAGTATCGTTTTTTTGAGTGGGTTCTAGTAGTGTTATTTCGGGATACTTTCTGTTTAACGATTCTGCAACGTTATCCAGGTTTAAATCCTCATCATTTACTCCGTTTGTTTGTTGCATGCTTATTTTCTGCGATGCAGAATCTAAAACGGCCGCCCACGGAACGTCAAAAAGTTTATCGGGTTGGGTTTTAGGTACAGCTGTGTTCTCTTGCACATCATCTACATCTTCAATGTTTTTAGTGTCGCTGTTACAAGCGAATAGCACACAGATTACCGAAAGGTATAAGATTGTTTTTTTCATGATTTTAGGGTGTTGTTACTGCAACCGGTAAAATTTTACCATTAAAAAAACGATGACCGGTTAAAGCAAAGTCTGCAATGTATTTGCCCATTTCAAAAGCCATTACTGGCGATTGGTAACCTGGAAAAGCTTTTTCTAACATCTCGGTTTGTGCAGATCCTAAGGCTAGGCAGTTTACTTTAATCTCATCTTCAAGCAATTCCTGTGCTAAACATTCGGTTAAATTATGTAATGCCGCTTTACTGGCAGAATATGCAACCAAGCCAGGGAATTTTGAGCTACCTTGAAAACCACCCATGGAGCCTATATTTAAAATATGCGATTGTTTAGTTAACAAAGGTTTTAAGGCTTTAACCATTCTAAAGTGGCTTAACACATTGCTCTGGAACATTTCGGCCATATCAAACTCCGTAAGTTCTATAAAAGGCTTATTAATTAAAGTACCCGCATTATTGATCAAAATATTGAAAGTTCCCCATTGCTCTTTCACAAAGTTTACCAACGCAATTTCCTCGTCGTTTAAAATATCAAAAACTACTGGAAAAATTACCGCTTCTGGGTTTAAGTCTTTTATAATTTTTTTTAAACCTTGAAGCTTTTCCTTTGATCTTGCTATCGCAATCACTTCATGACCTTTGGTTGCTAACGCTATTGCTGCCTCAAAGCCAATGCCGCTACTTGCCCCAGTAATTATAATTTTTTGAGGTAAAAGTTGATCGTCAAATGAAGTTTTTTGCATAAAGAATTAGATTTTATTATGATAAAATTTTGTCAAAAGCCGATAAGCTGGTCTTTATTCGAAATTTAATTTGGATTATGGTGTGTTAAACAGCTAAGGTAATTTTTTATTTCTTTTGCTCGAGGTATTTCTACATGATTATTTGATACAATTTTTAAAAAATTATAGTACAACGCATTATAAACTTGTCGCTAAACTAATTAGTTTTTGTTGTAATTAAAAAGAACTTTTGATGTGTACATTATTTGAATATGTTCAAATGCAAAATTAGCCAACAGGATTATTATTGCCCATTAAATCCTGTAACCTTTTTATTGCATTGGTAATCAATGCTGTACATAGGCTTTAAACGCCGAATTTTCTTAATTAAATGACTGAGCTTTTAGAATTAATTATTTTGTATCTTTGAATCTTAATGGGGTTTCTCTTTCCTGAGTTTCTTTTTTGTTTAGTCTTAATTGCCATTCCGGTAATTATTCACCTCTTCAATTTCCGTCGTTTTAAAAAAGTTTATTTTACAAATGTCAGCTTTTTGAGAGATGTGCAGGTGCAAACAGCGGCAGCGCAAAACTTAAAAGAGCGTTTAATTTTGTTATGCCGCATACTGGCCATCTTTTTTTTGGTACTGGCATTTGCGCAACCTTTTATTAAAAACGAAACACAGCAACAAAATTTTCAAAAAACTGTAGTTAGCATTTACCTAGATAATTCTTTCTCTATGGAAGCCGTAAATAAAAACGGCACCCTGTTAGATGAAGGCAAACGAAAAGTGAAAGACCTAGCTGCAGCTTATGGTTTAAATGATAGGTTTCAGCTGTTAACAAATAATTTTGGAGGAGCTTCACAACGTTTGCTAACTAAAGACGAATTGTTACAGGAGTTAGAAAGTGCAATTGTAGCACCTTGGCCAAATACTTATCAACAAATCATTAACAACCAAACAGAATTTTTGGGCAGCCAACACCAAGCTAACCGGATTGCCTACTTGATTTCTGATTTTCAGAAACAGGCCAGTTTTAAGCAAGTTTTACAAAAAGATAGTACAATTGGTTTTACGCTTATTCCGCTTTTAGCTAATAGTTTGGCAAATGTGTCGGTAGATTCAGTTTACTTTCTAAATCCTTTTCACCAAGCAAAGCAATCAGAAACTTTGGTTTATAAGCTCAGTAACCATTCTGACAAAGATGCAGAAAACATACCGCTCAATTTAAAAATTAACGGCGTACAAAAAGCCATTTCAAATAGCAGTATAAAAGCAGATTCTTTTGTTTTAGATACGCTGCGTTTCTCGGGTTTAACCGGGAATTGGCAAAAAGCAACTCTGAGTATTAAAGATTACCCCATAACTTTTGATGACGAACTTAATTTTGTTTTCGAAATTAAAGACCATTTAAACGTTACCGCCATTTTTGATAGCAAGCCGGTTAAAAGCATAGGTGTAGCTTACAAAACGGATCCGTTTTTTAGGTTTTCCGAGATTAATCAAACACAAATAAATTACAGCAATTTGGGTAGTCAACAGTTAATTGTACTTCAAAATTTAACGAAGATCCCTGTAGGTTTGGCCCAGCAGTTAAAGTTATACGTTAAAAATGGAGGTAGTTTAAGTGTTTTTATCCCGCTTAAAGCGGATTTAACGAGTTATAAAACTTTTTTGCAAGATTTAGAAACGGATATTCCCTTAAGTTTAGAAACCACAGAAAATAAAGTGGCGAAGATAAATTTGGCACACCCGCTTTTTAAAGATGTGTTTGATCAACATCCAAAAAATATAGATTTGCCAATTGCCAAACAGTTTTTTAGAGCGTCGGATTTTACAAAGACAACCAAACAGGTTTTGTTTAGCGGAACGGCATCCAACAATTTATTAAGCGCTTACCAACTGGGTAAGGGCAAAATTTATAATTCATTTTTACCATTAGAAGCCGACGCAAGCAACTTTGCCCAGCATGCGCTTTTTCTGCCGGTTTTATTTAAAAGTGCTTTATTAGGATTTAATTCGCAAACACTCTTTTACATCTTGGGTGATGTTAAAAACGTAAGCATACCGCAAACCTCGCTATCCGAAAGTCAAACGATAAAGGTTAAGGGAAATGGGTTAGATATTATTCCAACTTACCAGAATAATGAATCCAACAGCACTATTTATTTTGCAGATCAGTTAAAGCAGCCCGGCTTTTACGATGTTGTTTTTAAAGATTCAACAATTAGTGTATTTGCATTAAACCAAGATAGGGGAGAGTCGGCTTTGAGCTTTTACAGGCAAAGCGAACTCGAAAGTAAGTTTCAGATTCCCGCGAAAAGCATCATCAGTTCAAAAGAAAAAATCACTAACCAACAAATAAAAGAAGTCAGTTTAGGCGCTTCCTTATGGAAACTTTGTCTAATTTTGACGCTAATATTTTTGGCGGCAGAAGTTCTGCTCATCAGGTTTTATAAAAAAACCAACGTTCAACCCAAAAAAATATAAAACAGCAAAATAGTCATGCTCAAAAACATCATTATTAAATCCTGCACAATAGTAAATCCGCAATCAGCACATCATTTAAAAGTAGTAGATGTAATAATCAAAAACGGAGTTATCGAGAAGATAGGTTCAAATTTAAAGGCTGACGCTGAGGTAGTTGATGGAAAAGGAAAGTTTTTAGCACCTGGTTTTTTTGATATGAACGTGAGTTTTGGGGAACCTGGTTTAGAAACGAAAGAAGATTTTGAAACAGGAAGCAAAGCTGCAATGGCTGGTGGATTTACCGGTGTTGCGTTAATGCCACATAACCAACCAACTACAGATTCTAAATCGCAGGTTGAATTTTTAATCAACAAAGCCAAAGGAAATTTGGTCGATATTTTTCCTTACGGATGTATATCGCAGAAGCGGGAAGGCATAGACTTGGCAGAAATGTACGATATGCAAAAATCTGGTGCTGTTGCATTTACGGACGGAAATAGGGCAGTGCAAGATGCTGGTTTAATGGAACGAGCTTTATTGTATGCAAAAGGTTTTGATGCCTTAATTCTATCATACCCAGAAGATGCTTCAATTGCTGGCAATGCAAAAATGAACGAAGGGGCAATGAGTACCTTTTTAGGAATGAAAGGGATCCCCAATTTAGCCGAAGAACTAATGATTATCCGTGATTTATACTTGGCGGCTTATACAGAATCTAAGGTTCATTTTTCTACCATATCTACTGCTCATGCGGTCGAATTAATTAGAGATGCTAAAAAGAAGGGAGCAAAAGTAAGCTGCGATGTTGCTGCACATCATCTAGTTTTAACGGATGAAGCTATTGCCGATTTTGATAGCAATTACAAAGTGAAACCACCTTTACGTACTAACAAAGATGTAAGAGCATTGATCAAAGGGCTTAAGGACGGAACAATTGATGCCGTAGTTTCTCAGCATCAGCCTCAAGAAATAGAATTTAAACAGGTGGAATTTGAGATTGCAAAATACGGGATTATTGGTTTGCAAACTGCCTTACCATTGCTTTGCCAAGCTGGTTTAACTGAAGAAGAAATTGTAGCTCATCTATCAATAAGTCCGCGTGAAATATTAGGATTAAAAATACCAGTTATAGCAGAGGCCGAACAAGCAAACTTGGTTTTGTTTGATAAAAGTGAATGGAGTTATGATGTTAAAAATAATTTCTCAAAATCGATAAACAGCCCATTAATAAATCAAAATTTAAAAGGAAAAGTTTGGTTAACTTGCAATAACCAACAAACTTATATAGCTAATTGAAAAATAAAATATTATGGATATTAAAGTACAGAATGCCTTAGAGAATCTTTTTAACACGTTTTCTTCTTTAGAAAATGTGGCGGGTCAAAAAGATCTTGCAAAGTTAATCGCTATTTTTTCTGGCGAGCAGGATTTTATGAGTAAAGTAGCTGCAATGGATGCCGTTTTTGATGATGCACCACAATTGGAGCCTTTAACCGAGGTTACGTTTGATTTATTGATGATTAATTTCTTTGCCGAGGATACCAAAAAATTAAACGTGGACTATTTAGATTCTCCAGAGTGGGAGAAGATTGAAGAAGAAACCCTTGACCGCGGTACCGAACTTTTAAATTTGTTGTTATACCTAAATGAGTGCGAAGACGAAGACATAGACCCATCTTTAGATGATTTTTTGAAAGAGTTTTTATTGGTTGAAGAAGACGAGTTTCAAGACGAGCACCGTATTTATGAAGACATTATAGCTAACCAAATTTTAATGGAAAGTAATTTGGAAGAAATTGCCAGAGTTTCTAAAACTTTAGATGCAGATTCTGAAATACGCGATATATTTTACCCTTTAATGGCTTATTTTTACGATACAGATCCACATGCTGAGGCAATTAAAGAGTTTAAAAATTTAAGTGAAGATCCTGCTTTTGATGCTGCAATTTTATCTTTAATTTTAAATTTCAAAGCTTAAGAATTCATGAACAAAGAGTTACATAAATTCGCATTAAGTAATGGGATTATTATTGCAATAATAACCATCGCCATACAATTGATTACCTATTACGCGGCGCCAAATTTGTTGGGTGCAACATGGTACGGTATCATGGTTACCTTTGTATATATTGGGGTTTATGTTTTTTTTGCGATTGATTTAAGAAGAAAAGTTGGTGGTTATTGGTCTTTTAAAGACGCTTTAAGTGGAATTTTCATCATGTCTTTGGTTTCAAATTTGGCTTCAAGTATGTTTAATTTTGTTTTTTATAGATTTATTGAGCCAGGAGCATACGAGCGGGTTAAAGGGTATGTTGCGGATGGAATGACAGCGACTTTTGAGAAAATGGGGATGAGTGGGGATGCATTAGATGAAGCTATAGAAGGCGCAACAGAAAGTTTGAAATCTCAATATATGCCTTCAATAGGCGATTTCTTTAAAAATTTGGTGATCGCAATTTTGGTGGGCTTTGTGCTTTCCCTAATTTTTGCAGCTATATTCAAAAGAAATCCGCCAATGTTTCCTCCGGTAGCGGACGAAGATTAGCTTGATAAAAAAAATTATATTTGACAAATTTTGTCGCGAAAAACGCTTCTTATTATTAAAAGCGTTTTTTTGTTTTTAAACATTTAATACCTGTTGCTTTTCGCTAGAGGCTATAAGCTAAATTAAAAATAATGGATATTTCGGTTGTAGTACCAGCATATAACGAGGCTGAATCTTTGCCAGAATTAACAAACTGGATCAGAGAAGTGATGCAAAAGAATCAGTTTTCTTATGAAATAATTTTGATTGATGACGGCAGTAATGACGGTACTTGGGACAAAATAGAAGAACTACACCAAAACCACGCTGCTGTTAAAGGAATTAAATTCAGAAGAAACTACGGGAAATCTGCAGCTTTAAATGTAGGATTTGATGCTGCTAAAGGTGATGTAGTGATTACCATGGATGCAGATTTGCAGGATTCTCCAGATGAAATTCCCGAGCTTTACCGTAGAATCAAAGAAGAAAAACTAGATTTAATTTCGGGCTGGAAAAAGAAACGTTACGATCCGCTAACTAAAACCATCCCTACCAAGTTCTTTAACGCCGCAACACGTAGAATGTCGGGAATAAATAATTTGCATGATTTTAATTGCGGTTTAAAAGCTTACCGTAAAGAAGTGGTGAAAAATATAGAGGTTTATGGCGAAATGCACCGCTATATTCCAGTGTTAGCTAAATGGGCGGGTTTTCAAAAAATCGAAGAACAAGTTGTAGAGCACCGAGCCAGAAAATACGGAACTACTAAGTTTGGTTTCAGCAGATTTATCAATGGGTTTTTAGATTTATTATCTATCTTTTTTGTTGGCAAGTTTGGCAAACGCCCGATGCATTTTTTTGGATCAATGGGTGTTTTAAGCTTTTTAATTGGAACCATCATGGCTTTATGGATCATCGGCGAAAAGCTATATAATATTGCTAACCATGTTAAAGTAGTAAGAGAAGTTACCGACCAACCTTTGTTTTACATTGCCTTGGTAGCAGTAATTGTGGGTTCGCAATTGTTTTTAACTGGCTTTGTGGCGGAGTTGGTTTCAAGAAGCTCGTCAAACCGAAATAATTATCAGATAGAGAAAGAAGTGATTTAATTCATTAGTCGTCAGTTGCAAATTAAAGTTAATTACCTATAAATTCATTATTAATCAAACACAATGGATATTGACGCAGAAAAGCTATTAACCGCCAATAGTGAACAGATAAAAAAGCTTCAGGAGATTGTAAAAAAGGTAATTGAGGAAGAGAAACTGATTACCAACAATTTACTTAACCCACCCCGCGAGGTTTTAACCAAAGGCCAAACCATATCAGATAAGGTCGCTAAGTTCGGCGGAAGTTGGGCGTTTATCATTTCATTTTTTGTGATTTTAATCGTTTGGATTCTTTTCAACGTTTTAACACCGATAAAAGATAATTTTGATCCCTATCCTTTCATACTAATGAATTTAATCCTCTCTTGTATTGCCGCTTTACAGGCTCCCATTATCATGATGAGCCAAAATAGACAGGAAGAAAAGGATAGGAAGCGTGGAGAAAACGACTATATGGTTAACTTAAAAGCAGAGTTGGAAATTAATGCGCTCAACCAAAAAATAGATTTTTTATTGGAAGAACAGATTAAAACTTTATTTGAAAGCCAAGCCAAACAGTTGGAGATTTTGAAAAAGCTGGAAGAAAAGACTGATAGTTAAGAATAGTTTTTTTATTATAAACACTATTATCATCAGGATGAGCGCTATCTTTCTTGAATTAAGTTATCATTTACACATCCTTTTACCAGCCATTGCAAGAGAAAAACTAAACATGATTTTGTCGATTTTATTAAGTCTAATATTAGCGGGACTTGGAATAATTCATTTCAATTGGGTAATTGGCGGTAAGTTCGGATTTGCGGAATCGCTGCCCACCAAAGAAAGTGGCGAACGGGTATTGAACCCAAAAAGTTTTGATAGCGCTATTGTTGGAATGGGATTAATAGCTTTTGCAATTTTTTATGTATTTAAATCTGGACTTGTTGAATACAATTTGCCTGAATGGATAATGAAATACGGAAGTTGGATTATCCCGATGATTTTTCTTTTAAGAGCAATCGGCGAGTTTAAATACCTCGGTTTTTTTAAGAGCGTAAAGAAAACGGATTTCGGGAAACTGGATACTAAATTGTTTTCACCGCTATGTTTGGCGATGGCGATACTCGGAATATTAATTCAATTGATGAAATAGATTTAGGATTCGCCACAGAAAGCTGGTAATCCATAGTAGAAAAGTGAAAATGCAAAACTATAAAACAGAAATTTTAGAAAAAATCTGCTATACAGAACTCGTTTATGGAAGGATTAACAAGAAACTGAATAAAAAGCTTTCAAAAGATGAAATAGAGAGAATGATTTTGGAAACTATCGAAGAAACTGGGGAATCGCGATTTCAAAAGACAGGAAAAAATATTTATATCGTTAACGAGGAAAGAAATATTAGAATAACTATTAATTCTTATACACATAGAATAATTACGGTAGATCGCTTAAATAAGAACTAACGATGCTTTAATAGCAACTCGGGAAGTTGTCGATAAGAATATTTCAAACCTCATGTCTGCTAATTAGTTAAGTTTGCAATTTTGTAATACTTATTACGAAAAGTAAGAAAACCAACTCATTTATTCTTAAAAAAGAAGACAGTCACCTAATACGATATAAAAATGTTTTTCTCCATCATTATTCCGCTTTATAATCGTCCGCAAGAAATTAAGGAACTGCTAGAAACCTTGGTTCGGCAAACCTATATGGCTTTTGAGGTTTTGGTGATTGAAGATGGCTCAACCTTAGATGCCAAAAATATAATTGAATCATTCGATGATCAGTTGGATGTTAAATATTTTGTAAAACCAAACGAGGGGCAAGGTTTTGCTCGTAACTACGGTTTTGAGCGGACAAAAGGCGATTATTTCATCATCTTCGATTCCGACTGTTTAATCCCTTCAGATTACCTAGAAAACGTAAGAAATCATCTTTACAACACTCCCTTGGATGCTTTTGGTGGGCCAGATGATGCGCACCCAAGTTTTACAGATCTGCAGAAAGCCATAAGTTATTCCATGACATCCGTTTTTACAACAGGCGGTATTCGTGGCAAATCCAAAAACGCAGGTGGCCAATTTCATCCTCGTAGTTTTAACATGGGAATTTCGCGTAAAGTTTGGGAAAAAGTTGGTGGTTTTATCATTACTCGGCTAGGCGAGGATATTGAATATTCGATTAGAATTCATCAAGCTGGTTTTAAAATTGGTTTAATCCCCAATGCAAAAGTTTATCATAAAAGACGCACCAGCTTTAAAGCTTTTTGGAAACAGTTGCACTTTTTTGGAAGAGCAAGAATTAACATCACTAAATTCTTTCCAGCCAGTTTAAAATTGGTTCATTTTTTTCCCGCAATATTTACGTTAGGTTTGCTTTTTAGCTTGATAGCCAACGTTTTCAGATGGTCAATTGCACCAGCTTGTAACTTTTTTATCATAATTTATTTTCTTTCGGTGTTTTTCGATGCTTGGAACAAAAATAAGTCGATAAATGTTGCATTTTTGAGCATCTTTGCCGCTCTAATTCAACTTACTGCTTATGGCATGGGTTTTATGCAAGATTATGTGAGGAAGATTATTTTTAATAAATGATAGAATTTTTAAAAGAGAGCACTTTTTCGGTAAACGAGGTAATTTCGAAAGCTTGGTACATTACAAAAAACCACTACTTTTCGCTTGCGTTGCTGTGTTTTCTAATGTTTGCTACACTTAGTTTTTCTAGTTTATTAGCTATCTTTTTAAAGGATATTAATCAATTTTTAAACTTTGCACTTTTTCTAGTTTTCATCAGCACTTATTTGCTTTGTGCGTTATCACTTTTCAAGTTCATTTTTCATTTGTTAGATCACGAAGCCGAAGATTTAAGTTTAACAGAAACATTGCCTACCAAAAAGCAAATGATCAATTTTTTGATTGCTAGTTTTTACTTTACACTTTGCGTGTTTGGCGTTTATATGATTGTCGCTTTGTTGGTGTTCCCGTTTATTTATACAGGTATTAACTTTCAACTTTTAACCAATTTGGCTATTTCTATTGGCTTAGCCGCTATTTTTATTACTTGGTTACGAATTTCTTTTTTTCCATTCTTTATTATCGATAAAAACGAGCAGCCATTTAGGTCTTTGAAGTTAAGTTTGGCCATCACAAAAGGTAACTTTTTCAAAATCTTATTGCTGCTTTTTGTACTTGGTTTTTTTCAAGTGATGTATTTGGTTTTAAATTATTTTCAACTCACGGTTATCGCAACTTTTGTAAATATCCTCAGCTCATTTATCATTATACCACTTTCTAGTGTGGCGCTAACGGTTGCCTATCGTAAAATGACGGATGAATATGTGGGCGATCAAGAACCAGATATTTTAGCAAACATCATTTAAAATTTAGCTAAACAGGTTATGGGATTAAAAGGATTGATAAGTAAACCGTTTGCAGCTTTTGCCGTAAGGCAGATGAATAAGTGGAAGTATAATGCAGTTGAAGCTCAAAACAAAGTCCTACAAAATTTAATTAAAACTGCCCAAAACACTGTTTTCGGTAAAGATCATCAGTTTAACGAAATCAAAACCTATCAAGATTTTAAACAACGCGTTGCTATTAACGATTACGAGGATATTAAACCTTACATTGAGCGAGTTGTAAAAGGCGAGGAAGATATACTTTGGCCAAGTAAACCCGTTTATTTCGCTAAAACATCGGGTACTACGTCGGGTGTAAAGTACATTCCAATTTCTAAGGAATCAATGCCAGAGCATATTAAAGCCGCTCGCAATGCTTTATTATCCTATATTCATGAAACAGGTAAAACCGATTTTGTAAATGGTAAAATGATTTTTTTGCAAGGCAGTCCAGAAATGGATCAAAAAGCTGGGATTTCTTTTGGTCGTTTATCCGGAATCGTCGCTAATCACGTTCCTGCCTACCTACAAAAAAACAGATTGCCAAGTTATAAGGTAAACTGCATTGAAGATTGGGAACAAAAAGTAGACGCCATTGTAGAAGAAACCGTGAATGCGGATATGACGTTGATATCTGGGATTCCACCTTGGTGCCAAATGTATTTCGACAGGTTAATTGCTAAAACCGGAAAGCAAAAAATAAAAGATATTTTTCCAAATTTTAAGCTTTTTGTTTACGGAGGTGTAAATTATGAGCCTTACCGAGCAAGGTTAGAAGAAAGCTTGGGGTTTAAGATTGATAGCATCGAGACTTATCCTGCTTCAGAAGGTTTTATCGCATTTCAGGATAGTCAGAAAGATAAGTCTCTTTTACTTTTAGCAGATGCTGGAATCTTTTACGAGTTTATTCCCACAGAAACTTTTTTTGATGAAAAACCTATACGTTTATCATTAGGGGAAATTGAATTGAATAAAAATTACGCAATTGTAATGAGTACCAATGCTGGGCTTTGGGCTTATTCTTTGGGTGATACTGTGAAGTTTGTTTCTAAAAATCCTTACAAAATTTTGGTGACTGGCAGAATAAAGCATTATATTTCCGCTTTTGGCGAACATGTAATAGGTGAGGAGGTGGAGCAGGCTTTGTTAAGCGTTGCACAGAACGAAAAAGTAGAGATTACAGAATTTACCGTTGCACCGCAAGTAAATCCTGGAAAAGGAGAGATGCCTTATCACGAATGGTTTATTGAGTTTGTAACTCCGCCCAAAAATTTGAAAGCATTTGCAGCTAAAGTTGATGAAGCTTTACAGCATAAAAATATATATTACAAAGATTTAATCTCCGGAAAGGTATTACAACCTTTAATTATACGGTCGTTAAAAGCAGCGTCGTTTATCAATTTAATGAGAGCCGAAGGCAAACTAGGCGGGCAAAATAAAGTTCCGCGTTTAGCTAACGACCGATCATTAGCTGATAAACTGGAGCAGTATATTATAAATTTTAGTTAAAAATAACCGGTCATTAGCAGGTGTCTTTTTACTTACTACTTACTACTTTTAACTTATTACTTACAACTTAATACTTTAAACTTTACTTTGCCTCAAACCACAAAAAATATAGCCATTTTGGGCTCAACAGGTAGTATTGGTACGCAAGCGTTGGAAGTTGTTGAAGCTAATCCCAACTTGTTTTGCGTACAGGTTTTAACTGCGCAATCAAACGTTGATTTACTAATTGCTCAAGCGCTTAGGTTTAAACCGAAAGCAGTTGTTATTGGCGATGAATCCAAATTTCAAGCTTTAAAAGAAGCCTTAAGCCAAACACAAATAGAAGTTAAAGCCGGTGAAGAAGCACTTTGTGAAGTGGTCGTTTTACCAACTCTTAACATGGTTTTAACTGCTTTAGTTGGTTTTGCAGGGTTAAAACCCACCATTGCCGCTATCAAAGCCGGAAAACACATTGCCCTCGCAAATAAAGAAACTTTAGTGGTAGCTGGCGAATTAATCAATGCTTTAGCCAAAGAAAATCAGGTAAATATTTTACCCGTAGATTCAGAGCATTCTGCAATTTTCCAGTGTTTGGTAGGCGAAAAAAGTCCTATTGAAAAAATATATTTAACTGCCTCTGGCGGTCCGTTTAGAGGAAGGGCTATCGAATTTCTAAGTACAGTAACCAAAGATCAAGCACTCAAACATCCAAATTGGGTAATGGGTACGAAAATTACTATCGACTCTGCAACCTTAATGAATAAAGGACTGGAAGTGATTGAGGCCAAATGGTTATTTGATTTATCTGTAGAGCAAATTGACGTTATTGTACACCCACAATCTATCATCCATTCCATCGTTCAGTTTCAAGATGGCTCAATGAAAGCGCAAATGGGTGTGCCCGATATGAAATTGCCTATCCAATATGCAATGGCTTATCCAAACCGAGTAGAAAATGATTTTAAACGTTTTAATTTTTTGGATTATCCAACCTTAACGTTTGAACAAGCAGATACCAAAACATTTAGAAATTTAGCTTTAGCTTTTGAAGCTTTGCAACAGGCGGGCAACATGCCATGTATTATCAACGCAGCAAACGAGGTGGTGGTTGCAGAATTTTTAAAAGAAGAAATTGGATTTTTGCAAATGAGCGAAGTAATAGAGACTTGCATGGCCAAGGTAAATTACATTAAAGAGCCTAGCTTAGCAGATTATTTTGAAACCGATAAGCAAACTCGCATTTTTGCGAAACATTTAGTAACAAATATTTAATAAAAGAATCAAATAATAAAAAACAACAGATGGATGTAGTAGTGATGATTGCCCAACTAATTTTGGGTTTATCTATTTTAATTGTGTTGCATGAACTAGGGCACTTTTTAACCGCAAGGTATTTTGGAATTAAAGTGGAGAAGTTTTATTTATTTTTTGATGCTTGGGGATTTAAGTTATTCAGCATAAAATATAAGGATTGCGAGTACGGAATTGGATGGTTGCCTTTAGGTGGGTATGTTAAAATTGCCGGAATGATAGATGAATCCATGGATACTGAAGCCATGGCGCAACCGGTGCAAGATTGGGAGTTTAGAGCGAAACCAGCTTGGCAGCGCTTAATCGTGATGTTGGGTGGTGTAACCGTAAATATCTTTTTAGGTATTTTTATTTTTTGGATGTTGACTTTCAAATATGGCGAAACCTTTATTCCAAATAGCGAACTAAAATATGGTATTTCTCCTGGTATAGTTGGTCAACAAATTGGCTTACAAGCTGGAGATAAGGTTCAAGAAATTAATGGTAAAAAGTTAGTTCGTTTTGACGAGTTAAGAAGTTCTGAAGTATTATTGGGTAACTCAACGTTAACTGTTTTAAGAAATGGAGAACAAAAAGAGATTGCAATTCCAGCAAATATTTTGAATACCGTTTCGGATTATGGTATTGATGAATTTGTGTCGCCACGTATCATTTCAAAAGTAGGAGAGGTGGTTCCTGATGGAAATGCAGAGAAAGCTGGTTTAAAAACCAACGACCAAATTTTAGAGGTAAATGGAGAGGAAGCAGTTTATAGCGATCAGTTAAGAGCGTTATTAGTTGGTCAAAAAAATAAGGAAATTCAGCTAATTATATTACGAGATACCGAAAAAGTGACCTTACCTGTTAAAGTTTCTAACGAGGGTACAATTGGTTTTGCATTTAATTTAGAAGGTATAAAAACCGAAACAAAGAATTTTACATTTTTTGGAGCACTTCCAGCAGGTGCATCAAAGGCTTGGGGTTCTTTAACTGATAATGCAAAAGGTTTAGGTAAAGTAGTTAAAGGCGAGGTTAAAGCCACTAAAGCTTTCTCTGGCCCGGTAGAAATTGCCCGCAAATTATACGGTGGCACTTGGGATTGGGTTAAATTTTGGAGCATTACCGGTTTACTTTCTATGGCGCTTGCGCTTATGAACTTACTGCCGATACCAGCTTTAGACGGTGGACATGCGGTGTTTTTATTGATAGAGATGATCAAAGGAAAGCCGCTGAGCGATAAATTTATGGAAAGAGCCCAAATGGTTGGCTTTGTACTTTTAGCTACGCTAATGGTCTTTGTTTTAGGTAACGATATTTTTAAAGTATTTACAAGCAAATAAGGTGAAAGTAGAAAGTTTAAAGTGAAAAGTAGACTTGCGATTTTGAGAGTTTAAAACTTACCATTCGGCTAACTTTAAACTTTCTACTTTAAACCTTCAACTTTAAAACATGGATTACTTCAAATTTTACGACATCCCAGTTTCTTTTTCACCAGACCCAGCTTTGGTGAAAAAGAAATTTTACGCTTTAAGTAAGGAATACCATCCTGATTTTTTTGTAAATGAGTCGGAAGAAAAGCAACAGGAGATTTTAGAACTTTCTACGTTTAACAATAAAGCTTTCCAAACACTTTCAAAACCTGATAAGGTATTGCCTTATGTTTTAACGTTAAAAAATGTATTGGTTGATGGCGAGAAATACCAGCTTCCACAAATGTTTTTAATGGAGATGATGGAGGTGAATGAAGGCATCATGGATATGGAGTTTGATGCAGACGAGACGAAATTGGCGGAAGTAAATAAAAATGTTGATCAGTTTGAAAAAGATTTGAACCAAGAACTTGCGACTTTAACTACTGATTTTGAAGAAGATGGAAAAGCAAGCTCTAACGATGTTCTACTCAAAATAAAAGATATTTGGTACAGGAAGAAATATTTGTTGCGAATACGAGAATCAATCGATAAATTTGCGACCCGCTTGTAAGACAAATGTCTACAGCGAAATGCTCGGCTGGCGGAACTGGTAGACGCGTCGGTCTCAAACACCGATAGGAAACTGTGCCGGTTCGATTCCGGCGCCGAGTACACTGAACCACCTTTAATTAATTTTAAGGGTGGTTTTTTGGTTTCTGGGGGATGGATTAGGAGACTGAAAGGGTTTGTCTATCTGTTTTAGTAGGATACTCTTCATGTCAATCTTAGCTCAAGCTACTTTGGAGAAGCTCGAACAGGTAAAAAGTAGTAACCGAACTTAAATGCAAAGGATGTAAGGAAAGCATTGCCAAAGCAAGAAAACTGCACTGAAAAAGACAAGTAGAAGTGTACTAAGTATTTTAGCAACAATAATCTTCAAAAGTATAATGTGCTTTCGTACCTAATAAGCTCGTTTAAAAAAAATCGCAATAGAAACATTAAAAATTGCTTGATAAATTCATATTGAATTAATAATCGTCAAGTTTTATAAAAGACAACAATTGCTCTCAGCCAATAATTCTAAATTTGCGTTACCCCAAATCAGCACATGGCAAAAAACAGAAACATAATCCCAGTTGAAACTATCTCTTTTAAAGAACGGCTTTCTGCACTAAAAAACTTACCCAGTTTTTTTAAGTTGGTTTGGCAAAGTAGTCCAAGCAAAACACTCATCAGTTTTACGTTGAGAATTTTACGTTCTGCAATGCCTGTTGCGTTGCTGTATGTGGGTAAATTAATTATTGATCAGGTGGTGGCTTTAAACACTAATGATCCATCGGGTAATTTGCAAGAATTGTGGCAACTGGTGGCATTGGAATTTGCTTTAGCATTGCTAACCGATGGATTAAATAGAATGATTAACCTCACAGATAGTTTGTTGGGAGATTTGTTTTCCAATTACACTTCCATGAGGATTATGAAACATGCGGCAACGCTAGATTTGGACCAGTTTGAAGATTCCGTGTTTTACGATAAACTAGAACGAGCAAGGCAACAAACCGTTGGCCGAACAGTTCTACTTTCTCAGGTGATGAGCCAAGTACAGGATTTTATTTCCATGGCTTTTTTACTCACGGCGTTAATTGCTTTTAACCCTTGGTTGATCTTACTTTTACTGCTGGCCATTATTCCTTCGTTTTTAGGCGAATCTTATTTCAACAGTAAAAACTATGCGCTATCAAGAAGTCAGACCCCAGAGCGTAGGGAATTGGATTATCTCCGTTATTTAGGCGCAAGCGATGAAACAGCAAAGGAAGTGAAGATATTTGGATTAGCAGATTTTATCATAGCTCGCTTCAAAAAACTTTCCGATAAGTTTTACGGCGATAACAGTAAGCTTGCTGTTAGACGTTCATTATGGGGTACTTTCTTTTCTATTTTGGGTACCATGGGCTATTATGCCGCCTACGGGTTTATCATTTACGATACCGTAACTGGGAAAACAACAGTGGGTAGCTTGACCTTTTTAGCAGGTTCATTTAGGCAATTGAGCGGCTTAATGGAAACTATGCTTTCCCGTTTCACGCTGGTTTCTCAGGGAGCTATTTACCTAAACGACTTTATTGATTTTTTTGAGATAAAACCGAAAATCACGCAGACAAAAAATGCTTTACCGTTTCCAAATCCCATTCAAACAGGATTTGTTTTTGAAAATGTTGGTTTCCAATACCGTAATGCGGAAGCTTGGGCAAACAGAAACTTAAGCTTTGCGCTTAAACCGGGAGAAAAGCTCGCATTGGTTGGTGAAAATGGAGCAGGAAAAACAACATTAGTGAAATTGTTAGCTAGATTATATGACCCAACCGAGGGACGTATTTTATTGGATAGTAAAGATTTAAAAGACTACGATTTGGATGGTCTCCGACATAACATGGGAATTATTTTTCAGGATTATATCCGCTACCAAATGACATTTTATCAAAACATTGCGGTTGGGAACATTAGAGAGATTGAGAATGAAAAGTTGGTAAAGAAGGCAGCAGTTGAAAGTTTGGCAGATCAGTTGGCTCTAAAATTACCTGGCGCTTACCAACAATGGCTCGGTAGGAGGTTTAATGATGGGATAGAACTTTCTGGTGGCGAATGGCAAAAGGTGGCGTTAGCGAGAGCGTATATGAAAGATGCACAAGTTTTGATTTTGGATGAGCCAACGGCGGCATTGGATGCTAGGGCAGAGTACGAAGTTTTTCAACGCTTTGCAGAACTAACCAGAGGAAAATCTGCAGTATTGATTTCGCACCGTTTTTCTACTGCCCGACTTGCAGACCGAATTTTGGTTTTAGACAACGGAGCGTTATTGGAATCAGGGACGCATCAAGAGTTATTAAAAGCTAGGGGTAGGTATGCAGAACTTTTCAATTTACAGGCAATGGGATATCAGTAGTAACAACGAGGTTTGTCTTTTGCCTGTGGTCGATGTTATTATCGGATCCTTAAAAGCATCCTAAAAAGCTGATTCAAGATAAAACCAACCCCGAAACTATCTAATAGGTTATGATATTGTTAATTAACTAATTTTAGCCATTAGCTTGATAAACTGTGTCTATATTTGCCTAAGGTTATACAGAATTAACCATATGCAGAGCGCTAATCGGCAGCAATAAAAAGGGTTCGATTCCCTTCTCTGCAACATTCTTAGGTTTATAATTGGTTAGTTTAAACTCCGCCTTTCCCCAGGTTGGAGCTTCGATTTAAAATCAGAAAAACAAAAAGTATTATTTTTAATACCCATAAATAAATGCTATTTTCTATAATCGAAAAACGAGCTATATTCCATCACTCAGATATTTCAAATTGATGATTGAAAACTTGTCTAACCATATTTAGCTTAATGAAGATTTCGCATTGTTAAATTAGCTTACATCAAATTTAGTCCATGAAAAAGATTGTTTTATTCTTTTGCTTAGTATTAATTTTCTCCAATTTGAAAGCACAAATAGTGAGTTTAAATGCTGAAGAATTAAAAATCTCGAAAGAGTTATCTGTTACAAATAATTCGGTAAATATCATACTTGAGCGCTTTAAAACTGTAGCAGATAAAGCATTAAACGATAAGCCAAACCCGGTAAAACAAATAAGTTCTGAAGGTTTGTTGGAAGGAAATCCCTTAAAGATAGCGTCTCTTCATGCATTAAAAGATGTACAAAAGATTTATGCTTTGGCAGTCACTTATCGCTTAACGGGTCAAAGCAAGTATCTTCAAAAAGCTAGTGATTTTCTGATGGCTTGGGCAAAATTTAATAAGGCCAGTGGTAATCCTATTAATGAAACAAAGCTGGAAGATCTTATTGTAGGCTATGATTTTATTCGCGACGATATCGACATTGAAAACAGGAATTTAATAGATGCCTGGTTAAAAACCATTGCGGATGCGGAACTACACAGTAAATATGCCAATCCTATCAAAACAACTTCTAAAAATAACTGGAACTCGCACCGCATAAAAATCGTAACGCTCATAGCTTATACCATCCATAATCAAAGCTATGATGGCTTTATCAAATCAGAGCTGGAATCTCAGATCTCGAAAAATTTAAATCCAGATGGGACGAGTATTGATTTTGAAGAAAGAGATGCCCTGCATTATCATATCTATGATTTGGAACCTTTGTTGCAGACCGTAATTGCTGTTAATAGAGCAAATGGAAAAAACTATTATAGTTATCAGTCTGCAAGCGGGGCATCCATAGAAAAAGCAGTAAAATTTTTAGTACCGTTTGTAAGTGGCGAAAAAACTCATATCGAATTTGCAAATAGTAAAGCAGCTTTTGATAAAGCCAGAGCAGCTAATAATGAGAAAGGCTACCAGCTTGTTAATTTTAAATCGTCCACCGGGATTTACGTTTTAGCTTTAGCCAGCTATTTTGATGAAGGTTTTGTAAAAACTATTAACGCGACAACAAAAGACGGCAGTGAACTAAACTGGCAATTATTGTTGAACCGGTTAAGAGAATTGGTTTACTGATGTAGTGCAAAAGCACAACTAATTTCTTCATCATCACGGTAGAACATTTATAGTAAGAGTTGCCAGATTAAGCATTTGCTAAAAATCGCAACGAATCTGATTGGCTTAATCAACCTTTCTTCCTTAGAAATCAATTCGTCCGTTTAAAGTAAGATTGTGGTTCTTTACCGTTTCTTGTTTATACTTTTTTGTATAAACAATCAATTTGTATTAGATTTGTTGCACACGAATATCAGTTAGCGCTTTATAATATGGAAGAGGAATTAAAATTATTAGAGGATGTCGCTACAAACGAATATAAATACGGTTTTGTAACGGATATAGAAACGGATGTAATCCCCAAGGGTTTAGATGAAGGTGTGATTCGGATTATTTCTGCAAAAAAAGAAGAGCCTGAATGGATGCTGGAGTGGCGATTAAAAGCCTTTAGAGCGTGGCAGAAAATGGAGGAGCCTAAATGGCCTAACGTAAAATACCCACCTATTGATTATCAAAATATTATCTATTACGCTGCTCCAAAGAAAAAGAAAGTTCTAGGTAGTTTAGATGAGGTAGATCCTGAGTTATTAAAAACTTTTGAAAAACTAGGGATTTCAATAAATGAGCAAAAACGACTTTCGAACGTGGCGGTTGATGTTGTAGTGGATAGTGTTTCCGTAGCTACCTCATTTAAAAAGCAACTTTCCGAAATTGGAATTATTTTTTGTTCCATCAGTGAAGCTATTCAAAATCATCCCGAACTGGTTAAAAAATATATGGGTTCGGTGGTTCCGGCTTCAGATAATTATTTCTCAGCGTTAAATTCTGCGGTTTTTACCGATGGTTCTTTCTGTTTTATTCCAAAAGGGGTGCGCTGTCCAATGGAATTGTCGACCTATTTCCGTATCAATACGGAAGGCTCTGGTCAGTTCGAACGTACCCTAATTATTGCCGAAGACAATTCATACGTGAGTTACCTAGAAGGTTGCACTGCACCAATGCGTGATGAAAATCAATTACATGCGGCCGTTGTGGAATTAGTTGCAATGGAAAAAGCGGAGATTAAGTATTCCACGGTGCAAAACTGGTACCCTGGAGATGCAAATGGTTTGGGCGGTATCTATAATTTTGTAACTAAAAGAGGAATATGCGCCGGAAATCATTCCAAAATTTCCTGGACACAGGTAGAAACTGGCGCTGCCATTACCTGGAAATACCCAAGTGTAATTTTAAAAGGTGATTATTCCATCGGCGAGTTTTACTCGGTAGCATTAACCAGCAACTACCAACAAGCTGATACAGGAACTAAAATGATTCATCTGGGTAAAAACACCAAAAGTAGAATCGTTTCTAAAGGAATTTCGGCCGGCAAAAGCCAAAACAGTTACCGTGGGTTGGTGCGGGTATCAAAACATGCGCTAAACGCTAGAAATTACTCGCAGTGTGATTCTTTATTACTGGGTGATAAATGCGGAGCGCATACTTTCCCTTACATCGAATCAAAAAACAAAACCGCAATTATTGAACACGAGGCTACCACGTCAAAAATCGGCGAAGACCAAATGTTTTATTGCCAACAACGCGGTATAGATCCAGAAGCTGCCGTGGCCATGATTGTTACGGGATTTGCAAAAGAAGTAATGAATCAATTACCTATGGAATTTGCTGTAGAAGCGCAAAAGCTTTTGGCAATTAGTTTAGAAGGAAGCGTAGGTTAACAAAAAAATAGAAAAACATGTTATTATCAATAAAAAATATACACGCCTCAGTAGAAGGTAAACAAATACTAAAAGGGATAAACTTGGACATTCGTCCCGGGGAAATTCATGCAATTATGGGACCCAACGGAAGTGGTAAAAGCACATTAGCCTCGGTATTGGCTGGTCGGGAGGATTACGAGGTTACCGAAGGCAGCGTAGACTTTGACGGGAAAGATCTTTTAAGTCTTTCGCCAGAAGATAGGGCTCGCGAAGGTTTGTTCCTAGCTTTCCAATATCCGGTAGAAATTCCCGGTGTAAGTACCACCAACTTTATGAAGGCGGCGCTTAACGAAAAACGCAAATATAACGGACAAGAACCTTTAGATGCAGTTTCGTTTTTAAAGGTGATGAAAGAGAAAGTTGAATTGGTAGAAATTAATAGATCGTTGTTGAGTCGTTCAATTAACGAAGGTTTCTCTGGTGGAGAGAAAAAAAGAAACGAAATTTTTCAAATGGCGATGTTGGAGCCGAAGTTGGCAGTTTTAGATGAAACCGATTCGGGTTTGGATATTGACGCCTTGCGGATTGTAGCTAACGGCGTAAATAAGTTGCGTACCCCAGAACGCGGCGTTATTGTAATTACGCATTACCAACGTTTGTTGGAGTACTTGCAACCAGACTTTGTTCACGTATTGGTGGACGGACGTATTGTAAAATCAGGAACAAAAGATTTGGCTTTAGAGTTGGAAGAAAAAGGATACGATTTTATAAAAGACGAGATTAATTTAACAGCAACCGTATAATTGCTTATCAATATAAAATGGAGAAAAATAGTTTAACATATTTAGAGGATAAGTTTAACGAGCTACAATCTTTGAACAAAGGAGATGCATTGGAAGCATTGCGTGAAAGCGGTTTTAAAGCTTTTACCGAAGCGGGCATTCCTAATTATAAAAACGAAGAGTGGAAATACACCAAAATCAATAATCTTTTTGATAAGGAATATGATTTAACGGAGGATTTATCAAGTTCTTCAATCACTACTGAAGATGTGGACGCCGTTCGTTTGCCAGGGCATGAAAATGCAAATGAGGTGGTTTTTGTAAACGGAAAGTTTGTACAAGAGCTTTCTACAATTCGTTCAAACACAAAGCAACTGGTGGTATTGCCTTTGGAAGAAGCTGCAAAAGGCGAATATAAAGAGCTCGTAACTGCACATTTGAACAAAAGCAGTTTGTTTATTAAAGACGGAATTCATGCGTTAAATACTTCCTTCATATACGGCGGTATCTTTATTTATGTTGCAAAAGATCAAATTGTAGATGAACCTGTTTTTCTATACCATATTGCCGATTCGCGTAAAAACCATACCCTTCTGCAACCACGTAGCTTAGTTTTTGTTGATAAAAATGCAAAACTACAATTGGTAGAAAACTATACCACCATTGGTTCAATGGAGAGTTTTACCAATGAAGTAATTGAAGCAGTGGTGGATACGAACGCCATTTTTGAGTATTACAAAATCCAAAATGATTTAGCTAACGCCAGTCAGGTAGGTACTACACACATCCGCCAGATTGGAAAAAGCTACGTACATACTTTTACGGTTTCTTTAAACGGCGCTACCATCCGTAATAACATTGATATTGTTATGGAAGCGGCCGGCAACGAAGCGCACATGTACGGTTTATACCTGTTAAAAGGTAAAACGCATGTAGATAACCATACTCTGGTTGATAATACTTTGCCGAATTGCTTTAGTAACGAGTTTTATAAGGGCGTGATTGATGATTATGCGACTGGAGTTTTTAGCGGAAAAATCTTCGTAAGAGCGGATGCGCAAAAAACAAACGCTTACCAATCAAATAAAAATATTTTACTTTCTGATAATGCTACGGTAAACACCAAACCACAGTTGGAGATTTTTGCAGACGATGTAAAATGTTCTCACGGATGTACAGTTGGTCAGTTGGATAACGAAGCTTTGTTTTATTTAAGAAGTCGAGGTATTTCTGCAGACGAAGCACAAGCAATGTTGTTGCAGGCTTTTGCTGCTGATATTGTGGAACAGGTAAAGCTAGAACCACTTCGCAACTATGTAGAAAAATTAATTACTGAGCGTTTATCTGTAAATTAATCATGGAAGAGACCATTACTTTAAGCAAAGCTTTTGATGTAAGCGCTGTCAGGGCGCAATTCCCGATATTACTCCGTAAAGTGAACAATAAAGATTTAGTTTATTTGGATAATGCCGCGACATCGCAAAAGCCACAGTCTGTTATTGATGCTTTAACACATTATTACAGCCATTATAATGCAAATATCCACAGAGGAATTCACGCTTTGGCAGAAGAAGCTACTGCAGCTTACGAAGCTACTAGAGTTGCAGTTCAAGAATTTATTGGAGCTGCTTCTTCTGACGAGATTATTTTTACCCGCGGTACTACCGAAGGCATCAATTTGGTCGCCAATACTTGGGGAAGGCAAAACATTACAGACGGGGACGAAATTATCATTTCGGAAATGGAACACCACTCCAACATTGTTCCTTGGCAATTGCTTTGCAAAGAAAAAGGCGCTAATTTAAAAATAATTCCAGTGAATGATGACGGAGAACTAGAGATGGAAAAATACCATCAACTGCTTTCCGAAAAAACAAAACTGGTATCCATTGTACAAGTTTCAAATTCTTTGGGAACCATTAATCCTGTTAAAGAAATGATTAAGGCTGCCCATGCAGTTGGAGCGGTGGTAATGGTGGATGGCGCACAATCTGCGGTTCATTTGCCAATAGATGTGGAGGATATGGATTGTGACTTCTTTGCTTTTTCGGGACATAAACTTTACGGCCCGACCGGTATTGGCGTACTTTACGGAAAACGTCAATTATTGGAAGATATGCCTGTGTTTATGGGAGGTGGTGAAATGATTAAAGAAGTAACTTTTGAAAAAACCACTTTTAATGATTTGCCTTATAAATTCGAGGCTGGAACCCCTAACATCGCTGATACCATCGCCTTAAAGGCTGCTTTAGATTTTGTTCTAGCGCATAAAAACGAAGGAGCAAAAGAACACGAGACCGAGCTTTTGGAGTATGCTACCGCACAACTTTCTGCCATACCAGGTTTACGGATCATTGGTAGCGCAAAAGAAAAAGTGAGCCTGGTTTCTTTCGTAATCGCCCGTGTTCATCCACAAGATTTGGGTGTTTTGTTAGATAACCAAGGGATTGCTGTACGTACAGGTCATCATTGTACGCAACCGCTGATGAAGCGTTTTGGCATCCCGGGAACTGTAAGGGCATCTTTTGCAATTTATAATACCAAAGAAGAAATTGATAAGCTGATTGCAGGTTTGCATAAAGCTATAAAAATGCTATCGTAAAATGAGTTTAGGAACGATACAAGAAAGAGAAGAAAAAATTATAGACGATTTTTCTTGGTTTGAAACCTGGGAAGAAAAGTACGAATACATCATTGAGCTGGGGAAAAAACTTCCGGTATTGGATGACAGATTCAAGCTGCAAGAAAACATCATCAAAGGTTGCCAATCTACCGTTTGGTTAGTGGCAGATTACAAAGATGGAAAAGTATTTTACCAAGCCGATAGCGATGCAATTATTGTCAAAGGTTTAGTAAGTATGCTTGTCTCTGTTTTATCTGGAAATACTCCAGATGAAATATTGGAGGCAAAGCTTGAATTTATCCAAAAAATTGGGATGATGTCTCATTTGGCACAAACCCGCTCTAACGGATTAGTTGCCATGGTAAAGCAGATTAAACATTATGCGCTTGCCTATAAATCAATTGAAGAAACACAAAAAACGCAGTAACGATGGATGCAGAAGTGTTAAAAGAAAAAGTAATTGATTGCCTACAAACAATTTACGACCCCGAAATTCCGGTGAGTGTTTATGAGTTGGGTTTGATTTACGAAGTTGTTGTATTGCCGCCATTTAACAATGTGCAAATTACCATGTCGTTAACAGCACCAAGTTGTCCGTCTGCGCAGGAGATCCCGGTAGAGATAGAGCAAAAGGTGAAAATGATTGATGGGGTGAATGAAGTTCATGTAGAAGTGGTTTGGGATCCACCATGGGACAGAAGTATGATGAGTGAAGCCGCTCAGCTGGAACTGGGGTTTTTATAATGAGATCGATTTTGACGAAAGACTAGGCTTATGAAAATAACGGCACAGGAAGAGTACGGCTTACGGATATTGTTGCGAATTGCCAGAGGTAACGACGGAAACAGCACAAGCATACAAGCGTTAAGTGGCTTGGAAGGCTTGTCTCAGGCTTATACGGCCAAATTAACACGTCTTTTACGGAAAGGAGGATTTATCAATAGCACACCCGGAAACATAGGAGGATACATGTTATCTAAGCCAGCCACAGAAATTAATGTAAACCAAGTGCTCAAACATTTGGGAGGCTCATTGTTTAGTAATGAATTCTGTGGGGATTATGCCGGTAATGTTAAATTATGTACCAACTCTGTAGATTGTTCCATACGTTCGCTTTGGCAAAAAATTCAGCTTTCGGTAGATGAATTTCTAGATCGCGTAAGCTTGGCCGAGTTGATAGGTTCAGAAGAAATGTCGAACCACTTATTAAGTAATTCTTCTTTGCGGTTAACTAAATCATAAAATCCGATTCAGATTATATGATTTTTTCAATATTAGTTTTGGTTAACTCGAAACCTTTCGAGGTAACCAAAACTAGACTCATCTAAGCAAAATCAAGCCATAAACTACCATTGCTGTAATCTTCTATAACGTTTACGGTGTTATCAAAGTGGAAAGCAGATATTAAACCGGCAACTTCTTGCTGCACCATTATAATACAACTATCTACTAAGTCTTTTCTAAAACCTTTTTGCTCCAGTTCCAATACATAATCAACGCATACAATTCTAGCTATCACTTTACCCAAATCCACCAACTTACGCTGAGATAGGGTTGTGGTTAGGCTGAAATTTAAATCCTTTTTAAAATGTGGGGCAGCCTGAGCGGTTAATTCAAAATCCTTTAAGAAATCAAAAAGATCTGTTTGTTTTTGCTTTTTCATTGATCTTACTACCATATCGGCAATTTGAGCATAAAGCATTTCGTTTGAGCCTTCAAAGATTTGGAAGGGACGGCTATCCATAATCCCACGACCACCAATATGGGTGGTTTTGTAACCACTGGCACCTGATAATTGCACCAACAATTGTGCAGACTCCTGCATTAAATCGGTCACAACGGCCTTCATGGTATTAGCCTGTATTCCTTCTGAAGCTAAATTATAGGCAATGCCACTAATGTTACTGCTTTTCGCACACATGGCAGAAGCTATGGTAAAAGCTGTCTGTATCCTCGCGAGTTGGAACTGAACTCCGTCTAAAGCCATTAAGTTGCCAGTACCAACTATTCTGTTTTTACATTGTTTAATTGCTTCGTCCAACATCCGCTTAATAAAGCCCATGCCCATTCCCGGAAACTGTAATCTGCTTCTATGAAGCACATCCAACATCATTTTAATTCCCGTACTTTCTGGGTGTAATTTATGACTCGTTGGCACTTCGATATCCACGGTATTTAACCCATAGGGGATAAGGTAAAGACCAGGATTATCAAACAGTTCTTCAACAACAATCTTTTGTTTATCTTTTGTTATATCGCAAATAAAGAAGTCAATATCTCTGGCTAATTCGCCGTTTGGCAATTCCTTTCTAGAGGCAATTAACCAATAATCTGCCATGCCGGTTAGGCCTTGCCAATGCTTTTGTCCTTTGATTTGATAGCCGTTTTCGATTTCTCGATTGGCTGTTTTCATGTTTAAGGCATCGCTACCGTAGTTTGGTTCGGTAATCATTAAGCCGCCCATATTAGCCTCGTTCAAAAAGCGGTCGAATATATCTTTCTTTACTGATTCATCAGCGTATTTAGAAACAGGTTCCAGAAAAAGTGCAATATTGATTCCAAAAGTTAAAGAAAGCGAAAGCGACTCGTAAGATGCAGCTGATAAAATCCCTAAACATTCTTTAACAATACTTCCTCGTCCGCCAAATTCACTAGGAATAGCCACGGATAATGGTTTTTTTGCCATTATCCCACTCAAAATTTCAGCAGGTAAGCCACGCTCCAAACTCAGCTTATTAATATCGGCCTGTTCGTGGAATAAATGTGCTAAGGTTTTTTCGAAATCCTTCAAAAATTCCGGAAAAGGTTTTTGTGACGAGGTCATAAATTTGTGATTATATTTTTCTAATGTACGTCGGATTTAATTTATCCCACATTATTTGATTATTTATTGAATTTATGGATGTTATCCTTTTTGTTTTTTATTGAGGCTTTAGCCTTTTATTTATATTTTTCGATGCGCCCGTTTAAAAAAATCGAACACAAAGGACATTTTACTTAATATGATTTTTATTGGTTATTTCGGCAAACTAAGAGATTTCCTTAGTTTTAATTACGTTGTAAATTCCAACCTAATTTCGAAACTTTAACCTAAAATATACAAATTTATTGACCGAACTCAATTTTTCCGTCAGAATCCAAAATAATACAAGAAGCAAAATCTTCTAATATGTCCATTTGATGAGCTTCATTTGCTTTAATGAGTAACGTTTCTCCCTGTGACAGAATCACTTGTCTATCATCAAAAGTTATTTTCCCTTTTCCTTTTTTGCCAATCAAAAATGCATCTGATGTAGCATGATGTTGTGGCATAAATTCGCCTTTATTAAGCGTAACGCTAAGTACTTTATATTTATCGTTACTGTAAACTTCTTTCATTTCCATTATTATACAATTAAATATGACTGATTGCTTGATGATGTTTGCTGCTAGAAAATCCACCGTTTATCGCAGAAGCAAAATCTTGAATTTTCACCTCTTTCTTTTTCTCGGTAGGCTTGATAATTAAGCGGAGAGATTGGTCGTAAGTTACGTACTGCCACATCCAGTTGATAAGGATAAAAAGACGGTTTTTTACACCAATAACAGACATCAGGTGTATAAACATCCAAGTGATCCAAGCAAAAAAACCGTGTAGCTTTAACTTTCCAACTTCGGCTACAGCCAAATTTCTACCTACAGTTGCCATGCTGCCTTTATCGTTGTATACAAAAGCCTTTAAAGGTTTATTAGTAACCAAAGATTCAAGGTTGTTCGCTAATAAAGTGGCTTGTTGCATGGCTACCGGTGCAACTTGAGGATGCCCCCGAGGCGTGTCTTCATTAACCATACAGGCAATATCTCCCAAAGCAAACACATCTTGGTACTGGACTACGCGGTTATAAGCATCCACTTTAATCCGGCTGTTGGGCAAAATCACTTCTGGAGAAATTCCAGAAATTGGAGCTCCTTTTACCCCAGCAGCCCAAATTAAACACTTTGAACTTAGCGTTGTATCATCGTTTAAAAATACGGTTTCTCCATTATAATCGGCAACAGAAGTTCCGGTTTTTACGCTTACACCTAGTTTTTCAAGATAGTTCTTAACCCGCGTTCCAGAGGTATTGCTCATGCCGCCTAACAATCCACCTGCTGCTTCCAGCAAATAAATTTTCATGCTTTCGAAATTTAATTCTGGATAATCTTTTGGGAGCAATTTGTTTTTCATTTCGGCAATAGCGCCTGCTAGTTCAACACCAGTTGGTCCGCCACCTACCACAACAATATTCAGTAATGCTTTCCGCTCTTCTTCATTACTGGTAACTAATGCTTGTTCATAGTTTTGGAGTAAGGTATTTCTGATGAGCAACGCTTCAGAAACGGATTTCATAGAATAACCGTAAGCTGGCAAGTTTTTATTCCCAAAAAAGTTTGTTTCTGCGCCGTTTGCCAATACCAAATAATCGTAAGGGATAAGACCTATGTTTGTTTCTATTTTGTGTGTTTTGGTTAAAATATTTTTCACTTCGACTACCCGTATAAATACGTTCGGTTTAGCGTGAAAAACCTTACGCAAGGGGAAACTGATGCTGCTAGGTTCTAACCCTGCAGTAGCAACCTGGTATAATAAGGGTTGAAATTGATGGTAGTTGTTTTTATCTAACAAAACTACCTGAAAGTATTCTTCGGAGAGTTTTTTTGCTAGTGTTAACCCAGCGAATCCTGCGCCAACAATTACTACTCTTTTTTGTTTTGGTGTTGTTAATGGGATATCCATGATTTTAGTTTTTATGCGCTCTTTAAAAATAGAGAGGCTTGTTTTTATGCCGTTAGGCTTTTTTCCATAGCTATCGCTTTAGGAAACAGAATGTTGTTTTCTAAATGGATATGTATATGAAGATCATCTTCAAATATTTGAAGCGCTTTAAAAAATAGCTTATAAGTTGCACAGGCATCTTCAGGTAAAGCGTAGCCTTTACTTAATACATTAATCTGCTCGAAACATCTGCCAACAAAGTCGTGTTCGGTTTCTAAGTCTGCAACCCAGTTTTCTAAATTTTCCCCCGTTTGATCAATAGGTTTTTTATTGCTTTTGGCAAATACAATTTCTTTAACATAAGTAAATAGAAGTGTTTCTTCTTCCGTCATGTGTTCAGCAAGCGCTTCTGTAATTTCTACAACAAGATCTTTTATTAATAATAACTCTGGGTGATGCTTGCCGTGAACTTGTGCTACTTTGATGGCGTAACCTAACAGTTCTGGGGAGTGTTTGCGTACATAACTATGGTGATTATTAACGATATAATCTGTTAAAAAATCGATATTCCAATTATTGTAAGCCATGTTACCTACTTTTGGTTCGGCATCAATTTGTTGTAATTCGGTTTCGAGTTTCGTAGCATCGATGTTTTTTTCTACGCATACTTCACGGATAGTTTTTTTACCACCACAGCAGAAATCGATACCGTATTTCTTAAAAATCGCTACTTTACGTAAATCTTTTACAGCTATTTCTCCGATTGTTTCTTGCTCACTTTGATGTATTTTTGTGATGAGCACATTCCACCATTCTGGTCCCTTTTTTAGGTATTGCCAAGTAAAAGTATCTCCTTTTTCTTCCAATAATTGGTAATAGATTGGCTTAGGATCACGGTTGTTGCGAACAGTAAGACTTTCGCAACAATTTAGTCCATCAAAAACTTCGAAAATATTTGAATGTTTAAGATTGGGATCAATGAGCGTTACGTCGATAAAGTTTTCTTGTAAAGTGTCCATAGCTTTCATTGTTAATGATGAACAAATATAATCATAATAAAGGTATTGAAGTACTTTTATTATTTAATAGAAATGTCAAGAAATGAATTTGTTAGAGTTGGAGAGGAGAGGCGATAGGCAAAAACAGATTTTAAGTCCGAGAAACACTATTAGAAATCATCTATTGTAAAGAAGAAGTAGATGGATATTTATGTTTTTTCATAATAAAAAAACAAACGCCATTAGATATAGATATTCCGCGATTTACGACAATTAGCACAACACAGTTTACGATAATTAGCACCCATTGTTTATTAAGAATGGCACAACAATATTTGCTAAATTTATCTGTCTGTTTTTCATCAAGCAAAGTAATTGAAACAACTTCTTCCATCATTCACCGGCGGCTTTCTTATTGATGAATGGTGGAGAGCCGTGACGGATTTACGCTTTAGAAGAATATAAAAAACACATAACCAGTTTAATGAGTACCAAATATAAATTTAATAATAACGAAGGAAACTACTTTGTGAGTTTTGCAACTGTGGGTTGGATAGATGTTTTTACAAGGCAAGTTTATCGGGATATTTTTCTAGAAAGCTTGGTATATTGTAGGAAAGAAAAGGGCTTGAATGTTCATGCTTGGGTAATAATGAGTAATCATATACATCTTATAATTAGTGCCAGAGATGGGGCATCGTTATCGGATGCGATGAGAGATCTAAAGAAATTTACATCATTTAAAATTTTAGAAGAGATTAAGGAGAACAAAACCGAGAGTAGAAGGGAATGGCTACTTTATCTGTTTGCAAAAGCTGGACAACAAAACAGCAACAACACAAACTATCAGTTTTGGCAACAGGATAACCATCCGATAGAATTAGATTTTAATACTGATATGTTTGAGCAAAGGCTAAATTATCTCCACAACAATCCGGTAAAAGCCGGTATAGTGAAGTTGGCTACAGATTATTTGTACAGTAGTGCCATAGATTATAGTGGAGGTAAAGGATTAATTGATATTGATGTTTTACAGTAGTGGTAAAATTATGATAAGCTGATTTCAAGTACTGGAGAAACTCAATTAAACTAGTGCAAGTCTTAGAGCGTGGGCAAAGAGAAGTGGATGACTTGTGCTTTTGAAGATGTTGTTTATTAGAAAATAGATCTTGAGCACAAGTCAGGCTTGCCCTCAAGGCACCGGCACTAAGACTTGCGCCAGATGGGACTTTTGCGTTTAAAACGAGATATTGTTTATTAGAAAATAGATCTTGAGCACAAGTCAGGCTTGCCCTCAAGGCACCGGCACTAAGACTTGCGCCAAAGAGGAAGAAGTCTCCATTAAACTAGCGCAAGTCTTAGAGCGTGGGCAAAGAGAAGCGGATGACTTGTGCTTTTAATACGAAATATTGTTTATTCCAAAATAAATCTTGAGCACAAATCAGACTTTAACCACAAGGCTTTGGCTCTAAGACTTGCGCTAGATGGGTAAGACACCGTTTCGGACACTTCGCAACTTTGATAAGGATATGTCTGATGCACTACACAGGACTGGATTACGTGGTAAACGAGATAAAAGATGTCGTAAAAAAAGCTAGGGAGCCAAAACCCTCGCATATATTCAAGCA
>JBBSQW010000035.1:0-37589 GCA_038243635.1 Sphingobacteriales bacterium
TCAGCGATAAGAAAAGACAACATATTATTGAATTTGATTTTATAAAAAAACCAGATGGTTATTATTTGAGCGATAAAATGATTGCTAAGGTATAATGTAGTTGTCAATTTGATATACAAGTTATAATACGACGAAAAATGATAGGGTTATCTAAGGTAATTGTTGTTAAAAAAACACAACCTAAAAATTGGTTCAAAATTTGAGCGAAGCTGATATAAAAGCATACTTATCTAAAAAAAAATGATTTGTCACTAACCAAAAAAAAAGAGAAAGCCATGGTAGTAAATGCCCTAAAAAGAATGTTGTTTTTAGCGATCACTTTTTGTGCAATTGAAGCAAGTGCACAAACAAGCGATTTAGCTAAATTTATTTCACATAATTATAGGGCACCCGTTAAAAATCTGGATTCTTGTAAATGGAATTATTTAGTATTAGAGTTAAGCGCTAACAAAAACAATCTATTAAATGTTAAATTGCTTAATAAGGTAGACTAATTTTTTACAAAAAGCATCGACTTTATGCAAAACTATAAAGTTAATGACACAGACAGAAAAGATTTACCGGCTGTTTTAGTCATTACTATTGAGGATAGTAGAGGACTTTGCGAAAACATATATTTAAAATCTCTAACTCCCACAGATGTTTTACAGGAGATTATACCATTCATTTCCAACTCGGTAAATAAACGGCCATTTGTGAAAATCCTTCCATTAATGGTTGTTGGGCTTCAAAATCCTAGATTTTAATTTATTATTATCTTTAAACTGTAGTATTTGAAATGAAGGTGATTTTGTTTGGAATGTTTTTAACTTTAATGGTTAATTGATTTCCTAATGCGACGCATTAGCAGAACCAAGTGCTTGAGTTCCTCTTTTTTAGATGCTAATTCCAAAATATTATTAAATTATTGATCGCAAACCTGCGTTAAATTATCTAGAAGATCTCAGGACTTATTGGAAAGAAGATTTACAATAGAATGTAAAAAAATCAGTCTATCATTGAGCCATATATCTCATCAAAAAAAAGTTATAAACTTTTCTGATTTAGCCCAATCTAGTAATCTGCGTCCTAAAGAAAAGCCTCAGATATATCTAGGAATTACAGACTTTATTTTCGAAAGTAAAAATAAAGAACCAAAAAAATGTATTCTAATTGTTAAGTGCTTACAACATGATTAGTCTTTTTACATCCACTTACCTAATTGTTAAAAAAATATAAACTAACCATTGTAGTAAGAACAGACATATCTACAGACGGTATCAGACTGATGTGATAAGTTAGATTAGAGCAAATTAGTGGTATAAAAAAATTTGAAATACGTAACCACGTTCTTGAACTATTAGTACTTTATCATGCTAATAAACGATTGGATATCTATAACAAAACGTGGTTTTCACGAATTACTGCTTAATAACTCTGTAAAAGATGTAATATTTTTAATAATATGGAGATGTTCTGTGTTGGGGATGTCCGAGTTGGTAATTAAATTTCCTGTTAAAATTAACTTTGTATTTGGAGTAGCTTTCTTTAAATGTTTCAGTGTGTTCTCAATATTTGAGTTAACCAGCGAAGTGGTTAAAACGGTAAAGGCAAAATCTGGCTCATAATAATTCACTACTTCAGTTAATGTTTCAAAAGGTAAGTTTTGCCCTAGGTATAGGCAATGTTGCCCGTATTTTCGCAACAAGTACTGCGCAAACAACAAGCCAAGTTCATGTTGTTCTAAGGGAGGTAAAAACAGTACAAATTTTTTAGAATTTGCTTTGGTGCTTATTTTAAGTGCGTAGGTAGCTTCAATAATTTTCTGCTCAATCTTATGAGTTGCAAAATGTTCATGTGCTGGATTAATGACACCCACTTGCCACATGTCGCCTATTTGTGCTAAAAAAGGGAATAATATTTGGGCCATTGCTTCCTCTAACTCTAACTTGGCAATACATTCGTTTAAAACAGATTCGAACTCAAACTCGTTCATCTTAATCATCGCATTACAAAGCGCCTGTAATTGCGAAGGAACATTTTGAATATTTGATTGTAGATTTTTAACGGTCTCAACAATTTCATCAGTGTTCATCTTAGCGATTTTACTGATTTTGTAACCGTTTTCGTTTAGCGTGGCGATGTTTAAAAACAAGCATAAATCGTTATCATCATAATAACGAATGTTAGTGTCTGTTCTTTTAGGACGAAAAATATTGTAACGCTGTTCCCAAACTCTAATGGTATGTGCTTTTATTCCTGTTAAACTCTCAATATCACCTATGGAAAAATGTTTCAACGCTTTTTGTTCTTTAGCAATACGAGGATAACAAAAGTAACAGCACTTTGTTTAAAAAGAATAGGTAAGTTTTGATTTTATTGAGAAAGCCATAAGTCAACATAAGCTCCTTTTGGGTCATATTCGGCAGCTTGTTTTTCGATGTTGAAATAACGGTTGTCTCGTGGGTCGTTTCCAACACCTGCAATATATGCCCAGTTGCCCCAGTTACTCGCTGGGCTGTAGTCAATTAGCTTTTCTTCAAAATAGGCAGCACCCCAAGTCCAATTTACTTTTAAATCATTCACCAAGTATGATGCAACATTTTGTCGGCCACGGTTGCTCATAAAGCCGGTAAGGTTTAATTCTTTCATATTAGCGTCTACAAAAGGAATTCCTGTTTCCGCATTTCTCCATTTTTCAAAAAGTAAGGTTTGATTGTCTGCGTATTCTTGAGACTTGCCTTTAAAGCCTTCTTCCACAAAGTAACTGGTGCCATGTTTTTTAAACATAAACCTAAAATAATCTCGCCACAGTAATTCGAAAATTAGCCAGTAGGTAGATTCGTTTGCGCCCCGTTCTTTCTCATATTGTTTTACTTCCCAATAAATAGCTCTTGGAGATAGGCAACCTGCTGCTAACCAGGGCGAAAACTTAGAGCTATAGTCGGCACCTATTAATCCGTTTCTGGTTTTTTTATAGGTTTGGAGCGAGTCTGTATCCCATAAATAATGTTTTAATCTTTTTAAACCTTCAGTTTCTCCGCCTTTAAAATCTAAAACTTGTCTTTTATCTACATCTGGTACAGCTAATCCTAAGTCTGCCATTGTTGGAATGCTGCTTTCTTCAAGTTCTTTAGGAACATTGATTTGGGTAGGCGTAGCAAACGAAAGACGTATCTCGGCTTCTCGTTCTACTTTTTTACGGAATTTTGTGAATACGTTAGGTATGTCTTTAATTGGGAAAGGCAAATCTTCTTTGTGGTGCATGGTATGCCCGATGAAGTGTTTTAGGTTGATCTGCGTTTTCCAAAGCGCATCTTCCACGTTAGACGAGATGTGGGTTTCTTCTGATGCTACTTCCCGATGATGATAAACTTCATCAACCTCATACTTTTTGCATAGTTCCGGCAATATATCTTCGGGTATACCTTTAACAATTAATAAATCGCCACCAAGTTTTTGTAAAGAGCTTTTTAAATCATCAAGACTTTCCAATAGAAATTGGGCTCTAAAATTGCCGGTTTTTTGCGTTCCAAAACTGGTTTGGGTAAAGTAGCGTGGGTCTAAACAATAAACTGGGATTATGGTTGATGCTTTTTGCGAGGCTTCCCATAAAATCTCATTATCATGGATTCGCAAATCATTTCTAAACCATACCAATATTGTTTTCTCGCTCATTTTTTATGCAAAATTTACCGAATTGTTGTTTTATGCAATATTGCTCAATATTTAATGTTTTGGCAACGTTTACTACAATATTTTACCTCATTCCAACAATTTTCCCACTTTTTACGCCAGCTAAACATTCTGCGGCAACCCAAACAAATTTTCGCAGGCAGGTTGGTTTTGTTAATTGTCTTTCCGTTTTTATTTTTCACTGTAGCAAGCCTTTCTTTGTTCAAAGAAATAACAATTTGTAAGAGAAAATGTTTGTCACTTAGCATTAGCTTACAGATTTATAAGTGCCATAGTTTATCTAAGAATTGGCAAGCATATTGTATCTTTGCATACAGAAAGACAATACATGCCAAAACAGAAATCATACGATACAGAAGCTAAAGCAGAGCGAGTTGTTTTAGTAGGATTAATTACCGCCAACCAAACCGAGGAGCAAGAGAAAGAATATTTAGATGAACTTGCATTTTTAGTAGAAACAGCTGGTGGCGTTACCGAAAAGCGCTTTACGCAGAAAATGCAACGACCAGAACGAGCAACGTTTGTAGGTACTGGAAAGCTGGAGGAAATACAAACTTATGTGAAAGCTGAGGAGATTGATATCGTTGTTTTTGACGATGAGCTTTCACCAATGCAATTGCGTAACATTGAAAAAGAACTGAACGTTAAAGTGCTTGATCGGAGCAATTTGATTTTAGATATTTTTGCAAGTAGAGCACAATCAGCGCAAGCTAAAACACAAGTAGAATTAGCACAATTACAATATTTGTTGCCTCGCTTAACACGATTATGGACACATTTAGAACGCCAAAAAGGTGGAATTGGAATGCGTGGCCCTGGGGAAACTCAAATTGAAAGTGATAGAAGAATGATTAAGGATAAGATTTCTTTACTTAAAGAAAGATTGTCACTAATTGATAGGCAAAACGAAACACAACGTAAAAACCGTAAGGAATTGGTTAGGGTTGCTTTGGTAGGATATACCAACGTGGGCAAATCTACCATTATGAACATGCTTTCTAAATCTGATGTTTTTGCAGAAAATAAATTGTTTGCAACCTTAGATACTACCGTTAGAAAAGTGGTGATAGAGAATGTTCCTTTTTTACTTTCTGATACGGTTGGGTTCATTAGAAAGCTGCCTCACCATTTGGTAGAATGTTTTAAGTCTACATTAGATGAAGTACGCGAGGCTGATATTTTAATTCATGTGGTAGACATTTCTCACCCAAGTTTTGAAGATCAAATTCGCACTGTTAATGAAACTTTAAAGGAGTTAGGTGCTATTGATAAGGAGATGATTACTGTTTTTAATAAAATAGATAATTACCACGAAGTGGAAGTTGAACAGGACTGGGAAGTTGAAAACGAAGATAAACCAACAATGAGTTTGGCAGATTTTAAAAATAGTTGGATGGCTAAGCATAATAGCCCATCCATATTTATATCTGCCATAGAAAAGGAAAACGTAGACGAATTAAGAAACCGCATTTACGAAAGTGTGAAAGACGTAAACCAAAAGATATACCCTTTTAATAATTTTTTATATTAGTGGTGGTTGTAAGTTTTAGGTGATAAGTTTTAAGTGAAATACTTTCGACTTCGTACTTAAAACTTATTACTTAAAACCTATTACTTAACAGTCATGGAATCAAAAAGACAGCAGAAATTTGCGAGAGTGATACAGAAAGATTTGGGAGAAATTTTTCAGCGAGAGGGAAACACCTATTTACCTAACATAATGATTACGGTTACTAAGGTTAGGGCGACCCCAGATTTAGGAGTTGTAAGAGTTTTCTTAAGTTTTTTTAATGCAGAAGATACCGAAGAGGCCATCAAAATCATAAAGGAAAAAACTGCGGAGATTAGATATACCTTAGGGAAACGGATCAAAGACCAAGTTAAAAGTGTACCTCAACTAGAGTTCTTTCTAGATGACACCAACGAATACGTGGAACGTATGGAGAAGGTTTTTGGTGAGATTCAAAAAGACGACGACGCTGCCACTGAATGATTAAATGAGTGATGCTGAATTAGTTAACCAGCTTGTAATTAGGTATAAATCTTTTTCTTACCCCGTTGTTGAGTTTAACAATCAAGACGAGAAGATTATATCGCTTGATTTCACATCTAAAAACACATCACTTAACAGTTCAGTTATAGGAGATGTCACCTTTTTCTGTGATTATATTGAGGCATTGCTTGCAAAATACAGCGCTAAGTTCGGTATTGGCGGTTACACGGAAAACCGTACTGTATACGCTAGGAGTAAACACTTTGACAGCGAAAAAGCTGAACCAAGACGCTTACATTTAGCGTAGATATTTGGGGGAAAGCTTTAACGCCTATCTACTGTTTTATGGATTCTAAAGTCCATAGTTTCGCCCTTAACGATTATTTCAGTGATTAAGGCTCCACCATTATTTTAGAACATTCTTTAGAGAATCATATATTTTATAGTTTGTACGGGTATTTAAGTTTACAAAGTTTAAATAGCCTGTATGTGGGGAAGCCATTAATAAAAGGTGCCCATTTCTGCGATTTTGGTATTCCTATGGAGAATGGACATTGGCCACTGCATCTGCAGTTGATGACGAGGATGAATGGGAGGGAAGGAGATTATCCGGGAGTTGCTAAACTTTCAGAAAAAGCAGAATGGCTTAAGAAGATTCCTGATGCAAATTTGATTTTGGGTTTTTAATGAACTCCTTATTACCACCAAGCAAATCCTTAATGAACCAATGAACTTCTTTAGTCCATCAAATCCCTAATGACTCAAACAAATAAAAATATATTTACCTTATATTCGCAGATTATTACAGAACGTAATATTTATTACAAAAAACAACATCATGCACAGAACACACACTTGCGGTGAATTAACCATAGCAAACCTAGGTCAGGAAGTTACATTGAGCGGTTGGGTACAAAAATCGAGAGATTTAGGCGGAACTACTTTTATTGATGTTAGAGACCGTTACGGATTAACGCAGTTGGTGGTAAATACCGACGATGAAGCTACACTACGTTCAAAGGTTAAGGATTTGGGTCGTGAGTTTGTAATAAAAGTTAAAGGAATAGTTCTTGAACGTTCTAATAAAAATTCAAAGATTTCTACCGGAGAGATCGAAATAAAGGTTGTCGATTTGGAGATTTTAAACATTGCCAAATTGCCTCCGTTCATGATTGAAGACGAAACCGACGGGGGAGAAGAGTTGCGGATGAAGTATCGTTATTTAGATTTACGTCGCAAACCAGTACGTGATAATCTAATTCTTCGTCATAAAATGGCGCAAGAAATTCGTAAATATTTAGATGCTAAAGACTTTTTAGAAGTTGAAACTCCAGTTCTAATTAAATCAACGCCAGAAGGTGCAAGAGATTTTGTGGTCCCTAGTCGTATGAGTCCAGGCGAGTTTTATGCTTTGCCTCAATCTCCACAAACCTTTAAACAGTTATTAATGGTTTCCGGTTTTGACCGTTATTTCCAAATTGTAAAATGCTTTAGAGATGAGGATTTAAGAGCCGACCGCCAACCAGAATTTACGCAGATTGATTGCGAAATGGCTTTTATTGAGCAGGAAGATATTCTAACTTTATTTGAAGGACTTATCCGACATATGTTCAAGAATGTGAAAGGTTTGGGGTTTGCAGATTTCCCTCGCATGGATTATGCAGATGCCATGCGTCTTTACGGCTCTGATAAGCCGGATATTCGTTTTGAAATGAAGTTTGTTGAGCTAAACGATATTATTAAAGGTCTTGGTTTCCCAGTGTTTGATCAAGCAGAATTAGTTGTTGGTATTAACGCTAAAGGTGCAGCTTCTTACACCCGTAAACAAATTGATGAACTAACAGATTTTGTAAAACGTCCGCAGATTGGTGCAACCGGATTAATTTACATGCGCCATAATGAAGACGGAACTTTAAAATCTTCGGTAGATAAATTCTACAACGAAGAGCAATTACAAAAATGGTCAGCAGTTTTTAATACGGAGCCTGGTGATTTAGTTTTGATTTTAGCAGGAAACGCAGATAAAGCTCGCAAGCAATTAAACGAACTTCGATTAGAAATGGGTAATCGCTTAGGCCTACGCGATAAAAATAAATTTGCACCACTTTGGGTAATCGATTTTCCGTTGTTAGAGTGGGATGAGGAAAGCGGACGTTACCACGCCATGCACCATCCCTTTACTTCGCCAAAACCAGAAGACATTACATTATTAGATAGTAAACCAGGGGAAGTTAGAGCAAATGCATACGATTTGGTTATTAACGGAACAGAAATAGGTGGAGGTTCTATCCGTATCCACGATAGAGAGTTGCAGTCCATCATGTTTAGACACTTAGGCTTTACACCAGACGAAGCTCAAAAGCAATTCGGTTTTTTATTAGAAGCTTTTGAATATGGCGCACCTCCTCATGGCGGTATCGCTTTCGGTTTTGATAGGCTGGTGTCTATCTTTGCTGGCTTGGATTCTATCCGTGATGTAATTGCTTTCCCTAAAAATAATTCAGGTCGTGATGTAATGATCGATTCTCCATCAACCATTGACGATAAGCAAAAGAAAGAATTGAGTATAGAAACTACGGTTTAAATTAAGCCATAAAAGCGAAAAGGCTGTCTGATTAAATTTTCAGATAGCCTTTTTCTTTGAACTTTTGACTTTCAACTTTATACTTTTTACCCTTTTAATCTTCCACAACAACCGCAGAGCCACTTGCTGATACCATTAACATACTGCCGGCACTTCCCATTGTTTCATAATCTAAGTCAATTCCTAAAATAGCGTTTGCGCCTAATCGTGAAGCATAGTCTTGCATCTCGGCCATTGCAATGTTTTTTGCTTCACGTAAACCTTCTTCGTAAGATCCTGCTCTACCACCCACAATATCTCTCACACTTGCAAAAAAGTCTTTGATAAAATTGGCACCAATAATAGCCTCGCCAGAAACGATACCTAAATATTTAACTACTTTTTTACCTTCAATGTTGTTTGTTGTTGTTAAGATCATGGTTTTTGTTGTTTAGGATTTAGAGCAAGTGATGATTGAAAAGTTACAAAACCAGTTTATTGCTACAACTCGTGTTTAATTTACCAAAGTTTTTATGAGTTCCACTCTTGTAAATTTTGAATCGCTGTTAACAACCAAATCTTTAACATACATACAAATCTTAACGTTTAGCATAAACAATATTTCGGTGTCTAATGTAGCTTCATCCGCTACGTCAATCTCAGTATTCATGTTGTAGTGTAAATTTGCCATATACAGATCGTTTTTTTCTAAAAAGTAATGGCACCACAAATTATTAAACGCAAGAAATTCATCGACGTGAAATTTGCTGCGATCTGGATAAACATATTTTAAATTATATTCTCCATTAAATAATTGAGGCACTTTATCTAACTGTTGTTTTTCAATCAAAATTCGAGCATATGCAATTTTGCCAAACAAATATGAAGGAAAAAGTTTAATCGTCAATTTCGCAATTTCTGTTGCAGCGCTTAAGTTGTTGGTTAATTGATAGGCAGAAAACAAATAGTTTAAAAATACTGGGTTTCTTGCCCATTTAGCAATAGATTTCTGCAACAGTTTTATCAACTTACCTGCTTGCGCAATGCCACGAGATTTGCTGCTTTGGAACTTTTTTAAAGCTGTATGACATTCCTCCAAATCTTTAATCTCTTCAGCAGATTCTTCGTAACCTAACAAAGATATTGGCTCGACAACCAATTCCATTTCCGCTAATGCTACACTTTGACTTGCAAGTTTTTTAGTCTCTAAAGTTGGTTTTACAATGGTTTTTTCAAAAATATAATACACAGCGTCAAATGAACCTATTAGTACTTCCATAAAATCGTCATCCGTTTCACAATCATCCAAATCTTCAAAAAAATAATTCCAATCTTCTTCTTCCCACAGTTCTGGGTCATCATCATCGTCAATTTCTTCTTGTTCTATCTCAGATAAATAATTGAAATTTCCTTCACCTGCGTACTTTAATAACTGCGAATGGTAAAATTTTGATTTCGGGTCATCGCTATTTTCTACTAAAAAAGGCATTCCATCTCTTCCAAACTCAACTTCAATTAACGGAATATCATCATCATCTTCTTCCAAAATCATTTTTGTGAGATTGAAATCTTTATGAGGTGGAATATTAAATTCATCGGCAAAAGCCACTGAACCAAATATGATATTGTGCGCTAAATTATAATCACATTCTGTTATCTCATAATTTGCAGCCATAACCTGAGCGAGGTCTGAAAATTCATACTCAGAAATGTTAAAATAAAAATGAGTACTCTTAACGCCAACACAAAATAAATCGGCCATATACATGCCTACGGTAATATTGCCATTTGCCTAACCACCACAATAGAAGCGATTCCGGCATCTTGCCAATCTGCGTTTATTAAACATTTTTTAATGGATAAATTTCGGGCTTTGCCCGTTTTTAAATAATTATCTTCACTTAAATGTACCTGCAGTTTAGCCGGGTTCTTTTTGTTTTTTGCCACGTTATGGATTGTAATAGGTTGTAAATAAAGTTTCAAATTTAATGAAAGGTTGCTAAAATGTTTATTTATCAAGATCGTTTTTTTTTATTTTTCAACATCCACATTGCCTTTATACTGTTATGGCTTTGTCAATTTATCGAGTCAATAACATTAATTATCCAATACAAAAAGTTACTAACCCCACCACAAATATTATATTTGTACCCCAATCTAAAAACATGAAGTATTATTCCTTTACAAACGAACCAACCATTCCAGAAGATGAATTCTTTATGAAAGAAGCGCTCAAAGAAGCTCGCTTAGCATTGGAGTTAGACGAAATTCCGGTAGGTGCTGTATTGGTTTGTCAAGGACGGATAATTGGCAAAGGACACAACCTAACGCAACAACTAAATGATGTAACTGCACATGCAGAAATGCAAGCATTTACAGCAGCAGCTAACTTTTTAGGAGGTAAGTACTTAACAGATTGTACACTTTATGTTACACTTGAGCCTTGTGTAATGTGTGCAGGTGCCGCTTATTGGACACAAATCTCTAGGATTGTTTTTGGGGCGCATGATCCGCAACGTGGCTTTTCTAGGTTGTCGCAAAATGTTTTACATCCTAAAACTCAATATACTGGCGGAGTTTTTGAGGAAGAATGTGCAACACTTGTTAAATCTTTCTTTCTTCAAAAAAGAAACAAATCTTAACATTAATCTGAATCTTTTTAAAATTCAGGTGCTTATATTTATCACTATCATTAACAATTTAAAAATTAAAATTATGGCTTTTGAATTACCTGCGTTACCTTACGCATCAGACGCATTAGAACCAAACATTGATAAAGCAACCATGGAAATCCATCACGGAAAACACCATGCTGCTTACGTAACCAACCTTAATAAGGCTTTAGAAGGTAAAGACGATTCTTCTTCTATTGAAGATATTTGTAAAAACATTTCTAAATATCCAGCTGCAGTTAGAAACAATGGTGGTGGTCATTTTAACCATTCATTATTTTGGACAGTAATGGCTCCAAATGCAGGCGGAAATCCAAGTGGCGAACTAGCTTCGGCTATTGATGCTGCATTTGGATCTTTCGAAGATTTTAAAACAGCTTTTTCACAAGCGGGAGCAACTCGTTTTGGTTCTGGTTGGGCTTGGTTAATTGTTGGTGCTGATGGTAAACTAGCAGTTACTTCTACGCCAAATCAAGATAATCCTTTAATGGACGTTGCAGAAGTGCAGGGAACTCCAATTTTAGGTGTTGATGTTTGGGAACATGCTTATTATTTAAACTACCAAAACAGACGTCCAGATTATCTTACAGCTTTTTTTAATACCATTAACTGGGAAGAAGTTGCAAAACGTTTTGCTGCTGCAAAATAGTTTGGCATCATTTTGAAGACTAATTGAAACGGAAAGAAATTTATCTTTCCGTTTTTTTATGACTAAAAATGAAAAAATTTACACTTCCATTCCTTTTCATACTTGTATCTGTGTTGAGCAGTTGCTCCGCAATAGAAGGTATATTTAAAGCAGGCGCCTACGTAGGAATCTTCGTTGTTTTATTTATACTATTTGTAATTGGCTTTATTTGGTCACGTTTCCGCAAATAGAATTCCGATAAATCATTAACAAAACAACATGAATTTAAAAAGAACCTTTGGAGCTATATTAACCATACTTGGGATAATAGGGCTTATTTATACTGCGGTATCGTTTGTACAACATAGTGGAGATACAAGAACAGTGATAGTTTTAGGTGTTTTAGGCGTAATTTTCTTTTTTACTGGAATTAGCCTGGTACGTACAACAAAAGACGAATCATAAAAAAATCCCGCTTTTTGGGAGCGGGACTTTAATTAATCGTTGTTAAGTTGGTTTTTCAAGTTTTCTAAAACTCGACCACCTTTGTAAAAATATCGTTGCCAGTAGGGTTCTTCTAAATTACTAATCATCACACCTCGGCTAGATGACGCATGTGCAAATTTATGATCGCCAATGTAAACACCTACATGACTTATTGATTTGCTGTGGATTTTAAAAAACACCAAGTCGCCTTCTTTTAAATCCAATTTATTGATGGGATTAACCATGCTAAATATGTTTCTAGAATTTGATCCTATAATGGTATTAAAAGTCTTGTTATATAATTCGTAAGCAAAACCAGAGCAATCAATTCCTTTTTTCGTATCACCGCCTAAACGGTAAGGCGTACCCAACCAATCATAAATAAACTGGTACATTTTAGTATTGCTTGTAGCAGAAACAGCTACACCCATTACTTGTGAGAAAAATTGACTTGCTAAATTATCAGGGTCAGAAACTTCGGTTTTTGAAGCTGTTGTTGGAGATGTTGATTTATTGATTTGAGCTCTAGTCGTTAGGAATGCGCTAACTAAAAGAGTAAAAATTAAAATTTTCTTCATTGTTTGACTACGTTTTGGGCTATAGATCAATTTTAAACGGTTAAAGCAACCCTTTTATTTTATGAGTTACAAAAGTAGGGTTAATTTTCTCTTACGCAAGTAATCTGAAAAGGTTTTAACTATTTTTAACAATACCACTGCTGTGGCTTGCAGGGCAGGCTGTTGATGAATTATTTATCACAAATATATTTTTTAATTTAATTTTATTTGCGCTAACGATGGAAGTGACATCCTTTCTGGCTCCTGAGCGGAGTCGATGGATTTCGGCCGAAAAGATATAACGTACAGCCCCAAAGGGATTGCTTTGTAACGTGTTTAAGCGCCCTAATTTTTAGTAATTAAAAAGTAACACCAACGCATCTCAATTTAATATCAATTAAAACGATGTACGGGTTTTATTTTTGGCAAGTTATTGATAGATTTGCTTTCCATAATCAAATGTACAAATGAGTTCAATTGCAATCACAAAAGAGACGTATCTGTATTGGTATGAGTTAATGCTTCTGCTTAGAAGATTTGAGGAGAAAGCAGGTCAGTTATATGGTCAGCAAAAGATTAGAGGTTTTTGTCACTTATATATTGGTCAAGAAGCGGTAATTGCAGGTGCAATGTCTGTAATTAAAAAAGGCGACAGTATGATAACCACGTATCGTGATCATGCGCATCCAATCGCATTAGGAATGTCTCCTAACAAAGCAATGGCCGAACTTTACGGTAAGGCAACAGGTTGTTCAAAAGGAAAAGGTGGTTCAATGCACTTTTTTGATAAAGAAAATCATTTTTTTGGTGGTCACGGTATTGTTGGAGGTCAAATTCCGGTAGGTGCTGGTATTGCTTTCGCTGAAAAGTATTTAGGTACTGACAACGTGAACATTTGTTACATGGGTGATGGTGCTGTACGTCAGGGCGCATTAAATGAAACCTTTAACATGGCGATGCTATGGAAATTACCTGTAGTTTTCGTTGTTGAAAACAATGGATACGCGATGGGAACTTCGGTTGCTCGTACTGCAAATACTACTGATATTTATAAGTTAGGTTTAGGCTACGAAATGCCTTGTATGCCAGTTGACGGAATGGACCCAGTTGCGGTGCATAATGCAATGGATGAGGCAGTGCAGAGAGCAAGAAAAGATGAAGGTCCAACTTTCTTAGAAATAAGAACGTACAGATATAAAGGACACTCCATGTCTGATCCTCAAAAATACCGTACCAAAGAAGAGGTGGCGGAATATAAAGCAAAAGATCCTATTGAGGTTGTTAAGTCGCAAATTGAGAAAGAGAAATGGGCTAACCAAGAATGGTTTGACGAAGTTGCTGCGAGAATAAAAGCACAGATAGAAGAAGCTGTTAAGTTTGCAGAAGATTCTCCGTTCCCTGACCCTTCTGAATTATATACAGATGTATATGCAGAGTCAAACTATCCTTTCATCAAAGATTAATTCTATTTTTAAAAGACAAATTTATTCAAACATAAAATGGCTGAAGCGATAAAAATGCCCAAAATGAGTGACACCATGACTGAAGGTGTTCTAGCAAAGTGGCATAAAGAAGTTGGAGATTCAATTAAGGCAGGAGATGTTGTTGCTGAAATTGAAACCGACAAAGCGACAATGGATTTCGAATCTTTTCAAGAAGGTACGCTTCTTTATATAGGTGTAGAAGAAGGGAAAGCTGTGCCGGTTGATGGGTTGATTGCAATTATTGGAGAAAAAGGTGAGGACTACGCTGCTGCTTTAGAAGGTGCAAAACCAAAAGCCAAAGAAGAAGAGGTTAAAGAAGAAGAGGTTAAAGAAGAGAAAGCTCCAGCAGCTGAAGATGCTAAAGAAGAAGTTGCTGTTAAGGCTGTTGACACTTCAAACATTGAAGCAAATATTATTAGAATGCCCGCCCTTAGTGATACAATGACCGAAGGCGTTATAAATAAGTGGAATTTCAAAGTTGGCGATAAAGTAAAAGCCGACGATAGCCTTGCTGATGTTGAAACCGACAAAGCAACCATGGAAGTGGTAGGTTATGAAGAAGGAACTTTATTGTACTTGGCCTGTAAAGAAGGCGAAGCTGTACCAGTAAACGGCATTATCGCTATCGTTGGTAAAGAAGGAACAGATATTACGCCATTATTGAGCGAAAGTAAGCCAGAAGCCACAAAAGAAGAAAGTAAACCAGAAGAAAAAACTGTTGGTGCGGCAACGCCAGATGCAATAGCTGCTCCGGTTAAAGAAGCAGTCAAAGAATCTGCTCCAGCAGAATCATCATCTTCTGATGATAGTCGAGTGAAAGCTTCTCCGCTAGCTAAGAAAATAGCAGAGGATAAAGGCATCAACTTAAATGATGTTAAAGGAAGTGCGGAAGGTGGAAGAATTGTAAAGAAAGATGTCGAAGATTACACGCCATCAGCAAAACAAGATTCAGCGCCATCAGCTTCAACAGCAAATGCAGATGCACCAGCATCTAAACCTACCGTTCCTGCGCCAGTAATCCCACAATATGTTGGTGAAGAGCGTTTTACAGAGAAGCCAGTTTCTCAAATGCGTAAGGCAATTTCTCGTAGCTTAGGAGAAAGCTTATTTACTGCACCACATTTCTATTTAAACATTACTGTTGATATGGACGGCGCTATGGCTGCCCGTACGCAAATTAATACAGTTGCGCCAGTTAAAGTTTCTTTCAATGATATCGTAATTAAAGCGGTTGCTATTGCATTGAAACAACACCCTGCGGTTAACTCGTCTTTCAGAGGAGATAAAATTCGTTTTAACGAGCATACCAATATCGGAGTAGCAATGGCTATTGAAGATGGTTTATTGGTGCCGGTTATTCGTTTTGCAGATGGTAAAAGCTTATCACATATTTCTGCAGAGGTAAAAGACTTCGCTCAAAAAGCGAAAGCAAAAAAATTACAACCAAAAGATTGGGAAGGTTCAACCTTTACAGTTTCTAACTTAGGTATGTTTGGTATTGATGATTTTACATCGATTATCAATACACCAGATGGCGCAATACTTTCTGTTGGTGCAATACAGCAAGTGCCAGTTGTTAAAAACGGTGCAGTTGTTCCAGGAAACATCATGAGGTTAAGTTTAGGTTGTGACCATAGAGTGATTGATGGCGCAACAGGAGCTAAATTTCTACAGACATTAAAAGCATTATTAGAAGCACCAATTACGCTATTGGCGTAAGTTTTTTTGATATTATATTTAAAACCTCGTCGATTATCGACGAGGTTTTTTTTGTATTTGGAGGTTTTCAGTATTAAATTAGAGTTGAAAGAGATAAGGAAGAAAAGTTTAACTTGGTAAAAGTAAATCAGTTGGAAGTTAATTTGGGTTTAACTATATACATTTTAGATAATGAGTATCTATGGATTTTCTTGAGATAATAAAGGAAGGAGAAGATGAGTTTAGAAAAGTCGCCCAAACTTTATTTGATGAGTATGCAATTCAAACTGATAAAGCATTATATAGGCTTACAGAAATAGAGTTTTACTGGAATTCTAATACTCACGCAGATAACAGTACCTATAAACGTAAACATGTTGACCTGAAATCTGGCGATTGGTTTTTCCACTATTCAGGTGTGGATATTGCATTAAAAATGAGAAAGCTGGAGGTTATGGAGGAATCTTAATTAGAGTATCTTTGACTTAAAGGAGGGGAAATCTGTAAAGGGGCCAATGGTTTGTGCGATGAAGCTTTTTAGTGAGAACAACGCATTCTCTCAGTCAATTAAAACGCAGATTATAAAGAAATCATTTCCGACTTCAAAAATCCAACACAGTATTCGTATTGGTTTAGGAAAAAACGCGGAAACTTTTAGTCAATCAAATTATGCTTTTTTTATTGACCCCAAGGCATGATTGAAGACAACCAAACAAATTTCTTATACTTAGCTGATACGCTTCCGAAGAAATACCCAGACTTATATAAGCGAGTTGAAAAGTTACTACTCAAAAGTAAGGTTATGTTTTCTCTTTTGCCTCATACAAAGTACTTATGGTCAGTTGATTACATGCTATTTAAACTAGTTTAAACAAATTTATTCGTTTTGTTTGCCATCCATCATATTTAATAAAGAAGAATTTAGCGACAATCTCAGATGTTGATATAATTTGTTCGGAAATTAGCATTAATACGATAAAGACAGATATTGTTCTAGACGGAGATAATTTAGTAAGAGCAAAAAATACGGGTATTATGACTGACCGTATTTTTGGAGGAAATCTACAATATGAACGTAAAAAATTGACTTTCGAACTTCACGAACTTTTAGACGTTGATAAGCTTTACTTTGTTCCAGAACAACCGGGTGATTTCACTGGCCATGCTGATGGAATGGTTCGGTTTATTGATGAAAATACAATTGTTATAAACGATTACAGAAAAGAAAAGCAGTGGTTTTACAGAGCTTTTGAAATAGCAATCCATAATACCAGTATGGATTGTTTTGGGATTCCTTACACTGTATATGAGAATAAAAGCGATGACCAAGCAAATGTCGACTACATCAATTTTTTAGAAATGGAAAATGCCATGTTTATCCCCACATTCGGACTGAAAGAAGACGATGAAGTTGTACGTCAACTTGAGCAATTGTTCCCTAAGCAAAATATATGTACAATTGAAAGTAACGAGATTGCTATTGAGGGCGGAATATTGAATTGTATTAGTTGGAATATAAAATGATAATATGATTTTGTGTAATACTCAAATCATCAGTATAAAGTGGAAAACTCCTTAGGCATTTAGCTCTGTGAGCTCCGCGTCCTCCGTGGTTAAAAAACTGTCGTACTTATTACCTTCGTGAGATGTTTTCAGTCTCAATAATAGGATTCAAAATTTTATTCCTCAGTATTATTCAACTTACTATTCTTATAGCTATACCCAAAATAAACCACCAAGCCAATTGCCAACCAAATCAAAAACCTAAGCCAGTTGGTATAACCTAACTCAGTCATTAAATAACCACAGCTTAACAAACCCAAAACGGGTATTAACGATAAGCTTTTGGTAAACGATAAAACGCTTATCGCTAAAGCTAAAATCAAGTATAAGTACAACGGAAGCTTTTCGCGAACGACCAACCAGCCGTTACTAAAGTCAAAATGGTTTAAAATTTCATCGTAAAAGAAAACAACACCTAAAATGAATAGTGCTGGGACAATAAACTTACCGTTGATGTAAGGCATTTTAAAGCGTTTTTTATTATTATTAATGTCCGTATCTGGAGGTAAAAGCAGGACGCCTCCACAAACCAAAACAAAAGCAAACAGAGTTCCAATACTTGTTAGATCAGTTACCTCGGTTAAATTCATGAACAACGCCGGTATGGCAACCACAAAACCAGTAACAATTGTTGCAAAACCTGGAGTTTTAAATTTGGGGTGAATTCTTGAAAAAGCTTTTGGCAATAAACCGTCTCTGCTCATGCTCATCCAAATACGCGGTTGACCCATCTGGAAAATCAGTAAGACACTGGCAGTGGCAATTACCGCACTAACAGAAATGATGTAACTAATTTTGGTCAAACCTACTCGTTCAAAAACAAAAGCCAAAGGATCGGCCACAGCCAGTTCGCTATAATTTACCATCCCCGTTAACACCAAAGCAACCAGAATATAGAGAACCGTACAAATAATTAGAGAATAAATCATACCTCTTGGTAAATCTCGCTGTGGGTTTTCGCATTCTTCGGCAGTGGTAGAAATCGCATCAAAGCCTATATAGGCAAAGAAAACTCCCGAAACTCCTTTCATCATTCCACTAAAACCATTAGGTAAAAACGGATGCCAATTTGCAGGCGTAACATAAAAAAAACCAATAACGATAACTGCAATTACCACCATGATTTTTAAAATTACCATGGCATTTGTCGCTCTTTTAGTTTCCTTAATACCCACATAAACTAGGGCGGTAATTAAAAACACAATGAGTAAAGCAGGAAAATCAGCGATTAATCGTAAACCAACAATCTGCGGGGCAGTCATCCAAGCAGCTGCGGCAGATTGCATACTTTCACTCAGTTTAGAAAGATCCCCACCATTTGCAATTAATGACGTATGGGCTTTATATGCCGAAAAATAATCTAAAGTTAGGTATGCAGGTAGGCTGATGTTAAAGCCTCTGAGTAAATTTACAAAGTAACCACTCCAAGAAATAGCTACCGCAATATTTCCTATAGCATATTCCATTAGTAAATCCCAACCAATAATCCAAGCAATTAATTCTCCGAATGACGCATAAGCGTAGGTGTAAGCACTACCAGCGACTGGGATGCGGGAAGCAAATTCTGCGTAACAAAGCGCAGAAAATCCACAGGTAATTGCGGTAAGTACAAATAAGATACTAACTCCAGGGCCGCCATTGAAAGACGCTTCGCCAATGGTAGAAAAAATGCCTGCCCCAACTACGGCGGCAATTCCCATAAAGGTGAGGTCTTTTACCGTTAAAACTTTGCTTAAAGAACTGCCTTCGCCGTCGCCGTAGCCATCTGCACTGTCTTTTAAAATCTTACTGATAGACTTTTTTCTGAATAAATCTTTTTGCATCCTCAAGCTTTAACAACTAACCTTACCAAAATATAAATTATTTGATAAAAATATTGATTGGCCACAAATATAAATGCAATTTATTTTGAATACTGACGGTTTTTATAAAGATAGCTGGCTGTCTGGTAAAAGGCAACTGCTTCCTCTTTTAGTTGTTCATTTACTTTTTCAGCAACCTGATCTTGGTTAGCATTTACCATAAACTGCTCAACCTTCTTCTGTGGGGAAAGCACCAACAAATGCCCGTCTTTATAATATCCCAGTTTTTCGTAAGTACTAACAAACGCCCAAGGTGTTTTTGTTTCGTGGTTAAATACGTCCCTGCCAAAAAACTTCGATTGATGTTTTACGTTTAAGAGTCCTAATATAGTGGGAACTATATCAATTTGTGCGGTTAGCTTATCAAAAACTTGAGGTTTCATTAAGTCTGGTGCATACATAATCATTGGGATGTGATAACTACTAACTGGAAGCTCTGTTTTTCCAGCGCTTGAAGCGCAATGATCTGCAACGATGATAAAAATCGTGTTTTTAAACCAAGGTTTTACACTCGCTTCTTTTATAAACTTACCAATCGCATAATCAGTGTATTTTACAGCTCCTTGGCGGCTAGTATGCGACGGAATGTCTATTCTTCCGTCTGGATAAGTGTATGGTCGATGGTTAGAAACCGTCATGATCTGACTAAAAAACGGCTTGCCACTTTTGTAGTCTTCGTCAAGCGTTTTCAATGATAGCGTAAACAAATCTTCATCGGCAACACCCCAAATGTTCTCGTAATGAATGTCTTTTTTGTTTTTAATATCATCTCTGTCAATAACTTGGTAGCCATTGCTGCCAAAGAAAGATTTCATATTATCAAAATAGCTATAACCACCGTATATGTATTGTGTTTGGTAACCTTTGGTTTTTAGTAAGTTGCCTAAACTAAACAGACCTCCATTATCCGGTCGCTTTACAATGGATTGACCGGGTGTTGGCGGGATAGATAGCGATAAAGCTTCTAAACCTCGAACGGTTCGTGTGCCAGAAGCGTAAAGGTTAGAAAAGAGGATGCCTTTTTTTGTCAAGCTGTCCATCTCTGGTGTAATGTTCTCCGTATTGCCAAAGCTTCCTAAATAACTTGCACTTAAACTTTCTACACTAATTAAAACAACATTGTGAGTTTTTGCAGCTTCGTTTCCGTTGATGGTTCTGATAAATTCTTTATCATCCGCAACAACAGTAGAATCGCTTTCGCTTAATAGACTGTTTACTATTTTGAAAGCTTTTTTTTGGTCGATTGTGGCGTAAAACTTATTGTAGTTTAATTCGTTGTTCCAAAATGCAGCGCCAAAATCATAAATTCCATCTCCAGCTAATTCAACAGCGTACTGGTTGTCGCTAAACTCTTTTCCTTTATTGGAGATAAAGAACCAAGAGAGGAGAGGGATAGCTAACAAAACTAAAGCAACTAAACTTCGTTTACGGAAACGCATATCGCTTTTTGACGATGAAGCAATTGTGTTTTTTAAAAGATAAAAGATACCCAATGTAATGAGTACTACTACGGCGATGATCCATATAACTGGATAAGATTCCCAAATATTTCCGATAACTTCTGTAGTGTAAACCAAGTAATCGACGGCTATGAAATTGTAACGCGTAGAAAACTCATCCCAAAAAAACCACTCAGAAATAACATTGAAAAGAAGTAAAAAGATTACAGGAATAAAAAATGAGTAGAGGAAAAAACGATGGCCACGCATTTTAAACCATTTATTTGGTAGCAGCCAGATATACAAAACCAACGGAATACAAAAGTAAGAGGCCATGATGGTATCATAAAAAAAGCCAATACTAAAAACACCTAAAACATTTATAATACTCCAGTCAAACCCACTGCTAGATTTTAGCAACAACGCTATCCTAGTACTGAAGGCAATAATGATGATAATTAGATAAAGTAGAAAAACGGGACCGAATCGTTTTGCCAAAAGATTGTCTAAAAAATTTATCGACCTATTACCTGATGTGATTTTCATCGTTTAGGATGGATTTAGATCTCAAATTTACACCAAATTAAGCTAAAAGAAAGCTGTTTAAATTAAGTTTATGTTAAATATTTGTTAAGCCGCGTAGTTCAATTTCTCAAATCGATAACATCCACGATAAAAAGATGATTATTAGCATCAAAAAAAACATTGTTAAGCCAATTATATAGCTAATGAACTACCTTATAAGTTGGGTCTTCAATAATATTGATGTCAATTACGTCGCTTGCGTTTTCTAAAAGCTGCAGACAATCAGCACTTAAATGACGTAAATGAAGTTTTTTACCCTCTGTTTTGTACCGTTGCGTGAGTTTATTAAGGCCATCGATTCCCGACATATCGACAACTTTACTTTCTTTGAAATCGATTATTACTTCCTTGGGGTCGTTTAAAGGATCAAACTTATCGGTAAAGTTAGCTACCGAGCCGAAAAATAACGGACCATAAATCTCATAATGTTTTACACCATGATCATCAATGTATTTACGAGCTCTAATGCGTTTAGCACTTTCCCAAGCAAATACCAATGCCGATATAATTACGCCAATTAAAACTGCCAAAGCTAAATTGTGTAACCAAATTGTAATCACGGCAACCAAAATCCCAACAAAAATATCTTGCTTCGGCATTTTATTGATAATTCTGAAACTAATCCATTCAAAGGTCCCAACTGCAACCATAACCATTACGCCAGTTAACGCCGCCATAGGCAGTAACCCAATAATCGGTGCTCCGTATAAAATGATAATCAATATGGTAATAGATGCCACAATCCCAGAAAGTCGAGCTCTAGCACCAGCAGAAAGGTTAACCAAGGTTTGAGCTATCATGGGGCAACCACCCATTCCAGTAAAAAAGCCATTTAAAATATTTGCAGTTCCTTGCGCTAAACATTCTCTGTTGCTGTTACCACGAGTAGCCGTCATTTCATCTACCAAGTTTAAAGTCAGTAAACCCTCCGTTAAACCAACTCCCGCCATCACAAAAGCATAAGGCGCAATTATTTGGAGCGTTTGAAAATCAAAAGGAATATTTGGAATGTGGAAAGGAGGGAAGCCACCGCTAACAGAGGCAATATCACTTACCGTTTTGGTCTCAATCCCAAATCCTAAAACAATTATGAAAACCACAATTATTGCAACTAAAGATGGTGGTACGGCTTTCGTGATTTTCGGAAACAACATAACAATGGTAATGGTTAACACAACCAACCCCACCATTATTAATAAAGGTTGCCCGCTTAACCAAATGCTCTCGCCATTTACCACCGTTTTAAATTGGTGAATTTGAGCCATAAAAATAATAACCGCTAATCCGTTTACAAAGCCATACATTACCGGTTGTGGCACTAAACGTATAAACTTCCCGAATTTAAAAACACCTACCAAAATTTGTACTACGCCAGCCAACGCCACCGCAGCAAAAACGTATTCAATTCCGTGAGATTGCATTAATGCGATTAAAACCACTACAGTAGCGCCAGCTCCGCCAGAAATTAATCCGGGTCTGCCACCTAAAACCGCAGTAACCAAACCCATAATAAAAGCAGCATATAATCCTGTTAAAGGTGGGAAACCTGCTAAAATGGCGAAAGACAAAGATTCGGGCATCATCGTCATGGCAACGGTTAGTCCTGCGAGTATTTCAACTTTATAGTCAATTTTGCGTTTAAAGTCGAATAAATTAAAAATGGCTTTCATTAATGTTTTTTTGGAATGTAACTATACCTAATTAAGCGTAGGTTTTATAGCTGATTCGTTGCTGATATCTTTCGAAGATAAAAAAAGATATTTGCGGAGGATATGGTTTGAAATTGGGTTTTTCTCATTCATCAAGAAAGCTCAGACAGAGATTTTAGAAAACGAGTAGAATATTCTTCGAATTTTAATGTAAAGCATCGCCATTAGCAGATACTTGATAGTTCTCTGCTAAGTTTAAAAACGTTTTAATTTGTTGATGCTCCCATTCTTTATCAAAATTAAGTTTAGCTGCTATAATTTCGGCAACTTTTGGAGTCATTTCAATGGATGCTTTTGCATCTAAAAATAAAACCCTAAGCCTCCGAGCTAAAACATCTTCCACCGTCCTTGCCATTTCGTTCCTAACAGCCCAAACCACTTCACCCATTAAATAAGGAAAATCTTGATGGAGTTTCTCTTCAAGCTCTGGCTGGTGTTTAATCATTGATTTAATAAGAGGAGCGGTCGCTACCGTAAAAATCGAAATGATTATCCTCCATTAACATAGTATTCCCATGAATAGCTAAATTTTTGATGATGCATTTAGTTGGAAGTAGATTAGCCACAGAAACTGCTTGATCAATAGTATCTTCTGCCATTTTTCGATAGGTTGTCCATTTGCCTCCAGTAATGGTTATCAGGTTACTGTCGCTAACAATTAACCGGTGGCTTCTGGAAATCTCCTTGGTTTGATTAGTCGCTTTACTGGGAGCGGCCAAAGGTCTTAAACCTGCAAATACACTTAGAATATCTTTTCTGGTTGGCTTTTTTTCAAAATATTTACCTGCAGTTTCTAAAATAAAATCAATTTCTTTTGCTAAAGCAATGGGTTCTAAACTATGTTCATTCAGGGGCGTATCTGTGGTTCCAACTAACAAATGCTCACGCCATGGCACCACAAATAAAACTCTTCCATCAGTTGTTTCTGGAATAAGCAACGCAGATTTTGACGACATAAAAGAACGATCTAAAACCACATGAACACCTTGACTTGGTGGCTTTGCACTTGGTTTATCCATTTTTAAAATCTCATCAACAAAAACACCTGTCGCGTTTATCACCACCTTGCCGTTAATTTCAAAACCTTGCCCCGTCTCTGCGTCTTCTGCAAATACACCGTTTATTAAACCATCAGCTTTTTTTAACTGTTTTACTTTTAAATAACTTAAAACCGTTGCACCATTTTCTATAGCCGTTTGCGCAATATTTAAAGCCAACCTTGCATCGTCAAACTGTCCGACGAATATTGTACGCCACCTTTTAACTTCTGATCACTAATGCCTTTTAATGCACTTAAAGTTTTTCTTTATTGAGAATCGTGGATGACCCAAAGCTGAATTTGCCAGATAGTAAATCGTATACTTTTAAACCAATAACATATTTTATTTGTTCAAAAAGACTATAACACGGAATAATAAACGATTGCTTTTTCACCAAATAAGCAGCATTTTGTAATAACAAACCTCGTTCTCTTAAAGCTTCGTAAACTAGAGAAACATCACCAGCAGCTAGATACCTTACACCGCCATGCACCAATTTTGTACTTCTACTTGATGTACCTTTTGCAAAATCCGACTGTTCTAACAAAAGTGTTTTCAATCCTCTTGTTATCGCATCAACCGCACAGCCTAAACCCGTGGCGCCACCGCCCATAATAATTACATCCCAAAGTGGTGTGTTGGTTAGTTGCTGTAATTGCGTTTTTTTATAATCGATGCTCATTTTTTCTTTTAACGTTACGCTAATCCAAACGCATCCGCCAAAAGCTGGTACGATTCGAATCTATCTTCTTTACTTTCTGTAAAAGTAGAAATGATGATTTCATCGGTATCAAAGTCTTCACAAATTTTTTCTATTTGGTGTTTCATTTGGGCCGGAGTGCCTACTGCCATTCGTTGACGATTATGCAACACCCTTTGCCATTCCTGTGCATCGTATTCCTCATCTTTAATATCGTCGTAAGAATAAACGTTATTAAAGTTTCCTCGCTCAAAGCTCATTAGACGATAGTCCATCAAGGCTTGTACTTTTTTTACTTTTTCCTCATCTTCACTGCAAAAGCCAAAAATGCCTACACTCGTCTGGGGTTCAGTGAGTTCCGCGGAAGGTTGAAATTGCGCTTTGTAGTTTTTGATAGCAGCAGCACCACCAACCGGGTTTATGAATTGCGCAAACGACATTGCCATGCCAAAATGTGCGGCAATTAAAGCACTTTCACCACTCGAAGTTAAAATCCATAAATTCGGAGATGTATGGATTATTGGAATAGCTTGCACCCTTGCCTCGCTTATTCCTTCTAACGGCTCATCGTTAAACAAATGTTGCAAATCCCTAAGCTGTTGAACATAGTCTTTCGGACTAAATTGGTTAGACGGGTTTAATAAATGAGCGGTCATTCGATCAGTTCCAGGTGCTCTGCCCATACCCAAGTCAATTCTATTTGGGTATAAACCCTCCAAAACTCTAAAATTTTCGGCAACCCTTAAACTGCTATGGTTCGGCATCATCATTCCCCCAGAACCCAAACGTATGTTTTTAGTTTCAGCACCTAATCGAGCAATCATAATCTCCGGCGAACCAGTTGCCAAAGTTTGTGAGTTATGGTGTTCGCTCAACCAATACCTAGTATAACCTAAATCATCTGCAAGTCTCGCCAATTCAATCGTTTCTTGTAAAGATTCGGTAGCGTTACTTCCCTTACGGATTGGAGTCTGATCTAAAACGCTTAGCTTGATATTTTTCATAATGTAAAGATATTTAATCTCAGGATTTAAATCTTTGCGTTAATTGCTTCTGACTGTGAAATGACTGCGGATGAATGAGTTTAAATCAACTGTGACAATGGTGGTTTGGTTTAGTTTTTTATTCTAAAACTTTCAGTTTTTAACGTCAGAACAAGGTCGTCTCGCTTTTTTAGAACCTGCGACTATAAGAATGCCCAACAAGAGTTCATTTTAAGAAAGCTTTCGTTCAAGTGTTGTCAGACCAAGAGTGATATCGTCCAGATTCAGATAAAATGAGAGTTCGGGCAATAATAGGTAAGAGCGTTAGAGTAGATGTTCTGTAACTGTACTAAGAATTTATCGCATTTCAATACAAGAACAGCAGGTAACAATTTTATATTTTTAGATCTTGCCAATATTGACTATATAAATTTTCAGTTTGTAGCAACTCATCATGATTTCCCGAAGACGTAATTATCCCCTTATCAACTATATATATCTTATCGCAATAAGCCTTCAAAACGTGCAGACGATGAGTAATAAATATTATTGCCATATTTTCTTTTAAATTATTAAGTAATTTAAGAACGAACAGTTCCGTATCTCTATCCATAGATGCAGTCCCCTCATCCAATATTAAAAGCTTAGGATTATGGTAAAGCGCTCTAGCTAAAGCAATCAACTGTTTTTGTCCACCTGAAATATTAATGCCTTGATCCCCGATTATAGTATGATAAAAATATGGCAACGTTTCAAAGAAAGTATTGAAACCATAATCTGCTAAAAAATTGATAACTTTCTCGGGTTTATTAAATCCATCTTCGAAAGCAATATTTTCTAGTATTGAGGCGTTAAACATGTGAAGATTTTGAGGGACAATCTTAGTTAAATTGCGCCAATTACTTCTTTTAACATCTCTAATATCATGACAATCATTTATAATTACCTCACCTTCTGTAAATAAGTAATTTTTAAATAATAGTTCGGTTAAAGTGCTCTTTCCGCAACCATTTTCACCCATAAGAGCAACTATCTCGTTTCTACTAACTTTAAACGAAATATCTTTTAGGACAGCGCCACGTCCTCCAAACGAAAAGGCCAAATTTTTGATGCTAATGTTACTAATACTACTTATCTCGACTGTGCCGGAATCTAACTCCTGTTCAATCGATGTATATTCAAACATTCTATTAAACGCAATTTTCGCTTCATTTATCGGAATGGCGATTAACGAAAGATTAGTAACACTAGGTAATAATGTCCCACACATGCCGATAATTGCCATTAATTCGCCTATTTTCATGTTATTATTTAAAACTTTATAACTGCCAAATCCTAATACACTGGTTAAAAATAAAGCACCAAAAGAATTAACGAAAAACGACAATGTAACCTGAATTTTGCCAAAATTGAAAAGGTTATTTTGATATGTGTGATAGATATCTCGATTAATATTTGAATATAGTTGCTGTTTGTTATAATTCTTCATTGAATTGATTCCTTGAAGAGTTGAAATATAGTTGGATTCAACCATAGCATAGCTGATCATGATATTACTTTGGCCACTAATAATTTGATCTTTATAGTAATGAACAAAAAAAAAGAAAAATGTCATTCCCAACATACACCCAATTCCTATTTGCCATGAATAGTGAAAGATTACTACGGTTGTTGCTAATGTCATTAGCAAGTCAATGGTAGCGGTTCCCACAAGTTGACTAATCACCCTCTGTATTCTCGAGGTATCATTAAGCCTTGCTGTCAGTTCCCCAACTTTTCTTGTGCCAAAAAAAGAGGTAGGTAATTGTAATAAATGATTGTAAAAAAAATCTATTACTCTACTATTAAAGCTTCTTGATTGTTTCAACAAAAAGAACTGTCTTAAAAAACTAAGTCCCTCCTTTATAATTAACAACAAAAAAACCAATGTAATTCCGATACCTAATTTTGTATATAATTTCTTAGGTATAATAACATCAATGAGTTTCTGTGAAAAAATTGCCATTGATAAACTTAATGCTGCTATTATAATTCCTAAGAGAGCCGCGATTATCAAAAGCGAAAAATCTTTTTTAAGAAACTGATAAAGCCATTTTCTTTTCTTATTTACTATATCCTCAGTTTTTACAAATTTAAGATTGGGGCTCAAAATCAAACACGTCCTATACCTCCAAACTTTACCTAGTTGGTCTTCTGTTAAGTAAATAATTCCTTTTGCTGGGTCGCCAATAATAAATTGAATAGTATCCCCTGCTGTTTGTGTTCCGTATGATACGACATAATGATGGCATTCATTATCCATAACAACATATAAAATACAGGGCGTCTTATGTTGTTTAAGAAACTCAGTATTTGTTTTACATCCTTCTGATGAAAAACCAGACTTCTCAGCTGCCCTATGAATACCTAATAGAGTGGTTCCACCTATAAAAGTACCACATTCATTTCGAAGATTTTCAAAAGTATCTACTCCCCCATGATACTTTATTATCGATATAAGACATGCAATCCCGCAATCCGCTTGATCAAATTGCATGGTAAAAGACTTATTTAGTTTTTTTAATTTTAAAAACTTGTTAATCCATTGCGTACTTAATAAGATTTTGGATTTTGGTCTCTCCTAAATATTTTTTTACAAACTTGTGATTCTTATTATAAATAAAGAATGACGGAGTATTGGCATAGCCGAAGATTTTATAAAACTCAAACTTAGAGTCGATTCCGATGGATACAAAATCTAATCTGTCTATACCAAATTTTAGTTTAAATTTATTTACTTCAACAGTATCATCAGGAGTTATCATTAGTATCCGAGATTTCTCAAACTCTTTTTGGTGTAATACAAACTGCGTTGCCATATATTCACAATGTTCACAAGAAGTCGAAAAGTAGTTCACTATAACGGGCATATTAGCCATACTTGTTTTTTTTGTAAATACAAATGGAAGATCTGGCAAAAACAGGATTTTAACTTCCGCTTGTTTTCTTAGTTTAGCCGTTTTGAAACCTTTATATCCTATAAATGTTAAAATAGCGAGAAGACATAATACTATTACTGAAAACACAATTTTTCTTTTCATTCTGAAAGTTGGAAAATTAAAAACATGTATACCAAAATCAAAAAAAATAGTCCTAAAACATACGGTATACAAAATAAATATGCTGCAGACCTTACAGAAATATTATATTTGTAAGCAAACAGTTTTGTGCCTAAATAGCAATATAGAACTTCCCAAACGTTTAGTGTTTTTAGGGGGTAAATACTCCATTTCGGCAATTCCTCACTATTAAAGAAATTAATAATCGAACCAGGAATAAAATTTATATCGTTGATGACATTGACTGTATTATATAATAATAGAGCACCTATTCTAAAAACCAACATAATTACGAATATTAACTCTGCTTTTAAACATATTGTGAAGTTATGCTCATAGGTGTAGCTACTGTCGTCTTTTAGTAAGGTGCCAGTTGTAATCCATAGAGAATTGTACATCACTTTAAATATCAAAAATACTGGGATAAATAGAAAACTAATCCATTGGTATTTTTGTGTTTGTTCAAATACTTCACCAATTCGCTCATAGCTCATTAATTCTGAATAGGTGTTTACAAAAATATTTTCGGTTAAAAAAAACGATTGAGTAAAGTAGTTCAGTCCAACTAAAATGACACAAATTAGAAAATAAAAAAGCGACTGTTTAATTTCATCCAGTTGTGAAATCATTGTTAATTATAGCTTATTGAAAATATTATTTATAGATATTCTAACTTTCCCCTTATATATATATAAGTATAATAAGTAGCCTGAAGCAACGATTGGAACGGGAGTAATGTACATCCACGATATATTTACATACAAAAAACTTAATAATCCGGTAATAAAAGCTAATAGAAAACTATATTGAATAGGAGTATTAGACTTTGCGCCAGAGAAGTTTAAGGCGGTCTTCACTTCAAACGGTGATTGCAATGATGCATAGAATCCGATACAAATATTAATGAGCAACGAGGCAATGTAAAAGCCGACGGCTGAAAATGTTAAAGAACTGTATATAGTTACAATAGAAAATGAGATTATAATATCAACAACTATAGGCGCTATCAGTAACAATAAATATACTCGAAACAATAAAATAAGATCCTTTGTTACTGCTAGTGTTTTATATGTTGTTTTTAAATATCCAAATATATTGTTATGTATATAAGTAAACCAGAATGAGCTACTCAATACAATATAATTGAAATATTTAAAACCAGGAGGACTATGCTGGGTAAACTTAGCATAGAACATAAAAACAAACGCAAATTTTATAATAAACGATATTGTGAAATTGACGATGATCGGTTTGTTTCTGAAATAAATATTAATTAATATCCTTAAAAGACTCTTAAATTCAATTTTACTGTTTTTAACCACGGGTAATGGATATAAACCTATATACTTGTAAGACCCATATATTACTAAAAGAATTGGCGTTAATAATAAATTAAATAATTGAAAAGTTAGTGTGTTGTTTAAAAAAAACAAAAAGAGCATTGTGGTTGAAAGTACACCTATGTTTAAATATAATTTGGTTCTGCCAGTAGTAAGACAATCTTGAATAAATAATTTGAGCACACTAGAAGTGAATAAAGCCAAAAATGCTAATCCCGTATGATAGATTGTAAACCGCTCGGAAAAAATAAAAATAAAAAAAATGGCAAGGCCTATAAAAAAATATAGAGAAGAAAAAAAATTGTAAATAACCTCAATGTAAAGCTGCTTTAGTTTACTAACCGGATCAAACGGCTTAAATATGATAGTCTTGTTTTTTAAAGATGAAAAAAACATTAAAACGGTAGGTGCGCATAAAATAACATACAACAAAAATCTTACTAATAAAGGTAAATCAGTTAAAGGTTTAGAGCTAGAAACATTATCTAAAAAATTAGAATAGGCGTACGCATGTAATAAAATTAGGAGAGTGAAAAAAATGTTTAATATAGCTGAAATGCTACTTTTCATTTTTTTTAAAAAGAAATTATATTTTGTATGTAAAAGGAAAAGTAAAATTTTCATATCTTAACAAAGCCAATTAATACCGGTTGTATAAAATTCTTCGGGAGTAATTAAATCAATTAACGCTTCATCGATTTTATTGAGGTCATCTTTTGTGAATTCATCTTTCGTACCATTAAATATCAGCTTGGAATTGTCTAATACGCATATATTAGTTGCACACATATTCACGTATAATAAATCATGAGATGATAATAAAACTCTATTATTGTTTTTGGCAACAAATTTATTCAGTAATAAAACAAATTTTTGTGCAGCTATAGGGTCTAAGTTTGAAAACGGTTCATCTAACAAAAGAATCTTTGGATCATGCATTAATATGCTGATTATGTTCAATTTCACTCTCATCCCTGCAGAGAAAGATACTATGTATTTATGTATATCATTGATGTCATCAAAGAAATACTCAACAAGACTTTCTATTCGTATCGAAGCGACTCGTTCCGGTATATTGAAGAGCAGGCACTGAAATTTCAGATATTGATATCCCGTTAATTCATTTATTAAAAAATCAAATTGACTCAAAACACCGATTTTCTCTTTAATAAATATGCTATTTTGATTAAAGATTGTTCCATTTATAATAATCGAGCCAGAGTCCTGTGGTATTATTTGAGAAATTATATTGAGTAAAGTGCTTTTTCCAGCCCCATTTCTACCTAACAAACATACAAGCTGATTTTCATAGACAGTTAAATTAATATCATCTAAAACCCTCGTGTTTTTTTTATAGCTTTTAGATATATTTAAAATCTTCATTAGGATACATTAATTAAAATCCTTATGACATTATCATAAGGATTTTAGTGATTTCTAGCAAAAAACAGAATAAACACCATATGCGGCACAGCCAATACCAATAACCGGAGATACGTATGCACCGAACAGACAAAAGCCGACAACTCCTGCATTGAAAGCTCGCGAAGGGCAACTTCCCGCCATTATTTGTTCCATTTCGTCCTGAGACAATGACTCTTTAGTCATCTTTAAAATTGAATTTGATTGATTTTCCATTGAAATAATTTTAATAATAGATTAACAAGATCGGTAAGCGGCATAGCACATTGCACCCGTAGATGGTCCCCATACCACGGCACCTAAGCCGCCCGTAAGAAACGTAAGTGAAAGACCTAGGCCGCAGCCAAAAGAATACCCAACATTACAGCTTCCTGCCATAATTTTTTCCATTTCACTTTGAGTTAAAGCTTTTTTAGAGATTTTTTCCATATCGTTATTAATTTTTATTCGAACCTACTAATTATTTAAAAAAAAGCAAATGCATTTCGGTTTTTTATTTAAGGCAGTATTTTACTATACACCTCACTATCTATTCCGCTTTCAAAAACTTGTTCTAATAAAAACTTTGCGCCAGCTGAGAAGTCGAAAGTAATGTTATATCTTTCAGCGTGTGCATAAAATCGTTGCTTAGAAATGAGATGCAAAGGAATTACATGTAAGCTTTGTATTAAAAAAAGTTGTTTTTTTGAGCTACTAGTACCTACCGCAAATACTCGATTATTTAATTTATATAGACCACAATAGTTATGAATATTATCAATTTCTTTTTCTGGTGCTACTGAACTTTTAAAAATATTGTATTTCCAATTAATTTCCCTTTTAATCTTGAAAAGAAAGTATTTAGGCATAATTAACATGTCTGCCACTCCGTTTCTAATACTATTTGGGATATGCTTTGAAAAATAAAAGCTATGAATAAAAAATCGATTGGGAATATTGGCCCATTCAGGCTTAATTAGGTACGGTAATTTTTTGAATCTAATTAAATGGAAAAATAAGCATTCGAATTTATCTTTATAAAAAAGTTTTCCATTTTCCCATTTTAATTTACCGGGGTTCGACTCAACTATTAGAAAATCGAAATGGGCATTTATAATGCCTTGCTTATGGCATTTTCTAATGATATGCTCCATACTTTCTATTTCGGCAGGCAACTGGTCTAATGGGATTTTCTCACTTAAATAAGACTGCAGGAAATTGCACTCATCAAAGCAGAAATGCCGAGGGTTAGTAAATACTATCTTATAGTCTTTACTAAGAGTGAAAATCATATTCATTTTTTCATTATTTTTAAATAGCGAAAAAAAGCCAGTTATAAAATCGTGCCTTACGGCGATAAAATCGTATGTATCTAATACAGTCTCCGTGATAAAGGTGCGAATATCACCAAAAATCAAATCGATATCTCCATGCCCCTAGAAATCAAAGCCCTTTAAATACTCACTAAAAATTAATCCATATGCAGGTTTAAAGTCACACAACTTATAAGGGGAGTCTAATTCTATCTCAAAGCCAAGTTTTTCGCTAGCTAAACTCTTAACATCTGCAAAAGATTTATGGACGATTTTTATGTTTGTCGGAAGTGGATCACTTACAAATGTATCAGTTACTATTATAAAATTCACAGACAGGTTAAATTCAACCGTTTTTACAAAAAACTTAAAATACCATGGCCAAGGACCGTACCAACAGATTAATATAGCTAAAGAATGTTTAATATTTACATCCTGTTTTTTTAATAAGTTTAGTTGTGTTCATTATTGGGTGTGTTAATTATAAGGTATTAAACATTTTAATTGGTTACGGTAAACTGTTTATATCTATTACAAATAAAACAAAAAAGAATTAGATTTTGTACAGGTCGTTAAATATGTATCTTTTGTTAATTACACGCATTTTAGAAATGCGATAAATAATCCGACAAGGGTCTGTTTTTTCGAGAGCCTGCAATTTCGTCCGAGCAGGGTCTCTCTTTTCGAGGATCCTGCGATTATATTTACGCCCAGCAAGTAATTCACAAAACGCATTCGCTCAAAAAAAATCCCGTCCTAAATTAATAGAACGGGATTTCATAAGATGAGCAAGTCCATAAACCTTACTCCCTCAACCTTACGCCTTATTTGGCTTCTTCGTCTTTTACTTCTTCAAAATCAACATCAGTAACATCATCACCAGCATTTTCTGCTTGTGAAGCGTCTCCTTGCGGAGCACCTTCTGCGCCGCCTTCAGTTGCTTTGTACATTTCTTCTGAAGCTGCAGCCCAAGCAGTATTTAATGTTTCAGATGCTGCGTCAATATCAGCGAAGTTTTTAGCTGCATAAGCGTTTTTCAAAGTTGCCAAAGCTTCTTCAATAGGTGCTTTTTTATCAGCTGGTATTTTATCACCGTATTCTTTAATTTGTTTCTCAGTAGAGAAAATCAAAGCATCAGCAGTATTGATTTTGTCAGCTTCTTCTTTTGCAGCTTTATCAGATTCAGCATTAGCTTCTGCTTCTGCTTTCATCTTTTGAATTTCTTCGTCAGATAAGCCAGATGAAGCCTCAATTCTAATTTTTTGCTCTTTACCAGTAGCTTTATCTTTTGCACCAACATGTAAAATACCGTTAGCATCAATATCAAAAGTTACTTCAATTTGAGGCACACCACGTGGTGCAGGTGGAATACCGTCTAAGTGGAAACGTCCAATTGTACGGTTATCTTTTGCCATTGGGCGCTCGCCTTGTAAAATATGAATCTCTACAGAAGGCTGACTATCAGATGCAGTAGAGAAAGTTTCAGATTTTTTAGATGGAATAGTTGTGTTAGACTCAATTAATTTAGTCATTACACCGCCCATAGTTTCAATACCTAAAGAAAGTGGCGTAACATCTAATAATAAAACGTCTTTCACCTCTCCAGTTAAAACACCACCTTGTATTGCAGCACCAATAGCAACAACCTCATCTGGGTTAACACCTTTTGATGGAGATTTTCCAAAGAATTTCTCAACCGCTTCTTGTATCGCAGGGATACGAGTAGAACCACCAACTAAAATAATTTCGTCGATATCAGAAGTACTCATTCCAGCATTTTTCAAAGCTGATTTACACGGAGCAATAGTTCTTTTAATTAAATCAGAAGCTAAAGATTCAAACTTAGCCTTAGATAAAGAACGCACCAAGTGCTTTGGTCCGCTTGCATCAGCAGTAATATAAGGCAAGTTAATTTCTGTAGTAGTAGCGCTAGATAATTCAATCTTCGCTTTTTCTGCAGCTTCTTTTAAACGTTGCAATGCCATTGGGTCCTTAACTAAATCCATACCGTTTTCGGTTTTGAATTCGTCAGCTAACCAATCAATAATTACTTGGTCAAAGTCATCACCACCTAAGTGCGTGTCACCTTCAGTAGATTTTACTTCAAAAACGCCATCACCTAATTCAAGGATCGAAACGTCATGCGTACCACCACCACAGTCAAACACAACAATTTTCATGTCTTTGTGTGCTTTATCTAAACCGTAAGCAAGTGCAGCAGCAGTTGGCTCGTTAATAATTCTACGTACTTTCAAACCAGCAATTTCACCAGCTTCTTTCGTAGCCTGGCGTTGTGCGTCGTTAAAATAAGCAGGAACAGTAATAACAGCTTCAGTAACCTCAGTACCTAAGAAATCCTCAGCAGTTTTCTTCATTTTTTGAAGAATCATTGCAGAAATCTCTTGTGGCGTATATTTACGGTCATCAATTTCTACTCTTGGCGTGTTATTATCACCTTTAACAACTTTATAAGGTACTCTAGTAAGTTCTTTAGATACCTCATCAAAGCTGCTTCCCATGAAACGCTTAATTGAATAAATGGTCTTGGTTGGGTTAGTAATTGCCTGGCGTTTCGCAGGATCACCAACTTTACGCTCACCACCTTCTACAAATGCAACTATTGATGGCGTAGTACGTTTTCCTTCGCTGTTAGAAATAACAACAGGCTCGTTACCTTCCATTACAGATACACATGAGTTGGTAGTTCCCAAGTCGATTCCGATAATTTTTGACATGATTTATATGATTTTTATTATTAACAAAATTATAACTAGAACCTATTTATCAAGCCTTGTGCCAATTCCAAACTGGCAGTTATATTTTAATACTGGCAGTTTCTAACTGTTTAACGCGTCAGTTTTGCACTTATACCAAGCGACACTTTGTCAGATTGGTTCATTACTTCGTCTTCCATAATAACCTAGTTTATAACAATAACATACCTTACACAGTTATCATCAATATATAGAGCTAAAAATTTATGCAGAACAGAATTGTCCCGAGAGGTAGTTTTTTTAGAAAAACGAAGTTCATTTTTCATGGCAGCCTGCAGTCGAGCTGTCCATTCATACTTCACTCCAGCGCTCACACCACAGCACAGCATTAGCCACGGCTCCAACACAAAAATCCCCACTCAGGCCGGTATCCATTTCCATCCCGTTTATTGAACAGAGTTTCACCCAATGAACTCACAATTTGAATACTTTTAGCTTCTGAGATTATCTAGTCATATATATAGGTAGCTCTACTCCTCTACTTTTCCTTATGTTATCATTCAATCCTATTTTTAAAAAATGTTTTATTCCTATTAGACGATGTTATATTTGGAGAGTATTTCCAACTATATGTCTGCAAGTAGTCTTACTTGCCACATTTATTTCACAGAGCAGCTTTCTTGTTGCTGAATGATTAAATTTTAGTATATGTAGTGTAGTTTTAATTGATCTTTACCTAATATTTCAAATCCATGTATATATAAGGTACCCAATTGTTTTAATAATTATACTTTCATAAACACTAAGAGGCTGTCTAAAAACGATTCAGCATTAACCTTATAGCGGATAAACGGACAATAGTGACTCTTGTGCTATTGAGTCGCTCATAATTTTGGAGTTACGCCTATTGGTGTCAATCCAAGCAAAAGTTCTTTCAACAATCCATCTTTTTGGCAATACTAAATGGGCGCAGTTCGTTCCTTTTTATAATCTCAAATGCTAGCCTGAAGTGTGTTTTTACTTTTTCGATCAGTTGTCCTCCATATCCGCCATCTGCAAATATTTTGATAACTTTGTTGTATCCTTCACACAGTTTAGTGATTACAGTAACTGCGCCATCCCTGTCCTTAACCTACGCATCTTGGATTACTATTGCCAGTATCAATCCCATTGTGTCCACAATAATGTGCCTTTTAATTCCTTTTATCTTCTTTCCTGCGTCAAAGCCTCTGTTTTCACTACTTAAAAGTGTTGATTTTACAGATTAGGCATCAATTATTCCAACTGTGGGCTGTCCTTTTTTTCCGTGTTTAGTCTGGTATCTTCAACCAGGCTTTCGTGTATCATTTCGAAAATTCCGTTCCTTTTCCATGTATAGAAATAACAATAGACCAGTTTCCATGGTGCAAAATTTCCCGGAAGCATCCGCCACTGGCAACCCGATTTTATCATGTATAAATCGGAATCAACTATTCCCCGCAACTCATATTTCCCGTTTCGTTTTGTGTCTAAAAAATTTGATATAAATTGCCACTGGTTGTCGCTTAAATTCGTTGGGTAATTTTTCATTCTAATTGTGTTTGTCGTTATTCACAATTAGTGATTATTCAGCCTTTTGGCAATGGCCTTTTTATCAACTTTTCACATATAGTCTTTTTATTCATCCGTTTTTAGACAGCTTCTAAGACAAAACATTTTTCTAATAGAATCACTACTCCGAAAAATCTGACGCGTTACATTAGAAACGCCAAGGCAGGGCCAGATTCAAACTATATAGTCTTTCCTCAGATTTACAACCTAGCTTTCAATTACCCCGAGCTTCAGCTCGGGGTAATTTAACCAGAGAACCAGAGAATCCCGTGCAACAATATAGAATCCGAGAAATTAATCATGTTAAGAGGAGTAACTAGCTCGTTCGGTCTCCCCTTTAGGGTCGGAGTCGATTTTTTCAATCAGATAATCAACGCATTACCAAAACATGTAAAAAAACATCAAAATAATTCTCATCGTCTCTTGCATATTAATAAAAAAGATCACACCTTTGCACTCCGCAAACGCAAGGAATGTGGGTTATTGAAAAGCGAGA
>JBBSQW010000036.1:0-36955 GCA_038243635.1 Sphingobacteriales bacterium
CAAGCCTCTACGATACCCAATTCCTCTGATTTACCTAGGATTTCTAGCTTCTCTGCTAAGCTCCATTTCTTGTATTTCATGTCTCAAATGTATTATTTGAAATTCATAATAATACTCCGAACTTATTGGGGGCTAAAATATGAGGCATCTAACCTTTATTTTGTTTAATAATCATCAACAACCAAATGAAAACAGCAGTTCAGAAAGTATTCAGAAACTAACCTTTTTTTTGAGATATGAAGTCCTTGAAACTTTTACACATTTTTTGTGCGTTTTTTCTAATTAGTTTTTGTCAATTTTCAAGCATTTCAGCTCAGCAAAAAGACCTTAACTACTTTCTGAATCAGGCGAGAATCAATAGTCCGCTATTAAATGATTACCAAAACCAGATACAAATATTAGGGTTGGATAGTGCAAAGCTAAGAGCGGGTTTGTTGCCTCAAGTGAGTGCGTCGTCTAATTTAGTGTATGCGCCGATTATAAAAGGTGTCGGCTACGACCCTGCCATTACCAATGGACAATTAGTGAGCAGTTTAATAACGGTAAGTAAAGAGATTAGCACCAAAGCCAGATTAAATACGCTAATTAAAGGTTTACAGCTTAGTAAAGATAGTTTAGGAAATCAAAGAGCATTATCGATTCTTGATATTGAAAAAAGTATTGCTACACAATACATCACTATTTTGGGAGATCAAGAACAACTTAATCTTGCTAAGGAGATATTGAACCTCTTAAAAACTCAGGATAATTTGCTTAAAAAGTTAACGCAATCATCCGTATTTAGGCAGACAGAGTACCTAACCTTTAAGGTCAGTTTAGAACAACAGTTGCTAAATGTAATGCAAAATCAAAATCAGTATAAAAATGATTTTATGGCGCTAAATTACCTCAGTGGGATTACCGATACCACCACTTACCAAATTGAAGCATTGCCATCGCGAAAAGTTGATGTACCGGGATTTGAAAACAGCCCTATCTATGAAAAATATAGTATTGATAGTGCTAGAACCGTAAATTCACTAAATCTACTTGCGTTGAATTATAGACCAAAGCTCAATGTTTTCACAGATGGTGGCTACCAGTCATCACTGCCAAAGCAGGCCTACAAGAATTTTGGCTGGTCTGCAGGTTTAAATTTGACCATTCCTATTTATGATGGAGGACTCAAAAAATTAAGCATTAATCAAATCAACCTGAATCGACAAACACAAAGCCGTTATCGCGATTTTTATAAAATCCAGTATCAACAACAAAAAATCAGGTTACAGCAAACGATTAAGGCTTACGATGAGCTTATAGTTCAAGCTAAAAAGCAGCTTAGTTTTTCTAAAACATTAATAGATGCAAATGCTTTGCAATTAAAAACTGGAGATGTTAACATGAGTGATTATCTTTTATCGGTCAATAATTACTTGAATTTAAGAGTCAATATTATCCAAAATAAAATCAATCAGTTGCAAAGCATCAATCAGTTACATTATTTCACCCTAAATTGAGCATGAAACTATTCTATTTTTTAACAATTTTTATAATGAGTTTGGCTGCTTGTGGTGGCTCTGCCGGCAACGATAATGTGGGTGCTGAAAATATTAAAGTCATTACGCCCGTAACGGTAGTGTCTCCAGAAAATGTTGCTTTAAAGGAGCAAATTACCTTAAATGCAACTTCAACTTATTTGCTTAAAGTAGGAGTTAAGGCTAACATAAATGGCTACATTCAATCTTCTGTGGTTAAACTGGGCGAATCCGTAGGTAAAGGAAATACCTTATTTGTTTTAAAAACAAAAGAAGCAGAGAGCTTAGGTAACACCATCAATAAATTAGATCCTTCATTCAAGTTTTCGGGTTTAAACTATATAAAAAGTCAGGTTAGCGGATTTGTGAGTAAGCTAAGCCATCAAACGGGAGATTACGTACAAGACGGCGAACAGTTGCTGGAAATGGTGGATAAGAACAGTTTTGGTTTTTTAATGAACTTGCCTTATGAGTACAATCAGCTCATTACAAAAAAACAAACCGTAATTATTAATTTGCCCGATGGGCGAATAATACCTGGAGTGGTTTCGCAAGTTATGCCAGCTTTAGATTCAATTACGCAAACGCAGAAAATTTTAATAAAGGTAGCAGCAAAATACAACCTGCCAGAAAATTTGATAGCCACGGTAAGCGTCGTTAAAAACACTTCGTCCAAAGTATCTGTGCCAAAAGAGAGCGTACTCTCCGATGACGGTCAGCAAGAGTTTTGGGTAATGAAACTCACTAACGATAGCACTGCTGTGAAAATACCCATAAAAAAGGGAATCGAAACAGATCAGAGAATTGAAGTTCTATCGCCCACGCTTAAGCTTTCTGATAAAATTTTACTGAAAGGAAATTATGGTTTAGCTGATACTGCATTAGTTCGTTTAACGCGTTAGGCTATGAAAAACTCTTATTTTTTTAAATATAAAAGTCCGCTACTCGTTTTAATTTTAATCATCATTGTTGGCGGTGTGTTTTCTTATCAGCGAATGCAAACTGCGTTATTTCCAGAAATCACTTTTCCAAAAATAAAGATCATTGCGGATGCAGGCCAACAGCCTGTTGGGCAAATGACTGTGGCGGTTACCCGGCCTTTAGAAAACGCCATTAAGCAGGTGCCAGATTTAATCAAAATACGCAGTACAACCAGCCGTGGAAGTTGTGAAATATCTGCCTTTTTAAATTGGAATGCTGATATTAATTTAAGTCAACAACAAATTGAATCACGCATAAACCAAATTAGAAGCAACCTACCAGCAGACGTAAAAATTGTGGTAGAGAAGATGAACCCATCAATTTTGCCGATCATCGGATACTCTGTAAATAGTAAAAGCCGCACACCAATTGAATTAAAACAACTAGCTCTATATACTATCAAGCCTTTTTTATCGCAAGTGGGAGGCATTAGCGATGTGCGTATCATTGGCGGAAAGTCTAAAGAATATTGGGTAATCTTAAATCAAGAAAAGATGAGTCGTTTAGCGCTGAATCCAGCTAAACTTTCGCAAGCCTTAACAGAAACAAACTTTGTAAAATCAAACGGGTATTTGGCAGACTATCATCTTCTGTACCTTACCATAACTGATGCGCAAATTACCAATGCCGAGCAATTAGGGCAAATGGTGGTACAAAACAACGGTGACCGGGTCATACAGTTAAAAGACGTTGCAACGGTGGAAGTTCATGAAGCTAAAGAATATATAAAGGTAAATGCAAACGGAAAGGAAAGCTTACTAATTGCTGTAATCAAACAGCCAAATTCCAATTTAGTAGCGGTATCAAGAGCGATGACTGGCAAAGTTGCGGACTTAAAAAATATATTGCCACCAGACGTAGTTGTTAAACCCTATTATGTCCAAGCCGATTTTGTAGATGATGCTGTAAAAAGCGTAACAGATAGTTTATGGATTGGATTAGTGCTTGCTATTTTTGTCGCTATTTTGTTTTTGCGCTCTTGGAAAGCTAGCTTAACTATCTTAATTACTATTCCTGTTACGCTGGCACTAACACTAATAGTTCTCTATTTTACGGGTGAGACTTTCAATATTATGACGTTAGGTGCCATTGCGGCAGCTATTGGGTTGATAATTGATGATGCGATTGTAGTGGTAGAACAAATTCATCGGACGCATGAAGAAAATCCAGAAGAACCCACAAAGATATTGGTTAGTATGGCCATTCGCTATCTTTTTAAAGCGATGCTTGGCTCATCTATCAGTACAATAGTAATTTTTCTTCCTTTTGTTTTGATGACAGGCGTTGCCGGGGCCTATTTTAAGGTGATGACCAATACCATGATTATCACTCTAGTATGTTCGTTCTTTAGCACATGGATTTTACTGCCGGTGGTTTATTTAACGCTAACCAAAAGCAATAAAAAACGGAAAGCAGATGAAAACGCTCACGAGGTAAAAGAAAGAAAATGGGTGGGTTACTTCATCAGAAAACCAATCATCAGTTTTGCTTTTATAGCCATACTAATTGCTTCAATGGTGTTGATATTACCACGGTTGCAAACTGGATTTTTACCCGAAATGGACGAAGGAAGTATTGTTTTGGACTATGATTCTCCTCCAGGGACAACGCTAGAAGAAACTGATAGAATGCTGCAGGAAGTTGAAAAGCTGATTGTTAAAGTGCCAGAAGTGCAAGCATATAGTCGTAGAACAGGTACTCAAATGGGTTTTTTTATCACCGAGCCAAATAGAGGCGATTATTTGATTCAGCTAAAAAAAGACAGAAGTAGAACTACAGACGAAGTTATTGATGATATAAGACATCAAATTGAAAGTTCGCAACCGGCATTAAGAATTGATTTTGGTCAAGTAATTGGCGATATGCTGGGCGATTTAATGAGTTCGGTACAACCTATAGAAATTAAGGTTTTTGGACCCGATCAAAAGAAAATACAGGCTTACTCTAAAAAGATTGGCAAAATTGTAGAAAATGTTAAAGGCACCGCAGATGTATTTGATGGTGTTGTAATTGCTGGTCCGTCCGTTACCATTTTACCTAATTTTAATAAGTTGGCGCAGTACAACATTAGCGTTGCAGGTTTTCAGTACCAAATACAAAACAGCTTGGAAGGAAATGTAGGGGGTGATATTTATGATAAGCAACAGCTCACACCGATTAGGTTTATAAATTCAACCGAAAACAGGGGTTTATCAGCAATTGAACAACTAGGGATATTTTTACCAAGCGGGCAGAGGAAACCAATTACAGAATTTGCGACTGTAAAAGTGAATAAAGGCGAATCTGAGTTAGAACGTGAAGACTTACAAACGATGGGTGTAATAACCGCCCGACTTAACAATAGAGATTTGGGGGGTACAGTTACAGAGATTAAACAGAAAATAAATTCTAAAGTTGCTTTAGAAAAAGGTTACAGCATTAGTTACGGTGGTGCTTACGCCGATCAGCAACAATCGTTTAAAGAACTGTTGATGATTTTATGTCTTTCCAGTTTATTGGTGTTTTCGGTAATGCTTTTCCTTTTTCGGGATATAAAAGTAGCAGGGATCATACTTTTGGTAGCGGTTTTAGGTATTGCTGGTAGTTATATATTTTTATTTATCACCAATACACCATTAAACGTAGGTAGTTATACTGGACTAATTATGATGGTGGGCATCATCGGTGAAAACGCTATTTTTACTTATTTGCAGTACAACGATGGGTTGAAGACCATGAGCCAAGAGAAAGCAATTATTTATGCAATATCTACAAGGTTACGCCCAAAGTTGATGACAGCTTTAGGGGCAATTATTGCGTTAATGCCTTTAGCCTTGGGGATTGGTACTGGCGCTCAATTACACCAACCATTGGCAATTGCCGTTATCGGCGGTTTTGTGGTTGCACTTCCTTTATTATTGATTGTGTTACCAACTTTGTTAAATTTGGTTAAAACAAAAATCGACTATGAAAATATTGATAATTGAGGATGAAAAATCCCTATCTAACAGTATGGTTTCTTATCTTTCTAATGAAAATTATTTGTGTGAAGCAGCTTTCGACTTAGTTACTGCTAAAGAAAAAATTAACCTTTTTGTTTATGATTGTATATTGTTGGATATCATGCTTCCTGATGGAAATGGGCTTGACCTTCTTCAGTATCTAAAAAAGATGAATAAAATGGATGGTGTAATTGTTATATCTGCCAAAAACTCTTTAGAAGATAAAGTATTGTCGCTTAACATTGGTGCGGATGATTATCTTTCTAAGCCTTTTCATTTGGCCGAATTAACTGCCAGGATCCAATCCGTAATCAGAAGACGACAATTAAACGGTCAAAACCTTATTCACTATGCCGATACTATCGTTGATTTAAACGCAAAAAGTGTCACTGTTAAAGGTGAACCGGTAGAACTCACAAAAACAGAGTTTCAGCTTTTCCTTTTTCTGTTATCAAATAAAGGAAAAGTAATTTCAAAAGAAGCGATTGCAGAGCATATTTCGGGTGAATCGGCAGTTTTTTTGGATAACTTCGATGTAATCTACGCTCACATTAAAAACTTAAAAAAAAAATTAGGCAGCAGCGGCAGCAATCTTAAAACCATTTACGGGGTAGGGTACAAACTGGCATTATGAGATTATTAAATTATAGTACGCAAAAGTATCTGACTTTTTCAATCTTACTATTATTATTAAGTATTCCGATATTTTACATCGTTCTAAATCAATTGTTTATTCGTTCTGTTGATGAATCTCTTGAACAACAGGCAACTTTACTTCCAGAATATACCAAACATATTGATTCTGAAGAAGATTTAGTTTTATGGAAAGATTTAGACTGGGACGTTGTGGTTTTACCGGATACTTCTGGCTTAGTTAAAAACAAGCCATATACCGTTGAGCAATACAGTAAAATCAATGAAGAGTACGAGCAGTTTAGGGTATTGGAGAAAAGAGTGATACTCTTAAATAAGAAATATATCATTGCGTTCAAATCATCCTTAATTGAAAAAGAAGACCTGATTCAAGCTGTTTTAGGATTGTTAATTACTTTATTAATCATTTTAACAGCGGGTGCTATTTATATTAATTACTATATCAATAAAAAAATATGGGCACCCTTCAGCGCTATTCTTGATTATCTAAAAGCATATGATTTGGATAAAAGTGAGAAAGAGTGGACAGAAGACGTGAAAATAACGGAATTTAATGAACTGAAAGTGTCTGTAAATCACCTAATTCGTAGAGTAAGAAAGACCTATCTGGCACAAAGAGAATTTACTGAAAATGCTGCTCACGAATTGCAGACTCCGTTGGCAGTTATCAAAAGCAAGTTGGATCTTTTTTTACAGGAACAAAATCTTTCTGAGCATCAGAGTGTTTTGATTGAAGATATGAACCAGGCTATTTCGGGCTTGGAAAAGCTGAACTTAAATCTTCTTTTATTAGCTAAAATTGATAATGGGCAATACCAGTTGAACGAAAAGATCGAGATTGCTAAAGTTGTTGAGTATAGCTTTGCCAGTTTATCGTTTCTTGCGGAACCCTACGATATTATCTTGAAATTCGAAAAGGAGAATGATTTCGAGCTCAATGGTAACCTACAGTTGTATAGCTTGATGGTAAAAAACCTTTTAGTTAATGCTATTAAATACTCCGATAAAGCTTCGATTATCAGCGTTACGCTAACTAAGGACAGGTTAATTTTCCGCAATCCAGGTAATCCGCTGCCATTTGACTCCTCGAAGCTTTTTAAAAGATTCTCCAAACTGGATTCTTCACAAAAAGGAAACGGGCTGGGTTTATCTATATCGCAGAAGGTTGCTGAGCTGCATTGCCAAAGAATATATTACAGTTATAAAGAAAATTTTCATGTTTTTACGATTGAGTTAGGAACCGTGAACTAATTAAGATTGGAAAATATCATATAACATTCGATTCAGTACATGACAAAAAAATAAAACTACATAGCAACATAGGGTAAATGCTGTTAGCAGGAGACAAAGCAACAAATAGATTTTTGGCATATAGCCCAATATGTGGCTATCGTAATGTCCTTGGGCATCTTAAAAATTCTCGTGTTCACGTATAAAAAGCTACGTAACGATGTGGTTTAAAAAAATGTCAAGTACTAAAAAAAAATCGATTAAATTTAGATCATGGATATCATCAGTTTAAAATATTTATCATAAAAGTCCAATTCGTTTTCCTACACAGGTTTAAAATCGTAACTTTTTTACAACAAATTGGATAAGAACCAAAAGGTTACCGTATTTGGATTAAAGCTTTAATAAGCTGAACAAAATTTTTTTTAACAGGCTAAAATAATTCTTTTCAAGCTATTTGGAATCAACCAAAAAATTACTACTTTAATTTTTTCCGTCGGCTTTTTCGCTAATCTATCTCAAATTATATAACGAATTTGTTTTGATTTTTGTACTTTCATAATATCCATGAAAGCACCTGTTAAATTCCCCGGTTCAGCATTAAATGCTGTATTAAAGCTTAGAGGCTTTAAGGTGAGCCAAAGTAAAGTTCCCCAAAGTGGTCCAACGGCGTTTGGGCGTCGGCATTTCTATTTAATTTTACTAAGTATAGGGAATAGTAAAATACACTATAACGATCATGTTTTTCACCTCGACGGTGTGTACCTATTCTTTGCTAATTCCCGTGTACCGTACGCAACTGAGATTTTGTCCGAAGATCACACTGGCTATTCCTGTGTTTTTACAGAGAGTTTCATTAAACCTTTAGAGCGTTTAGAAAGCCTGCAGCAGTCGCCTTTATTTAAAATAGGAACTACACCTGCCTTTAAACTAAACTCAGAACAGCAATCTAAGCTTACGGAGATTTTTGACAGGATGATTGTAAATGAAGCGATCGACTATCTGTATAAAGACGACCTTATGCGTAATTATATCCAGCTAATTATTCATGAGGCGTTGCAGATGCGGCCTGATGAGCATTTTATACAATTTAATAACGCAGCATTGAGAATAAATAATCAATTTATGGAAGTCCTTGAGCGGCAGTTCCCGATAGAAAATCTTAATATGCCTTTAAAATTAAAAGCTGCGACAGACTATGCAAATATCCTTTCCATTCATGTAAACTATTTAAACCGGGCCGTTAAGGAGATAACAGGAAAATCTACTACCACCATTATTGGCGAGCGTATTACTGCTGAAGCCATATCATTATTACGACATACAGATTGGAGCGTAAGCAATATAGCTTATGCGTTGGGATTTGAATACCCAAATTATTTCAGCAATTTTTTTAAAAAGCACACCGATAATAAGCCCGGATTTTATCGTAGCATTTAGGTTTGAAATTTATACTTACTAGTTTGAATACTATATTCTTTTAAGTTGTAGTCTTCATAGATTTGTTTCACTGGTTGCCAATCGAACGTTTCATCGCAGCAATCAGCAACAGAAATAAGTAATTAAAAGTTATAAAAATTAAATATTATGGAAGATTTAGAAAGAAAAAAAGTAAAAGCCATGCAGGTTTTCGAACCATCGTATGCTTACAATGAAGGCATTGAACACGGTATCTTTAGTAAACTGGAACCAGGCACCCGGATTTTGCCAGCAGGTTATCAGGTTGATCCAAAGTTCCGTTCTTTACCAGTAGATATTGTATTTGAAAAGGATGTATTAGTTACCTTACGGGACGGTATCAGCATGTATGTTGATGTTTTTCGTCCAACAGGAACCGCAAAAGTACCAGTGATTGTTGCTTGGAGTCCTTATGGTAAAAGTGGGGGGACAGCTCCCAAGACAACTGGTCTTTTCGATATGCTAGGCCTTGACAACGGTATGCTATCAGGATTGGCAAAGTTTGAAGGTCCCGATCCAGCATATTGGTGTTCAAAAGGATATGCAGTATGTAATCCTGATGCTCGTGGCGTGGCCCACTCAGATGGAGATATAAATATGATTGGAAGGCAAGAGGGGCAGGATTGTCACGATGTAATCGAATGGCTTGCTACTCAAGATTGGTGCAATACCAAAGTAGGAATGAGTGGGACTTCCTATCTTGCAATCTCACAATGGTTTACGGCTGCGGAACAGCCTCAGCATCTGGCTGCGATAAACCCATGGGAAGGCTTAAGCGACGTATATCGCGATCTTTGTATGCGGGGTGGAATGCCCGATCTTCATTTCACAAAGCGGCTACAAGTGAACCATGTTGGTAAAGGAAAGCGTGAAGATGTTTACGAAGAAGCACTGCGTTATCCGTTGGCCAACAACGATCTTTGGGAAGACAAAATTGCCCGGTTTGATAAGATAACTGTACCCGCTTACGTGGTTGCCAGTTTTTCCAATACTTTACATACCGCAGGCACATTTAGAGCTTGGCGAAAAATGGCGTCGGAAGAAAAGTGGTTACGCATCCACAATACGCAGGAATGGCCTGACTACTATAAAGATGAAAACATCGAGGATTTGCGCCTCTTCTTTGACCACTATTTAAAAGGTGAGGAAAATAGCTGGAAGGATACGCCGCGTGTTCGTTACTCGGTGCATGATTTCGAAGGTGGTGACCGCATTAATCAGCCTGCCGGTGAATTTCCTCCAGAAGATGTGACTAATGTAAAATACTACCTAGATGGCGGATCACGTATGCTTACTACCAATATGCCGTCAGCCGAAAAGCCAGCTATGTATGAAGCGGGGTCAGAACCTGGTTTAGCTTCATTTATTGTGCGTTTCGACAAAGAAACCGTGATGGTAGGCTACCCAAAGGCACATTTATGGGTAGAGGCTGTAGGAGCAGACGATATGGATTTGTTCATCCTCGTTCAGAAACTGGACATCCATGGCAATCATTTGCAACAGTTTGTTGTGCCTAACCAAGGTGCAATGATGCAAGATTTTACAGAAAACGGTGGTTCTGTTTTACGATACAAAGGGTCAAATGGGAGGTTACGGGTTTCCGCCAGACATCTGGACGAAAAACTGTCAACTGATGCTGTTCCTGCTCACAGTTTTGACCGCGTTGAAAAACTGCAACCGGGTGAGGTTGCAGAAATACAGATTGATTTGTTCCCGATTGGCTTGGTTTTTTATCCTGGCGAACAATTGCGATTGGTGATTAGCTCGAAAAACTCTTTGGGCGCTATCATGCCGGGAACCCCGGGCTATGTTCCAGAGAATAAAGGAAAGCATATTATTCATACTGGCGGATCATATCCTTCTTATCTTCAACTTCCTATTAAACCTGCATAACTGTAAACAGTGGCGGTTAAAGTAACTGCGACTGGCTCACACCGGAATTGATGATAATAAAAAATAACGTAACGTCCTGATAACACGATTAATAGGGACGTTACGTTTTAGAATTTATCAAATAACACTTATATCCATTCTACACATGGTGTTTTTCAATTAACTAATTTTTGCAAATTGTTAAAATAATAAACCGCTAGACCTTATCTTAAAAACGAAATTATAATAACTTTAGGTGTTTTAATTATAATGCAACTATGATAGAAATTCTATTAAAAAATAAAGAGATACTCAAAGCAAAAAGTACCGATGAAATTCCTTATCAGGATTTAGATTTTCATGTCATGCAATTCATTGACTATACCGATCAGGAAATAAAATGGGTAATAGAAAAGTTTGGAATTGATGTTTCCATTATGAAAAATTATGAAGACATTGAAATTAGTTCTCATTTTTTAGTTGATGAAAGTCAGGTTTCATTCCATTTCTCAATTCCTTATTACAATGAGAAAAGGAAATTTGTTGAAGCGCCTATATTCTTTATAATTTCTTCTAGAGGATTCTTCTTTTTCTCTAGTTCAGAGATAGATAACTTTCTTAATAAAGCCTATTCACATAAGTTTTCAGCATTACAAAAATCGTCAGATTTGAAAGATTTTATTAAGTTCCAAGTTGAGTTTATTTCTGACTACTATGCTGATATTACGGAAAGCGTAGCTAAAAAAATAAAAGTATTAGCAAATAGTGTCTTAATAGAGAAGAAATTTTCTACCGAGATTATGGATCTTATAACCAGCTACAATTTCAACAACTTACTTATAAAGGAGTCTTTGATTGAAACTACGAGAGTTTTCCATTTGTATAAAAAAAGTTCTTGGGAACAAAAGATAGGTATCAAAGAAACTATCGAATTTGAACTTAATGACTTATCGGTTGTTTCGGATTATATTCAATTCAATTTTGACCGTTTAGACGATTTGAAAGAAAACGTATCCAGCAAAATTGATTTGGAACAAAATTATATATTCAAGTTACTTACCGTGGTTACTGTGTGCATCTCTTTACCAACACTTATTGCTGGAGTCTATGGAATGAACTTTGAAAACATGCCAGAACTTGAATTTTTATATGGATATCCACTCGCAATTATAGCAATGATATTTTCAGCTGTATTACCATTTATCTACTTTAAACGGAAGAAATGGCTGTGAATCCCTGAAATGAGTGGTACAAACAACCAGTATTTCAGCGTAAATAATTATATTTCTGTTAAACATTCAGCGTTTAAATTTTATTATGCAATTAAAGATTTTTAATGAAGAATATTTAAAATCGGAGCTGGAGATAGGTAAAATACACAGGTCAGACAAGTTTGTAATATTGTTTATTAAGGAGGGTTGCATTTCCATAAAATATAATCTTTCGAAGTATGAGATAAAAAAAAACAGTGTTCTCTTTGTGATCCCTAACTCGGTGTATGAATTTTCTTATTTCAGCCCTGACCTTAAAGTTACGGGATTGCCTTTTTCCCGACAGTTCCTTAATGAAAACGGAATTCATACTTCCACATCACAGGTTATGGAAACTTTCGCTTCGGGGTTTCAACCTTATTATGAAATATCTGAGAGCGAATTTTCTATATTTTTAAACTTACTTAAGGTAATCGGAGAAACTACTAGTGGAGACAGCTCCGTTTCTTTTTTTAATGAGAAAATCCGATACGGAAACTTGGTTCTTTTCTATGAAGGTATCTCCATATATAAAAAGTACAACGCTGATCACAAAGTTAAGTTAAACCGGCCGCAAGAGTTGAGTATTGACTTTCTTCGCATTCTTTCCTCCAATTTTAGAGTGGAGCGGAGTGTTCAGTTTTATGCAGAACACCTATTTGTGACTCCCCGTCATTTAAGCCAGACTTTAAAGCAATTAACAGGTAAAACTGCAGGAGAATTTATAGATAGAGCTGTAATAGTAGAAGCTAAAATTCTTTTACGAAACCCTGCTAGTAATATCGGGCAGGTAGCAGATGCGTTGCATTTTAGCGACCAATTCTTTTTCGCTAAATTTTTCAAGAAGCATACTGGGCAAACTCCTACGCAGTACCGTTCTTAATCCCAACGGACAAAATCCTACATTTAGACATACTATCCAAACTATCTGACATTCTTTCGTTCTGCTAAATAGAAGACATTTGTATTAACGATTTCAGCGATAAGTATTGTTGGTCGGAAGTATAAACATGAAAAGAATATCAATAATATTAAGCATCTTTTTTATAGCATTTATTCCCAGGTTGTCATGTGCTCAAGACGCATCTATTAAGAGCATTGGAATTGAAGAATTGTTTAAGTTGGCTATTGATAGCAGCCAACAATTAAGAGTATCAAGGTTAGATACTGACATAGCCCAACAGCGCATTGAAGTTGCAGAAATGTTAAGAAACCCAAACCTAGCTGTTTCTGCATCTGCTATTTATTTGGGAGATGCAACTCTTTACGATAGCAAACTGAGCAATAAAATCACGGTTCCATTGCCTCACTTTGGAAACAGTTATTCAATTCAGGCTTCGCAAGTCATCTTCCGCGGTGGCATTATATCAAACACTATTTCCGTTGCAACACTTCAACAACAAATTGCAGCTATGGGCTACAAAAAAAACAGTATGGATGTGAAGCTGCTGGTTGCTGCAAGCTATTTTGATTTGTTCAAAATGTTTAACCAGCGCACCGTGTATGAGCGAAACATTGAATTGGCTAAACTGCGAATAAGTAATATAAATAAGATGTACAACCATGGTATGGTTACCCGTAATGATATCATACGTAACGAATTACTTATAACTAACTTAAATACTACTGTTCAGCAACTTAACAATAATGCTGCTATTTTAACCCAACAACTTAATGTAACATTGGGGTTTTCAGATACCACAATTATTCAACCAGATACTAATATTCTACATAACAAGCCTGTGGCAAGCAGTCTGGCAAATTCTTTAAGTTTTGCCTACCAAAACCATCCGGATTTAGAGTCTGCAAGACTTGGGACTAAGATTACTGAAAAAGGGGTCGAAATAGCAAAGGGGGATAGACTGCCTACCATCACTTTAAGTGCCTCTAATTCGTTGGCAAGGCCGGTAACAAATATTTCTCCGGCCAGAGATATGTACAACAATGGCTGGCAGGCCGGATTAGGAATATCCTACAGTATCTCTTCTTTATACAATTCAAAAAAGAATATACAGCTGGCAAAAACCCAGCTAAAACAACAGCATCAGATCGTAGAACTGCAGAGGCAAAATATTGAGATAAGTGTAAAATCAGCTTTTATCAAGCATCAGGAAGCCCGTCAGCTTTTAGTGAGTGCCGAAAAGAGCCTTCAACTGGCAGAAGAAAACTTCAGAATTGTTGATAAAAAATACCTGAACCAGATGGCAATTCTTACCGACTTACTGGACGCTACTAATGCCCGTTTGGATGCAGAACTACAACAAAAAAATGCAGAAATAAGCATTATTTATACTTACTATCAACTACAAAGAGCAATAGGGAATCTTTAAAATTTTATTAAAAAAAGACATGACACATAAAAAGAAAAGCGGCCTAGGAAGACGCACCATAATTACAGTTAATACGATATTATTAGTGAGCGTTTTAGCTGGGTTTATTTGGGGATTAAGTAACTATTTTAACTTCAATAAATCATTATACACCAATGACGCACAAATTGAAGAGTTTATTTCTCCCATTAATACACGTGTTGGAGGGTACATTAAAGAAATACGATTTAACGAACATCAACTTGTGAAAAAGGGAGATACGCTGGTTATTATAGATGATAGAGAATTAAAAATTGCTCAGGAACAGGCAGAAGCAGCTTATTTAAATGCTCATGCCGCCCAAACTGTTACCTCATCTGGCGTAAATACGGTAAAAAATAATATTGGGGTATCGGATGCGAATGTTATTGCAGCAAAAGTACGGCTTTGGAATGCCGAAAAGAATTTTAAAAGGTACGAGAGTTTGCTGAAAGATGAGGTAGTAACAATGCAGCAATTTGAGCAGATAAAAACGGAGTACGATGCATTAAGTGCGCAATATATAGCGCTGGTAAAACAACGCGAAACAACAGTTCTATCTGCTATTGAGGCCGGTAGCCGTTTAGGAATGAACGGAGCCGAAATAAAGCGTACCACAGCTGCGCTAAATATGGCAAAACTGAATGTGTCATACACGGTAATTACAGCACCTTCTGACGGCGTTGTTGGCAGAAGAACTATTCAGGAAGGCCAATTGATACAGCCCGGTCAGTCCCTTGTTTCTATTGTTCGCAGTTCTCAAAAATGGATAGTTGCTAATTATAAAGAAACACAAGTTACTAAACTGAAACCCGGGCAGGTTATGGCGGTAAAAGTTGATGCGCTGGAAAATAAAGTTTTTAAGGGCAAAATTACTGCCATATCTCAGGCTACCGGTGCTAAATTCTCTATTATTCCAGTTGACAATTCTACTGGAAACTTTGTTAAAGTACAGCAACGGGTTCCTGTTAGAATAGAATTTACTGAAGATAATAAAGCAGACGATTTGCAATTATTACGAGCTGGAATGAACGTAGAAATTGAGTCGTTATAACAGAATTAATAAACAGCTATATGTATAAAAAAGGTTTGTTTAACCAATGGGTACCCAAGCTTGTACAGTTGGTTCTTATCCTTACATTCGTTCTGCCATTGCTCGCTATCAACGGGGTTTACGCCAACAATTTAAGCGATATGGTAGGGCAATTGGGAGTTCTTTCAGAAGAACTTACCATGGCCAACTATGCTGCTACTATTGGCATGGTAACGGTGTTCCCATTATTAATGAGAATTAAGCAGCGATTCAAGAGCCGACAGCTACTCTTATTCACATTTATTTGTCTAACGGGTTTAACGTATATTTGCGCTACAACCGAAAACACGTCAATACTTATTGCTACAAACTTTCTGATTGGGTTTGTGAAGATGATTGGGGTAAGTGAAGTAATTCTCCCACTAATGCTTATAATTAGTCCTCAGGGCGACCGGGCAAAATTCTATTCGGTATTTTATCCAGCTACAGTTGTTCTAGGTATGTCAACAGCGTACTTTACCACGGGTATTGCTTATGATCACAATTGGCTGCAGGTGTATTCCCTTACAATTCCCATATTACTGTTCTGTGCGCTCCTAACAATTATTTTCTGCCATAATTCTTATGGTGCAAAACCGGTTCCTATCTATCAATTCGACTGGCTGAGTATGACGATATTTGGTATAGCAATGATGTTGCTAAATTATGCATGTTCTTATGCAAGGATGCTGAATTGGTTTGAATCTTTAAGGATTCGGGGTGCGTTCATCGGGTTTGTTATTCTTATTGTTGTGTTTATTTACAGGCAGCTTATTCTTAAAAGATCTTATCTTCCATTAACCGTATTTAGAAAGAAGAACGTATACATATCCTTGCTGCTCTTTTTTATTATGGGTATTTTCTTTTCAACAAGTATTATTCAAAGCACTTTTACTTCTGGTATTCTTAAATACAGTTCTTTAATAAATGCGGAGTTAAATATTATGACTGCTGTTGGAGCTATTGTTGGCGGTCTTCTGAGCTTTTTCTGGTTTAAGAATAAACTGGGAATAAAAGGTTTGGTTTTTAGCGGCTTTGCAGTTTTTTATAATTTATCATATTATGCTGTATTTTCTGTTCAATTCAGTAATAGAGATTAGACACTTATTTTTTCCCTCTTTTTTGCGAGGGCTTGCGTTGATTCTTCTGTATATACCTATTGGGGTTTATACCGCTCAAAAGCTTGGTTTGCCAGAATTTTTAACTACTGTACCAATTCAGATTCTGTTACGCTCGTTTATTGGTCCTGCTTTTTGGGGAGCGATATATTCTTATGGATTGTATGCAGGACAACAGAAACACGCTGCTGCTATTGTGCAAGGCATGGACGCAAATGATCCGTTTCTTAGTTCTCGTCTTAATCCTGTTATTCAGGGGTTTATGTCTCAGGGGAAAAGTGTAGAAGTGGCACAATCTCTGGGAATTCAAAGTATATGGGGTGCAGTACAAACTCAAGCGAATCTTGCTGCGTCAAAAGAGATATTCGGTTATGTTATCATAGCTGGCTTTTTGGTACTATTGTTTGTGCTACTTTTACGTTTTGCACCTATAAACCTCAGACCTTTGGTAAAATTAAAAAACCGCTTTCGTAAAAAAGAGATGATTAAAGATGAATTGGAAATGATGGCTGCTGTTGCTCCATAGTCCAGTAAAACGGCTGAATTCCATTTTTAAAATATTAAAAAAAAAAGTCTGTAATAGTTAAATACTTTTGGTAAACCAAATTAGTAGCGGAAGAGCCAAGTTGGCATTAATATACTAGCACTGGCCTTCAAGCATCTTCAACCTTTGGTCCGGCTAAGACAAATTGAAAAATAACATAAGGCTTAAGCGTTCGACAAACGAATCGTTAACCAATTGTATCAGCAGCAAGAAGAGGCGTATATAATTTTATCAATTGTAAATCCTCCCGTATCGCAGCTGAAAGATCATCAGCCCACTAATTAGAATTCTCCAAAAACTTAATATTTTTATGGTTTTCTATTTTAGTTTTATTTGTTGTTCTATTTATTTTATAACCTTGCAAACTTTTTAATAAGTTTGTTACAAATGGGAGGAGAGGAAAAATTAGTTGGTATTAAAGAAATTGCGAGACAAGCGAATGTTTCTATTGCAACTGTAGATCGTGTTTTAAATAATAGGGTAGGTGTTTCTGAAAAAACAAAGGAAAAGATATTAGGGATAATCAAAGAACTTGATTACCAACCTAATATTATGGCCAGAAGGCTGTCGTCCAAAAAGACCTTGAAATTTGCAGCCATTATACCTTCTGTTTCCCAAGAGTCTGATTATTGGAGTGCCCCACTTAAAGGAATTCAGCAAGCATCAATAGAGATGAAGGATTACGGCGTTGGTATTGATATTCATCTTTTTGATCAAAATGAAAAAGAGAGTTTTATTTCCTTAGCAAAAGAGGTTTTAGTAAAAGGTTATAATGGGATATTATTAGCACCCATGTTTGAGGCCGAATCCATCGATTTTATAAACGAATGCGAAAAATTAAAAATTCCAGTCGTGTTTATAAACTCAGATATAAAAAATCAAAAAACATTAACTTATATAGGTCCAGACTTATATCAAAGCGGGTATTTATCTGCTCATTTAATCAGTTATTTTGTTAAAGATGCAGATCAAATACTCATTGTGAACATTTCAAAAGAAATAGATCGCCATCATCACTTGCTAAGAAAAGAGGAGGGATTTAGAAAATATTATACGACCAAGCAAAGAGGAACCAAGATTTCAAAGTTGGACATCCATAGTACAGATTATCAATCAGTAAAAATAGAACTCGCAAAATATTTGGAGCGGGAAAAAGTCAACGTCATATTTGTTACCAACTCAAGAGTTTCAACCGTAGCGGAGTTTTTAGACGAAGGCGGTTATAAAAACATTAAACTGGTAGGCTATGATTTTTTGGAGAAAAACATATTTTATCTTAAAAAAGGAACTATTGATTTCTTAATCTGTCAAAAACCACAGGAACAAGGTTATAAAGGGATGATGGTATTGTATAATTACGTAGTCCATTCAACTATTGTAGATAGAGAATACTTTATGCCCATTGATATAGTTACAACCGAAAATTACCTTTATTACAAAAATTACCTTAACCAAAATTAAAAGCTTGTTATCTCTTGAGCGCTATCTTATCCAATAACCAGGCTTGTTAATGAAACCTATTTCCACAAGGGCGGGTTGGCTCGGTAAATGATTGTTAGCCAAATGAAGTTTTCTTTTTTAAAATTTTGGCTTTAGAAGATTTATACATATCTTCGTTAACGTTACCGTAATTTATTTACGAGCTGTTAAAGAGCAATTTAAAAAAGATTGTTCTTTTTTAAAGCAAAAAAACGGTAACGTTACCGTAAAACCAATTATTTACAAATGCCTTCAATTGAACTCCCAAGTTTAGTTGCGGTTATATTTTAATTAAACAAAATGTCTCTAATTTAATTACGTATGATGAATAAAACTACACTTATCGTTTTATGGTCTGTATTGATAGTCGTGTTTTCGTCTGTCAATTTGAACGCACAAGATGTGTCTTCAAGAACAGTTAATGGGCAGGTCACTGATGAGGTTTCGGGGGGAATCTTTAATCGGCGTATCTGTAACGTTGCTATCCACTAATAAAGGGGTTGTTACGGATTTGGATGGAAAATTTAAACTACAGATATCTGGAGATAATCCCATGTTGATCTTTAGTTATTTGGGCTACAAAAAATTGTCTGTACCAGTAGGAGCAAAGCAAGAAGTAAATGTGAAACTTAATGCTGATGCAGTTAAGCTTAGTGAAGTTACGGTAACTGTAGGTTACGGAACTCAAAAAAAGCGGGAAGTAACTGGAGCGGTAGGATCTGTATCTGGTGATCAAATGGAGAGACATCCTTCAGGTGATATCAACACAAGTTTGCAAGGTAAAATTGCCGGTCTACAGATTACTTCCAACTCAGGAGAGCCTGGCGCAGGTGCAACCGTTAGAATTAGAGGTGCTTCTTCTGTAAATGGAAGCAGCCAGCCTTTATATATTGTAGATGGTGTACCTATCAATACCGAAACTTACGGTGGTACCGGCGGTACATTTGAAGATGCTTCCACATTTAGTCCGCTTGCAGATATTAATCCATCAGATATAGAATCTATCGAAGTACTTAAAGATGGTACGGCTTCTATTTACGGTTCCAGAGCTTCAAACGGAGTTATTCTGATTACTACAAAAAGCGGGAAAAATTCAAAAAAACCAACGCTTCGTTTCTCTACTAATACAAGTTTGGCAGAATTAGGTAGAACTGTGGACGTTTTAAATGCGCCGCAGTGGAGGAGTGCCTACACAGATGCAATTTATAATAGTACCGGGCAAATGACTACCAAACAATCTGTTATTGACTCCATTAATCCGCTTTTACCATTTAAATCTGTAAACTACCTAAACGGAGATATTGAAAACCCTGAAGAAGAATGTAGTAGATATGCAAGTCTGTTAAAAAAGTACCCTACGGATATTATTTTTATGGGAATAGGGGAGAACGGTTACCTTGCATTTAACGACCCGTCTGTTGCAGATTTTAACGACCCAAAGCTGGTAAAAGTGGTAGAATTAGATGAAGTATGTCGTCAACAACAAGTAAACGATGGCTGTTTTACTAATTTGGATGCAGTCCCTTTACAAGCATTAACGTTAACATTACCATGTTTAACGGCTGCAAAGTGTATTTTTTGCATGGTACCCGGGTTAACTAAATCAAAAGCAATAAAAGACACCATAAATCAACCGATTGTAACACAATATCCTTCTACCATTCTGCGTAAGCACCCAAATGCGATATTGTTTTTAGATAATGACAGCAGCAACCTCCTTAAAAAATATGCCGAATAAGTTCAAGAAAATAAACATTCCTTATATTGATTTGCCGGAAATTCCATCCCCACAGGAAGCAATGCCTTATTTAGCTAATATTGCATCTGTTGAGCTTGAAGGTGATCGCTGGCCCAATTATCCACATTCCGTTAAAACGAACTTTACTATTGCCCATAATGGTAGTGCTATCTTCCTAAAATATGCAATAACAGAGTACCATTTACTGGCTAAAGCATCTACTAATGGTAATATCTATGAAGATAGTTGTGTGGAGTTTTTTGTCGATTTAGATAACAATGGAAAGTATTATAATTTGGAATTTAATTGTTTAGGATGGGGCAAAGTAGCTTACGGAGATGCAAGAGAAGGTAGAGAGGTACTTGACTCTAATCTAGTTGAAATGATCTCCTCCTTTGCGACAATAAATTCTTCGGTAATAAACGGCAACAAATCTTTCTGTTGGGATATTGTTTTAGTAATTCCCTTAATCATTTTCTCTCGTAGTAATATCGTCTCTTTTTCGGATATTAAGGCTAAAGGTAATTTCTACAAATGTGGCGATTGCTTGCCAGAACCTCATTATCTAGTTTGGAATCCAGTTATATCAGAAGAACCAGATTTTCATCGTCCGGAGTGTTTTGGAGAATTATATTTTGATAAAAAAGCAACATAGGTTCTTCGTAGCTGTGTCTTCTCTTACATAATTACTAAAGCTTTCTTTTACAACCCTGTTACCGCCAAGTTTCACTCCCCATTTATTAATCCTTAAATTTGCCAGCTGATAGCGATTAGTGAATATGATTGATTTAAAAAACTGGATAGAAAAGTTATTGTCCAATTATGACGTTTTAAAAGAAGCATTGCCTTATTTGTCCATGCTAATTTTACTTGTTTTTACTTTCTTGGTAATTTATTTTCTTAGAGAAATTACCCGGCAAATACTGTTGAAAGTGGTTGGTAGATTTATCAGACGGACTCCGACAAACTGGGATGATTTATTGATTAAGCATAAACTTTTTCCAGCGTTAGCGTCATTAGTTTCTGTAATGATACTAACAGCAACAGTGCCCGCTATATTTGCAGATTTCCCTCGCGTATTACCGTTTTTAGAGAAGCTGGTTGAGATTTATTTCCTTTTCGTGATACTTCGAATTATTGTGGTTTTTATGAAAGGTTCAGAAGAATACCTTTCAGCGTCGGAGCTTTTTATGGAGAAGCCTATCGCTAGTTACTTTCAACTTGGGCGATTAATTCTTTACGTTACCTTATTTATTTTAGGATTATCTATTCTTTTAGGCAAATCACCTTTTTATTTTTTAGGTGCTTTTGGGGCGATGACTGCCGTCCTTTTATTGGTATTTAAAGACACGATTTTGGGTTTGGTAGCTAGTATTCAAATTTCTACCAATGATATGATTAGGGTGGGGGATTGGGTGGAAATGCCCAAATACAATGCCGACGGAGACGTTGTTGCAATCAATCTAAATACTGTGAAAGTAATTAATTGGGACAAAACCATTACTACAGTACCTACTTATTACTTCATCACCGATAGTTTTAAAAACTGGCGGGGGATGCAAGAAAGTGGAGGTCGTAGAATAAAACGCACTATAAATATCAACACTTCCAGCATTCGCTTTGTGGATGAAGAAATGAGAGAATCTTTCAAAAAATTTAGCCTCATTAGTGATTTTATAAGCGATAGGCAATCAGAGATAGAAGAATATAACACCGCAAATACATTTGATACAACCGCGTTGATTAACGGCAGAAGGATGACAAATATTGGGGTTTTTAGAACTTACGTGGAGTCTTATATAAAAAGTCATAAAGGGATTAATCAAGATATGATATTGCTTGTTAGACAGTTAGAAGCTTCACATTTTGGTTTGCCTATCGAGATTTATTGCTTTACCAAATCTGTAAAATGGCTCGAATATGAAGAAGTACAATCAAGTATTTTCGACCATCTTTTTGCGGCAGCACTTTATTTCCAACTAGAAATATTCCAATCGCCAAGTGGGTTGGATTTTTCCAGAACATTAGGCAATATTAAAGAGTCCGTAAAGGTTAAAGAAATGCCAAAAAAAAGCCAAATGTGATAGTTTTAAATTTTAACAATTATTTTCCCTCTTGCATGCCTTGTTTCTGTTTTTTCTAATGCCTGTAAAGCTTGTTCAAAAGAATACTCGGTATCTATAATAACTAGAATTTCCTCATCTGCTATTGCATTCACGAGTTCCACAAGCTTCTCCTGTGTATCGTTATGATGCTGCATTTGCGTTATAATGATATTTCGCTCGTCCTGAACCATAGCATTATCGCCAGATACGGTAATTAGTTTTCCGCCATTTTTAACAACCTTAATGCTGCCAGTTCCAGTTCCAGGTTGAATAGCAATTGCCACATCCACGCCACCGTTAGACCATGCTGTTACTTTGCTTTTCCATTCAATATCGTGATAGTCAACTGTCTGTTCTGCTCCTAAGCTTTTCATGTAGACCAGGTTTTTTTCTGAAGCCGAAGCGGAGATACGGATTCCTTTAGCTTTCGCCAACTGAATTAAAAAAGTTCCTATTGCACCTGATGCTCCTGCAATAAAAAGCTGATCGTCTTCTTTAAGATTTATAGCTCTCAAACATTCTAGCGCTGTTTTTCCGGCAATAGATATAGTGGCTCCCTGTACAAATGTTAGCTGATTAGGTAAAGGAATTAGCGATGTCTGTTTTGCAACGGCATATTCAGCCCAGCTTCCGCCTTGAGGTTGTAAAATGGTAGTAAAGATAACTCTTTCGCCAATTGAGAAGTCACTTGCATTACTGCCTAGTTCTGTGATTACGCCAGAACCTTCTGATCCAATAGTATATGGAAACTCCACACCCTGCGGGATAAAATACCGATCGTGAATGCCCACGCCAAATGCTGCAACTTTTATCAATACTTCGTCGGGTTTAATTTTAGGAAGTGGAATATCTTCTAATCTTACTTCCTGGTTATCTGCATCAATTCTCACAAAAGCTTTCATGTGTTTTTTTGGATAAAGTGCTGTAAATAATCTGTTTGGGTTAAAAAAAATTTTAATATTTCTTCGATTTATTGATTTAATCTTACAAGCTGTTCGTTACAAATACCGGTGTTCTCCAAATCGGATTTTTCTAATTTTTTTAAAGTTTATTTCAGAGATAAGCAAGTTTCAACCAATTAACGCTGGTTGCTGCGTAATCTCGTGGTAACAAATTCTGTTTGTGGCAAAATAATGTAACACCATGCTTTTTCTGGTTTTTGCTTTGTTTAAATGTGGTTCACCCCCATGAAAAAGATTTGCATGCCATATTAATAAATCACCAGCCTTCGCGGTGAAAATCTTTTTTTGAGGAGCACATTCTTGAAGTTTCTCTTCAATCATTTCTTCGTATGCCGAATAATCTTTAGCGCCAATTAAATTAGCGTTCCCTTCATTGTCGTAATCTTCATTTAAATAATAAGGTAATTTATGACTTCCCGGATAATACTGTAGAGGCCCGTTGTCGAGTTCTATATCTTCCAACGCAATCCACACACCTAAAAGACCGCCTAAAGGGAACGTCGTCATGTGAATACTGTCTGAATGGGTATGTTGCTCGCTTCCCATTTTAAAATTGATACTTTGGAATAACTTAACTTCCTCGCCCATTATTGCCGAAAGTAACTCCAAAAGGTTTCTGTCCTCGCCAATATTTTTCAGAAGGTTTGATTGATGAATGGCGAACATTATTTTGTTTGCTTGGTTAAAGCTTACTTTTTTCTGCTCTAGTAATGTTTCAATCTCCTCGTTAACAGCAGAAATAATCCTTTTCGGTAAGTATTTGCTTAAAATAGCGTAGCCATCATTTTTAAAATTCTAGACGCTTTGCTGAGACTGCGTATCTAATGTTTTAAAAAGCGCAGTGTCCTCAACTTTCAGAACTGATTCCTTTTCTTTAAGAAGATTTTTATCGATTTTTTTAAAATCCTTACTGGAGATTGGTGAAAAATAGATTTTCTTCAAACCAATCTTTTGATACAGTTTTAAGTTATGGGTTAACCTCCTTCTGTTAAAGATATTGTATATAATATACGTTAGTTTTAGTTTTCTAAGCATTTGATATAGCCATTTATCTCTTGATACTGATTTTTCATAGGAAGTAGAATTTCTTCAATAACGATTTTTAAAAATCGTTATTTAATAACAAGGCATTATTAATCTTCCTTTAAGTTTACCTCGTTATTTTTGATATCATTCAGATTCATAATTTTAAAAATTGCTTTTTCAGTCCGCTTGCAAAGTTTTATTAAATTCTTAATGTTTACGTCTTTCATATCTTTAAAATGCTTTAAAGAAAAAGAGTAACTAGGTCCACTTTCAAAACTATGATCCAAACTTCTATACTCGTTCGCCGCCGCTAGGTTTACAATTTGTTCAAAAATAACCTCTCGGCATTGTATAAGATTGTTTATGGTTTCAATAATTTGTTCTCTAGGGTTTTTCATGATGACTATGTTTTTTAATTGTATTTATAAAGCTCAGTATCGGTTGTTTTAAAGCTCAATTTTGTTTGATCAATTTATGGAAAATTCCAAGATTTTTCCAGACCTTTTAAAGGTAAAATGCTAAAAAACTTATGGGATATCTGGAGGTAATTGATGTTAAAACGATAACAATTACTTTAAAACCCTCATCCATATCCAAAAGTAGAATTTAAAACATGCGTCTAAATCCAATTACTTTTTTTTGATAATAGTTACTCAAAACACTCACTCCAACACCGTTCATTTTGCCCGCACTGGCATGGATAAAACTCACCGGACTTCCTTTTGCAGAAACCACAATTCCCACCTGGTAAACAGCTTTTTTAACGCTATCCGTTTTAGAGAATAAAACAATATCGCCCTCCATAACTTCGGCGGGTACAACGCTTTCGCCTACGGTAATAAAAGCAGGTGCATATTTTGGAAGTTTGATATCGAAATGGTTGAAAATAAAGTTTACAAATCCCGAATTATCGAATCCTTTCTCTGGTGTGTTTACTCCATAAACGTAAGGTTTACCAATCATCGTTTTGGCGTAATCTGTTAAAATGGTGCCTTTTGGGTTTGCGGTAACAATAGATTTCTCAATTGGCTTAGCTGCCGTAGCAATAGTGTCTGGCTGTTTTACAGCTGTCAAACTATCAGTTTTTTTAGCAATAGCGCTATCCAAGTCTATAGCTGGTACTGGTTTGCTGGTATCTCGTTGTACTATCATATACCTAACTCCAGTATCAATTACACTTCTACTTGCGGTAATAATATTGCTTTGGTTAGGAGTGTAATCACATGCTTCTGCTGTCAAAAAGAGAACAGAAATAGTAAATAAACGGAGTAAATTTTTCTTCATCAAAATGAAATTTTTGCCTTTTTGGTCTTTCGTTTTAAAATTACGAAGGTTAAACTAATAAACCTCAGCAAATTTCTAAATTTGTCTTGTAGCACCTAAAAATTTTTATCTTTGCCCATGCAAGAGAAAATCCTAATCCTCGATTTTGGTTCGCAGTACACTCAATTGATAGCAAGAAGAGTGCGTGAATTAAATGTTTATTGTGAAATCCACCCATTCAATAAAATTCCAGAAATTGATGAATTTACCAAAGGCGTAATCCTTTCTGGTAGCCCCGCTTCTGTTCGTCAAGAAGGTGCACCACAAGTTGATTTTCAAAAGTTCCATAAAAAATTGCCTTTATTGGGCGTTTGTTATGGAGCACAATATATAGCACAAAAATCTGGTGGACAGGTTGTTCCGTCAGAAATCAGAGAGTACGGAAGAGCAAATCTTGAGTATATCCATACCAACAATGCTTTGATGAAAGATATGCCGGTACATTCACAAGTGTGGATGTCTCATGGCGATACAATTAAAGATATTCCTGCAGATTTTGAAATTATCGCCAGTACGGAATCGGTAAAAGTAGCGGCTTATCAAATTAAAGGCACACAAACTTACGGTATTCAATTTCACCCAGAAGTTACGCATTCAACAGACGGAAGTCAGCTGTTGCAAAATTTTTTGTTAGATATTTGCGGTTGCACACAAGATTGGACTCCTTTCGCTTTTGCGGAAGAAACTATTGCAGCATTAAAAGAGCAGCTAACCAACGATAAAGTAGTTTTAGGCTTGTCTGGCGGAGTAGATTCATCTGTAGCAGCTTTAATTTTGCATGAGGCAGTTGGCAAAAACTTACATTGCGTTTTTGTAGATAACGGTTTGTTGCGAAAAAACGAGTTTGATTCGGTTTTAGATTCGTACAAAGAGTTAGGTTTAAATGTAAAAGGTGTAGATGCAAAGCAGAAGTTTTACGATGCTTTAGCCGGATTAACAGATCCAGAACAAAAGCGTAAAGCGATTGGCAGGGTTTTTATCGAAGTATTTGATGAACAAGCCAACCAAATTTCTGATGTGAAATGGTTAGCACAGGGCACCATTTACCCAGATATAATTGAATCTGTTTCTGTAAATGGAGGTCCGTCTGCAACTATAAAATCACACCATAATGTGGGTGGTTTGCCAGATTTTATGAAGCTTAAAGTAGTTGAGCCCTTAAAGTCCTTGTTTAAAGACGAAGTGCGTAGGGTAGGCAAGGCTTTAGGTTTACCTGCTGATATTTTAAATCGTCATCCGTTCCCAGGTCCAGGTTTAGGAATTCGTATTTTGGGTGATGTTACGCCAGAGAAGGTACAGATTTTGCAAGATGCAGATTACATCTACATCAAAAACCTAAAAGAATCTGGCTGGTACGATAAAGTGTGGCAAGCAGGAACCATTTATTTACCGATACAGTCGGTAGGTGTAATGGGCGATGAGCGTACTTATGAAAACGTGGTTGCGTTAAGAGCCGTAGGTTCTGTAGATGGTATGACCGCCGATTGGAGTCATTTACCTTACGAATTATTGGCTAAAATCTCTAACGAGATCATCAACAATGTAAAAGGAATAAATAGAGTAGTTTATGATATCAGTTCAAAACCACCAGCAACAATTGAGTGGGAATAAAATCACAAAATTAAGTACAGAGTTGAACGGTTTTAGACTTTCAACTTTGAACTTTGTGCTTTTTACCTTTTTTTTCTTAGCCGCTTGTTCGCCTAAAACTGCTCCGGTTAATAAAAAGCCAGAACCCCAAGAAGTTGAAGAAAAAAAACCACAGAAAGAGCCCATAAAAGAACAACCTATTAAAAAAGGTAAGGAAAAATCAGAGATGGTAATTTCCTTAATTTTACCTTTCGAGTTAAAAACCATTAATTATAGAACCGCAGAAGCACCCGATTTAAGAAAGGCGGAAATTGCTATTGATTTTTATCAGGGGTTTAAAATGGGTTTAGATTCTGTTGCCAATCAAAACAGCAATGTAGATTTTAAGTTGCATGTTTTTGATTCAAACGATAACCCTACGGCTTTAGGTGCTTTAGCTATGAAACCAGCCATCAAAAATTCTGATTTAATTATTGGTCCAGTGTTTCCAAATGGCATAAAAGTTTTCTCAGGCTTTAGCAAAAGCATGAAAAAGCCAATGGTTTCGCCACTTGCTGCATCAGATCCGGAGCTGTTTCAAAATCCCTACCTCATTACCGTCAACAATTCATTAGATCAACATGCCTACAAAGCAGCTCAATTCATTAAAAGCGATTTAAAACCTAAGAAGGTTTTGCTGATCAGAAGTGGTCAGGCTGATGAACACAAATATGCTGTTTCCTTTAAAAAAGGGATGGACAGTTTGGCAAAAGATATTCCCGTTTCAGAACTTGGGATAAAAGCTATAGGTTACGAAAGCGTTTACAAATACCTTAGTCCAAATGGTTTAAACGTAATTGTTTTGCCCGCAACGGATCGAGTTTTTCTGTTAACTCTCTTTAAAGAATTAGAAAAAGCCAGTCGTAATTTTCAGATAGCTGTGATAGGTCATCCCGGTTGGGAGAAAGCCACATTCCTGGATTTCCAACAACTAGAACGCCTCAACGCGTACCTAACTTCTTCGTATCAAATAGATTACCAATCAAACAGAAGTAGAGATTTTGTAAAGTACTATCGCTCCAAATTTTCTTTAGAGCCTAGTGAATACGCTTTTAAAGGCTTTGACATTGGATACTATTTTGCCCTGCTGATGAACAAAAAAGAACATCAGTTTATGGATGTCCTGTCTAATGATAAGTTTGATGGTATCCATAACGATTTCAACTTTAAAAAAGACCTCAAAACCGGGTATTTTAACAGCAGTTTAATGATGTTGAAGTATGAAGGCGCTCAATTAATAAAAGTAGATTAATATGAAGGCGTTTCACCAACTAGCTACCGTAAAAAATATTTTAAAACAATTTACTTTCGAACAGCCACTGTACCGATTTTTGGCGACCTACTATCGGCAAAATAAGCAGATGGGCTCTAAAGACAGGCGCATTGCAAGCCGTTTAATTTATAATTATTTTAGGTTAGGGAAGTCTTTGCCTAACGAAACGCTAGAAAATAGGTTAGCTGTTGCCGAGTTTTTGTGCAACACAGAAACCAGTTCTTTTATCGCGTATTTTAAGCCAGAATTTGAGGAATTTATTCACTTAAAAGTGGAAGAAAAACTGGCTTTGGTGAAAGCTTCATTTTCCGAATTCAACTTGTCAGATGTTTTTCCGTTTGATAAAAAAATGGAAGAGGGCATTGACAAAGAGCGCTTTTATAAATCATTTTTTGTGCAGCCAGATTTGTTTATCCGCATGCAACGTGGTAAAGAAAAACAAATAACAAAGCTGTTAGCCAATGCGTCAATAGTTTTCGAACAAACAAATGACCAAACTTTAGCTTTGCCCAACGGTACAAAATTAGATCAGATAATTACCGATAAAGGGATTTATGAGGTTCAGGATGTTTCTTCCCAAAAAGTAGGTGAATTTTTCAAACCTAATAAATATGATAAATGGTGGGACTGCTGTGCGGCTTCAGGCGGGAAATCTTTGTTTTTACACGATGAAGAATCTACCGTAAAGTTGCTGGTTTCGGATAATCGCGAATCTATTTTAGAGAACTTGAAAGAACGTTTTTCCTTAGCCGGTATCAAAGGTTATCAGCGTAAAGTGCTGGATTTAACACTAAACCAAGATTTGTTATTGCATGATTATGAGTTTGACGGGATCATTTTGGATGCCCCTTGTAGCGGATCTGGCACTTGGGGACGAACGCCAGAAATGATTAGTTCTTTTACCGAAAACAAACTTAAGTTTTATACCGAATTACAAAGAAAAATTGCGACTAATGTGGTGAAGTATTTAAAGGTGGGTAAGCCATTGATTTATATTACTTGCTCTGTTTTCAAGTCGGAAAACGAGGAACAAGTAGCTTGGTTATGTAAAAGTTTTGGTTTGGAAGTAGAAGAACAAAAATTGATTGAAGGCTATCAAGTTAAGGCAGATACGCTATTTGTTGCTAGGTTAATCAAACGATAAATTAAAACATTTTCATGGCTTTGTTGTTGTAAATCGTAACTGATTAGAAACCACTGCGCAAATAAATGCGTAAGTGGGTTAAACATTCAAAAACTAATAACATGAAAAAGACATTTTTAAGCTTAGTAATGGTAGTTGCTTTAATTGGCACAACATTTACAGCTTGCAACAACAAACCGGCAGACCAAAACACAGATTCAGTGGCGGCGGACAGCATGGCAATGGAGTCTACCGCTATGGGTGGTGAAGGCGTAATGGTTGGAGGCGCAATGATGGTTCCATCTAAGAATATTGTGGAAAATGCCGCAGGTTCAAGCGAGCACACAACTTTAGTAGCAGCAGTTAAAGCGGCAGATTTAGTTGAAACTTTAAGTGGAGCCGGACCATTTACTGTTTTTGCACCAACCAACGCAGCATTTGATGCTTTACCAGCTGGAACTGTTGAAGGGTTATTGAAACCAGAAAACAAAGGTAAACTGGCTAAAATTTTAACTTACCATGTGGTTGCAGGTGCTTTAAAAGCGGCTGACTTAACAGATGGTATGGAATTGACTACAGTGGAAGGTGAAAAACTGAAAGTATCAGTTAAAGACGGTATTGTTATGGTAGGCAATGCTAAAGTAACTACAGCTGATGTTGTTTCTAGCAACGGAGTTACACACGTAATTGATGCTGTTTTAATGCCATCAATGTAAATATTGAAATCTTTATTAATTAATTTCTTCAAAACCCTATTCGGCAACGGATGGGGTTTTGTTTTTTAACGGCCATGGCGTCATTCCGAACGAGGTTCGAGGAGGAATCTGTTTATGTTGTTGGTGAACTAATCAAGCGCAAAGGAACACACAGATCTCTCCTTTGGTTGAGACGTAAAACAGCCAAATTCCAATCGAACTCAACCTGCCTCTTTTACCGCCGATTAACTCGCGTACCTAAGCCTGATTGTAGCGGCATCTTTTTTCTTGTGGTCGGTGTTCTCACCGTACCACCGCGTAGAAAAGTACAATTGATGGCCTAGTACAACAACTCGGTTTGGTGATAACACTAACCGCAAGGAGAACGTTGGTTTTCTTATTTTCTTGTGGCCATTGTTTTCACCGTACAACAGCGTAGAAGGGTACGATTGATGAGGTAGTACAACAACTGCAAATGCCGGTTTGGTGATAACACCAACCGCAAGGAGGATCACCACTTTTATTTACCTATAATCGGCATTATTCCCGAACCACCACCGTGATTGAAACAAAGCAGTCCTTTAAACAGGAAACCCGCGTACCTAAGCCGGATTGAAGTGACATCTTTTTTATTATCAAAAAACTCAACTAAAAATAAAACAAAAAAATACAGCGAAAAGCGGGGGCTGTCGGTTATAAAAAATGCTAACGTTCGCTTTAAAAAAAAAGAAGTTTTGCGCTATTGGTATTTATGTTAAACTTGCAAAAATGGCAACAGTCTGCAATAAAATATTTTTGAAATTTAAACGGTAAGCCTCAGTAATTTAACAAGCTTCAGAATTTGTCAAAGTTAACGTCGCTTCTTCCAAATCTCCCGCCAAACAATGTTAAAAAATTATCAACAGAGGCGGTCTATTAGCACTAAATTGTTAACTTCGCAAAACACTTTTTTTAAATTGTTTCCAATTTAGATTTTAATAAAGAATATGGCTGAAGAAACAGATCAGAACGAAGCACAACACGATAAAATCATTAAAATTAATATTGAGGAAGAAATGAAGTCGGCTTACATTGATTATTCAATGTCCGTTATTGTTTCCAGAGCATTGCCAGATGTAAGAGACGGTTTAAAGCCAGTACACCGCAGGGTGCTTTATGGTATGCTTGATTTAGGTTTAGCCAGCAACAAGCCTTACAAGAAATCTGCCCGTATCGTTGGGGAGGTTTTAGGAAAGTATCACCCACACGGTGATAGTTCCGTTTATGATACCATGGTGCGTATGGCACAGCCTTGGTCTTTGCGCTACCCTTTGGTGGATGGGCAAGGTAACTTTGGTTCTATTGATGGTGATTCGCCCGCTGCAATGCGTTATACTGAGGCCCGTTTTAAGAAAATGGCTGAGGAAATGTTGGCGGATATCAACAAAGATACCATTGACTATCGTTTAAACTTTGACGACTCTTTACAAGAACCAACTGTTTTACCATCTAAATTCCCTAACCTTTTGGTTAACGGAGGATCTGGTATTGCGGTAGGTATGGCTACCAATATGGCTCCGCACAACCTTACCGAGGTAATTGACGGAATTGTAGCTTATATCGAGAATAACGAAATCACGATTCCGGAATTGATGCAGTTTATCAAAGCTCCAGATTTCCCAACTGGTGGTATCATCTACGGTTATGATGGTGTTAAAGACGCTTTTGAAACTGGTAGAGGCCGTGTAATGATGCGTGGTGTTGCCGAAATTGAAACTTTGCCTAACGACAGAGAACGAATTATTGTGAACGAAATACCTTACCAGGTAAATAAAGCCATGATGATTGAGCGTACCGCTGAGTTGGTGAACGAGAAAAAAATTGAAGGTATTTCTGAAATACGAGATGAATCTGACAGAGACGGAATGCGTATCGTTTACGAAATTAAACGTGACGGAAATGCAGCCATCGTTCTAAATAACCTTTACAAGCATACAGCATTACAAACTTCTTTTAGCGTAAACAACATTGCATTGGTTAAAGGCCGACCAATGATGCTGAATCTGAAAGATTGTATCGTACATTTTGTAGATCATCGCCATGAGGTTGTTATAAGAAGAACCAAATTTGAATTAGCTGAGGCTCAAAAAAGAGCACATATTTTAGAAGGTTATTTAATTGCTTTAGATCATTTAGATGAAGTAATTAAATTGATTAGAGCTTCACAAACGCCAGATGAGGCTCGTGAAGGATTAATGGCTCAATTTGCTTTGTCTGATTTACAGGCGAGAGCAATTTTAGATATGACGCTTCGTCGTTTAACTGGTCTGGAAAGAGACAAGATTAAAGACGAGTACAATGAGTTGATGAAAACCATTGATTACTTACAGTCGATTTTAGCTGATGAAGGTTTGCGTATGCAAATCATCAAAGACGAATTGGCAGAAATGAAAGAAAAGTACGGTGATGAGCGCAGAACTCGAATTGTACACTCGGCAGCAGAAATGATGACCGAAGATTTTATTGAAGATGAAGAAGTTGTTATTACCATTTCAAGAGAAGGTTATATCAAAAGAACGCCTTTAACAGAATACCGCACACAAGGTCGTGGAGGAAAAGGAAGTCTAGGTTCCAACTCCAGAGATAACGACTTTATCGAATATATTTTTGTAGCATCAAATCATAATTACCTATTATTTTTTACGGATAAAGGAAAATGTCATTGGTTAAGGGTGTTTGAAATTCCGGAAGGCTCACGTACCAGTAAAGGAAGAGCAATCCAAAATATCATTAACGTTGATAAAGATGAGCGCATAAGAGCGTACATTAAAGTGGTAAACCTGAAAGATCAGGATTACTTAGAAAATAATTTTATCATCATGTGTACCAAAAAAGGTACCATCAAGAAAACTAGTTTACAGGCTTATAGTCGCCCACGTTCAAATGGAATTAACGCCATCAACATTAACGAAGGTGACGAATTATTAGAAGCAAACTTAACTTCGGGATCATCTGAAATTGTGATGGCTTTACGTTCTGGTAGAGCGATTAGATTTAACGAAGCTACCGTTAGACCAATGGGGCGTACCGCAACAGGTGTACGTGGAATTAGGTTAGCGCATGACAAGGATGAGGTTGTGGGTATGGTAAGTATCGAAAATTCTGAAAGTACTATTTTAGTGGTATCTGAAAAAGGTTACGGTAAGCGTACTGATATTGAAGATTACCGTGTAACTAATAGAGGTGGAAAAGGTGTTAAAACCATCAACGTAACTGAAAAAACCGGACAATTAGTTTCTATAAAAGACGTTACTAATGCTGATGATTTAATGATCATCAATCGTTCTGGAATTGTAATTAGAATTGCCATGAGCAACTTACGTGTGATGGGTAGAGCGACACAAGGCGTTAGATTAATCACACTAAAAGGTGAAGATTCTATAGCATCTGTAGCTAAAGTTCAGCATGATGAAGAAGAGGAAACAGAAGTGGTAGTAATTGACGAAACTGATGTAGCTGTAGCTGATGGAGCAGAGGAGGAAGAAACAGAAGAGGAAGACGAAGCTGATGATGTTGCCGGAGATGACGAAGTAGAAGATACAGAGGAAGATAAAAACGAAGAATAAATGATTAATAAACAGAAAAAAGTTCAGAGATGAAAAAGACCATTTTAAGTATGCTGCTTGTTTCATTCTTTTTTGCAGCGAATGCCCAAAAAAGCGAAATAAACGCAGCGAAAAATAATTATGCCTTATATGAAGTTGGCATGCAGACAAAAACTTCGATGAAAAAACAGTTGGAAACTTTGAATCTTGCAAAAGAATCAACAGACAAGGCAATTGCCAACAAAAAGACGCAAGACGATCCAGAATTATGGGCTTACAGAGCTTTAATTTACTCTTCAATATCAGTTACGGATACGTTAAATAAAGCGAACGCAAGTGCTGCTTTTGACACTGCACAAGAGGCAATTACAAAAGCAAAAACAACGGACGCAAAAAAGGAGTATGCTAAAATTACTGAAAGTGCTGAGAAAAACCTTTCCATAATGATGCAGAACAAAGGTGTTGCGGCTTTTAACAAAAAAGATTACAAAGAAGCTTACAAGTCTTTTAAGTTTATTGCTGATGTAATGCCAGAGGATTCGTTGTTTAACATGTATGCCGCAATAGCTGCAAACAGCTCACAAATGTACGATGAGGCAATTAAATATTACACCCAAACAATTAAGTTAAATCCGAAAAACCCAGGATTGTATCAAGAATTGGAGCGTGTTTACATGGCAAAAGCTGATACTGCTGGTGCACTTAAGGTAATTGAAGAAGGTAGATTAGCGCATCCAGAAAACATGAACCTGATTTTTGATGAGCTTAATATCTATTTAAATAGAGGAGAAACTTCAAAACAGATTTCGAAAATTGAGAATGCGATAGCAAAGGATCCAAAAAACAAGACTTTACATTTTGTTTCAGGTATCGCTTATTCTGCAAATAAACAGAATGATAAAGCAGTTGGAGCATACAAAAAAGCATTGGAAATTGACCCAACTTACACAGACGCTATTTATAACCTAGCGGTAATTTATATTAATACTGGTAATGACTACATTACGGCTGCGAATAAATTGCCTCAGAATAAAGCATCTGATTCGAAATATAATGATTTAAAGAAGAAATTTGAAACAGAATTGTCAAATGCGATGCCTTTATTAGAGAAAGCTAGAGAACTTAATCCTAAAGATGTAAACACTTTAACTACGTTAAGAGAGGTTTATATTAAGTTGGGTAAGTTGGACAAAGCAGGTGAAGTTAAAAAGACTTTGGATCAAATGTAAAGGTTATTTTATCACTAGAAGTAGTAGTATTGAAGAACCGCTAGATTTAATTCTAGCGGTTTTTTTTGTGGATTATACCGACTGAAGGAACTTTCTTAAAAGTCTTTCTGGATTTTTTTAATAAGAATTGATAGCCATATATTAATCACCTGACTTTAACTCTTATTTTGGATTAAAGTTGGGTCTGGAGCTTAGACGCGGATTTACTCTATCTTTTTTTCGGAGACGGAAAAACCATAGCGCTTTGTGACTGGTATATCTTAGTGGATTGCCATTCAGTCGACCGACATTACTCCACTCCACGCCATCTCGACGATAGGAGAAATCTCACGAGCAAAGGTCTGCATATAAGATGTGAAACGCATTTGTGAGGTGTCTCAAGTATTGCGAGACGACTGATGTATTAACTTGGCGGAGAGATATTCATGGGGTTAACAATTAACGCTTACAATAACGTAAGTCATGACTTGTTTTTATATCATCAATCTGGCGAAATTTCGTAAAACTTTAAGGTTTAATGTTGTTTTTTATATGTCCGGTTTTATCACCGCACCAACACATCTACGGTGAGTTAATTACACAAACTTAAGAAAATTAGGAGTAAGCTAAATTATGATTTAAAAGAATTCAACTTGGGAGGAACTACCAACTTAATACTCCTTTTGGACAAATCTAAACTCGCGTTTAACTCAAAGCCAATTAATAAAATTAACGAGTTAAGGTAAAGCCAAATCATCACTACCAATAACGTACCGATAGAACCGTAAAGTTTGTTGTACGTTCCGAAGTTATTGATGTAAAAAGTAAAACCAAAAGAGGTAAGTACAGCCAGAACTGTAGCTAATAAAGAACCTGCACTAAAGAACTTCCATTTTTTAGAATTTGCAGGACCGTATCTATACAACAAAGAAGTGGTTACAAAGTAAACCACGATGATAATTGCCCACCGGCTAATCATGATCAAGTAGATCCAAAAAGCGCCATCAGCAAAGTGAAGCTCGTTACGCACAAACGTAATTACAAACTCGCCAATAACCATTACAGAAACACCAATAATTAATGAGAAAGCCGTTAATAAGGTTAGGTTGAGTGCTACGTACCGCTGTTTAATAAAAGTACGAGTTTCTACAATTAAAGATGATTTGTTAAATGCTTGCATCAGTGTGTTGATACCATTGGTTGCAAAAACTAATGCCAGTATAAAACCCAATGATAGTAATTTGCCATTTTGGTTTTTAACGATATCCTCCAAAGTAGATTCAAACGCCAAATAAGCATTCTCTGGCAAAAGTAAAGCAATAATCGCCATCAGTTGGTTTTGAAAATTGCTAATGGGAATGTAAGGGATTAGCGTAAAAAGGAAAATGATGGACGGAAAAAGCGCCATCATGAAGTTGTAAGCAAGTGATGAAGCTTTGTTTAACAAAGAATCTTTTTGTATCTCTTGAAAAAAGAAAACAGCAACGGTATAAAGTGGGAGCGGACTAAAGCCAGGCAAAATAATGTGCTTTGTCCACACTATAAAAGAGCGGTAAAAATTAAAGCGTAAAAGAAACTTATTTAGCCACTGCATTTAATCTAATCTATGAAAAATAAATTTCAATCTTATCCAGAAAATTTTTAGGCGCCATGCAAGGCTTGTTTTTGGTAATATCTACAAAAACCAAGGTGGTTTCGCCCAAATTGATGAGTACTTGGTTCTGGTTATAAAGCTCGTATTTGAAAATAATTCTCACACTTGGTTTCTCTTCAATAATTACTTTAACG